>CAMWTP010000023.1 GCA_947177165.1 uncultured Lachnospiraceae bacterium
TTGAAAGTCAGTCAACATGGACATTGAATATTATAATACGTGCGCTGATGTATCTTATACAAACATATCACGATTTTTTCAAGCGTACCAAGCAAAATTTGTATGGTTTCAAAAAAGTGAATATGCCAAAACCTGAACTGTATGTGATATTTACGGGTGAAAAACCGAAAAATCCGCCCGACACCATATCGCTTTCAAAAGACTTTTTTGACGGTGAAAAGATAGCGGTAGACGCAGAAATCAAGGTACTTTATCAAGAGGACGAGAACAACATAATCGGACAGTATATTATTTTCTGTAAAGTGTATAATGAGCAGAGAAAGAAATATGGGCAAACAAAGAAAGCGGTAACGGAAACAATCCGTATTTGTAAAAATCGAAACGTGTTAAAAGAATATCTCGAAAGTAAAGAACAGGAGGTTGTAGACATTATGATGACATTGTTTGATGATGAGCAGGTTTTGGAAGCATATGCAGAAGATATTAAAAATAGTGAAGCAAGAGAAAATGCAAGGATAATGTTAAAAAATGGTAGAATTACAGTAGAAGAAATACCAAGTTTTTTTCCCAAATTAACATTAGAAGATGCGAAAGAACTTGAAGCCGAAGTTATGCAGTTGGCGTAATCACTCGTATCAATCAAAAGCAAATATAGTAACAGCGTTAGAGCATATAGGAACGTAAATCTATATGCTCTATTTTTTGCCATTAAGGAGGAACAATGGGCAGAAAAAGCGATGAATAGCTCAATTGTGTTCTTCGGCTCAGCGATACCCCAGCGTGGGTTTACACAGAAATTCAGAGTTGCGAATGCTTTTGTTTCACTCATCCCGGCAAATACTTCTGCTAAATCAAAATAATAAGCATCCGCACCTAAAAGTGATTGTTCATTGGTTAAAAAACGATGCACAGCTGAGTTTTCAGAACTGTTAAAATCGCCCATCAAAAATGTATAGTCAGCTTTTGGGTCTGAGATACTTTCTGCAATATTCACAATCGCCTTTTCTCTTAAAGATGCTCTTTCCCACGGCAAATGAACATTTATGACAAGTAGTGTTTTGCTCTCCATCTGTATGTAAGCAGACGTACCATATTCAAAATCAACTGTTCTATCAATCGTTTGAAAGTGACCTTCTTTCAAACTTTTCCTCCGCGCACATTGCGGTTTTCCGAACTGTTTCATGTTATCATCTTACCACATTCACACAGACAATTCAATTTCACTAATCTTCCTGTGCACCCCTCTAGAGCGTGTTTGAAAAATCATTCCTACCATCTGCACGTCCCACTTTGCGTGATATTTGCACCAAATTCAGGTTACATAGCCCGCTATGCGCCCTTCATTTGGCACAAATCTCCCACAAATTGTGACGCACATCTGGCAGAAAGCATTTTTCAAACACGCTCTAGGAACTCACGATAAGGCTATGAAGTTCCTTAATTTTATAGCCAACATCTTCAGGGCAGTGTGCATCAGACGAAGGAATGATTTTCACATGATACTTTTTCAATATTCTGAGCAGTTCCTCATCCATACCAAGTGAAGCCGTTTCTGAACATCTTCTGGCGACGCCGCTGTTTTGATCTGCGTACATATTACTTTTTGAGAGTTCCTTAGCCAGGCTCTCATAGTAGTCTGTCAGCGAATACGATGGTTTATGGCCAAATAATTTTATTGCATCCGGATGACCGATACCGTCAAATATTCTACTCTTTGCCAACAAAATGGAATCCTCAAAATATCTGCGATATATTTTATCAACATCAAGCCCCGCCCAATGTTCGGCTTTATGGTCGAAAGCAAAATCATCAACAAAATGAATGCTTCCCAATAAAAAATCAAAGCCTTTGCCCTTTGTATGTTCAGAAATAAAGCTTTCGAACTCTTTAAAATAACATATTTCGAGGCCAAATCTGATTTCTACCGGAAACTGCTCGTTTCGAACTCGTTCGATAAGTTCCAGATAGTCTGCGAGCTTATGCGCACCTGCATTTCTATGAAACCATGCATCCACATATTCACTATATGCACACACAGAATCATACATTGGAACAAACTCTTCAAATCTATAACAATGCTCAAGAAGACGTATTTCATCAATCTCCATTTCAACTGCTTTACTCACAAATTCATTAATCCAATCAAGCGTGTACGCCCCACGTTCAATATGAATATGTCCATCTATCATTTCTCTCCTCCTTGTGCAGATAACTATAAAATTAAGATTTTTTGACTTGAGATAAACTTCCACATTTAAACATCATACCACATATCGTTATGTAAGCATAGCATTAACTTGCTTTTTCCGCTTTTGATTTTCGACCCGCAGGCGAAAATATTCGCCATTTTAAGCGAATACAAAGGCTTTGACTTCTGCTATAATCTAATAAAAGGAAACACTTTTAAGACACCACCCATTGATTGCAGGAGGTTTTACAGATGAATAAAGTATCATTGCGCATTGCCGATTTGCGTAAAAAGGCAAAAGTGACACAGCAGGAGCTGGCAGACAGTATCGGAGTATCATTTCAAACCATCAGCAAATGGGAAACCGGTGTCAATATGCCGGATATAACCATTCTTCCACTACTTGCAGACTATTTTAAAGTATCTACAGATCAGTTATTAGGCTTAAAGCCGCTTGACGGTGAGATATATATTCCTGAAAAAACAGCCACAAAAGAGTTTTGGAATCAAAAACTGGAATACCTTTTGAGGACACGAAAGAGTTATTGGAACGATGACTATGCCCACTTTCTTATTTCAAAGGTCTGGAAGATTGACAAACCAATTTCTGTATTGGATTGCGGATGCGGATATGGATTTTTAGGGTTGCTGCTGCTTCCATATCTTCCCAGGGGAAGCACCTATACAGGAATTGATTTTGCAGAAGACCTGATTAAAAAAGGAAAAGCTCTTTTTGAAAGTCAGAAATTAGAGGCAGACTTTCTCTGTGAAAATGTTTTTGAATATTCAGCCGAAAATCAATATGATTTCGTAGTATGTCAGGCAGTTCTCAGACATTTGGACAATCCGGCAGCTTTTATCCAGAAGATGATTCAGTTTGCAAAACCGGATGGTTATGTTGTATGTATTGATGCAAACAGGGAATTCGAATGTTGTGGACTTTATATTGATGGCATGGATTATCAGAAGCTATGCAGACATGAAGGATTGGAAAAAAAGTGGCAGACGGAACTTGCAATGCAGGGGCGGGATTATGCAGTGGCTATCAGGACTGCGCATATGATGCAGAAGCTGGGACTGATTGATGTTGACGTAAGAATGAACGATAAGGCAGAGTTTGTTACAACACAATCTGCAAATTATGAGGAAACAAAAAGTGATTTTATTGCATATAACGATTGGACTTCTGGCATACGTGATGAGCAAAAAGAAGGGCTGATTCTCCATTTATTAAGCCATGGTTTATCCCGCAAAGAAGCTGAAGATTATTGCAATCGAAATATTGAAATTGCAGATTTCTTTGCCGCCAACCCGACTGCCGGATATACATTTGTGAAAGGAAAAATGATTACTTATGGAAAAAAGACCAGGAAATAAGCGTATACTTCTGCTTGATATGTATGGCGTAATCATAAAGGAAAGTAAAGGATATTTTATTCCATACACATTTGAGCATTTTGACAGAAATGAACATAACAGACTTACAAGAGCGTTCCGTGAGGAATTTTTATTTACAAAAGCCGGAAATGGAGAATTAAGTTCTGATGAATTTCTTTCCCTATTAGGATATCCGAATCCAGCGGAAACAATGCGGGATTATCTGACGAACTTTTTGACATTGGATCAGGAGTTCTTGTGGTTTGCTGAGCGCAATTACAGGCGATATGATTTTGTCCTGCTTTCAAATGATGTAAAAGAGTGGAGTAAATATTTATTTGAATTACATGGACTTCAAAAATATTTTAAGGAAAGTATTATCAGCGGAGAGATTCGTATGCGTAAGCCTGAAAACAGGATTTTTGACTATACCATCAAACATCTGCAATGTATTTCGAAAGGAATACAATGTATTTCGAAAGGAATACATTGCATTCCGCAGGAATGTGTCTTTGTTGATAACAGTGTAAAGAACCTGATTGCGGCACAAGAAGCAGGAATCAATACGGTTTTGTTCAACAGGGATAATGAGGTTTATTCCGGTGATATCGTAAATAATTTTTATGAACTGGAGCGTTTACTAAAAAAATATAATTCATTTTGAGTTATCAAATAAGGTACTATGTCCAAAAATCTTGTAAATATCATATGGAGATTTCGATTATATGAAAAAACTTATTTTAGTTATTGGTCCTAATGGAGTTGGAAAATCTACAACAGCAGAAATACTATTACAGAAATTTATGCCGTGTTCAAAAATATTTATTTGCTGTTCAAAAACTATCTTCTGTGTGAGGATATAGAATATGTTATTTTTCCATATGGTTTCCATGGAGGACGTAAACAATTATTTGAACAAGTTCTTAGCAGATTGAGAGAAGATGCTGTACAATTTGAGGTATGTCCCATTATTCTTAAATGTTGTAAAGATGAAAATATCAGAAGGGCTATTCTCGTTCTGCCTTTTTCGTCGGCTGCACGCTGTTTTTTTGATGATATTCTTTACCAATTCCTAATCTCCATTTGACTGCCTTTTCATTGAGGAAGTCCCTTGTTACAGTCCCTTTCTAAATCTATCAATTCATTGTAGCGCGGGGAAGAAGAACATGGTATAATTTATCTGCAATGATTGTGCAATCCCGCTTTCAAAAAAAGCAAACAGACGAACACCCGCCATGAACGCATACTATCGGGAGCGTTTGCGTTTGTGACGGTAAAGGATTGGGCATCAGATCAGGAACTGGCATGACAGGCAGTACATATACACGCACCGCCGCATTACAGATTTTATATGAAAGGATTTTATATGGTTTTCATCGAGACAGAACGCTTAGTGTTGAGAAATTACAAACCTGCCGATTTCAACGATGTTTTCGCTTATTTCTCAAAGGAAGAAGTAAGCCGATATGAGGACTTTTATCCAATGACAGAGGAGCAGGTTCAATCGCTCATTGACGAGTGGCAGACGATGGACAACCGCCTTGTCGCCGAATTAAAAACAGGCGGTATCGTGATCGGAAGTATCGGATATTGGATTGACGAGGACGGACATCACTGCATTGACTATGACTTCAATCCCTCATTTTGCGGAAACGGCTATGCCACAGAATCTGGAAAAGCATTGGTCAAATATCTGTTGGAAACTTTAGAAGTCACTGCCATTTACGGTGACTGCGATGTTGAAAACACAGCTTCCTGGAAGCTTTTGGAACGTCTGGGTTTTCAGCGTATGCAGCGGCTCGAGCAGCAATCCTATAAAAACGACCTGGACGGAAACCCGATTTTTATCAGTACCTATCTGTATGAACTAAAGAACTGTTAACGCCGCCTTTTATGCCATTGACCACTCCGCCTTTAAGAAGCAACAACCTCATTCGAACAACAGGAACAAGGAGAACAGCCATGAAAATCGCTATATTATTCCCTGGCATCGGATATCACTGTGATAAACCTCTGCTATATTACAGCGGCAAACTAGCCGCGCAGTACCAATACGAAGTAATCAAAGTACCCTACACAAATCTGAGCCGCTCGATTCCGGAAGCCTTTGCAGACGCCTGCAGCCAGACAGAAAACTATCTGAAAAACATCAACTGGAGCCAATACGAAGATATTTTATTTATATCCAAAAGCATCGGCACAGCCGTCGCTGCAGCTTATGCCCAAAAGCATGACATCCGCTGCCGAAATATTTATTATACACCGCTGGCGCAGACGTTTGATTTCGCGCCGCAGTTTGGGCTTGTATTTCACGGCACACGCGACTCATGGGCTGAAACAGCCGTGATTGAGAAGAAATGTCAGGAGCACCGTCTGCCGCTGTCCATCATTGAAAATGTCAACCACTCTCTTGAGCTCGAGCCAGCAGACACAACCGCTCCCCGGCCTGTAAAAAGTGATATCATACAAAATATTCGTATCTTAGAAAGTGTCATGAATTTGACCGGACAGTATCTTGCATCCGGACTTTACTACCGGGCACTCTCCGCGGACGAAATCTGCCGTGAGCTGTTCCGCAATTTTACCCGTCATCAGAATGTCGGAAAATGCTGGAGAAAAGAGGACGGAAAATGGGTAATCCGGGATGATCCTTTCATCGATGACTGGACAGAGGACGATTACCAGTTTTTAGTACAATGCCTGAAAAATACGGTGCAGACAGGCGGTTTTGTCTATGCCGCCTTCTGCGAACACAGCTCCGGCCACATGCTGAAAGGCTTTGTCTCTGTGGAACCCGCTCTATTTGGCGGTGAGCAGGGATATCTTGACCTTTCCAGCATTCATGTGTCCGAGGATATGCGCGGACACGGAATCGGAAAATCACTCTTCCTTGCCGCTAAGAACTGGGCCAGGCAGAAAGGCGCCAGAAAACTGTACCTCTCCACCCACTCCGCTGTCGAGACGCAGGCCTTCTACAAGGCCATGGGCTGTGTCGAAGCGCAGGTGTATGACCAGCACCACGTCGAGCAGGAGCCCTACGACTGCCAGTTGGAGTGTCCTCTTGGATAACCCGCTAAAACTCTTTTTTCTCCATGAATCTGCATGAGATTTTGTAGGATATCATCACCAGCACTACGAGGGCAGCCACAGCAAGCAATATAAGAACCCATGTTCCAAGTGCAGCAATGCTGCTGGCTGCCTCTGTGCTGTCAACACCTGTAAGCTCATGTAGAATTCCGTATCCAATTGACGTGCATCCAAGCATCGACACTGATATTAGTCTGCTCTTTTCCGATCCAAATCTGACCAGCAGAGGAATCTCCAGCGCCAAAATCAAATATGCTACCGGAAGTGATACCACAACACTCAAAAGATACACACCGGGGTGTTCCGCCTCCCCCCACACACTATCAGCAATCCACAACATCATACTTGCTAAAATGGTTGGCAGTGTGCTGATCAGAAAACCAAACAGGTATTTTTCACGGATATAATCCCTCCTCAATACAGGCAGTGTAAACAAGTACACCGCGCCATTCTCAAATTCATCATAACTGAATGTGGTAACTGTCAAAAAAGAAAACAACATTGCCGTGTATCCCACAATAAATGTACCGCCAAATTGACTTGCCATAAGAGCTCCCCATACAATCATAATGATTATGAAGAATCTCAGATTGATTTTCATCAATTTGAACTCCTTTATCAATAATCCTTTTATAGCTCTACGCATCAATATTCCCTCCTGTTTTCAATTCCCAATTGACCAGACTATACAGCCATCATTGGCCAAATTAGTAATTATCGTATTACGCAGCAAGCAAGAACGCCGCCCTTGCATTCTTTCCAAAATTCGTAAACCTTTACCTTTTACAGCCCTACGAATCATGTGTCATCATCGTAATCACTTCGTCAATACTGCCTCTCTCGATCACGACCGACGGATAATTGTCCTGATAAAACTGTCTCTGCTTCGTCAGGCAGCTATAGCCAAAGCGCTCTTCCCTCGTCTTTAACAAGTATGTCCGGTCAAGTTTGTCAAACTGTTCCTTTGTCACCTTCAACAATCCATATTCATTTAAGAGGACATCCGTATCCTCATGCAGTACGATTTTACCATTATCTATCATATAGACATCGTCACAGATTCCTTCCAAGTCACTGGAAATGTGCGAACTGATAACGATGCTGCGGTCTCCATTTTCCGCATACTCCCGCAGAAGCCCAAGGATTTCATCCCTTGCCACCACATCAAGCCCTGCGGTCGGTTCATCTAGTATCAACAGCCTGGCATTGTGCGAAAGTGCTGCCAGTATCTGCAGTTTCCGCTTCATGCCAGTAGAAAACTCCTTAATCTTCTTTTTAATAGAAAGCCCCATTCTCTCACAGTCCGCCGCAAACTTTTCCCTTGAAAAGTCCTTATACATTGTATCCAGTACTGGCAGAAAATCCCTGATGGTAAGGTAACTGCAGAACCCGGAATCAGACAGCACAGCCCCAATCTGCTCTTTATCTGCCTGCGTGAGTTGTGCTATATCCTTTCCGAATATCTCGATCGTTCCCCCGTCTGTGTGAATCAGCCCCAGAATCGCCTTAAACGCCGTACTTTTTCCGGCTCCGTTTCTTCCGATCAGTCCTGTAACCTGCCCTGTCGGTATCTCCATCGAGCACTCCAACCGGAAATTGTCATATTGTTTGACCACATTGTTCAGCTTAACCATAGCATCCCCCGCCTTTCCCAATTACATACAAGTCTGTGTCCTCGCACACTTGTCAATTCAAACACACTCTAGCTGTCCTCGAGAACAATCTCGAACAATTCCTGTATCTCCTTATCCTCCATGCCGCAGCTGCGCGCCTTCCGAATCGTCTGCTCAAACTCGGACTCCACTTCCTTTTTCTTCTCCTCAAGCATCTGTGCCTGATTCGCGCACGCCACAAAACTTCCCTTGCCGTGCACTGTGACGACAAACCCTTCCGCTTCCAGCTGGTCATACGCCTTCTTGACCGTCAGCGCACTGACCTTGATATCCTTTGCCAGCGTCCTGACAGACGGGAGCATCGTCTCCTCCATCAGTTCCCCATGCATAATCCTGTCCTTCACCTGACACACAATCTGCTCATAGACCGGCTGCATTGAAGTGTGGTTAATTATCAAATTCATCGTTTTACCCACATCCTTTATTTTCTGAGTACCTCGTCCTATGCCTCCATCACTGCGCAACGAACAGCGGGAACTGTTACCATATACAACAGGGCATTTCTGCAGCACTGTATATAGACTTTCAGGACGCGGAAACTCTATGTTATTTGTTCATGAACACACAGAAACTGCCGCAGGTCCAATCCAACAGTTTCCGGCAAAAGAGTTTTCATGCTCTCTTGATGTTAACAGTATATAACAGTTAAGAACTGTTGTCAACTGTTTTATGCTGTTTATTTATATTTCATTTCATTGAATACAAAAAATCCCCCAAAGCAGCAATGCCTCAACAGCATTCTCTGCTCCAGGAGATTTTCATAATAAAAAATATTAATCAGCTAAATACTTCTCAATCGATGCCAGCTTCACGCAGTGCACAAAGACTGCACACGCCTGCTTGAGTTCTTCCGGCGTCGGAAGTGTCGGCGCGATACGGATACTCGTGTCTGCCGGATCTTTCATGTACGGGTAAGTCGAGCCAGCCGGTGTCATGACCACGCCGGCCTCCTTGCAGAGTTCCACGACACGCTTCGCGCAGCCCTCCAGGGTGTCAAATGCGATAAAGTATCCGCCGAGCGGTCTGATCCAGCTTCCGATTTCCAGCCCGCCAAGCTCTTCCTCGAGACAATTTAAAACCGCCTCAAACTTTGGCTTTAACAGCGCTGCATGCTTTTCCATATGCGCGTGCACACCCGCCGCGTTCTTAAAATACATCACATGGCGCATCTGATTGATCTTGTCAAATCCAATCGTCTGCAGGGACACTGTCTTTTTGACCTCCGCGAGGTTTGTGGGTGATGTGATGAGTGCTGCCACGCCCGCGCCCGGAAATGTAACCTTCGATGTCGAACACACCTGGTAATACATATCGGGATTTCCTGCCTTCTCGCACTCCGTCACGATGTTGAGCATCTCCACCTTATTGTCCACATAGACATGATGAAACGCGTATGCATTGTCCCAGTAAATTCTGAAATCAGGTGCCGCCGGCTTTAAGTTCGCAAATCTCCTGACAACCTCGTCAGAATACACAACGCCTGCGGGATTGGTGTATTTCGGAACATTCCAGATTCCCTTGACAGCGGAATCGTTGTTGACATACTTCTCAACCAGATCCATATCCGGTCCGTTTTCGTCCATCGGAATATTGATCATCTCGATGCCAAAGCTCTCCGTGATGGCAAAATGTCTGTCATATCCCGGAACAGGACACAGGAATTTTACTTTCTCCTGTCTGCACCACGGCGTACTGCCGCCGATTCCATGTACCATCGCCCTTGAAATCAAATCATACATGATACTTAAGCTCGAATTGCCAAATACCATCACATGGTCAACAGGACACTCCATAAGCTCCGCAAAGAGCTGCTTCGCCTCCTTGATTCCGTCAAATGCCCCGTAATTTCTGAGATCCACTTTATCCTCGCCCTTAAACACAGACTTGCTGTTCAGCACGTCAAGCATGCCGACGGACAGGTCAAGCTGGTCTGCTGCCGGCTTTCCGCGCGACATGTCAAGTTTAATGTCTGATTCCTTCAGCGTCTCATACTCTTCCTGCAGCTTTGTCTGCAGTGCGCGCAGTTCTTCCT
This sequence comes from uncultured Lachnospiraceae bacterium, assembly GCA_947177165.1. Lineage (GTDB taxonomy): Bacteria > Bacillota > Clostridia > Lachnospirales > Lachnospiraceae > COE1. Next base: position 10,358 of record CAMWTP010000023.1, read on the forward strand.
TGCTTAAATCCTTGTATGCCTTCATTTTTCCATAACCTCCATCATTCATACGCAATCATGTACCAGTTTTCCTTTCCTACTATATAACAACTATTCCCATTCTGTCAATAACTTGTATACGTGTATATTGGTATTTTTTAGCAGTTTATGCCGCTATGTGATTTTGGTACAGGTTTCTTGTCTCTTTATACTACAGCTTCAATGATTACTTTGTCGCCGACTTTTATCTCTCTGATACCAGCCGCTTTTGTCTTATTGAATTGAAAGCTGAGCAGGTATCCCGGACAAATAGCAAGATTTGCAGCATCACAGTTCCTTACCGTTCACGCGTCTGAAAAAAATAGTAGAGCGCTTGACGCAGCTTTTATCTGTTGATATGATGAAGAAGATAATATTTTCCGTCTATTGAGGGATTCAATTTATCCCATAGAATGCAATATTCCGTATGGGAAAAAATCTCGTACTAGATAAATATATTACACTTGGAAAATATCTTAATATATGAAAATATGAAGAAAGGAACATCATCATGAAAATCCTGATAGTGGAGGACGATCGCGCATTGAACAACGGCATTGCATTATCCCTGGGCAATGATGTCATTCTGCAGGCCTTTTGCGTAGAGGAGGCGAAAAAACTGTTGGACAGCAGCATTGATCTGATGATTCTGGACATCAATCTGCCTGACGGCAGCGGTCTTGATTTCTGCCGCAAAATCAGGCAGACAAGCAGCCTGCCCATCATCTTTTTGACCGCCAACGATATGGAGATTGATATAGTGGCCGGTCTTGAGACGGGCGCCGATGACTATATCACAAAACCTTTTTCGCTCGCGGTCCTGCGCGCAAGGGTAAATGCCGTCTTGCGGCGCAGGCAAAGTGACAATGATGTTTTCCGCTCGGGAAACTTTGTGTTTGATTTTGACAGTATGAAATTCCTTGCCGGCAGCACACCAGTCGAGCTCAGCAAGACGGAACAGCGGCTCTTAAAAATTTTTACGCAAAATCCCGGACAAACCCTGCCGCGCGAAATGCTGCTTGACCGCGTCTGGATGGACCATGCGGAGTTTGTCGAGGAAAACGCACTGTCGGTCGCGGTGACACGGCTGCGCCAAAAACTGCCCGGTGTGCCAATCAAGTCCATTTACGGAATCGGATATGTATGGGAGCCTCAGAAATGAACTATATCGCCGGAATCGTCATCCTGATACTGCTCGCAGTCATTGTTGTGCTCTATCTGCACACAGCAAAAATTTTATCCAAGCTTGACAAAATGCTGGACAGCGCGATCGACAACACCTTCACCGAGAGCACTTTTACCGAAGAAAAACTGTCCAAAATAGAATCAAAAATGCACCGCTACCTGTCATCGGGAAGCATCTCCTTAAAACAGATCAATTCTGAAAAGGACAATATTAAGACGCTGATTGCGGATATCTCACACCAGACAAAGACACCCATATCCAATATTTTACTGTACTCCCAGCTCCTCAAGGAGATCCCCGCGCTCGATGACAACGCCAGAAGAATCGCGGCCCAGATCGAGGAACAGACAGAGAAGCTGCGCTTCCTGACCGCATCCCTGATCAAGACTTCCCGTCTGGAAAACGGTATCATAAATGTCGTTCCAAAGGAAAACAGCATCCAAAAACTTGTCGAATATATTGACTGCCGCGACGCTGCAGACGCAAAAGGGGTTCACTACCGCGTCACATCTGTACCCGGCTGCACCGCTGTTTTTGACTTGAAATGGACGGCGGAGGCACTGTCAAATATTGTTGACAATGCGATCAAATACACAGCCGCCGGCGGCACAGTCACCGTCAGCGCAAAGGAATATGAAATGTTTGCATGTGTCCAAATCACAGATACAGGCATCGGCCTGTCGGAGGAGGAAACCGCCAGGATATTTGCGCGCTTTTACCGCTCCCCCGAGGTGCGTGACGAGAGCGGCGTTGGCATTGGGCTGTATCTGGCGCGGGAAATCCTCTCGAAGGAAAACGGATACATTAAAGTGTCCTCCGAAAAGGGAAAGGGTTCTGTATTTTCTGTATTTTTACCGCGAAAATAAATTTGGATTCTTTCAGAACTGTAAGATTTCAGAAAGAATTGAGAAAGAATTCCCTGTTACCATAGTGTATGTAAGGAACGAAGCAGTTTTACATACACTATTTTTCATGTGCAAGAGTACCTAAGGAACTGTTCCCAAAGTGATTCTGTTATTAGATTTGGAGGTAATGTGATGGACATCTTAAAAGCAACCAATTTGAAAAAATACTACGGCAGCGGCGACACCGTCGTAAAAGCGCTGGACGGTATCAATTTATCGATTTCGGACGGTGAATTTGCGGCGATTGTCGGAACTTCGGGCAGCGGCAAGTCAACGCTTCTGCACATGCTCGGCGGCCTTGACCGTCCGACGGATGGCTCCGTCGAGGTGGAGGGCAGCAATATCTTTTCCCTGAAAGACGACTCGCTGACAATCTTTCGCCGGCGAAAAATCGGCTTTATCTTTCAAAACTACAATCTCGTCCCTGTGTTGAACGTATATGAAAACATTGTTCTGCCGATCGAGCTGGATGGAAACAAGATTGATAAATCCCACATTGAAACGATTCTGGAGACGCTCGGTCTGACCGAAAAGGTCAACAACCTGCCAAACCAGCTTTCCGGCGGACAGCAGCAAAGAGTCGCAATCGCCCGCGCACTTGCGTCCAAACCCGCGATCATCCTCGCCGATGAGCCGACCGGAAACCTCGACAGCAAAACAAGCCTCGACGTGATGGGACTGTTAAAGGTGACAAGCGCGCGCTTTTCACAGACAATTGTCATGATCACACACAACGAGGAGATTGCACAGATGGCAGACAGAATCATACGCATTGAAGATGGAAGGATTATAGGTGATAAAAATGTTTGAGAAAACTTTGTTTCAAGTAGACAGCAAAAAAGCAGTCCGCCGTCTCTCCAGCCGCAGCTTTAGAGCCAATGCAGCGCGAAATTGGATTGCTGTGACGGCGATCGCACTCACCGCGATCCTGTTCACCGCACTTTTTACAGTCGGCAGCGGAATGGTGGAAAATATCCAGAAGCAGACCATGCGCCAGGCGGGCGGCGACGGTATGGTCTGTTTAAAATATATCACAGAAGAACAGTTTCAGGCGGTTGAAAACCATCCGCTGATTGACAGGATTTCATACAACAGGATCATGTGTGAAAGCGTGGAGAGCGATGCACTGTTAAAACGCCATGCTGAGATTTATTATATGAATGATGCCGGCATGGAGCTTGGTTTCTGTGTCCCGACACACGGACATAAACCGGAAAAGGAAAACGAAATTATCATGGATACAAGAGCCATGAAACTGCTTGGTCTTCCCGAGGAAATCGGCGCAGCCGTGACATTGCGCATGAAACTTCACGACGGCGAAATCGCAGAGCGGGAATTTGTACTGTCCGGCTGGTGGGAAGCGGACCCGGCCTTTAATGTGTCGATCATGGTGGTCTCGAAAGCCTATATGGACGCGCACATTGACGAGCTGTACAACAGCTACAAAGAAAACAATGAGATGACCGGCGTTATCACCAGTTATATCATGTTTGGAAATTCGCTTGGCTTAGCGCAAAAGCTCGAGCGCGTGATCACAGAGAGCGGTTATTCCATGGACGAAAATGCTCCGAACTATATTGCATCCAATGTAAACTGGTCTTACATCTCAAGTAATTTTACGCTGGATCTTCCAACGGTTCTGGGGATATTGGCGGCAATTGCACTGATCGTATTTACAGGATACCTGATCATCTACAATATATTTCAGATATCCGTCACAAAGGATATCCGTTTCTATGGATTGTTAAAGACTATCGGAACGACCGGCAGACAGATCCGGCAGATGATCCGCAGACAGACGCTGATATTGTCATGTATTGGTATTCCGATCGGGCTGTTCACCGGATATTTTATCGGAACTGCAATTGTTCCGATGATCATGAATCACAGCGCCTATGCCGGAGCGGCATTTACCACAAGCGCAAACCCGGTTATCTTCGTCGGCAGTACGGTTTTTGCCCTTGTCACCGTTGCAGTCAGCACCGCAAAACCCGGGCGGATTGCCGCGGGGGTGTCACCGGTCGAGGCCGTGCGGTACACGGATAACACATCTGTGAAAAAGAAAAACCGCAAGTCACGAAACGGTGCGAAGATCCGCGGCATGGCAGCGGCAAACTTAGGCAGAAACAAGAAGCGCACTGTACTTGTGGTGATATCGATGTCATTGTCTCTTGTGCTGTTTAACACTGCTTATACGTATAGTATCGGATTTGATATGGATAAGTACCTATCCAACTTTGTTGACACAGATGTTCTTGTTTCCCATGCAAATCTTATCAATTATGCGTATCGCGGGGATGACGACACGGTGACGGACAGCATGATTTCATCCATTGAGGCGCAGGACGGTTTCAAAGAAGGCGGACGCTTTTTTGCAGAGATTCGGGACGTCGAATGCTTCAGGGTTAAGCCCCGCGAAAACGAAACGCCGGCCTGGTTTGAAACCGAAGATGAAAACGGAAATTACTTCTGCGCGGTATATGGACTGGAAGATTTCCCGCTCGGCAATCTGGAAGTTCTGGAAGGCGAGATCGACTATGAAAAACTCAGGACAGGCAGCTATATTTTGGAGGGCGTGGAGTTGGATGATCACCAAACCCCGCAATGGGATACATCACATTACGATATCGGCGACACCGTGACACTCTGCAATTACAGAGGCGACGGCGAAACCGCAGCCGAAAACGAATATACCGAATATCAGTACGAAGTCATGGCAAAGGTTGCCGTCAAATACTACACAAATACCTGCCGCATACATTTTCCTCATACCTATTATCTGCCCGCTGACGTCTACAAAACAATGGTTAAAAATCCCGGTGCCATGATGTATGCGTATGATGTTGAGGACGGCTCAGAGGCATCGATGGAAGCGTTTCTGCAAAATTATACTGAGAATATAGAACCTGTTATGACCTATTCCTCAAAGGATACCTATGTAAAAGAATTCGAGGATACCTGCAATACCGTGCTCCTGGTTGGCGGAATATTAAGTCTCATCATCGGACTGATCGGAATCCTGAATTTTGTCAACTCGATGCTTACCAGCATTTTCACGCGCAGGCGGGAGTTTGCAATGCTCCAGTCTGTCGGGATGACGACAAAGCAGCTGCGGAAAATGCTGATCACCGAAGGTCTCCTGTACACCGCTTCATCGGGACTGGCCTCAACTGCATTGAGTGTCATGGTGTCAGGTGTCATTGCAAACACCATCGCCAGCAATCTGTGGTTCTTCTCGTATCAGTTTACGCTGCTTCCAATTATCGTGACAATTCCGATACTGCTTTTCTTCGGAGCCCTGCTGCCAGTACTTGTACTGAAATCCATCGAAAAGCAAAGTATCGTCGACAGATTAAGGGAAGCAGAGGCGTAAAGAACGCACTCTACGACGCATCTGAGACATAATACTGCGCCTGCGCGTTCCACAGCTCGCTGTACTTGCCCCCCTCCTGCATGAGGAGCGTCTCATGACTCCCCTGCTGCACCATGCTTCCCTCGTGAAAAACGATAATCTCATCGCAGAAGCGGCAGGAGGAGAGGCGGTGGCTGATATAGATCGCCGTCCTGTCCTCGACAATCTGATTCAGGCGCGTGTAGATCTCATACTCCGCTATCGGGTCGAGTGCGGCCGTCGGCTCGTCGAGAATCAGAAAAGCAGACTCGCGGTACATGGCCCGCGCAATCGCAATCTTCTGCTCCTCGCCGCCGGAAATCTCCACGCCGTCCTCCGTCAGATTCTTGTACAATATCGTGTCCAATCCCTCAGGCATTGTCGCAACGCGCTCCCAGAAACCTGCCTTTTTACAGCAGCTCTCCGCCCTTTCCCGATCGTACACCGCACAGGCGGCAATATTTTGTCCCACGGAATAGGCAAGCAGCTGAAAATCCTGAAATACCACAGAGAACACACTCATATATTCCTGGTAATCATATTTCCGGATATCAATTCCATTCAGCTGAATCTCGCCTTCTGTCGGATCATACAGGCGGCACAGCAGCTTGATGAATGTCGTCTTGCCGGAACCATTCTGCCCGACCAGCGCAAGGCGTTCCCCGACTTTGAATTTCAGGGAAATATTTTTCAGCGCGTACACCTCTGTGCCAGGATAGCGAAAGCTCACATTGCGAAACTCCACCTCATAATTCTTGTCAGAGCGCTTCTCCACAGTGAGAGAACCCTGATACATGCGGTTCGGAATGTCCAGAAACAAAAACTCCCGTTTCAGGTAAAAGGCATTGATGCCAGCATCACCCACAAGCTCCAGAAGCTTCGCCAGCCCGCCTGACATTGCAGTGATTGCACCGATATACTGTGTGACGGAACCGACGCCAAAGGCACCTCCCCACGCTTTCAGGCAGACAAAGAGATAGATCAGTCCGCCAAAAATCCTGGACACTGCCGCCGATGCCGCACAGGCAATCCCCATCCGCCCCCTCGAAAACCGCGCGATCTTCGAATCGACTCCAAAATCGTTCTGAATGGGATTCAATTGGGTAAAAAAGCGCTCCTGACCATATAAGCGCACATCCAGCGCCCGCTTATCCGCACTCATCAGAGATCCGAAAAAATTAAAAAAACGATTGCCCAGCTTAAGCTCCTCATCGCATTGGAGCACACATTTCTTGCCGATTGTTCCCAGCCACGGCGAGAACAGCGTCACACCGCACAGAAGCAGTCCCAGCAGCAGCATACACAAAGGATGGTTGAGCATGACAAGCCGCCCCGCGTCCGCCCGGACCGGCAGCCGGAACAAAGATACAGAGAGAACAATCCCGCCCAGCAGCTTAAACAGCGCCTCCAGAAACTCCTGATACTGTGTATACACTCTCCGCACGCCATAGTTTCTCCACTTTGATGTCTGCTGTACCTCGCGCAGCAGCGCCTGTGCCCCGGAAGACTCCGCATCGCAGAAGTCCATGGACAGCAGTTTATAAAACTGGCGCCTGCGGTCATAGAAATAGATGCAGGTCCAATCTGACAACACGCTCTTCCACCGGAAAACCACTGCCCTAATCAGCAGCACAACAGCCTCCGCTGTGAGCAATATCACAATTTTCTGTATCAAGAGCTCTTTTCGCCGTGCTCCTGCCAGCTCATTTAACAGCTGCGCCGAGAAATACAGCGTGATATACGGAAACACCGTGTTGAGCAGGGAGTACAATGCCGTCGACACAAACAGCGCCGGATACTCCCTATACCAGACAGAAAACGCCCTTCTGTTCAGCCGGACTTTTTCCTTCCATGTCATCTTTTCATTTTCTCCGCTCATACCTGATTTATCCTCCTCCCCGAAGAACACTGACCCTGCTCCGTTTTTTGATAATATCTGCTCTGCATCTCAAAAAGCTCCGCATAACGCTTCCCGTTTCCGAGAAGCTCCTCATGCGTCCCCTCCTCCGCGATTTTCCCATCCTCAATCAATAGAATCCTGTCGCAAAAACGGGTGGACGCAAGCCTGTGCGATATGAAGACCGCACTCTTTTCTTTGGTGAGCTCATTGTATTTCTGATAGATGTCATTCTCCGCAATGGGATCAAGCGCGGCCGTCGGCTCATCCAGCACTACAATCGGACTGTCCTTGTACAAGAGTCTCGCAATCATCAGCCGCTGCAGTTCCCCGCCGGAAAGATCCACGGCATTGGTGTGGACATCCCTGTCAAGGAGTGTCTCATATTTCTGGGGAAGCGTCTCGATCTTCTTTTTCAATCCCGCCTTCCCAACACAGTCCTGAACCCTTTCCATGTCGATGTTCAGCGCGTCCTGCGCCACATTCACCGCCACCGACGCTGCGATCACGGAAAAATCCTGAAACACACCGGAGATCAGCTTATAGTAATCCCTGCGGTTGTATACCTTGATGTTGACGCCATTCAGCAGCACCTCACCCTCATCCGGGTCATAAAAACCGCAGATGAGTTTCACCAGCGTTGTCTTGCCGGCTCCGTTCAATCCCACGACCGCAAGCTTCTCGCCCGGATGAATCGTGAGATTGAGATGGGAAAATACTTCCCTCGCAGGCTCTGCCCCAGACCCGGCATAACGAAAGCTCACATCCCGCAGCTCAATCGTGTAATCCCGCCCCGCTTCCCGGTCAAGCGGCAGTCCTTCCTCCATACAGAATATCTCCTTGTAATCCAGGAACTCCCGCACGGACTCCAGTTCCAATCCCTGTCTGTGAAGTGTGGATACGCCATCCATGATACCGCTGATCCACGCAGTAAACCCACTGACCGCCGTAAAATACAACAGAAATTCCGCAGCACCGATCTGACCGCCCAGCACCATATAGAGCAGATAGACATAGGCGATCCCATTGCGCAGTATCCCCAGTACCAGGTCCGTCAGATCCGCCGCAAAATATCGACTTTCCCTTCTCCCGCAGAAATCAAGATAGAGCTTCATATACTTGTCGTGCAGCCCGCAAAGCCACTCCCGCATTCCGAAGATGCGGATATCCTTTGCCAGATAACGATCCTCCGCCCTGTCCAGAATGTACAGTACACGCTTAGAGATCTCCTCGTCCTCCTCCCGGTGCCGGTAATTCCACTCATTGACATAGTAATTGACCAGATATCCCAGAACGGCAGTGACCATTGTCGCAAGAATCACCACCATGTCCACACGCTTTAACAGATACAGATAGATTGCAAATCCCAATATATTCTGCAGCAGTTCTGTAAACGTTCTCCAGATCGCCTCCCCTGCCTTATCGTTATCATTCAATGTATCATTTGTCTTAATCAGCAGATCCATAAAGTCCTGCCTGTCCCTCAGCGGATATGAGCTTGTGCTCATCTTATGCCTTACCTTATTCATGATATGAATCCGCACTTCAATCCTGCCGTAATTCAAATTCTGCTTTACATATGCCTGAAGTGCACTGGCTGCTGTAATTCCTGCCGTAAAAAGCAGAATCGTGCGCAGCAGTCCGGGTAACGTACTGTGCATTTCCAGTTTTTCCAGAATCGACGGCGCCACATACAGCTCTATCACAGATACCGCCACCGCAATCAGCCCATCCAGAACCGCGAGCCAGATGACGCTCGGAACATTTGTCTTTGCCTCCCGCAGCATAAAGAATGAATTCCTGAGTACACCGTACTTTTTCCTGTTTTTTTCTCCAAACGTTTTTGTGAGCATTGCTCCTCCTCCCTTACGCAGACCATTTCCGAAACATTCCTATCATAACATGAAAAGTCCCCAGCCATGCAATCCGGGGACGAAATGCATATACCGGGGGACGAAATGGATTTGCTCACTGCGGCAGCAGAATCTCCGTGGTGAAAGCTCCATCCTCGCTGTTTCTGCGGATATAGCCCTGATAGCGCTCAATGATGGTGTCTATCCGCACCAGTCCGTAACCGTGCCCATTGCCTTTGGAGGTCCGGAAGCGCCCGTTTTCCTTATGCTGCTTCTTTACCGCAGTGCGGTTCGTAAAAGACATATAGAGCTGTGTATTTTTCATATCCATATAGACGCGGATCATCCGCTCTTCTTTTGGCAGCGCCATGCTCGCCTCGATGGCGTTGTCAAAAAGGTTCCCAATAATGATACACAGATCGATCTCCGCTGTCGTGAGCTCCACCGCCACATGGGCGTCCGCCGTCACTGCGATATCCTTCGACTTTGCCAGCGATATCTTGCTGTTGAGTATGATATCGGTCATCTTGTTTCCTGTCTTCAGCGCCATATCCACGGTATTTAAGTCTGTGTCCAGCTCGTCCAGATAGCGCCTGATATCATCCAGCGCGCCCATATCCGCATAGCTCTTGAGCACCTGGATATGGTTGCGGTAGTCGTGCCGCCACCCGCGCATCTGGCGGTACATATTCTCCACCTCCGCGTAGTGCGTTGCCAGCAGATCGCTCTGATAGGACGCAATGCGCCTGTCGATTATTTTGTCAAATATAGACACGGTAGTCTCTCCTTATATTTTTATATTCTTATATTTTTATGTTCAAATTTGAAATGAATTTCTGGCGCCCGTTTCTCTTAAAAATACTGTATCATCGCGCGGTTAACCGCTTCATACAATCCTCTGGAAAGCGGAACCTGCGTCCCATCCTTCAAGACAACCTGTGACTTTGTGATCTTTCTGACAAATCTCAAATTCACAATAAAAGACCTTCCTGTCCGGAAAAAGCTTTCGTCCAATTCCCGCTCCAGCTCGCCGAGCGTCCTTTTGACCGTGTAGTCCTCGCTGCCATGAAGCGTCACATAATTTCGCTGCACTTCCAAGTAACGGATCTCACTGACCGGAATGCGCACAATGCCCTCCGGCATCTGCAGACACAGCTCCCTCTCCCTATCCTTCACGCGCTGCACCGCCCTGTCGAGCACACTGGCCAGCCGTTCCTCCGCCACTGGTTTCAGCAGATAATGCAGCGCTTCCACATCATATCCCTCCGCAATGTAATCCATGTAGCCTGTGACAAACACAATCTGAACCGCGCGGTCGCGCTCCCGTATCTTCGCCGCCAGTTCGATGCCGTTCATGCCGTCCGCCTTCATTTCAATATCAAGAAACAGAATATCAAACGCCGGTTTCTCATACTGAAAAAGATATGCTTCCGCTGAGAAAAATTCTTCCACATGCACCATGACCGCACGGTCTGACGCCCATTTTTTTATAAAACCAGCCACATAGGACACATCCGCCTGCTCGTCGTCACAGACTGCTATTCTGTACATCGCAACGTACTCCTCCCCTGCAGAAAAATATTTATGCTCACGATTCGCGCTGCTTTGACGCGGCAGCAAACAATAACTTATTATACAATGAAATGCGGCCAATATGCAACGATGCCGCAGCATTTCGCTTTACACTCCGCTCCGAATCCGCTATAATATACATAAAATACAGGAATCCAGCCCTGATCGGGGCAAAACTTAAAAACTACAAAACTGCGGAAACCAAAACAAGGATACAACACCATCATGAAAAGAAATCCAAAAGTACTATATGTAACAGACTTAGACGGCACACTGCTGCATCACAACGAGCGCATCTCCGCATGGAGCTGTGACACACTGAACGGTCTCATAGAAAAGGGAATGCTTTTTTCTTACGCCACGGCACGCTCCATATTTACATCCAGCGTCGTCACGGAAGGATTGAACCCCCAATTACCTGTTATCGTCAACAATGGCAGCTTCCTCATGAATCCCCACTCCAGAAAGCGGATCTTAGTCAATCAGTTCAGCCGTGAGGAGGCACAGGACATCTATGCGACACTTTGCAGACACCAGATCACACCGCTTGTGGACGCCATCATCGATGACCGCGAACGCTTCTCCTATTTTGAGGAAGCGGTCAATCCTGCCCTCGCCGAATTTATTGCGGGGCGCAAAGATGACGGGCGCGACAATCCATTAAAATCCGCAGACTTCCGCAATGACCGAAGCACAGAAAATGACACCGGTGTCATTTTGCGGGGCGATGTGTTTTATTTCACCTGCATCGGAGAGGAGGAAAAGCTCCGTGCGGCCTACGCGGAATTAAAGCCTGCCTGCAACTGCATTTTCCAGTATGACATTTATTCCCATGAACCATGGCTGGAAGTGATGCCTCACACTGCGTCAAAAGCCCACGCCATCCAGCAGTTAAAAGAGCTCTACAAATGTGACAAGGTTGTCGTATTCGGCGACGGCGCAAACGATATTCCCATGTTTGAAATTGCCGACGAAGGCTATGCGATGGCAAACGCGATCGATGCGCTAAAAGAGATTGCGACCGCCGTCATCGACAGCAACGGGAATGACGGCGTGGCAAGATGGCTGATTGAGAATGCTGTGTATTAAAAAGCGGAACAGAGCGCGTTATCATGCACCCTGTTCCGCTTTTTTACTCTCAAGATATGCTATAAATTCATCTTCCGGCAGCGGCTTTGAGAAATAATACCCCTGTATGTGGCTGATTCCCAAATCCTCCATCGTCTGGTACTGTTCCTTCGTCTCGATGCCCTCCGACACGATTTCCAGATTCATGCCATGGATCATATGGATCGCCGCCTCCATGACATATTTCGCCTTGCCGTTTTCAAAGTAAGAGTTTGTCATGCTCCTGTCAAACTTGACAATATCTACCGGCATATCGACGATGTAGTTTAAGTTGGACTGCCCTGTACCGAAATCGTCCAATGAAAAATGCACTCCGTATTCCATCAGATTTTCCATATTGCCGAGCAGCGTCTTTTTGGCATTGGTGGAAGCCGACTCTGTGATTTCCAGATTGATGTACCTGGGGTCAACGCCGTACCGCTCCATAATGTTGATGTAGTCCTGCGCCAGATTTTCGTAGGCACACTGTACCACAGACAGATTCACTTCAATATAGTGCATGCCGTACTGCTCCAGCGGATGTTTTCGAATAAATCCGCACACCTTCTCAAACACGAGCTCCCCTAGCTTTAAGATCATACCGCTCTCCTCCGCAGTGTCGATAAACACGCCCGGCGGAACGATTTTATTCTCCCGGTCACGGATGCGCACCAGCGCCTCCGCCGATGTGATATGCTGCTCACTCGTCGAGTATATTGGCTGGTAAAATACTTCCACGCGGTCATTCTCAATCGCGTCTATGATCAGCTGCTCCACTTCCCTCTTGCGGTACATTTTGTCGACACTGTCCTTTTCAATGCGGAAGAAATCATTCTCAGAAAACTCTTTCTCCTCCTGCCTGATGTAGCGGACAAGATACAGCAGGTTTTCCGTCTGGTCCACTACATCCGCATGCGGCAGATACAGCCAGCGCGGATGAACCAGACTGGCGTTGCCGTCTCCCCAGCCCGCCTGAAACCGTCTGCGGATTTCCGCAACGCCTGCCTCGGCAGTTTCCGGTTCCGCAAACAATACGAAATATTCATCCTCCGCATTTTTGAAAGCAAGGGCGTCCGGCAGTTTTAATAAATACTCGACGATTTCCATTCTGACCAGATCACGCTTTTCCAGCTGTACATTCTGATATGCGTTGTTTTCAAAAAGAATCACCAATACCGCGAAGTCTTTCTCTTTTGCAAATAGCTGTTTCATATACTGATACAGCGCACCGCTGTTGAACAATCCCGTACTTCTGTCCAGATTTGTCTCCGGATTTTCCAATTTCAGATACAGCACCATGATCCCGATCGAACCGGCATATCCCACAATCAGGACATTGGTGTACATGAACTGTATCTGTGACGCGACGATCCATGCCACGAGCCAGATACATACCGCCTCTCTGCGCCGGGGATTGATTCTCGCTTTCTCCTTCTTCATCAGATAAAAAATCCTGACGAAAAAGATAAGTGCCACCCCATAAGTGACATAGACGCTGGGACCATACGTGTACAGCACTTCTGTGCCGTCCGGCGAATAATTGTAATACAGAGGTGCCGCATATGTGCCAATCACGCCAAGAACCTCAAGAACCAGATATTTCCTCATATCGCGCCAGTACTCATCCCGCTTTGCATAGATATCCACGCACATGTACCCCAGCGCGCTGATTGCAACGCCGAGCAGCGTGATCAAATATGTCTTTGCGATAAATTTTGCAAACGGCTCAGACAGCACATGGCGGTATTCAATCACAATAATAGAAAAAATATCAAAGGCAATGCAGAGAAAAGACGCCCAGAAAACCACGAGAAATGCTTTTTGGGTTTCCAGGGCGATCCGCTTCTGACGCACATAGAAATAAAAAAGTACCAACATCAAAACAACACCGCAGCATTGAATCTGTATATGCATTGTATCATCCTCTCGCAGTTCCAATTTTTTCCTTCACTCTCACATATCCTTATTATACAAAACAATATCTGCGGGCGCAAGTCTTTAAAAGGATGAAATTCTCACAGCTTTTACTCTGGGTCAGACGCCCCTTCCTCAGCCTCGTACTTCTCCTCCTGCGCTTCCGAATCACGCTTTGCTTCATCGGATTCCTCCTCGGCGAAATTCCAGTCCGGCAATTCCTCTCCGCCAAACAGCGCTGTCACTTCCTCCTCAGTCATATACGCTGCACTCAGGATCTTGTTCCTGATGCTGCGGGTTACTTTCACATCCACTGTGCCGGCGGGATTCCACTGAAGTGTCCTGATCACCTGCTCCCCGTCATACGCATCGAAAAATACGCGGACAAGCTGGTTCTGATAGTAAAAATCCTGTCCGTTCCTGGTAATGCCCCACTCCTGATACTGTATGGCATCCTCCTGTTCGGCTTTCAATTTCCATTGCTCCAAGTCCTCTGAACCCATCAGAAGATACCGGAAATCAACAGCCATATCCTCCTCCTCTGCCCTGTCCTGCCAGCTTTTGTATAGGTCTGCACTCATTTCCTCTACAAGAACAGCGAAAAAATCAATCGCGCCATCCGCATATGCTCTCTCGGCATACTCCGCAATCAGCGGGCTGCCGCTGTCCAGACTGCCTGTCAATATCGCAAAAAAACTGATGGCATCATCCGCATATGCCCTTTTGGAATACTCCGCAATCAGCGGACTGCCGCTGTCCAGCCGAAAGACCGCCGCGGAAAAGAAACTGCTGGCATCATCTGTATACACTTTGTCAAGCCATCTTCTCTGGGCAGACTCATCCAGTGCCGAAAACACTGCGCCAAACTGAGACGGCATATCCGCCTCGTAATACTGCGCTACCAGCTCCTCCATGGATTTCCTGTTTTTGTCGTCTACATTGACATTCCCACTCAGCGCACTCTGAACTCCGGCGCTTTCATATTCGATATTCTGTTTTCCGCTTTTCTGTTTTTGTGTATTTTCAATCTTTGTCGGTTCAATTGATGTGTCGTTTATCTCTACCTGGGCAACATTCACTATTTTGACCGGTTCCACATAGGCTCCCATCACCGTCGCTCCCATCGCCATCGCAGCGGCAGACACGACGGATACCGTCGTAACCAGCTTTGAACTTTTTCTGAATTTCATTATCGCACCCAGCCTTTCTTTCAGCAGATCTGCACTCTCGTTGAGCGTCACAGAGACAGGGTAATCCCTGAAACTCCCACCTGTTCCCATCGCACGCATCAGCATATCCCCATAGGCACGCCGTTCCTCTTCCCCGATCGCCCTGACCACCGCCTCATCACAGGAAAGCTCACAGGCACGGTTGATTTCCCGCCCCATCAGCCAGACCAGCGGATTGAACCAGTGCAGACAGACCGTAAACTGCACCAGCCATTTGTAAAACATATCTTTTCTCTTATAATGAATCAATTCATGCCAGACGGTGTACGTAAAATCTTCCTTCGTCAAATCTGCTGTCGGCAGAATGATGCAGGGGCGCAGGAAACCAATCAGCAGCGGCGATGAAACCAGACTATTGACATACAATTCCACCGGGCGCCTCACACCGGTCTGCTCCCCGGTCTGTGCCAGTCTGTCCAGCAGATCCGTATCAGAAATTTCCCTGTGTCCAGCCTTGACATATTTCACAAAGCTCTGGTAGATCGTCACTTTCCGAAGCAGCAGGAGCAGGGCAGCCGCAAGCCATGGAATCCACAGATTCTGCAGCAGCTTTTCCCCAACGCTGTCTATGGAAATTTTTGTAATCGAATCCCCGACAACCAGCGCCCTGCTGACACTCTGCCCTGATTCCTGATCCTGTATGGAAGACTCCTCCATCGGAACAGCCTGTCTGGTGCCTTTCTCCGCCTCAGCGGCTGTCGACGCCTGAATACTGGCATCTTCTGCCTGGTCTATCTGATTCATGTTTGTAAAAAGCGCCCCGACAATGTTCGTTTCCGGTGCAATCGGCAAAAGCAGGCGCGCAATCACCACCAGCCAGATATAGTACTGCCACTGTCTGCTGAACCTGTTTTTAACCAGAGACTTGCAGAGAAGCAAAACAACAATCAGCAGTGAACCTGACAGCGACAGCGAAAAGACAATTTTCATCACAACGCTCATTTCCCATCACGCTCCTTCTCCCAGAACTGTCTCAACTCCTCGTAATCTTCCGCCGAAATCATCTCTCTTTGAATCAGTGTTGTCACCAGCCCTTTCGCATCTCCCTCATAGAGTTTGTTGAGCAGGGTCTGCGTCTGCGCTGCCTGATAATCGGACTCTGATACGATTGCCGTATATTCGTTGCGGCGGCCGATTTTATTTGTCCTGAGCAGTCCTTTCTCCACCAGGCGGGACAGCAGCGTGATGATGGTATTCTTCTGCCATGTGCGCCCGCTGTTGGTCAATTCCTCCATAATCTGCGCATAGAGCGCACTGCCGCCGTTCTCCCACACAATTTTCATCAATTCCAGCTCGGAATCAGAAACCTGTTGTATCATATATCATTCCCTCCTTCTATCTTTGATCGGGACAGAGCCAAAATGCTTTGGTATCTGCAAAATTACACGGCATATGCAGATACACCTATGATAACATTTTGTAGTCCTGACATAAAGATAACACTTTGTAGTCCATATGTCAACATTAAAAATTGAATGGGATTTGATAGCTTTGTATCGCATTTTAAAAAGAAACAGGTATCATTCCTGTTCCTTTTCTGCTGTTTTTATGCCATCTGATCAAATCTGTTGTGCATAATATCCGCATTGGAAAGATCTTGTAATATTCCGTCCTGATATCCGATGCTCAGATTTAAGTCTGGAATGCGGAAAAGTCCTCTGCCAGAAGTTTCCTGCCGCCATGAGTGCAAAACGGGATGATTGTTTTTCCGGTGAAATCATACCCGTCTAAGAATCTATACACAGCCATAGGCACCTTTCCTGGGGACAGCATTTCGTTCCGGCTCCCCGGTGCCATCAGGCACACTGCGAAAAGGCCGCAGACTCCCCCATAGCGGGTGCCTGCGGCCTCCTGATCTAATGGATTGATTTTCCAAGTTCATAAGCTTCCTTAAGTTCCGGTTTTCCTTCAATGTCACCGACTGCCATATTCCCTCCGGCAAGAACAGCCCCGAGATTTTTCCATCGTAAATGCTCCATCAAATGGTCATAGTACACCACCACATCCTCAAAGCCACTGCCTTCCGCAGCCATCAGCAGGGCAGAAGACCTTCCATTCCCGCGGAGAAGATTGCCGTCCCCTTCCTCCAGTGCAAACAGCCGGTCAACAGCCGTCCGAAGCTGCCCGCTCATATTCCAGTAATACAGCGGCGTGGCAAGCACGACAACATCACAGTCCTTTACCGCCGGGTAGATCTGGCTCATATCATCCTTCTGTACACAGGGGCATTCCTTGCTGCTTTTGCCCCCAAAACAGCCCAGACATCCATGGATATCCATGCTGTTAAGGAAAAACTCCGTAACGGTGTTGCCCACACTTTCCGCTCCTTTGCTAAATTCCCTGACCAGGGCAGATGTATTCCCTGTCTTTCGCGGACTTCCGTTCAACACCACTATTTTCTTACCCATATTTTCGCTCCTCCATTTCCCTTTATATTTTTTCTGCCAATGCAGCCGCCTGACTGCAGCCATCGGTTTTTTCAATATCCCCGGCATTCAAAACCCCGGGCACAAGCACTTCGCCTACCATCTTCCATTTCAGCAGCGCCGCTGAACGCTCAACGGGAATGCGGACACCATCCAGGACCGACATATCATCTTCTTCACAACACGCTATCAATGCACACTCTTTCCCTGCCACGTCCTTACCGGCAACGCAGAAAGAAAACAGTTTGTCGATGACTCCTTTGATCTGTGCCGGGATCGAATACCAGTAAACAGGCATCGTAAACACAACGGTATCCGCCTCCATGATTGCCGGCGCAACAGCATTAAAATCATCATCAAAAGAACAGGCTTTTCCTGACTTAAAGCAGGTTTCACACGCATGGCATCCACCCACATTTTTCATGGCGGCATCAAACCTGGTAACTGTATATCCTTTCTCCTCGGCAGCTTTAATAAATGCATCTGTCATAGCAAAGCTATTACCATTTTTGCGTGGACTTCCTGTAATAACAACAACCTTTTTGCCCATAAGATCATTCCTCCATAATTTTCATATTAATTTTTATCCAACACTTCCACTTGTACGAACTCAAAACATTTGAATCCACTCCATGGAAAAGCAGGCAGACAGCCTTTCTGATATACCTGCCTGTTCTTCACTTTATATAATCATTTATTTTGCTTACTTTTGGATCGTATCCGAATTTTGGTTGTACGTCTTGGCAACACATTTCCATTCGCCGTCCATCTTCAAAAGGAGCAGCACATCCGTAAAGTCAATGCGGTTGCCCCAGCCTTCTTCCAGCACACGCACGACAGCAAGGGATTCCTCCACCATCAGGACATCCACACGGGCCTTGAAGTTATCACCGCCGGGAACCGTATCCACATTGTGATAGAACTGTTCGATCGATCCATGCTCCAGTTTGCCGTCCAGATAACCGAACAAAACAGCCTCGTCAGTGAAAAGCTCTTTTGCATAGGCGCTGTTGCCCTCGGCAACACTCTTGACAAACTTCATAGCAGCAGCTTCCACTGCCTGATATTCCTTTAATTCTGCTCTCATTGTAATAGCCTCCTTACCTGCAGGATTGACTTTTCCTGCTGTTGATATTATAATTATAGCGAGAATAAAACATAAAACAAGTACGCACATTTAGGTGCGATACTTACATATAAGTTATATACTTACCTAAAGGAGAGTGCAAAAATGGGTGAACGCTGTATATCGCAGGAATGCCTGGAAACAACAGGTTTCAGCTACACATTATCCCTCATCAATGGGAAATACAAAATGACGATTCTTTATACGCTTATGGAATTTGGCATTGTCCGCTTTAACGAAATGAAAAAATATATTGGAGAAATTTCTTTCAAGACCCTCAGCTCTACTTTAAAAGAATTAGAAGCAGACCAGTTGGTACACAGAAAAGAATATCCCCAGATTCCGCCAAAGGTAGAATACAGCCTGACGGAACGCGGCAAGTCTTTAATACCAATTCTTGACGGAATGTGCGAATGGGGAGATAAAAACAGGCTATAACATATTTTCCCATAGTAAAAATGCACTCAAACTCATGCTCGGGTGCATTGTGATACACAAATAAGCGGAAAGATATAACAAAAATCCTCCAATTCAACCTTTTAACGATTCCCGCTATCGTTAAAAGGAGGTGCAAATTCAGAAAACGGAGCAGTCCCCACAACAGAAAAAAGGCTCAAAAAGCGAAAAAATAAAACCGCAGAATCCGTGAAAAGGCTTATTTTCACGCATTTTAGCGGTTTTCCATTGCAAATGTCGTATAATAAAAATGCTGTAAAAATCAACCGGCACGAGCATGCGCACCAGAATATGAAATGTTGAACGTAAAAAGCGGCAGCGGGAAAATCCATGGTTCTCCCGCTGCTTAAAGTGTTTTTGCGCTTTAGTCTTTACAACTTCTAATCAGCTCTGTGATAATGATACACTTCGCTTGATTTGAACCAGCAGAAGCACCATGCTGACACCCAACAGGATATGTCCGATTCCGGCAACACCAGAGATCGCCGCATCCATGCCAGAGGAAAGTGCAGGCATCAGCACCTGGACCATTCCCCGCACGCCAAACATCACAGCGGTAAGGTTCAGGCCAATGTGATAGGCAGTCAGTATCTGACCAGTTTTCGCACCTGTGAAAGAAAAGTTCTTTTCCAACAAGAGTAACAGCAGGAAAAACACCATGCCCAGCAAAAAATAATGGGTATGGACAACTGAGAGTGTGGTTTTGGCAGTAAAACCGTTGCATTTAGTAAACTCCCGATAAAACACACCACCAATCATTGCAAGAACAGCATACAGCAGAGCTGCATTCATATAGCGTTTCATAATCCTTCCTCCTATGTTTTATTTTTTTGAACTGTGGCGGCGGCGAAAACCGCTCTGCCATAGTTGCAGCCAAACAACAATCCAGCCACCAGAAGCGATGCACCCAGGCCGGTATAAAAAACTGCTATAAACCGCTCCGGTGCAAGCCCGCTTGCCCGCAGCCCAATGCCGCCGGTCATCATCACTGCCATGACCGCAAATGCTTTTCCGTCAAAGAACTTCAGGAAAAAATGCCGTTCTTCCAAATAGGCGCTGATCCTGGCGGTATGCTTTTTTACCAGCTTTCCAAAAATAAATCTTTGAAACACCACAAAAACCAGCACAGACAACAGACAGTTCAACACGGTAATGTGGTCTGGATATGCCCCCAAACCAATGCGAAGAATATTAAACCCTGCTGCGCTCCACACCAGACAGGCGAGTAGCAACAGGGTATTTCGTTTTACTTTCATAACCTGACTCCTCCAATGAACATCGTTCAATTTATAGGGTAAAAAATCCAGGATACTGTCTGCATCCATATTCCATCCGCCCATATATCCATGTAATACAGGCCATAGTGTCCTGAAACACAGCACTGTCCTCCGGACAATGAAAAATGTCACAACTGTATTCATAACAATCACCTTAATATGAACCATGTTCAGTATAGCAAGCCGCATTCTTCTTGTCAAGTATTTCTCAAAAAAATACTTGTACATATAAACCGTGGAATGAAAAATAAAATTCTACTTCATGGGGATGCAAAGATTCTATACTGAAGCAGCCCTTGGCATTATTGAGGAACTGATTTTCAAAATTCCTTTTATTCTTCACAGGTTTACTCTTTGATGGCATCCTGTCACGGATTCCACTGATCCTCTTCCTCAAAGCTTCTTCTGTATATTTCCCCGTCATCATGCAGATAGGCCGTGATATTGGGCAGGAAATCTCCCGCACATGGATACGAATATTCTTCTTTGTTCCATAAATCAATTGCCCTTGTCATGATAACCTCCTATTTTAATTCAATCAACTGGTTTCCGAACGCTGTCTTCCCTCCCATCACCTCGTCCATGCGATGCTTCATGATTTTCAGATCCTTTTTCGCCTCTGGGAATGACGGCGTCGCCACATACTGGTGCATCATATGATCCCGAAGATACAACTCGCAGTCCTGTCCGCAGGCCTTCAACTTTTTATATAAATAAATACTGTCATCCCGAAGCACCTCCGACTTGGAAGCCCATAGAAAAATAGGCGGACAGCCGGAATAATCCCCATAATAGGGTGCCACAAACGGGTTTGTTAACACTGATTTATCCCTTGACTGCAGATACATGTCACATACTTCTTCCGACAGATAACCAACCATACAGTCCGTATTCAGATTCTCTGTATAACTCGGCAGTACCTTGTCGTACTGCACTGTCGGCGAAAGTGCAAAAACGGCTGCCGGAAGCGGCAGATTTTTCTCTTTTGCGCGCAGCAGTGTGGAAAGTACCAGATTGCCTCCAGCGCTCTCCCCGACAAACAGGATCTTTTTGGAATCATACCGTTTCAGGAGAGCTTCATATACTGTAAGGCAGTCCGTTGCCCCCGCGGGATACGGATATTCCGGCGCCAGCCGGTAATTGACCGCAGCTACATTATAGTGAAGCTTTCCGGCAAGATACACTGTAAAAAACCGTCTGGTTGCCGACTCCCCAAGAACAAACCCGCCTCCATGGATATAATAAATGAGCTGATTTTGCGGATTCCTCTTTGCTGTTACCAGCTCAACCGGAATTCCCCCTAACTTCCCCTCTTTCATTGCTACATTTTTTAAAAGCGGAATCCGTTCTGCCTGCCTCCGCTCTTCCTGTCTTTTTTTGTCATAATCAATTTTACAGTCCGGTGAATACAGAACCTTTGATTTCATTATCTGTTTGAAAACGATTGCATGGATAAGACTCATATCTGCTTTCTCCTTTCTAATCTAAAAAGTACGAACCCCGTTTAGATGCGAATGGTTACGCCATTATTCTCACCTTCTTACTGAACAAGTGCAATAAATAAAGTACCCGAGGGCGCTATTTGTCATAGCAAAATAAAGCTGTATTCAGACTTCTGCCATAAAGCATCCATTGCCAAGCATCTGTTCACTTCCGTCAGGCAGTACCAGGACAGCCTCTGTATTTGCCGGGATTTTCCCGGAAATACGGACTCCCTGTGTCCCTGATTTCTCCCACCGAACCTGAATCAGGCCGTTCGGACTCCTATGCTCCCCCGCTGCCCACTCAAGGCCGCAGCCATACAACGGTGCAATGCGGATTTTGTCATAGGCATTGCCCACGTTCTGGATTCCGACAATGCGGCGGTACATAAAATCACCGACACAGCCAAACGCATAGTGGTTGAATGAGCATTTGTCCACTGCACCGTTTTCTCTGACTGCGTCCCAGTTTTCCCAGACAGTTGTGGCACCATGCTCGATTTCGTACAGCCAGGAAGGACATTTCGTCTGCCACAATATTTTCCACGCCGTCTCCTCATACCCGTAATCACACAGGACATCCAACAGATAGGGCACGGACATAAACCCTGTGTCCAGACAATAACCGTTTTGCCGGATCAGTTCATCCAGATGTCCAGCCATCACAGGCTCCGTCTCTTTCGGAACCATATGGCACTTCAGAGCCAGAATATAGTTTCCCTGCATCTCCTGACGGATTTTTCCATTCTCATCCACATACTCCTCGAAAAAGGCTTCCCGCACTCTCTTCGCATATGCACGGAAGTCCTCCGCCTTATCACTGTGTCCAAGCAGTTCAGACACTCCGGCAAACAGATCCGCATCCGCGGCCAGAAGCGCGGTGTCCACATAATTCATTGTCAGGAATGATGACGCCGGTCCGTCCGAAAATCCCTGTGCATTTTTCACGCTCGGCACCAGCCAGTCCCCGAAATGAAAACCGGTATTGATCAGATAATGCTGGTTGTCCTGCCGGCGTTCAGGCATGGCCGCAAACTGTTCTGCTGTTACCGCCCCCATCGGATTTGCTGTCGGAAGTTCATACGCGCTCTTTTTCATTGCTTCCATCCATTTCTCCATTGCCGGGTAATTCTCTTCCAGAACGCGGATATCCCCTTTCAGATGATACAGCTGCAGTGGAAGCGTCAGGATCACGTCTCCCCAGCCCAGAGAGCCCGCCATCGTCTGCTGGATATAGTTTTTGATCAGTGGCACCGTATTGAGCACATGACCGTTTTCTGTCTGCTCCAGACGGACACTTTTCAGCCAGTCCTCATAAAATGCCGTCATGTCCTGATTATAAAGCGCGGTTGCTCCGTACACCACCACGTCACCGGTCCATCCTGCCTTTTCCCTGGTAGGACAGTCTGTGGGAATCGTGATATTATTGGAACGCTGGCTCCAGTAAATATTGTGCTGCAGCTGGTTCAGCCGTTTATCCGAACAGCTGAAATGCCCTGTGACCGGATTATCCGTGCTGACCGCAAGTGCCGTGAACTGCTCCTTCGCCCAGCCCTGTCCTCCCTTTACCCGCACATAACGGAATCCGTGGTAGGTAAATCGGGGCGAAAACACCTCATGCCCGGTTCCGGCACAGATATAGCAGTCTTTCTGCGCCCTCGTCTCATCACCCTCAAATGCATAGGTAAAATTCCCGTTTTCGTCCAGCACCTCTCCGTGCTCAAATGTGATCTCTTCCCCTGGCTGTCCATAGATGTCAGCACGGATAACGCCAGCCATATTCTGTCCAAAATCCACAAGTGTATCCCCGTTCGGCGCGGTCCATACCCGCTGTGCCGCAATCTCGGCAAATACCTTTGCCAGCGGCGAACACTGTGCGTCCACCGCCTGAACAGATTTCTTTTTTTGGCGGACACTTTTCCATGCCTGCGCATCATACGTGCACAGCGAGGGTTCCCCATCGTCCATCCTGGCATCAACCGTCTGGCCGAAAAACAGATCTGCCATGCGGACAGGTCCATCAAATGAATACTGCCACGATTCGTCAGAACACAGAACACATCTTGTGCCATCTGCATATTTGATTTCCAGCTGCAGCAGAAGCCCCGGCACCTCGCCGTACTCACAGCCCCTCCCGAGAGCGATCTTTCCTTTATACCAGCCGTCTGCAACTGTAACGGCAATCGCATTTTCCCCGCACTGCAGAAGCGTTTCCACCGGAAATACCTGATATTTGAGCCGTCTGTCATAAGTGGTAAACCCCGGATTCAGCACGGAGTCCGTCACCGGTTTTCCATTGATCTTTGCCTCGTAAATACCATGTGCCGTGATATAAAGCCGCGCCCGCTCCACCTCTTTTTCCAGATGGAACACCCTGCGCATCCGCACTGGCGGGTCATAGGGTTCCAATGGCTGTGCCCTCAGATTCTCCTCATCAGAAATAATCTCGGGATTCTCCCCCCGCATCATTGCGCCAAGCACTTCCAACCAAACTTTTCCAGCTTCTTCCAACGGGTTTTTTTCCAATTGAGGCAGGGGTACGGGTTCAATCCATCCTGCCTTCCACTCCTCGGGTTTTAGGATAGCCGTCTCAAAATATTCCTGTTCGCTCTTTATTTCCAGTCCTTCCTGATTCCACACCGTGATCTGGTAGAGATATCTGCACATTGTGTCCAGCGGTTGTCCTGCATACTCTATGTCTGTCGTGCTTCTGCCCGCTGTCTTTGTGCTGTCCCAGACAATGGTGCCGTCATCTTTCTGTACCATGATCTGATACGCACTTTGATATACATTGTTTTCTTCCGCATCCCATTCCCATGAAAACCGCGGTTTTTCCACGGTAACTGCCAGTGGCCTGTACATGTGCTCACACTGGATATTTTTAATCTGATACATCAGCCTTACTCCTTCCTCCCCCAATAAATAGGAATCAAAATCTTCCCCATGTGCCTAATTCTGTACTCACGGCAAATTTCATTCAGCGTGAGCACAGTATTCCAAATGTGCAGTTTTACTGCATGTTCTCCATCATTGCCGCCAGCTGTGCCGCCGCATCCGGATCATTGTTGGCCGCTCCGACCGCCGCCTGCATCAATGCGAGCGGTGTCATTCCTCCTCCCTGCTGTACAAGGCGGATTAAAGGCGTGCTGAATACGATACTTATCGTAAACAGAAACTCCGGGCTGTTCTCATCACCACCGCAACTCTTCAGAATTCCGCCCTTCATGCCCTCCATGATCTGCTGCACGACAGGATTTTCTTTCATGTCATTCATTGTGTTTAACAGGGTATACTCACCCGGCTTTTCCAGCTCGAAAGGCATGATCCTGCACCCGTAGAGCTTCTCAAAATCAGAGACTGAGGGCTTTCCTGATGGGCAGACATACCACTGCGGCAGTCTTTCGTACCCCAGAGTGTCTACCGTTCCCTGCACCCTGATATCCTGCACCAGACAAATATCCGCGCTGGAGGTTCCCACTTGAATCTGATACTGCCCTGTCAGCACTTCCCAGCCTTTGGTATGCACATCATAGTGCGCAAAGGCTCTCCGGTTCAGTGTGACCGTCACTTCCTTTTCCTCTCCGGCTTCCAGGTACACCTTGCAAAAACCTTTCAACTCTTTCTCTGCCTTGAATATATCCGGTGTCCGGTCAGACACATAAATCTGCACGACCTCTGCACCCGCACGGCTTCCTGTATTTTTCACCCTGCAGGAAACTGCCAATTCTTTGTCCTTTTCTGAAAGATTCCATATAGAATCTTTGCTTATTTCATTATTATCATATCTTATTATTAAATCTGAAAGTTCAAACCGCGTATAACTCAGTCCGTATCCAAACGGAAACCGCACTGGAATCCCCGCTTTTTCATAATAGCGATAACCGACGTAGATACTCTCCGCATACTCCACCTGTCTCGGATTGATGCCAAATGTCTCCGCCGAAGAGCAGTCCCTGTAGGAAACCGGATATGTCTCCGCAAGCTTTCCGCTGGGATTTACAGCGCCATACAGTAAATCAACACCCGCCTCGCCAACCGCCTGTCCGCCAAGGTACAGGTTCAGAACAGCATTTGCCTCCGTAAGCCATGGCATCTCCACAGGACTTCCACCCATCAGCACAACGACGACATTCGGATTTACTTTCGCGATCTCGCTGACCAGCTCGCAGTGGCTTTCCGGCATCGCCATATGCGTTCTGTCGTAGCCTTCCGACTCATAGGAATCTGGAAGCCCCACGACAAGAACTGCCACGTCTGCATCCTTTGCGCCGTCCACTGCCCGTTTCAGTTCCGTTTCATTCTTTTCTCCATTTAATTCATAGGAGGGATAATATGTAACTGTCCCGCCTGCCGCTTCCATGGCTGCACGCAGACTGGGAAGCTTTGTCGGATTGATGTGCGAAGAACCCGCGCCCTGATGACGCACCGTCTCCGCCATCGCGCCGCACAGGGCGATTTTCGCTGTCTTCTGTAATGGCAGGATACCCTTCTCATTTTTAAGCAAAACAGCGCTCTCTGCCGCAATTTTTTTTGCAAGGTTATGATGCGCCTCCGCATCAAACAGGTATCCGTCATGAATCCTTTTCCGTGTTTCCTGCGCTTTCCATGCCAGCCTGATAATCCGCTCCACACAGGCATCAATGTCAGTCTCCAACAGCCTCCCTTCCTCCACTGCCCGCTTTACGTCCGAATCAAACATTCCATTGCTGCTTGGCATTTCCAGGTCGCAGCCCGCCTGAAACGCCCGAATCCTGTCATTCATTGCGCCCCAGTCTGTCACAACCAGTCCCTCAAAGCCCCACTCATCACGTAAAATATCTGTCAGAAGGGATTTGTTGTCACTCGAAAAGGTTCCGTTTATCTTGTTGTAGGAGCACATCACGGTATCCGGCTGGCTCTCTTTCACTGCCATCTCAAAGGCAGACAGATAGATTTCGCGCAGTGCACGCTCGTCCACCATACTGTTCCCCATCATGCGGTCCTGTTCCTGATTATTTGCCGCATAATGCTTTAAACTGGTTCCGACACCCTTGCACTGCACACCCTGAATCCAGCTTGCCCCCATCATGCCTGACAGATACGGGTCCTCACTGAAATATTCAAAGTTGCGCCCGCAGAGAGGATTTCGTTTCATGCACACGCCCGGCCCTAAGACCACGTCCACGCCGTGGTGCAGCGCTTCCTCGCCTATCGCCTCCCCCATCTCATACAGCAAATCCGGATTCCACGACGATGCGCTGGCGGACGCCGTCGGAAAACAGGTAGACTGTTCGCTCTGGTTGATTCCCAGGTGGTCGGATTCCCCCTTCTGTGTCCGCAGGCCATGCGGCCCGTCAGACATAAAGAAGGAAGGAATACCATACTGTTCCATATTCTCAGATTCCCAGAAACTTGCACCCGAACAAAGTTTTATTTTATCTTCCAGTGTCATTTTTGTAATCACTTCTCTGATTTTTTCCATCACTTTCTCCTCCTGACATTCTCACAAACGCTGATACAAATCTATTTTACCACTGCGACTTGCGCTTTTCGAGTTCCTCCCTGATTGCTGGCAGCTTCTCTTCCAGGTCAAATTTGACTGCGCAGACCAGCATCACAGCAAACAGTAAGAGCGGAATATAGATATTAAATGCATAGATCGCCTGCCTTGTCGCCGTTGTCGCAACAGCCGCTGTCGCGTCATAGTGCGCGATCGCAAGGCACCAGCCGATCACAGACACGCCCAGACCATTTCCAACCTTGCCGCCAAATCCAACCGCACTTTGGGAGGATGCCACCATCCTGTTCCCATATTTGTATGCATTGTAGTCAATCGCCATGGCCGTCGTAACGCCCAGCAGACACATCATCGGAATGTTTGCAAACGACCCCACGCACCCTAGAATCGTGTTATACCAGAAATGTGTCGGATTCAGGAGCCTTAAAGCAGTTGCTGCAGTCCCCATGAAAAAGCATACACGCAGCGTTTTCACAACACCCAGCTTCTTGTTCATGGGACCTACCGCTGCAAACCCGAGAATCGTCGGTATCATGCCCACTGCCCCGAGAATCGCCACAAGATTGTCATCCCCGTAAATCCACTTGCAGTAATAGGTGCCTGACGAATTTGCCAGACCATAGGTGACATTCGACATCAGTCCCATGATAAGCGCCAGAACCCAGTATTTATTTCCAAAAAGTTTTTTGACAGCCTCGCCTAACGAAACCGGAGCGTCAAATTCATCCGGCTCGGGAGCAGCTGCCGCCACATCGTCAGCAGTTGCCGTTTCCTTGCTTTTCTTGTAACAGAACAGCAGGCAGAGCAGGGAAATCAGCGCCAGGACTGCCGCATACTTTATCCATGCACTCTTTGTACCGCCCAGTGCATTGGTAACCGGAATGACTGTCAGAACGATTGCCATTCCCGGAACATATCCTGCCAGCGCACGGTATACGCCCATCTTGCCGCGCTCCTCGGTACTATTTGTGCGCACTACCATTAGAGAGCCATATGGAATTGCGATCGCAGTGTAAATGACGGATGTCATCAGCAGGTTTGTGACCAGCATATAGGCAATCTGAAGCGTGGAATTTCCCTGCGGTACGGTAAACAACATCAGCATCAGTACAGCCGCAGGTACAGACATTTTCAGCAGCCATGGCCGGTAACGTTCCTTTCCCGGCTTGGTGTGATCTATAATGTTTCCCATGATGATGTCTGTAAATGCGTCAATAACCTTTGTAATCATGAATACGGTCGCGACCACGGCCGCCGCAAGACCTGCCTTGTCCGTGTAAAAATAAGTTAACTGTCCCACCATACCGTTGATTGCATTTAATGCAAACTGTCCCATGGCATCTCCAAAATAATCGCTTCCGCGCATGACCTTCTGAATGCCGAACTGGTCTTTTCCCAATGGTTTTCTTGCCATAATAATCTTTCCCTCCTGTGTGAAATATTTTTACTTGTTCTGCTGGTTCAGTACCGCAAGCACTGTCTGGAATACCCCGATCCCCTCCGGCGGCATCACCGCCGCAATTTCGGTAATGGTCATACCGTAGGCAAACTGTATCATCGGGCCGTCCAGCATTCCGGGCATATACTGATTGAACAGCTCTACCGCCACTGGCTCCTGAAGCAGCGCTCCGAGCGTAGTGTCCATGGTGAATCTATCCAGTTCCAGTTCTGTGTCTGTCCCGTACTCGTAATGCCACGAACCAGAACCAACTTTCACTGCACCATCCTTTTCTGGCAGATAAATTTCCGCTGTCGTGTTCGCCGGGATTGTCACATCCACTGTGATTTTTCCGTCCTTACAGCTCCACGCGCTGCGGATCACACCGTACACCGAATCAAACGACGCATCCACGCCTGTAATCCCCTTGATAAACCTTGGCTGGATTCGGATTTCCTTATAGCCGGGCTTTGTCGGGTTGATGCCCGCCAGTTTCCTGTACATCCAGTCGCCAATGGAGCCGTATGCATAGTGGTTTAAGCTGTTCATACCGGATTCGTCAAAGCTGCCGTCCGGCATGATGGAATTCCAGCGCTCCCAGATGGTTGTCGCACCTTTTTTCACCGCATACAGCCACGACGGATAGTCCTCTTTCAGGAAAATGGTACCTGCGAGCTCATGCATGCCGTTCTCCGACAGTACATGACACAGATAGGGCGTCCCCACAAAACCGGTCGAGAGGTGGTTCTTGTGATTTGCAATGTTTGTCTCCAGCGATCTTGCAATTCTTTCGCGATATTTTTCCTGCGCCAGTCCGAAGTGCAGTGCCAGCACGCATCCCGTCTGCGTCTCGCTCACCATCCTGCCCGTGCGCGTGATGTACTCCTCGTCAAACAGCTTTACAACCTTTTGATGAAGCGCAGCGTACTTTTCCGCATCCTCCTCATACCCGAGCACTTTTGCGGCCCTGCACACAATATCCGAGGAATAGGCATAGTACGCATTTGCCACCAGATACTTGTCCGTCGCGCCTGTGCGGTCCGCACTCTCCTCCTTGTCCAACGCCAGCCAGTCGCCATACTGGTAGCCCGTCTGCCACAGACCGTTCTCCCCGCAGTGCGCTGTGATATAGTCCACATAGCCCTTCATGCTCTCATACTGGTCTTGAAGCACCCGCTTATCCCCGAACATCTGATAGACCGTCCACGGAATCACTGTCGCCGCATCGCTCCACGCTGCCGCTGCGTCCTGATCCGAGAGGATATTGGGAACCACGTGCGGCGGGCCAAACTGTACAGTCTGTTCACTCTTTAAGTCATGCAGCCACTTTGCAAAAAACAACGCTGTCTCCATGTTATAGGAAGCCGTCCGGCAAAAGACCTGCGCGTCCCCTGTCCAGCCAAGCCGCTCGTCACGCTGCGGGCAGTCCGTGGGAATGTCGAGAAAATTACTCCGCTGCCCCCACTGGATATTGTGCTGTAATTGATTCACCATCTCGTTAGAACATGAAAAGCTTCCAGTCACCTTCATATCCGTATGCAGCGTACACGCCACAAAATCAGCGGGATTCACCTCGTCCAGCCCCTCCACACAGATGTAGCGAAAGCCATGAAATGTAAAATGTGGTAAAAAGGTCTGTTTCGTGCCGTCGCAGATATATGTATCCACCGATTTCGCCTGCCGCAGCGTCCCGGAATAAAAGTTCCCATTTTTGTCCAGTGTCTCCGCGTGGCGCACGACGATCTTCTGCCCCGTTTTCCCCTGCACTGTCACCTCCACAAACCCTGCCATATTCTGTCCGAAATCCAACACCTTCTCGCCATTTGGTGTCAAAATCAGCTCCTTTGCGGGTGTGCGATTGGTGATCCGCACCGGCTCGCACTCCTGCGCCGTGATGTTCTCCAAAGGGTAAGAAAACGATGTCACAGCAACCGGGTTTGTGTCTGAAAATGTACTGTCAATCGTCTCGCCCATATAGATTTCACTGTACCGGACCGAACCGGTTTTCACCTGCCAGCCCTGGTCTGTGGCAATCACTTCCGTGGAACCATCCTCATAAGTCACATGAAGTTCTGCAAGCAAAGCCACCTGATCCCCATAATGATCCGGCGTGCAGGTAAACCCGAAAATCCCTTTGTACCAGCCATTTCCCACCATAATCTCCAGCGTATGCTCCGCAGACATGTCCTGATTCAGAAATGCTGTCACATCATATGTCTGATACTGCAGACGTTTTTTGTAATTCGTCCAGCCCGGTGAAAAAAAAGTGTCACCAACTTTTTCTCCGTCAAATTTTATCTCGTAGACACCAAGTGCCGTTGTGTAGATGCGTGCCCTTTTTATTGATTGATTCACTGATTTTTTCAAGGCTATTGTTTTCACAAATATTGGACAGGCTGTCTCCTCTTTTGCAAAAGGATGGGTAATCCACTCTGCCTGAAAGTTTGTCCCCGCAAGCAGTCCAGTCTCAAAACTGCCACATGCCTCCGCCGTCTCTGCGTGATTATCCCACACCATCACGCGGTATGCATAAATCTGTTCCGCCTGCAGCGCCGGACCTGCATACTCCACAAGCACGGACTGATCAGACTCCTGGCGCCCGCTGTCCCACATCATCTGACCTTCCAGTATAACCTGAACCTGATATGCGGTCTGCATGGTACCTGCCTTGTCTGATTCCATTTTCCATGAAAACCGCGGCCTTGCAGTGTCCAGTCCCAGCGGATTCTCCTGGTACTCTGTACGCAAATTTGTTACCTGCATAAAAACATCTCCTCCTTTTTTATGGTCTCAATTTGGTTTGCTTAATTGCCCGATGTTTATATACATATTTTATCCTGTTGGAAAGCATCTGTATTGTAATTGTGTTTAATATTTTGTAAGTTTGTTCCGTTATGTAATTTTTTAAACATGAAATTCCGTGAATCTTTATTGTAATTATATCTGATTTGTTTTAAAGTTAATTTAAGCACAACTTATAGTCCCTGTTTTATCCCAGCATATATGTACAGGAGGTTATTATGGATTCCGTTTATTCGTTCTGCCAGACACTTTACAACTGTATCTATCTGCCAATACACTATTACAAAGACGGACATCTGCAGCTGGTACTGCCAGATACCGGATTTCCTTTCGACCTGGCAGTGCCGCATCTGTCCGAACTGGCTTCCAGGGAACAGGCTGTCGCCTATCATATCACAAAAGAATTTCATTATATCGGACTTGTGCAGAACAAAGAAACAGGTCAGACCGTTTTGATCGGCCCCGTAATCAGTATTCCTCCCTCTCCTGCATCTGTCAGGAACATTATGAAAGAATATTCTATCCCACAGGAACACAGGGAACTGCTGGCAGAACTCTATCAGTTTATACCACAGTACTCCTTCCATCAGTTCTGTCATTTTCTTTCGTTGTTTTATCAGGAATTATTCAATGATAGGATTGATATTGACGCTTATCTGAACATATACACAGACACAGGAAGCACGACTGTGGCTTCTCTGCACTCGGCCAAAATCTATGATGCCAAAGAGATGGAACAGTTTCACAATACATATCATTATGAACAATTATATCTGGACTATATCCGAAGTGGAAATGTAGATGGACTGAAAAAGTTTTTCTCCAACGCTTTTTCTATACAAGCCGGGAAGCTTGCGGACAATACCCTGCGCCAGGAAAAAAATATTTTGATTGTCTCAGTTACACTGGCGACCCGCTGTGCGATAGAGGGTGGACTCGACATGGAATCTGCGTACCAGCTCAGCGATATCTATATCCAGGAAAGCGAAAAACTCCAGAGTGCGGAAGACCTCTATCATCTGCAGTATAATATGCTGCTGGATTTTACACGCCGCGTGGCACAGGCGCAACTTCCTCACGATACCACCTCAGATATCTACAAATGCATCCAGTATATCAAACAGCACACCAACCAAGCCATCTCCACGTCTGACGTGGCTGCATATGTCGGAAAAAGCCGCTCATACCTCTCACATTGCTTTAAGAAAGAACTTGGATTTGAGATGCGTGAATTTATCATGCGCTGCAAGCTGGAAGAAGCGAAATCGCTACTGACCTACTCGGACAAATCCATTAGTGAGATCAGCAGTTATCTCTGCTTTTCCAGCCAGGCTTATTTTCAGAATGTGTTTAAAAAGAAATTTGGCGTCACGCCAAATGAATACCGACGACGGCCGAGTGTTCCGACATATTGATATATGCTAAGAAAAGCAAATCATGCCTTTTCCGCCCCGCTCGCGGTTCTATGGCGTTCCTCGCTATATTGGGCAGTCATACAGAAAGAAAAGCGCAACTTTTTTCCTCGTCTGTGCCAGTCTGGCATAGACGGCAGGCCCGCCTTTTCAATGCGGTGTTAAGAAACTGTTCAGAAATAACCTGTTCAGCTTGCGCAGGTTATTTCTTCAAGTGTGCATGTCAAAAAACGTAGTCGCAGCAGGATACGGCGAGGATTTTTGACAATTGCTAAACACTAGAGGTTTCAGCATAAATGCAATCAGAAGTCCAGGCGGCTCCATGCCCGAAACGCTGACTTTCTCTGAGGCATTATACCACTACACCTTATAGTACTCTTTCGTATACCCGATCCATGTGAAGCGTATCCGCCAACAAAAAGAACCGAAGTAAGCTATTTGAATCCCTAGCTTTACTCCGGCCATTCGGAAGCTTGTTTCTCCAGAATTACCCAATTTTTACTTTTGCCGGGACAGTGGGCAAACATTTGTCCCGGCAAGATCACTGAATCTCCGCTTTCTTCAGATGCCCAAAACAGAAGTGAAATATTAAGCATACTGTCAATAATTGTCCATCCCCTGCTGTCACCATCATCAAAATCATTCCAGGCACGGATAAATTTTGAAATCTCGATGTACTCACTCCCAACTGTCAGGAGCAGATTCACATATTCATCCGAAAACGCCCTGCGCTGGTCGTTTGAAACTAAATCCACACCTCCGCTCCGAAGCAGTTCGTACAATTCTTCATGGTTGCCATACTCAATTTTCACCGACACATCGGGGTACTTTGCAGAAAATTCCTCCAATGCCTGTATCTGCTGTGAAATGGCAGACTGTGAAATGTGGCATTCTTCCGCCGCTTCTTTTACAGAAATATAGTCCGGCATCTCTGCCGCCTCCAAAGAGTAAGAAAACAAAATCAAAACGCTGGAGATAACAAATGCCATGACAAATCATGTCATAGCATTTTCTTTTTTGACCAACAACTTTGTTTTTGCTTATTCCGCAGCCATCCCGGCTGCACCTGCATTTCTTAATCTAACAGCTTATCATATGTCGTTTCCAGCGCATCTCTGATCGCCCGAAGCTGCTGGATCTGTATGTGCTGAATCCCCCGCTCAATCTTGACCAGACATTCTCTTGTGATCGGAATACCCTGCAGATTCATCATCCGCACAAGCTCAACCTGTCCGATCCCTCTCGATTTCCGAATCTTCCTGATGTTATGCCCTATCGTCCCTGTCGTATCCTGCTTAATCTTCTGTTCCGTTCTATCACACCCTCTGAACTCAACCAGTACAGTACCATATCTCTCCTCCGGCCTCTTCTCCACTGCATTTCTGCAACCCTGTACCTGTCCAGCATTTGTTTCCTTGTATCTGTTCAGGACAGGGTTTTATACTACACTGCAGCCCCGCAAGAAAGCATAGCGGCTTATGCACGGCTTGTTGCCTGTAACTATGAAGGTACTGAATCGTTACGTTTATTTTATGAAATAATCATACTATAATGGGACTGAAAATAGTCCATTTATAGAAATACATACCCCACGCTAAACTGATCAGTTGAAATTTATGTTAAAGAACTTTTATTATTCCATGCTCTTTCTCGAATTCAGCGATATGTCTTTTTACAAGAACCTCCAATTCCCTGTTTGCAGAACGCGCATCATACTCCGCAACATAACGGAGCTTTTTCAATATTTCTTCATCTGTCCGAAATGTAAACTTTGCGATCTTATCTGCCATTTCACAATACCCCTTTGATGACTTTTTGATTTCATTATACCTTTAAATTGACGGCAAAGTTTAAGTTGACGGCGTTCTGACGTCATATTATAATAGAAGCAGGTATAAAAAGGAAATAAATGCAAAGTATATACAAAAAGGAAATAAACATGAATCACAAAATATACATTACGGATGAGGAACGCAGGAAATGCCGCAAGGTTGCAGATACCTTTGCGGAACTGGAAAACAGAGACACCGCCATCGTGGTGACAGACGCCGGAAGATATGGTTTTGTAAGACTCTCACATTATGATGAGCTGTATGGTTTCGGGAAAGCAGTCTGCTACACGGACAGCATAGCGCTGTTCGACGCTCTGTGGAAAGACTGGATGAATGAACAGCTCTTTCAGATCGCACTTGAAAATCCGCCGCTGATGGATTTGGATTACGAGGATATCTTCAACGCACTTCCCAAAGAAAAGCAGGCGGAATTGATGAGCAAACGCGGCTATTTTGCGCAAAAATCAGGCATTACAAATGCCTGATTTTCCGCTCCGCCGCCCATACCAGCACACAGCCTGCGGCATAACACAGAATATCCTTCACATCAAAAGACGTCCCCAGCAGTATGCGCCAAAACCGATTGTCACCCACGCCAAGCAGCTCCACAAAATTGAAATACTGCAAAATCTCCACTCCAGTGGCAAAGAGAAAGACATACAATGGCAGCCGCCGCACCGAATCCGGTATCCAAATCCGCATAAACGTGTAAATGACGACCACTACCAGCATGTCGCCGATATACGGTCTCACAATCCTATCATGGACAAACAGTGCGATCAGCACCTCCACTACCAGTAAAATAATTGTTAATACAATATAGACTACCGTTTTTCTCATTTTCTGAACCTCACAACATAAAGGTCCTTACTTTTCAGCATCGGACATTTTCTCTACACTAATATATTAACGAATCTAACCACGGCCGTCAAGCGTGCGAAAAGTAGTGGGAATCATGCGCCAAATTGATGCCCTTTATCAATTTGTGTGCAAAATCTGTTATAATTCACACCTCAATAACTTATAAGATGATAAAAACTGGCGTAGGTGTGAATTGTAACCAGTATCCTGTAACGGGTTATGGGCGCAAAAGAAACAGGTAGCATTATAAGAAGCGCTGTGGTAAAATGAAAATGGAAACGGAAAACAAATGAACATACCACAGAACATCAGAAAGGGGCTTTTCATATGAAACGATATGTTATGACTGCATAGCACTGGCTATTGCAATGAGATCATACAATTGTTATAGCCAATGCTTTTCCTAATAAAATATGAATTTAGGAGGCAGACATGGGCTATATCCGAGCAGAAGAGATTCTGCCCAATGAGGTAATCGAACTGATACAACAGTATATTGACGGAACCAACATATACATTCCAAGAAAACCGGAACACAGACAGGTGTGGGGAGCCAGAACCACATACAAATGCGAACTGCAGCGCAGAAACCAGTTGATCTATCAGGACTTCATGTCCGGCAAAACAGTTCGCGAACTGGCAGAATGTTATTACCTGTCTGAAAAAAGTATCCAGCGGATTATCCGGGCAGAAAAATGCACTTTGTAAACCAAAGTGCATTTTTGATATTTATTCAGTCAGACACTGTTTTCCATGAAACGCAAATCTATGATACAGGCGTAATATCAGACAATGAATCCAAAATCACTCACACACCAAAATGAATCATATACTTCCCTTCCTGAACCGCCTTCTGGATTAACTGCGCAAGCAGTACCAGCTGCTCATCCTCATTGATTCTATGGTCCGCCAACACGATATCCTGAAAAGCGTGCAATGATTCCGGGGGAATCAGGGTGACACCATATCTTGCCAGCCCCATCTCCGGACGGCTAAAACGATGAAAATAGGTTTTCATCAGCCTCAAACGTTCCCACCAGTCATCGATATAGCGGTCGTCATCGATATAGACACAATGATACTGCTCCGGCTCATACACTCCATAATCCTTTGTCTCATCAAAACAATCAATGATTCCAAACTCTGTTTTTATCAATACCGTTTCCTCCATTACCTGCTCCTTGTCTATCCAATAGGCGATATCTATCCGGCGCATTGACTTTAACTGACTGCCATAAGTTCCCTTTTCCAGATACCACGCAAGCATATCCTTCAAGCGTTTAAAGTTAGCAGCCCCTCTGCAATTGCGCTTCCAGACAAACACCTCATCTCCAAATATACGTTCTTCATCAAGGGCGTGGGCACCATAATATTGGGGACGGCTCACCACCTCCACCAGGCAGAACCCGTTCGTCTGCTGCCGAAAATCCAGCTGAATCCGCTGCACTTCTGTCTCATGCGCCAAAAGCAGGTTATCAAGCCATGATACCAGTTTCATCAAAATTCCCGTCTCTGTAAACACCGACAAAAAATCAGCGCCTGTTTTTTCCAGACTGTGTACCGACTCACACTGCCCACGCTCGCCATAACAATATTCCAGGTGTCCGTCAATCTGCGAAATACTTAAATATCCGCTAAAGCACTCTACTTCCGTCACATTCGCCAAATCAAACATCTCTGGCAGAAGCGCTGCCAAACTATCTCCGCGGCGCATACGGAATGATTGATAATAATAATATGTCCCGCTTTCTCCAATCGCAAACGGCTTCGGATCACAGACTTCTTTGGGCGTATAGGAATCTCCCCATCCCAGAAAACCGGCAATGCGATGCTTCTCCTTTACCTTTTTATTCAACTCCTGACATGAAAATCCATACTGTTTGGCAATCTCCGCATTGCGCTGTGTCAAATCGGCCCCAAAGGGATTCATCGCACAGTATAATACGCGTTCGCCCGTCCGCTCCGCTCCATAACGCAGCACACAGTAAGTTTCCGTTAAAAGGCTGCTGTTTGTTTCATGCCGCTTTAACGCCTCCATAATCTGTTTTGCCTTTTCTTTTGATTCCATTCCGTCAAGCGAAACGGTGCCAAGAGAAACGGGTAATGGCTGTTTTAATCCTTGCAAAAACGCCGTAACCGATTGTTTCGTCTGCTCCCCCCACGCGCTGTCTACTATTGTCATTTCGTGGAATTTCTGCCATGCAAAATCCCTTAACGCATAAAATACCACCTTTTCCTTCCTTACCACCGCGCGAATGCAAAGTTGTTCCTGCTCCATATAATAGACTTCTCTCGTCCTTTTGCTCTCCTCGTTTCTTCTTCTGCAACAGTCCACCAGCAAGCGGGCAATATCTGGAATCGTCTGTGGATAGAGCGGCGTTTTTTGCAGCCATTTTTCAACCATAGAGATTGCTTTGCCACACTCATTCTGCTCTATCGAAGTGATTGCTAACAAGAAGAAAAACAGTTCTGCTTTTTCCAATGACGCAGAAAGCCTCACAAAATCATCAAATGTATACTCCATATTGTGTACCAGCTGACCGTCTATCCAATAGAGAACATAGTGCAGATGAAACGCTGCCTTAAGCGTCCGCTGATCTGGAAGACTCCATTCCATGCTCACTGGATTGCTGATTTCCTTCGTCCTCTCATCAAATCCGGTAAAACATTTCTGCCATGTAAGAGAGGGATAATAGGTATATTCCATATAAGCGGGGAGATATTCCCGATTATCCCGGTTATATTTGTGCGGTCGGATTCCATCTTCTTCTGAGGCATCGCGCAGACCAAATCCCCAGGTCAGATAATACTGCCAGAAATCAAGATTATTATCACCAATATCCTCCACTCCAGTTTTATTCAATGCAATGGGCAGCCCTTCGATCTCTCTTATTCTGCGGTTAAATCCCAATGATGGTATCAGCCCCTCCAGCATAAGCTGCCGCGCCCTGTCCTCCGCTCTCCATTGTTCTTCCTGGGAATAGTGGGCAATCAGCCTTTCCGAAAGTGATACTGGCATGACATGCCTGAAATGAAACTGGGAATATATTTTGTCAAACAATTCCAAATCATACTGAAGCTCCTGCCACATAGAGCTGGCAAACAAAGTCTGTATCCTGTTTTTAATTTCTAACGATTCCTCGTAGAGACCCTTGTCATAATTGGAATGATTATCCGAAACAATTCTCGACAGTTCCCGAAAGCAGTCCGCAATTCTCTGGGCTCTGGCACCTTCTCCGTACAACGTGCTCTCAATATCGGGGTACTGCCTGAGAATTTCCTGTTTTAACGGCGCATACAATTTCCGATTCATTGAATGCTCCACATTCTTCAGGTTATATTCCTGATACATGCACTCCAAAACACATTTTGGCACCGTTTCATTCTGAATCCAGAAAGTAAACAATACAATCAGACATTCTCCCCGGTATTCCTCGTACAAATATCCTTCGTTGGTATTCTGTTCATATAGACATCTCGCTTGTCCATTCAACAGTATTTTGGACCACATTCCCTTATTTCCCGGGCTAATCTTATTTTCCGCATTCATATGCCTTAATTGCAGATAGTCCTGAAATGCCCGCATCCGCACCACACATTCGGGCGTATTCAAAATGCGTGCTGGCGAATTCCCCATCTTATTCATCTCAATGTCCCATCTCTTTGCAACGATTTCCCTTGTCGGAAAAGTGTTCGACACATCTGCGGCGCTCTGTCCCTGATCCAGTCTCAAAGCATACGCTATAGCTAACTCCGTGAGAAATCCTGCTGGCAGACTTACCTCATCCGGAGCAGTATTATGAATAACACGATTCCTTCTGAACTGCTGAAAAAAATGCTTGATGGTATTTATCAAACAGCCCAGTATCTTTGTTATGACTGCACGATTTTTGCTGTTATCCTCTCTATCCTCCTGTTTCTGCCAATAAGATAAATATTGTATCATGTCATTGACAAATCCCTCGGAATACTGTTCCCGCAAAAAGTCCTCCGACAAAAAGAACTTCTTCCACACATCCGCGTTTTTAAAATCTTCTTTACTGTCAAAAATGGCTGTCAACTGCCTCATAGCCTTGGATTTTGCACCCTCGTCTAAATGCTTCTCCTGCCGCAAATCTACTGCACCGCCTTTCTGTATGTCTTTGATTACAGTATACACGACTGGCGCCGTTTGCACAATGAACAAATTACCACTTACCTGTCCGGTTCGATTTACAGATGAGAACCAAACTCAAGTTCTTATGGATAATTTTATGTTTTCGATGGTGCCTTTTGTCAATGCCGTCTTCTCCACTCCCTGACCTGTTCCAGCCTCTCTTTCATCGCTGCTTCCTTTCCCTGACTGGTCGGCCGATAGTACTCCCTGTCTGCCAGCGAATCCGGCAGACACTGCATATTGGTCAGCTTCTCCTCCGTGTCGTGGGCATACTGATAGCCTTTTCCGTAATCCAGCTCCCCCATCAGATCTGTGACGGCGTTGCGAATCACAAGTGGAACGGGCTCCGCCAGCTGCTCTATGGCATCAATCTTTGCGTGCTCATATGCCATGTAAAGCGCGTTGGACTTTGGCGCAAGCGACATGTAGACTACCGCCTGTGTCAGATGCACCGTACATTCCGGCATTCCGATGAAATGGCACGCCTGATACGCCGCCACTGCGATCTGCAGCGCCTGCGGGTCGGCAAGTCCGATATCCTCACTCGCAAAACGCGTCACCCTCCGCGCGACATACAGTGGGTCCTCCCCCGCTTCCAGCATGCGCGCAAGCCAGTACACCGCCGCATCCGGGTCAGAATTGCGCATGGACTTGTGCAGCGCGGAAATCAGATTGTAGTGCTCTTCACCCTTCTTGTCATACAGTAACGATTTTTTGGAAGTGCACTGTTCTAATGTCTCCTCCGTGACTGTGACGCCGCCGTTTTCATCAATCTCACCGTTCAGGACCACCATCTCCAGCGTCGACAGCGCATTTCGCGCATCTCCGTTGGCAAAATTCGCTATCGCCTGAATCATGTCGTCCGGGATGTTGACCTGCTGCATCCCAAACCCTCTGTTGTCTTTCAGCGCGCGATGCAGCAGCCCCGTCAGCTCTTCCGCGGTGAGCGCGTGCAGCACAAACACCTTGCACCTCGACAATAGCGCGCTGTTAATCTCAAACGACGGATTCTCTGTCGTAGCGCCAATTAAGATAATACTTCCCTTCTCCACAAACGGCAGAAATGCATCCTGCTGCGCCTTGTTAAACCGGTGAATCTCGTCCACAAAGACGATCGTCCGCTCCCCGAAATGGCGGTTGTGCTCCGCCTGTTCCATGACAGTGCGGATTTCCTTGATACCGCTTGTCACCGCTGAGAAATCGATAAATGCAGACTTCGTCCTGCCCGCGATAATCCGCGCAAGCGTCGTCTTTCCCACCCCGGGCGGTCCCCAGAAGATCATGGACGACACCTGGTCACTCTCAATCAGGCGGCGCAGCACCTTTCCCCTTCCCAGCAAATGTGTCTGCCCCGCGTATTCGTCAAGACTCTGCGGCCGCAGTCTCGCCGCCAGCGGCTGCGGCATCTCCCTGTCAAAAAGTGTCATCTGTTCCATATTGATACCCCCTGCGTGCCCTTGCGCGCACACCAATCAAATCACTCGCCATCTTCCCCCTCGAGCATACTGAGATAATTTCCTTTGTCAATGTGCATCATCGATATCCGGTTCTGGAATCTGCGGAAACCGTACACGCAGTCAACATTTTGAATCAATGACTGCAGGCGCTCGTCGGGCACGCAGACAATCAGCTGCAGGTCCATCTTCCGCGCGTATTTCAGACAGACTGCACTGCGCTCCTGGTCCATCTTGGAAAATGCCTCATCCAGGAGCACCAGTTTAATCCTGGAATCCCTGTTGTTCTGCGCATTGTACAGCATGGCAAAGCCTGCAAGCAGCGCCACATACTTCGGGTTCTGTCCCTCGCCGCCGGAGTCGCGCCCCGCCATCTCGTCCACATAATTCTCGCGTATCACCGTACCATTCTCGTCCGTCACCTGCTCATACATCGTAAAGGACAGATAATTTCTGTAATCCGCAAACTCCTCCATATCCCGCATACGCTGTTCCCTGACACGGCCGTCCTCCTCGCGGATTGGCATAAACTTGTCCGTCAGGAGCTTTATTTTCTGCTCGTATTTCTGATAAAATGAGTCCTCTCCAAGACTTAGCTGCCCCTCGATCACATCTGCGCCGACATTCTTGCTGTCGAGCTCCGGCGCTGTCAGCATCTCATAAAACTGCCCTTTCTCATCGTGTGCCGGCTCAATCTTTATCTGATAGGTGCTGTCTGCAAAGTTTGTCTTCCGCAGCAGGCGGTTAATGTCATATGTGTGCCGCTTTGCAGCTTTGATGTCGCCGTGAATCGTGGCAATCACATTCTCGCGCAGACTCTTGTATATGAGACTGCACTGCCGCTCAAACGCACTCTCATACTTTGGCTCATAGTCATTCTGATAGTCCTGCAGCAGACGGTCATACACGGTATTGTCCTTTTCCGCGCCGTTAAAGCCAACCGACGGGTACTCCCTGTTAAAACGGTTTCTGGCATTCTGGAGCGTCTCCGTCTCCTCCTGCTCCTTTTCCTCCAGCGTGTTAATCTGCGCGGCAAGTCTGTTGCGGATCGTCTGACCAGAACGCGTCTTTAACTGCTCTGTAATCTCTGCCTCAATCTGGGTGTCCGCTTTGTACCCGATACGCTTCTCGTCCAAATCTGCCCGAAGCCGGTTGACTTCGCCTTCCTTCTGGCTCATCATTCTGGTGCGCTCATTGGTGAGGTTCTGGTTCTGGTTCTGCTGTATTTTTTTCTCCTTCTTTTTCTCCTCAAGCCTGTCCTTTCGCTCCTGAAGCTCCCTGTACTCCCCTTCTTTGAGCCTTGCAATATCCTGCCGGAGCTTTATGATATGTCCCGTAACCTTGTCCAGCTCTTTTCCTGCCCGCGACAATCGCTCGAAATACGCCGCGTCATTGTCCAGACGTTCAAAACCTGCTGCCGTCTTCAGACTCTCAATCCGCCGCCTGCGTTCTGCGCACTCCGTCTCCTGTCTAAGCAGATTCTCCTGATATTCTGCAAGTTTTGTCTTTGAAACCTTTGTCCCGATGCATGCGTATTTCTCATAATCATTTTTGCGGAGATGGCGGAAGATAAAGTTGCTGTACGAATAGCAGTCCGGCGTGACGCCGTCGCGGACACGCTCCAATTCCTCCACTGTATGACATTTCTGAATTCGCCCCAGATACCGTTTCAGACATGCATCAATGTATGGAATCTCCGTCTGCACCGCCTCGTAGAGGGAGTTGTCCTCGACAGAACCGTTCTGTTTTGCGATGGCATCTGTATTGATCAGGTCGACCTCCTCATACTTTTTCATCCCGCGAAAAAGGGCTGCCGCATCATGGGCGTATTTGGGTTCGGTCACAAGCGACAGCTTCAGTCTGCCCATTCTGCCCTCGACGGCGTCCTTCCACTCCGCGTCCTCTACATTAAACAAATCTGCAAAAATATTCACTTTAATCAAACGCCCGTAACGGTCTGTCAGTCTGCGCTCCAACGCCGCCCGCGCTTCTCTCAGCACTGCCGGATAAGGTTTTCTGTCGTTTTGCAGATCATCTACCAGACGGCTCAGTTCCTTGATTTCTTTTTCAAGCTCCCTGCGCTGCTCATTGTACTCCTCGAGCACCTCATCAATATTCTCGCGCGCATCCTGTATGCTTTTTTTGAGACTTTCACACAGTTCTGCATCAACCTTTCCCCGGCAGAAATCTTCGATCTTGTTGAGCATGGGATTGCTGACATAATCCGTAATGACCGTATCTTCCTCCCATTTTCTCAGCCCCTGCGCAACTTTCCGCCACTGTTCACTGTCCGCCGCATACATTTTCTGAAGCGTCACAAGTTCTTCGAGCTGGCTCTCCTTCACCCCCAAATCACTCGACTGCAGATCCGCAGATACCTGAATCAGTTCCTTCTCGATTTCCTCCATCTCCGCATCAAGTTTTGTCTTCTCCATCTCCAGGCGCACTAATTCCTCCGCGGCAGTTTGGATTCCCTCCTCGTCTGCGGCAATCTTATCCTGAAGCTCCATGACTTCCGTGCACCGTATCATTGCACGCGAACGAATGATGTCGGTGCTGACTGCTGACTTTCGTTTTCCAGCCTCCTGCACTTCTCCCAAAAGTTCGATTCTATGGCGCATATCCTTGATTTTTTCCTGGATATCGCGGTAGGAACCCAGCTGCTCGCTGATTTTGCCGATGATATCCCCGTCGTTTTTCGGAAACATGTAATCCTTGATAAACTGACCTGTGCCGTCTGTCATTTTAAGTGCAATGGCGCTCTTTTCCATCACGGTAAAACGCTTGCCATCTATATAACCCAACAGGGAATCATAGAGCGCGTTCGTGTACGCTTCCTTTGACGGATAGATGCGGTTGATGTCCCTTCCCCTGTTTTCTGCACTGTTTGCGCGCTCCTCCACAAGTTTTCGGATTTCCTGATTGGTGTACGGACAGCCCTCCTGGGTAAGATACCCCGAATCCGGCATCTTTCCTGCATGGCTGAAATACATCATTTTCTTGATTTCAGAATCGTTTTTCCGGACCTCGAAAGCCAGCCCCACACAGCTGCTCAGATGACTTCCCGTGTCTATAATTTCAAGCACAATGTTTGAACAAAAATCACTCCCGCCGCGGTTGGCTGTGCCGTCTTTCTGCTCTCCCTTAAGATAACTCAGCACACTCCGCTTATTCCTGGCATCGTCCGCCGCCTTATTCAGGAAGCTGGACGAAATACTTCCGTACAAAATAACCTGTATTGCGTCCATCACTGTCGACTTTCCGGACCCGCTCATCCCGCTGAACAGGTTGACATACTCGTGGAATGTCAGCACCTGATGCGTGATTCCGCCCCAGTTATTGAGACACATTCTCGTAAATATTTTCTTCGCTTTCTTCACTTGTAAACTCCTCTGACTCCTCCGCATCTTCCACTGCATCCGCATAATTTTTCACCAGCTCATTGATATC
This sequence comes from uncultured Lachnospiraceae bacterium, assembly GCA_947177165.1. Lineage (GTDB taxonomy): Bacteria > Bacillota > Clostridia > Lachnospirales > Lachnospiraceae > COE1. The sequence goes on from CAMWTP010000023.1 coordinate 55,098, forward strand.
CGCCGATGCGCAGAAAATGTTGATCGTGCTGTATATGTAAATCGGTGAATCATCCTCGAGACTGCCGATTGCTCCCGGAAGTTCTATGATCTGGTGCGTTTTCAGCATCGCCAGCGCGTCCTGCCATTCCTGTACGGTCAGCTTTCGCGCAAGCAGGTTGGTGCTGCGGCCGACTTCCCTGATTTCCTCCAGACTCGTAACGGTCGCATTCAGCCCTTCCCCCATAATCTTATCCCTGTAGATCACTTTCAGAATGAGCAGGATGCGCGTGCCGGTCAGCGTCAGTCTGTCCGTCGGCATCCCCTCGCCCCTGATGCGGAAAATGTGCTCATGCGGGTCATGTACCAGTTCACAGTCAAGCACCGACAGGTAATCCGCGATAAATTCCCTGTGGTTTGCGCAGATGCGGTATCGCGGATTGTCCCGCTGCACCAGCGTCACCGGATCACATTTTACCTGCAAAATGCAGGTCTGCCGGAACAGATCCTGTATCGTCTTCTTGATTCCTGCCGCCTCACCAGGCGACAGCTCCTCTATGTATCTAATCATCCAATCCTCCGTTTTTTAAATCGATGCTCAGCTCCGTAAACGCAAAACCGTTCTCACTGTGAAGTTCCTCACCGAGTTTCACATAATCCTGCCCTTCCTGCTTTCCCACGATATCCTGCCACAAAAAGATCATTTTCTCCAAATCCGCAACGGATTGCACCGTGTCGGCGGTGGTCTGGAACACGCCGTCTCTCACATTCTTATCGCAGAATGCCTTCAGCTGCTTTTTCGTGTACAGCGGCTTTGGCACAAAATCCGTGATTGCGGTATTGTCTGTCTCCTCCTCCCTCTCAATTGCCAAGGGCTCGAACCGGTTTTCCGAACTGTCGCGCCGTCTGTACATACTGTTGTCGTCAAACATTTTAAACGGCGCTGTCAGACCGATTTTAGCGCGCACGCCGTCCAGTATGGCATCTGGGTCGCTGCTCCTGTCAATCATCTGAATCAGCCGGAGCACACTGTCCTCCTTTGCCGATCCCTCCTGAAAAATGTACTGGATTCTGGCGAGTGCGCGCTTTGCAAAGATCGCCTTCTGCTCCACAAGCTTGTTATATTTGCGTTCAATTAAGTCAAATTCCCGCTCGATTTTGTACACAAGCTCATCGGCCTCCTCATTGTACGTTACTGCCTTTTGGGCACGCAGATATGCAGCAGTATTCTTTTCACACTGGTTCATGGCGTTCCTCAGCTCTGGTTTTTGTCTGTCATTCTCGTTCAAAATCTGGCTGATCAGCTCCTTCACGGATTCCTTATAGCGGTAAAAGCTGTCTGTGGTTGTGAGAATGGCATACTTCTCGCTGTCGCTGTTGTTGATCTCATTCACCAGCACCTGCTGTATTTCGATGAAATTTTTACTTCTGGAAAGCTTGTCAAAATAGGTGCGCATACCGTTCTGCATACTGGACAGCAGCAGTTCGAGATTTTTGGACGTGTGCAGCGCACTTTTTAATATTTCGTTGTTTTTTTCCTGATCCGACTGGTAGGTGTACAGCGCACTGTAAACAGAGAGAATGCTCTCCCGCTCCCTGCTGTCATCCTCGCTCTGCAGTTTTTTGAAAAGCTCCACGTAGAGCTGGCTGTACTCTGGAAATGACAGAATGTAAGTATTCAGCCGTTCATCATAATCGCTCCGCATCCAGCCCCAGCCAATCAGCGTATTCAGAATCGCGGAGGGCGTTCCCGCCGTCTCAAAAACTGCATTTCCCGCCGGACTCTGTGTCTCCTCGACATCTTCCATCCACTCGATCTGCATCCCGCTGATCGTCTCGCCGATAATCGACTGCCCTTCCTCGATTGTCAGTCCGGACGCTGTGTAAACCGCGTTGCTTTCATCGTAGACCGCGGTCAGAAACATCATGTAGGCATCCATGTTTCTGGTGCGGAATAACTTGTAAAAATCTTTGGGTATTCTCTTTTTTAATAGCATGACGGTTGTCCTTACTTCCCCTCGGAGAGCTGTTTTTGGATCGCCTCACAGATCCATTTATTTGAGGAATTGAATTCCACGCGGTTCCATCCCCCGTCCGTGATCAAAGAAATCCTGATCAGCCGGGAATCCTGTATGAACTGATCCCAATTTTCCTCATTCAAACCATATTGGTAAAATTCCCAGGGTTCTCTGTAATCTTTCCGTTCGTCTGCCGGGATTACCTCCGCCACACTTCCGAGTGCCCAACTGGTCACGCTGTCCAGATCTTTCGCCTCATAAGGCATTAAGGTGTCCAAAGCAGAATAAGGATAGTAGAACGTCACGTCAGGATCTGGTTCACCATACACCTTCTGCATTTCTGCTGACACATGATCCATATCCGCATCCGAAGGGTAAGTGACAAACACCTGCATTAATTTCGGCTCTCCATTTCCTTCAAAATCATAATACTGGAATTGGATGGATTCCGTCTCTTCGCCAAACAGCTCATATCCCTCTATCACAAATACGTCATCGCGATCATAGTCCTTGACTGTTTCCTCTGTGACGCCCCACGCATCCATGGCTTCCTCCATGCTCATATCCCATGTCGTCCTGGGAAACTCCAGATTCTCGTTCGCTTCCTTTTTGCCGCATGAACTTAGCATCGCGGCGGCTATAAATGCTGTTACGATATGTTTCTTCATTGATTGGCCTCCTTTTCTCATTATCGTTCTCAATGTAACTTTGTAAATTATTTGTACTTCCATATTGCGGCACGCTCAAAACCACTGGAAGCAGACACCCAGTCAGCCATTCGTGCCCTGCCATGCATTTGTTTCATGTGTATGTTTTCCCTCGCCCGCCGGCTATAACCCAACTGTGTATCTGCCGTTCTGCTGCCATGTAATCGTCAAAGGCTGCAAATCGTACTCCGTGATCTCATATCCCTCCGGCGTCAGCGACACGCTAAACTCCGCCATGCCGCCCTTCGTGCAGCTCATTTCCGGCTGGGCGCTGATGTAATTTCCAAGGGAATAGTAGACGAGCATCTGGTGTCCGCTGTCATCTGTGAGCATCTCATAAGGCTGCAGCACATGCGGATGCGTGCCGACCACAACATCCACACCACTCTCCAGAAACACCTGCGTCCACTTCCGCTGAAATTCGTCCGGCTCCTTTGAATACTCCGTTCCCCAATGCGCAAACACAATCACAAAATCCGCCTCGGACTGCGCCTGTGCAATATCCTTTTGCACCTTTCCTTCGTCTGAAAACAGATGTACCATATTCGGATTCTCCTCTGGAACACGGATTCCGTTCGTGCCATAGGTGTAGTTCAATAACGCAAAGCTGACACCGTTTCTCCGAATCACTGCATATGGTTTGTCCTCCTTTTCATCCGCCGTCTGTATTCCGAGGCATGTTACCTGATTTTCATCAAAAAAGCGCTTTGTAAAAGTGACTCCCTCCGCCCCTCTGTCAAGCGCGTGGTTGGTCGCACAGGTGACTGCATCAAAGCCTGCATCCACAATCGCCTGCCCCACGTTCACCGGCGTGCCAAACCGGGGATAATCGCTCACCATCGCGGGGTCATCTGTCAGCGGTGTCTCCTGATTAATGACGGCGACATCGCTGTCCGAAATGATATCCTGCATCTTTTCAAACAGGAAACCAAAGGACTCGTCATTTTGCAGGCCATACTTGTAAATCGGTTCGTGCGCCAGAATATCTCCAAACGCTGTGAAAGTAATCTTTGTCTCTTCCTTCTTAAACCCCCACGAATCCCACATCCAGCTGGTCATCTGATCGTCGGGAGCGCGAAACCACAGACGCATGTACGGCGCTTCCTTTCCATTGGAAGTGATATCCGCAACATCCTGTCCCATGTATGAGGACATCCATTTGGGACTGATTTGGTCAGCATTATATTCATATACAAACAGATGCTGTGACCATGTATCCTCGTCCTTTTCCACCCAGAATGGCTTGTGCGCTCCATACCGTCCCTGCTTCCAGCACAGAAGGACCAGCTCGTCTGTTTTGTCGTTGTCGATATCACACGACAGTACTTTTTGCACTTTAACTTCTGCCGGAGATGTCCAGATGACAGTTGTGTCATTTCTGACATTCGTGTCACTTTCGACACTTGTGTCATTTTTGCCATTCATGGCACTTTCGACACTTGTGTCATTTCTGACAGTTGTGTCGCTTTTGTCGTTCATATCGTATTTCACGCTGACTGTCTTGTTGTTTAACTCAATCTCATACTTTCCTGTCGAATCACAAAAGACACTGTCCTCCCATATCACCCAGAACGGTATTCCAGTACTCAAATACACCCCCACGCCTGACAGGAGAGTAGCGGCGCTGACCGCTGCCAGCGCCCCAATAATAATCTTCTTACTCCCATTCATACTGGTATCGGTAACTCTCCGTCCAGTCTGGTCTCTGAACCGGTTTGTCATAATTGTAGTTTCCATTCTCGTCCGCCTGGATTCCCATCATCTGACGCCACTTTGTGTCGGTCAGTCTGTCGCCCGACGGCCATGGGAACTGGTAAAACGAATAGACACTTCCCCTTGCGACCTTGATTATCCCGTCAACGCTGACCACCACATAAATCTCAGAAGGATTTCCAGTCGCAACCTCAAGCGCCAACCCATTGTCAGGATCAGTCGCGATATCTGCGACGATCGCCGCCGGATATTCAGGCGTGTCGAAATACTCGTCGCCAAACATATCCTTTGCCGCCTCATACCAGAAATGCTCAATGTTCCCGCCATAACTTCTGATAAATTCATATTCCCCGTCTGTCAGGACTTCGTCCTGAAGCTCCTTGTTGGAAATCACAAGCAGCTGCTCCGCAATCTCACACAGACGTGATAGGTTCTCTTCATCCGACGCGGCAAGCATACCATACTTTTTGAGTCCCTCCGCTGTCTGGCTGGAAAGCGCTGCAAAACGCTCATACACAAGCGGCTCCGGCTCGACGTATCCCCTGTCGTCAGGCTCCTGATCCAGGCCGCCGCCCATCTCTGCGATCACCTGCTTTGCGTACAGTATCGTGTCATGCTTTAACTCCGCATAGCTTCCGGCAAAACACTCGAGATTCTTCTTGGTCCACTCCTCGTTCTGCATGAACACGGGATACCCTTCGCCTTTCACCTCAAGCAACGGGCGTAGCGTGTTGAGCCAGCCTGCATAGAGACTTGCAGACCACAGCATCGGATTGTCCTGCGCCAGCCCTTCCCTGAGCTTTGACATATTTTCCATATATCCTTCATAGTCTGCCGCTCCCTTTTCCTCAAGGATTGCAAGTGCCATATCACTGCCGAGCGCTGCCGGCACATCGAGTGTGTCTGGAAGCATCCGCTTCTCTCCCGCGCTGTTTCTCTGTACATTCTGATAAATCAGCCGCTGCATCACCGCCGCATCTATCGTAAAGCGCTGTCCCATAAACCGGAACCCGGGAATCACATTCTCCTCGTCCTCCCCGATCGGTATCGAGTTAATCTGCGGCGCGGGGAGATTTGCTGTCGCATCGTGAAACTGCAAAAACGCTTCTGCATTTCCCGCCAAATCACTGACTGCAAAATCATCGCCGTATGCCTTTTTCATGATCGGTGCATACTCGCACACGCCAAGATCATCACTCGCACCTGCAAAGAAGGAAGTCACCGCATAGACCGATTCCCACAGACGATAGGCCTCCGCGTCGTCCGTGAGTGCTTTTGTGATCAGAAGCGCGCTTCTGTCCATATCCTCCGCTTCCTGCGTGAAATGAATCCGCCCATACCACATCATCGCCCTGAAATAACGCTCCAGCTGCTCGTCACCCTCGTAATATCCGCGCGGAATATACTGCGAATAATCCTCGTGTTCGGTGGTGATCTGCGATGCCGCAATGCCCTCCGCGCTGCTGATATGATCAAGCTCATACGCCACGATCTCCGCCACGTCTCCGTTCACCGTGGCACTGTCATCCAGCAGTTTCAGGCCAACTGTAAAAAATGCCACATTCCGCTTTGCCGCTTCCTCCCACTCGCTGCCCTTTAACTGCTCATACTGGGTAGTGCTGTCGTCGAGCATTCGTCTGCCCAGTGCGGCCACACTATCCGACAGATAATTTTTCTCGATGTTTTTGAGCAGGTACGCAAAATATAAATGATATGTGTGCATCAGCGAATCGACTGTCACAAAACTCGGAATCATTTCATATCTGTTGATCTCATAAATTTCAAAAAACTCCGCCCCGGCGCTGCCGCACACCACAAAGCCGTTCTTTGCCAGCTTATCCGCCATCTCCTGATTGTTCTGCAATACATAAAACTGCCACAGGTTTTCGATATTGCCAAGGTCTGCGTCCACTGTATAGGGCGCCACGTCAGGCGTCACACTGACAGAATCGCGCTGCACTGTCGTCTGCAGCAGCAGCGGACGCGCACCTGCATACAAATTGTTCTGCTGTCCTTTCTGCCCATTCTCCCCTTCCATCTCCGATAACATGATATCTTCATACTGTACTGTCTCGCCGGGATTTGTCTCCTTTTCTGCCGGTTTTGGCGATGCGCAGCCGCCGAGCATGCTCACCGCCACAGTCAGCGCCGCTGCCTTCCTGAACCTGCATTTCATATTTGTCTTCTTTTTCACAATTAACAACACTCTCCTCCCTTTACCAGTATATATAAAACCATTTTAACATCATGTTCAGAATATGTAAACAAAGGAATTTACCTGCCGTTCCTGTCAAACAAAAGTCTGGTGCAAAGCCGTCTCCGCCTTACACCAGACTTTTCATGCAATAATTAATAATTCTCCGCCTGCACCTCGAAATAGCTCTGCGGGTGATTGCACACCGGGCATACCTCAGGCGCTTTTGTGCCCACTACAATATGTCCGCAGTTGCGGCACTCCCACACCTTGACTTCGCTCTTCTCAAATACCGCTGCCGTCTCCACATTCTTTAACAGCGCGCGATACCGCTCCTCATGGTGCTTCTCGATCTCGCCTACTGCGCGGAACTTGGCAGCAAGCTCAGGAAATCCCTCCGCCTCTGCAGTCTTTGCGAAGTCCTCATACATATCAGTCCACTCATAGTTCTCTCCGTTTGCCGCCGCATCCAGATTTTCCGCTGTACTGCCAATCCCCTGCAGCTCCTTGAGCCACAACTTGGCGTGTTCCTTCTCGTTGTCAGCTGTCTTTAAGAAAATCGAGGAAATCTGCTCATATCCCTCCTTCTTTGCCACGGAAGCAAAATAAGTGTACTTGTTGCGCGCCTGGGACTCACCTGCAAAAGCAGCCTCAAGATTTTTCTCTGTCTGTGTTCCTGCGTATTTGTTTGCCATCATTTCATTCTCCTGTTCTCTTTTTATTCGCCAATTTGTTGATGCACCGTTACAATTCAGCCCAGAACTTTGCGCTTTTCTGAAAAATGTATACGCAAAACGCACTGGCCGGAATGTATCAGCTGCTATCTCCCATTATACCTTATTTCCAGTTTTTGACAATCATTTTATCGTCTTATCTTCATCACTCATTTTTTAACAGATTCCGCTTCTTCCAGTTTCCCGTGCGGTACCAGAGATAGGAAATCAGATAATTTGTCGCCCAGCCCATCGGAACTGCATACCAGATCATCTGGATTCCCCATACTGGCGAGCACAGCTGTGCCACTGCGACGCGGATTGCAAGGTTGATCAGGTTTGCGAGCATGTACACCTTGATATCCCCTGCGCCCCGCAGGATTCCGTCCGTTATCGCCTTAAATCCCAAAAAGGAAAAGAAGAATCCGATAAAGCGAAAATAGGCCGTCCCCGTCTCAAATGCCACCGCCGACTCACCCTGCTCGACAAAGGCCGACAGGATTGGATTGTAAAAAAGCTGTGAAACCGCAATCAGCAGCACGCCAAAGCCAATGATAATGCCGTACGCCGCACGGTATCCCTGCCGCACGCGCTCCGGCTTTCCCGCCCCGAGATTCTGTGCGGTAAAGGTGGACATCGCATTTCCCGTGGCGATCATCGGCACGATACAGAGCGACTCCAGCCGCGTTCCGGCAGAATACCCCGCGAGCGCGGAGGAGCCAAACTGATTGACCGCCGACTGCGTGAGCAGCATACCGATACTCACAATCGACTGCTGCACGATTGACGGAACCGCGACCTTGACGCCCGTCACAAACATGTCACTGCGAAACCGCTTCACCTTTCCCTCAACCGCATAAGTGGACAGCAGCCGCATCAGGATGACAAGCGAGATCACAACCGCTATCCCCTGCGCGATCACCGTCGCAACTGCCGCCCCGGCTACGCCCATCTTTAAGCTGCCCACCATCCACAGGTCCAGTACGATATTCAATATGGAAGAAAAAATCAGTAAAAACAATGGGATCTTTGACCGCCCAAGCGCGTTGAAATTGGAGGATAATATGTTGTACATAAACATAAACGGCAGTCCCGCAAAATAGATCTGCAGATACGAGACCGCGTCCGCCATGATATTGTCCGGCGTCTTTAGCAGCCTGAGCACTGTCGGGTTGACTGCAAATCCCAGTATCGCCAACAGTGTACTAAATACCGCAAAAGTAATCAGAAAAGTGTACACCGAACTTTTCATCTCCCTGTAATGTCCCGCGCCGAGATACTGGCTTGTCAGCACCGACGCGCCGATACCGCCGCCGATTGCGATCATGATAAAAACCGTCGTAAAGGAGTAAGATGCCCCCACTGCCGCAAGCGCATCCTCTCCCACGAGATTTCCAACAATGATGGAATCTGCCATATTGTAAAACTGCTGAAATAGATTTCCGATAATCATCGGAAGCGCAAAGAAAAACAAACTCCGCGCAGGTGGTTGTGTAATCAGGTTTTCTTTTGCATTCTGTGCCATGTTTTCTCTCCTTAGCAATCGTAGTATCCTTTTCTCTTTCTGGTATGATATTGATGTATGATAACGATTCTGTTTTCGCCGTTATCATACTGATTTCCATATCCTGTGATATAACCATGTTATCATAAGACCGTCTCAAAATACAATATCACAATTCATGTTCGGACTCCATTTTTATCCGCTGATACCTTCTGTCCACTTCCATCTGCAGACTCTGCGCAACCTCTTTGTATTCCTCCCCGCAGAGATGCTTCGTGCGTCCCATCATCGCAAGCCAGTCCGTGACAGGAATCTTCCTGCCTGCCGTATCCGGCGCGTAGCTGAGCCTTGTCGTCCCCTGCTCGATTTCATACAGCGGAAAATAACAGCAGTTGACACCCGCCTCAATCACCTTCCGCTCGGTCGCCGGATTGTCGTTCCAGTTCAGAGGACACGCCGACAGCGCCTTGAGATACGCCGTTCCCTCCGTCTTTGCATAAAACGCCGCTTTCGCCGCCTTTTTGATAAAATCCGTCGGATTGGATTCCGCCGCAGTCGCCACATACGGAATCCCCGCAGATGCCATAATCCGGGGCATATCTTTGTGGAAAAATGTCTTTCCGTACTGGTTTACACCGACATGCGAAGTAGAGCTTCTCGCCCCTTTGGGCGTTGAATAGGACAACTGGTAACCCGTGTTCATATAGCCGCCGTTGTCGTACTCAAACAGCAGCAGCCTGTGTCCTCTGAGCGCCGTGCCGAGCGCGGAGCCCATACCAATATCCATACCGCCGTCCCCGCTGACCATGACAAAAATGATATCGCCCTGCGGCAGCTCTCCCTTTCTCTGCTTTCTGTAGCAAATCTCCGCGAGACCGCTGAGCGTCGCCGCGCCGTTTTGAAACAGATTGTGAAGGTATGGAACCTTAAAGCTGGTTTTCGGATAAGGCGTCGTGACAATCATGCCGCACCCAGTCTGAAACAGAAATACTACAGGATCTTCGACTGCCCTCAGCAGCAGATTCAAATTAACCGGTATCCCGCAGCCCGGACAGGCACCGTGCCCCGGTGCGAGACGTTTCGGCATGGCTGCTGTCGCGTTCAGACTGCCTCCCTCCACCTGCACGTCCTTCGATGACGCTCTCTTCACAACTGTTGCGCCAATTTGTGTCTTTTCTTTTGTGAGCGGGGCAAAAAAGCTGCCCTGATCCACCGACTCCCGGACTGAGCCGGGATTCACTCCGTAGTAGTCAAAATCCGGCGTCTCCGAATCCCTCGCAAAGTCAAGCATTCTTTCCACGTCCTCCGCGAAGAAATCCTTCCCGCCAAGCCCGTAGACCAGACTCTTTATCTTTGCATGACCGCCCAGCTTCTGCATCATGGCGCGCACTTCCAGCGAAAGATTTCCTCCCCCGGCGCCGTAGCTGTCCTGTCTGTCAGCCACCAACATCGTATCCGCGGTTTTACATGCCGCAAACAGCTCTTTTTCCGGAAAAGGGCGCAGCACATTCAGCGTCACTGCTCCCGTTTTTTTGCCGTTTCTGCGCAGTTTGTCCACACCCTCTTTTGCCGTCTCGTAGGAGGAACCGAGAAGCACCAGAAGTTCTTCCGCATCTTCGCGGAAGTATCCTTCCACCTTGCTGTACTCCCTGCCGGAAATCGCACCATATTCCTCAAAAAGCTTTGGAATCAGCGCATCCGCCTGACACATTGCCAGATGGAGCTGATAGCGGTTGTTGATCAAATCCGGCTCGTTCATATAGGAACCCACTGTGACCGGATTCTCCAGATCCAGGAAAGGATACGCTTCTTTCTTTTGTCCAATAAACTGCCGCACGACCTTGTCATCCTCGAACCGCAGACAGCGCCTTTTCTGATGACTGGTAAAAAATCCGTCATACGCCACCACCACCGGAAGCCGTACCTGCTCCGCAAGCTTCAACGCTATGATATTAAAATCATAGACCTGCTGCACCGTATGGGCAAACAGAATCGGCCAGCCCGCGTTTAGCAGATACATGATATCGCTGTGATCTCCCTTGATGGACAGCGGTCCCGACACTGTCCTGCACACCACATTCATCACCATCGGATACCGCGTTCCAGACTGCACTGGAAACTGCTCCAGGGCATACAGCAGACCATTCGCGCTGGTGGCGTTGATGACTCTGCCGCCGCCAACCGATGCACCGTAACAGATTCCCGCCGCACTGTGCTCCCCCTCCGCAGCAATCATAATAAGGTCCGTCTCACCTTTCGCGCGCATCTCATCGAGATTCTCCGCAATCTGGGTGGATGGCGTAATCGGATAGTAACCCATCAGATCATAGCCAATCTGTTTGATTGCAATTGCCGCGATTTCATTGCCGCTCACATATTCTGTTATCTGTTTCTCCATTAGACCTCTCCCCCTTCTATCCTCTTTTCTGTCAGGTAAGATTCCGACGTGATATAACCGTCTGGTCCTGCTTTCACATAATAATCCGGCGTGCGCAGCATATCCTGATTGGGCATAAAATACTTTTTATCCGGGTGCTCAGCCTCCATCCCCCGCACCAGCGCATTGACCGGACACACGTCCACGCAGCGCATACAGCCCTTGCAGTGATAGTAATCCAGCCCCTGGTTGACCATCATCTCCCGGCCGTTATACGTTCCTTTTGCAAACTGAAAGACCATGTCTGGGCAGGTGGAATCGCAGAGCCCGCAGTTGATACACCGTTCCTTGAGAAAAATCGGGACATACCCTTGTCTTGACGGGGACAAATCCGCAGTCACAGTGCTGCCAGACCGCGGATTCACACCGCCGATCGGCGCTGTCACATAGCCCCATTCCTGACTGTTGTCCGGCGTTGTGCTCTCACTGCCGGCACATTTTTTTAATCTGCCAAACGAAGTTTCATTCAACCGCTGCACTTGCCCGTAGCCCTGTTCCAGTCCTTTCAGATTGCCCTCCAGAGCAGCCGGATATTTTCTGCCAAGATTATCCCGGCAAATCTGCCTTGCCGCCTCCAGTTCCACAAATCCCATCACCTTTGCCATCGCCCCCAGCATCACCACATTGATGCGCGATTTCGTCTCCATCGCAATCTGGCGGGCATTGACCACATAACAGTCTTTCATAATATCAGGAAGATTCTGCATCATGGCTTCCTCCTGCCCCTGGTCCAGCGCAATGATCACAATTGTCCTGTCACTGCATCCCTTCCACACGCTCGGATCGCGTATCAGCGCCTGATGGAAAATGACCAGCAAATCGGGATTGACGACAGGGGAATGCACCCTGATCTCCTTTTCCGGCGGACAAAAGCGGATATACCCCTTTACCGGAGTTCCCGTCTTCTCAGAACCGTAACTGGAAAATCCCGCACTGTTGAGATTCAGATATCTGACTGCCAGCTCACCCACCATTTTCCCGCACAGATTCGCACCCAGCCCGCCGATACTCTCCAGGCGAATCCCATAATAATCCTGTTGTTCAAATATTTTATCAATATCAACTCCCATCGTGTTCCCTCCTATATCGCTCCCATCAGGCCATAAACCAGCGTTCCCACAACACCGCTTCCCAAAATGATGGTTATCGCGTTTGCTTTATATTTTCTAAGGATTACCAGCGCACCGATAAAAATACCAAGTTCTACAATTCGGATGTTGCCCAGCACAATCTCGTGAAGCTCCGCCTGAAACAGCCCCAGCATCAGAATGGACGCTCCCGCAGAGGCAATCAGCGCCACAACTGCCGGCCGCAGCGAGCCAAGCACCACCTGCACACCGCTCACGGTGCGGTACTTGTAATAAAAATATGCCAGAGTCAGACAGATGCAAAACGAAGGAATAATGCATCCAATAGTACAGAGCAGCACTCCGTAAATACCTGCTGTCCGCATCCCGACAAAAGTCGCTGAATTGATTGAAATCGGTCCCGGCGTCATCTCTGCCACCGTGACCAGATCCGAAAATTCCTCCATGGTCATCAGCTTATGCATATGGACAATCTGATCCTGAATCAGCGGAATCGCGGCATATCCGCCTCCCACACTGAACAGGCCAACCCATATAAATGAAAAAAAAAGTTTGATTAGCAGCATCGCTTACACCCTTCCTCTCTTATTTTTTTTACTCGGCTCTGGTATCGTTTCACTTTCCGTCAGTGCTGTTTTATTCTTTTTGAGGACAAAATACAGGTCGGCCAGACCGATTCCAAGACAGACAAAAATAATAACCATCGCGCTGACATCCAGAAAATAAGTCGACACAAACGCCACTATCATCATTGTCATATACAAAAAACGCCCTGTTTTCACCACATTTCCCGCCAGATTGATCACAACATCAAAAATCACCGCTGCAACCCCGGCGCGCATCACCTGCAATGCTGTGGCAACATAAGGATTCGTTCGAAACTCCTCATAAAACAAAGAGATAATCGAGATAATAATCATCGGAGGCAGTATCGTTCCCAATATCGCTGTCAGGGAACCTGCAACTCCCGCAATCCGGTAGCCGATGATGACGGAGGCGTTGACCGGGAGCGGCCCCGGTGCGGACTGCGTGATCGCTGTAACGTCAAGCATCTCATCCTCCTCCAGCCATTTCAACTCCTCCACATATTTCTTCTTCATCAGGGAAACAATCACAAACCCGCCGCCAAACGTGCAGGCGCTCAACACAAACATTGACTTGAATAATGTCCATAGCTTACTGTAGTCTTTTTCCATGGTTCCTCCATTCTTTCTATGAAAAACTATTACGAATAACTGTTCAAAAATGTTTTGTCCACCCATGCTTTTTTGTGGAATCGCAGCAATGCAGTTCCATATCGTTACAGGTATCAAGCCATAATCTGCAGTGCAAAACGCCAGGCCAAACTGTAACATCCATTTTGCTTAGTATGTGGAGTCCCTTGTCAAAATATGCAGCGCGGTCAGATCCTGTTTGATAATCTGTGTGGTTTCTGTTGGTCTATTCGTCCATAAGTATCAAAAAAACTGGTGTAATATATGTTTTCCATACATTACACCAGTCCTATCTTTACAGTTTTCTAAACTCTTGTTTATTTATGCATACTTATTCGTAAACGATTTTCCCGTATCAATATTCATTTATTGGTGCATCACATTTCTCGTCTTGTGAATAATTCCGCGCACCTTTGTCCTCTGCAGGAAGATATCATAACTCTTGATAATCAGTACTGAGCACTTCGCCTGCTCCATAATCCTGTCTGTGCGGAATCCTGTCACAACCTCCTGGATTCCCCAGTCGAGAGAAGCACCCATGACAATCAGATCATACTGATCAGAATGCTCCACAACCTTCTCGATCAAATCCCCGCTGCAGACCATAATCTCTGTCGGCTGGTCAAACTTTGCCGCCGATTTGTCGAGATACTCTCTTGTGCTCTCGATATCCTCCTCGTGATCTACCACATTGAGCAGCGTAATCTTTGCCCCGTATCCGTTCGCAATGCGGTTGACAACCTTCGCCGTCATCTTGGAATATTTTCCGCCGCCATACGGGAACAGAATATTTTTAAACTCCGTTTTCTGGCCATTCATCCGCAGAATGCCAACATCCGCAGGCGCCTCCTGAAGCATCTGGTATGTAATATTGCCATGCATGTATTTCACCAGACCGGAACCGTGCCAGCCCATGATCACAAGCGGATTTTTCTCCTTCTTGATGACTGACATGATCGCGTGAAAAGCATTGGTCGAATTGATCAATACTGGCCGCATACACGGATCGGACTCATACTCCTTGAGCATCTGGACAACGCTGTCCTGCACGCCCATGGACTGCATCATGGTATCATAATCCGCAATCGTGAGTAGGTTATCCGGAAAGACATTGACCTTCACCGGGACAACGGTTGTGCTATCCTCCGCAAGTGCTATCTTCCTGCCGAAATTCAGCAGTCCATCCGCTGTGTTTGGATTTGACACCGGAATAATAATCTCGTTTTTCCTGTTATCCTTTTTCTGTTCTTTAATCTCAGGCACATCGACAATGGAAATTCCCTTTGATGCATATTTCAGCTTCGGCATAACCAGATAATAGTACAGTATCCCAATGCCAATCACAGAGACCGCAATGATCAATGCCGGACGGTCTGATATGGCAAGATTGACAATCAGAAACAGATTCAGTCCAATGCCGAGCAGCGGCGTGAGCGGAAACAGCGGAACCCGGAATTTCCGGTCAAGTTCCGGCATCTTTTTCCGAAAGATGATCAGTGCCACATTGACAAGACTGTAGCCTGTCAGCGAGAAAATACTGGTCACAGTCGAAATATGCTCCAAATCCCTGATCGACACTGCGACAAAGACGATAATCGAAGACACGACAATCGAAAAGATCGGCGTTTTGGTCGTCTTGTTAATCATCTTGAACAGGCTGGGCAGACGCTGGTCTCTCGCCATCGCAAAAGAAGTCCGCGAGGACGCCATGACCGCCGTATTGATCGAAGAGAGCGTCGCCAGGATTCCGGCAAAGGCGAAGAGATAGCCGCCAACCGGCCCTCCTATATGAACTGCCGTGTCGATCATCGGCGTGCTCGTAACCTCCGGCACCAGCTGCTGCCACGGAATAATGCCGCAGCCTATAAAAAATACCGAAGTCTTGATCACAATAACAGCTGCAATGGATATCAGAATGGCCTTCGGAATCGTCTTTTCCGGCTCAATGACTTCCTCGCTTGCCGTGGTGATCAGTCCGTACCCGATATAGGTCATATACAGAAAGCCCATCGCGTTAAACACGCCCGCCATTCCCTGCGGCGTGTACGGTGTCTGGTTCTCCATATCGATATGAAAAATCCCGACGATAACGTATAATGCCAGCAGCGCGACCAAAAGCGTCGTGATCACATTCTGCAGCGTCCCGGAACTTTTTGTCCCCTTGATATTCGTGAACATGACGTAGACCACGAGCAGATAGGCTGCCGCCATCTGCGGGATAAACGGAAAGATATAATTGATAAAATTTCCAAAACCCAGCGCAAACAAACCGCACGACATCGCATACCCAAGCCAGAACCCCCAGCCGCAGATAAAACCGACAATATTGTTCCCTGTGGCCTCCTTCACATAGACATAGCCGCCGCCCGCCTTCGGTATCACCGTCACAAGCTCCGCAAAGGACAAGCCTGTAAACACTGCCGCGATACCCGCCAGAAAGATAGCAAGCGATGCGCCTGGCCCCGCTGTCGCGTAACTTGTGCCCGCCAGAACGAAAATCGCAGAACCGATCATCGTTCCGATGCTGATCATCAGTGCAGAGTACATTCCCAGAGTTCTATCTAATTTTTGCTTCATATAAAGCCCCCTTTGTGGATTATATTTTAACGCTTTCGCACTCTGCTGTCAACTTGTGTGTTTTACAGCGCATTGTTAAAATCTATATTTGGATTCTCCTGGAGACAGGCCATCTTTACCTTATCCGGAATCTTCCCTACAAAATAATCCTCCAGCACGTCCCATATCTCTGCATTATGAAACTCGTTCCCAAAAAGGTAAGTCATCATTTTAACCGAAATCAAATGCCGCTCCGCTACCATGTCCAGCAGTCTGTTTCTGTAATTTTTCGGGTTATTAATAATATTTTGCAGTGGTCTGATCTGGCTAATATATATGTACAGCTGGCTATTCGCGCCACCGATCATGGAAAAACTGAGAATATCCATAGCCTCAAGTATTCCTAAAATGATACTGTACCGTTTTGTGTCATTTCCACCTGTATTCACAATATACAGTTCTCCACCTTTGGTTTCCATGGCAATATGTCGCAAACCGTTTTCCACCCAGTTAAAGTAAGTGCTTATTGCAACATTGAATTGATACTCCGTTTCTCCATTCTGTATTTGACGAACTCTCATTATCGAAGCGTTCATTTTAAGAAAATTCCTTCGATATGAATCAATCGAGGACAAAAAGACCTCACAAATAGTTTGAGCCTTATATTTGCTAATCCCTTTGATCTGTTCAACAAGTTCTGAAACCATTTCATTGAATTTCACAAATCTTGATTCCACGATACTTTCCTGTGCCTTTTTCCTCAGACAACTCCATATTGCCTGAAATCTGGCCCTATATTCATCTGCAAAGTCTACTGATACGCACAGTGCTGGTTTCATAGTATATTTTGAATGAAATTCTAATTCACTGTTATTCGTATAAATCAAATATTTGAACTGGGGAAAAGAGTATTCCAGATAATCCTTATTCCATATTTTGTCGAGCCTCACTCTGCAAATATGATTTTCTTCATTAATTTGCTCTACACAGCCCTTATATTTTTGAGACAATCTTGCCTGTGTTCCAGATTCTATCGAAAAGAATCCCATCGCAAACATTGGAATCGGGCGCACTGTAATGGGGGAAAAGCCTATTTTATTTTCAAAGTCTTTCTGAACGATCAATAAAGCTGTTTTAACTTTGTTAATGTTGGTATCCTCGGAACTTAGCGAATTCTGAAAGATATAAGTAAAATTCTCCGCATCGACCAGCATGGCATTCCGCTTTTTTGTATTACCAACAGCTCCATTTCTCTGCAAAGACATCCGATATAGTTCTTCTATCTTTTTAATCACTTCTACAATCTGATATTTTTGAATTGTAGACAAGCCATGCAGTCTGTTGATATGTTTAAAATCCCTGGTGTCATATTCATAACAGGCTTCACCTGTAAGTCCCGGCTTGCGGGCAGCTCTTCCAATCTCCTGAACATAATCACACACATTGCCAGTTGGCGCAAAATGAACCACCGTCTCAATATCTTCTATATCGATACCCATTCCAAACGCTTTCGTCGCCAGCATTATCTTCTTTTCACCGGACATAAAACGCTCATAGGATTCCGTTTTCTCATCTTTCGACAAAGAACCATGGTACTTAGTAATATAAGTTCCCATACCTTTCGCATTTAAATATTCATAGCATCTCTCAATCAGAGCAACCGTCGGAAAGTATACTAGAGTCTTCTTATTGGTTATCAAAGCTTTCTTGATAATATGATCATATTTGTCTGTCTCATATTCGGTCTTTACATTCTTCCCTTTTTTGACCGCTTTCACCTCAATTGTAATGTCACTTCTCTTCATATATCCAAGATATGTAATTGGATCCAACATATGCAGACCATTTCTCGTTTCTTCATACATATCCTCTATGCCATGATAAATTGCTGTCGCAGTGAATGTTGCTATGAGAAATGCCTTTCCCTTCCTCTTTGTCTGATTTCTTCGCAATGTTCTGATATGATCACCCAGATACCAGTAATCCGGTCGAAACTGCTTCCCCCAGGTAGTCACAATATGAGCCTCATCGATCACAATCATACCAATTGTCCTGTCTCCAATCAGCTGTTCCACATCACTGCGGCTCAATAAGGTTTCCGGAGAAATATACAATATATTATATTCCCCTTCCTGCACCTTACTGATAATTTCTTCTTTTATAAGTGGTGAAATGTCAGAGTTGATCGTTTTTGCCTGATTGTAATTCTTGACTTCAAGGTTTTTGACCTGATCATTCATAAGTCCAATCAATGGTGAAATTACGATTGTCAGGAGCTTATATTGCTCAGCAATATAAATTGCCGGAATCTGAAACATCGCTGATTTTCCTGCACCTGTTGGAGCTGTCACAAAAATATCCCTGTAACTTTTTCCATTCTCTTGACAATTTTCCACCTGTTGAACAATATCAGAAATGATTTGCTCCTGTGATACCTCATAAGTATCTTTGATTCCTTCGTCCAGTTTTGCAATGTCGTACACAATAAATTTCCTAAAGGAATCTTTTCCCCAATGCTTTTTCAATATATCGCGATACGCATCTCTATGCTCAAAAGTACTCTCCTTTTTTTCAACTTGTACGTAATATATCCTGGTATGGTCTGACCATATCGAAGCCAGAATGCTGATATGACGTTTTAGCTGTTCACTGTCACCCACATAGTTTGTAATTCTTATATTCAACCTGTCGGGTTCATCCAACACGCTTTTGACGACCTCAATATAATCAGATTCCTCAATCACATCTATAAAATCGTCAATCGCTGACTGACTCACCGTTTCCAAATTCATTGTCACATCATCAAACAGGTTTAACCTGTGAATTTTCATGTCATCTGTCTGGTCATCATCACAGTAGGAGCCAATAAGATATGTATGATACTCTTTCATGCCAGTGTAAATAGATATGATCTCATCGATATCCCCTATCTCGCTATCGTCATCATCAAGTTCAGAATCTGTAAAATGATTCAGCATCCCCTGCCTTACCTCATCCGAAAACCCAATCTCAACTGGATACTGATTGATATAGAGATTATTATTCAATATATATATTTTTTTATATTGCTGGACGATAAAACTCTTTAATATGAGAAACTCCTCATAAGAGATATATTTTCTCTTGTTATAAATTTTTAGAAAATGACCAAATTTATCCCTGGCCGCCTGCTCTATATCTGCATCGAAGTTTTCACAATCCATTATTTCAACCGGAATTCCTTTCAGTACAACAATAATATTGTCCTCATTTCCGATCCTGCCAATTTTCTCTATAACTGCCCGCCTGAGCACAGAACTTATCATTTGAATATCTCCTTTAATTCAAAAAATCTCGCAAATATGTATTGTTACTTATGTGTCTTATTTTCCTAAATGCTTTCTGCTCAATCTGCCGAATCCGTTCTCTTGTCACACCTAAGATCCCCCCTACTTCCTCAAGTGTCCGTTCCCTTCCATCTGTTAATCCATATCTTAAATCCAATACTTTTTGCTCTCTCTCTGTCAGTATTTGCAAGGCGTCCGATACGCATTCTTTCAACATATTTGAAAAAACTTCATCCTCAACAGATATTATGGTCTCATCAGGTATCAGCTCAACCATCTCTGTATCCCCAGCCTCTCCCACAGGTACATCCAAAGATGAAATATTCAAAAACTGATACTGCACTGCCAGACATTGCTCGATATTTTCCTCTGTCATCCCTAATTCTTCAGCTATTTTGCTAAGTTTCTCCTTATATCCAATACCAGTCATACTAAAATCTCTGTCCACCACATTGATTCTATGGATCACTTCCATCATATGAACAGGAACTCTTATCGTGAATCCGTGGTCATATATCTCACGCACAATTGCTTGTTTAATCCACCACATTGCATACGTTGAAAAAGCATAACCCAAATTAGGATCGAATTTTTCTGCAGCATTTAGCATCCCCACCATGCCGGCCTGCTCCAAATCATCAAGATCCAGATCATTTCCTGCAAACCGGTTATAACTGTTGGCAACCTTACCCACTAACCTCCGGTTTTTAATGCATAAGTCTTGTCTTGCCTGCACATTTCCTTGCTGAATCAACACACATAGTATTTCATTTGACTGCCTTATCCTCCTATTGACATCCAAAAAGCGTGCATATTCTTCTTTAGAGTCCACCTCATGCTCATCATCTTTACCTGAAAAAACAGAGTCATCATACAATATTTCAAAATGATCTGCATTGATACTTTCTTTATCAACAGATGCCTCCATATCGCGAATATCGGCATCTGCCTCTTCCTCAGTCCTTAATTCGATACTGTTTTGATTCAGGATCTCCAAAACGCCATACTGCTCTCTCAAAGATAGCATCTCAAAAAGCATCTCAAACTCCCCATAAGTGATTGACAAATTCTTCAGATATGGCTGGACCATTCTCAATATGATATCTTCATTCATACCGAATTCCTTATTGTGGCTTTATATATACGCCACCTGAAAAAGCTTTCTCTGTCCCATTCCCATCCTCCTCAACAGTTCCTATGCAGAATTAATTTGACTGCATCTTGCAGGCCATCACTAAACTCCGTCAAATCCTCAAACCCAATCACCTTGTCATGAACAAGCATCGCAATATCGAAAATCGCATTTGATTTTTCCATTTCCAGCATTACTCCTGGTTTCTTCTTATCCTTCCTGATTCTCTTATCCAACGCCCAGAATTTTTCAGAAGGATCAGCAGCTCCGCTTAAAAGAGCTATATATTCCTGATTGAGCCGATCCATATAATTCTCCTGCCAGCCGGCAATCTTGTCCCTGAAAAGTTTCCAGTCTCTCTTTGAAATTTCCATGCTCAAATCCTCCATCACTTATGTTCGCGCCGTCAGATTTTGACACAATTTTGTCATCTCCTGCTCCATAACGTCCAAATATTGTTTATTATAATATATCTGGAAAGAAAATACAAATCCTTATGCATACTTGGTTTCAACTCACCCCCAATGTCATACGTCCATTTTTGAATCCGTCGTCTTCGCCGCATGTGCATTATGACAACACGATTCATTGTCAATGTTCGGGATTATTCAGAAATTACTTGTGACAAGGACGCCGCATGAATGCTCCGCTGCAAAGAAGAACATCGCAGGCATAGGGGAGAAATGCAGACTATCCCAGAGGTCCCAGGTATCGGAACCTCTGGAAATTTTGATCATCCTGTGTTATCAGGAACCTTTTAAGTGTGAAGAGATTTTCTAAGCGGTCAAAAGACACCCGCTAAGAAAATCTAAAGCTTCACACTGATTATTTGTGCCGCTGATGGCGGCATGGGAGGTAAGAAATGAAACAATTTTTTAGTTAATACTCAACCCAGCACTTGCATATCCCGCAATTGTATTGATTAAAGTTAAACCGCTTGCTGATGCTGAAAATACAAGCATTAATCGTGTCTGCGCCGTTACCGGAATGTTAAGTCCTGTAAGCACACCATTCAGCAATGTCCCAATGGATAAGATTCCAGTGAGTGACGGTGTCAGGTTGATCAGTGTTCCGGCAATCGGTGAGAATACATTGTTCGGTGTTGCGGACTGATAGATCTGCGCATTTACGGTAAGCGTGGAACCCACTAAGGAGAGGGCCGCAGTTGTGCTAAAAAATGCGCTGAATGAGGTAATAACACCTGCACGCGGAACCTGAAATGCGAAGTTTGACAGTGTTCCGCTGGCATTTGTGATGTCAATCGTGGACCCCAGCAGCGTGAGTCCCTGTGCACTGCTTCCAAATCCAACAAACGCGGGAAGTCCGGCAAGTCCTCCGGCAATTGTCGTCAAAGTAATTGGAAGTCCTGACGCAAACGGAATAATAGCTCCTGTACCCGCAACACCTGTTGGGCCGGTTGCCCCCGTCGGCCCGGTGGCTCCCGTGGCTCCTGTCGCTCCTGTTGGGCCTGTGGCTCCCGTCGGCCCTGTCGCTCCATCTGCTCCCGTCGCTCCCGTCGGGCCTGTCGCTCCCGTCGGCCCTGTCGCTCCATCTGCTCCCGTGGCTCCCGTCGGACCGGTCGCTCCATCTGCTCCAG
>CAMWTP010000024.1 GCA_947177165.1 uncultured Lachnospiraceae bacterium
AAGGATATCATAGACAAAGTATTCCAAAGTATTGTTATCAAGGAAGCACAATAAAAAGAGAAATTTAAGCTGGTCTGATTCGAATTGATGATACGAAACTGAAAATACACAAAAGCTAACCGCCGCAGATGGTTCACTACCATCTGCGGCGGTCTGATAACGGAAATTACTTTAAAAGTAGGGTAATTTTATTAGAAAATGTCAGAATTTAATAATAAGAAGTTGATAAACTAACAGTATTAGTTTATAATCTAACTAACACTATTTGTTTTGGGGGTGACTTCTATGGCAGGAAAAGGGTTGAATACGGACTGTATTGTGGAGGCCGCGGCTGAGCTTATTGCTGAAAAGGGGTTTGACCAGTTTTCACTTCGGGAACTGGCGGGCAGATTAGGAGTGAAAACAGCATCTCTATATAATCATATCAGCAGTTTGTCAGAGCTGACTTCTTATATTGGGCAGCTTGCATTTGAAAGGATGGCCGGACAGTTATATAGCGGAACAGAAGAGGCATCACCTTTTGATGCGCTTTACCATATAGCAATAGGATATCGGAAATTTGCAAAGGAAAATCCAGAATTATATAAAACGATCGTTAAAATCCCTTCTACTGGGGAGCCGGACTTGATTGAAAAAGGGCAAAGCCTTGTACACAACTTATATCCAATGCTGGAAGCCTGTGGTTTGGCAGAAAAAGACATCATCCATTTTAGCAGGGCAATACGCAGTGCCATGCATGGATTTGTTACATTGGAAGAGGCGGGTTTTTTTGGAGATATGGCGGATGCTGACGAGAGCTATTCCTACATGGTAAGGGCACTGCTCCAGTCATTAAAGACTGAACACGGAGGAAATTATGAATAATACTGTTTTGGAATTTGAGTGCATCGGCATGGACAACGGAGGTAAAGTTCCCATCGAATATACCGGGCGGGGGCAGGACATATCGCCGGGATTTGTAATTAGAAATCTATCACCGAATGCGAAGACACTCGCTGTTACATTGGAAGATTTATCACACCCAATTAAGGATTTTACGCATTGGATTATCTGGAACATTCCCGCCAGTGACAGAATAGGGAAAAATATTCCTGCTGGTAAGACTGTGCCTGCCTTGGGGAATGCCCGCCAGGGGGTAGGATATGGCCTGCACCGTTATGCAGGGCCGAAGCCGCCGAAAGGAACAAAACATACTTACCGTTTTACAATCTATTCTTTAGACTGTGAAATAAACGTAAGCGCCAACTCCATGAAAAGAAATTTCCTGAAAAAGGCTGAAAAGCATATCATCCAAAAAGGAAGTATCATTGGTGAGTTTGAGTAAGAAATACCGCAGGGTGCAGAAACAGCAGTATTTTATTTTAGAATAGGAGATGCAGATATGGGCGTACACAGGCTTTGAAGGCTGCCTGCTATGATGCGTTTCTTACGGCAATATCGGAAGTTCATACTGTTTCGTTCAAAACGTTAAATAATATCTTTGCGTTCTTCGTGTGTCATTGGTGTGCTTTTGTTATTGTTCAGACGTCCACCAAAGTAGTGGGCATCATGCGCCAAATTGATGCCCTTTATCAATTTGTGTGCAAAAATTGTTATAATTCACACCTCAATAACGTATAAGCTGATAAAAACTGGCGTGGGTGTGAATTGTAACGTGCTTTTTATAAAGTGGACTTATGACATATAATATAGACTTGAAACTATTTGTCATTTCGAATACAATAAAATATGATAGAAAATACAGACTGATGGAGAGAAAGGCCTGGGATATATGACATCAGAAGAATTTGCGAGAAATAGAACAGATTACATAAAGAAGAATTGCAGTATATTGTTTAGAAGGAAAGATTGAAGGCGCAGTTCTGAAGAGCGTATGCGGATAAATCTAAAATACCATTAGTTGCGAAAGACGAGGAGAATGAACGATGACGGAAGGAAAAGACTTATTGACAGTGCTATGGAGCGGTGCAGATGTTTTGAGGGGCAAAATGGATGCAAATGAGTATAAGACCTATCTTTTAGGACTTGTCTTCTACAAGTATCTATCTGACTCTTACTTAGCGAAGGTATATGACTTGCTGAATGATGCAAAACCCGATAGTCTGGACGAGGCACAGTCGGTATACGAGGATGCAATGAAATCGGAGGATGCGCCCGACCTGCTTGAAGAAATAAAGGATTCGATGCACTATACACTTGATCCGGATATGACTTACATCAGTATGTTGAGCGCAGCAAAAAATAATGCATTCAACAGGGAAAAGCTGCAGGCGGCTTTCAATCGCATCCAGGAGTCTGACGAGCTTTTTAATGGATTGTTTGCGGATGTGGATTTGTATTCAAACAGGCTTGGAACAGGCGACCAAAAGCAGAGTGCTACGATTGCAGAGGTCATTAAAGTCCTGGAAGGTGCTGATCTGATCCACACAGAGGGTGATGTTCTTGGAAATGCATACGAGTATCTGATTGGTCAGTTTGCATCTGAGACAGGGAAGAAAGCAGGAGAGTTTTATACGCCTCATGGCCCTGCGCAGATTTTGTGCAGAATTGTAATGGTCGGTCAGGAACAGAAAAAGGGATTGCAGGTGTACGATCCCTGTATGGGTTCGGCATCGCTGATGTTAAGCTGTCGGAACTACTCAAAGGAGCCTGATTTTATAAAGTACTACGGGCAGGAACTGATGCCGTCTACATACAACTTAGCGCGTATGAATATGTTTCTGCATGGAGTTCTGCCAGAGAATCAGCATCTCCGTAACGGAGATACCCTGGATGCTGACTGGCCGACAGATGAAGAAACAGAGTTTGATGCGGTGACGATGAATCCGCCTTATTCAGCTAATTGGTCTGCAGCAGAGGGCTTTAAACAGGATGAAAGATTTATGGATTATGGAGGAAAACTTGCTCCAAAGTCCAAGGCTGACTACGCTTTTCTGCTTCATGGTTTCTATCATCTGAAACAGACAGGAACAATGGCGATTGTTCTTCCGCACGGAGTTTTGTTTAGAGGTGCTGCGGAGGGGACAATACGGCAGATTCTGCTTGAAAACGGATCAATTTATGCAGTGATTGGCCTCCCTGCAAATATGTTTTACAACACCTCTATCCCTACGTGCATCATCGTTCTAAAAAAATACAGGGAAGGACGGGATGTCCTGTTCATTGATGCCTCTAAACTGTATGAAAAAGAGAAAAAACAGAATGTAATGCAGGAGAGGCATATTGACCATGTGCTTGAACTGTACCGCAATCGGGTGTCTGTTGATAAAGAGGCTTATCTGGCATCTTTTGAAGATATAGAAGCCAATGATTATAATTTGAATATTCCGAGATATATTGACACAAGCGAGGAAGAAGAGGAAATTGATCTCCGCCAGCTTTCAGAAAGCATCAGAACGACAAACAAGGCCATAAAAGAGGGTAATGCTGCGTTGCTTGAAATGATGGGAGAGCTGACTTGTTCTAAGCCGGAAACGAAAGATGCGGTGGAGGAATTCATCAGTGTACTTAAGGAGGTGTAATGATGGCGAATACACCGAATGTAAGATTTGAAGGATTTACTGATGATTGGGAACAGCGTAAGTTCTCTGATTTTACTTGGGCTTCTGGAAAACGTAATAAAGAGGACTTGGATTTAGAACCATATGCAATTACAAATGAGCATGGTTTTATTCCCCAAAAGGAAGCGCATGATGATTTTGGATATATGAAGGATGCGGATAGAAAAGCATACAATATTGTTACTCCAAACTCATTTGCATATAATCCTGCGAGAATAAATGTGGGATCTATTGGATACTATGAAGGTGCTGAAAACGTGTTAGTTAGCTCACTTTATGAAGTTTTTCAAACAGCCGATTATGTTGATGATAGATTCCTTTGGCACTGGTTTAAGTCAGATGAATTTCCTAAATGGATAGAGCGCCTTCAAGAAGGCAGTGTGCGTTTGTACTTTTATTATGACAAGCTATGCGAATGCCAAATGTTTATGCCTTCTGTTGCTGAACAGAAGAAAATTGCAACATCGCTAGATCACCTCGACCGACTTATCATTCTATATCAGCGAAAGTATGATGAGGTGAAACGACTAAAAAAATTTATGCTCCAAAAAATGTTTCCCAAGAGTGGTGAACTCGTCCCAGAAATTCGTTTTGCAGGATTTACAGGCGATTGGGAACAGCGTAAGCTTGGTGAAGCTACAATTAAAATAGGTAGTGGCAAGACACCACCTGGGGGAAGCGCTACGTATGTTGATTTTGGAATTGCTCTGATTCGTTCGCAAAATATAAATGAGGATAAGGTCAATTTATTGGATATTGTTTTTATAGATGATGCAACAGATCTGTCAATGAAAAATTCACAGGTATATAAGAATGATGTGTTATTAAATATTACAGGGGCTTCTATTGGTAGAAGTGCAGTATATAAGGAATTAGTACATGCAAATGTTAATCAGCATGTGTGCATTATCAGACCTAAAGATGGATATTTTTCTGAGTTTATTCAATTAAACTTGGCATCAGATAGTGGGCAAAGACAAATAGAATCAAGTCAAGCCGGAGGTGGCAGAGAAGGGTTAAATTTTCAACAAATAGGAAAGATGAGTTTTATGTTTCCATCTATTGATGAGCAAACAAAAATCGGAAAGTATTTCTCAACTCTCGACCACCTCATCACCCTTCACCAGCGTAAGTGTGACGAGCTAAAGGAAGTAAAGCGTTTTATGTTACAAAATATGTTCCCCCAGAAAGGACAATAGTTATGGCAGAATTAGAATCCGTAATCGAAAAAAGGCTGATCGATCAGCTCTGCTGCGGTGAGTCGCAATGGACATACCGCCCGGATATCAAGACGGAAGATCAGCTATGGGATAATTTCAAATACATTTTAGAACAGAATAATAAGGCGAAGCTAAAGGATACGCCACTGAGCGAGTCTGAATTTGCAAAGATTAAGAATGATTTGTCCCATACTTCCTTTTATGATGCTGGTAAATGGCTGATTGGCGAAAATGGCAAGGTGTATGTCCATGTGCAGAGAGGCAATGAGACGCTCCATCTTGTCGTTATGAATAACGAGCATATTGCCGGTGGAACGAGCGTATACGAGGTGATCAATCAATATCAGTCATTTCACTCTAAGGAAGAGGAAGGAAGCAGAGACAGGCGGTTTGACGTTTCTCTGCTCATTAATGGTATACCGCTCATCCATATAGAATTGAAAAATAAAGCCCATTCCTATATGGACGGTTTCCGACAGATCAAGAAGTATATTGCGGAGGGCAAATTTCACGGTATCTTTTCAAATGTGCAGATGTTTGTGGTGAGTAATGCCGTAGATACGAAATATTTCGCCGCTGCAAGGGACACGGAGCTGAACAGAAAATTCATATCTGGGTGGCTTGACAAAGATAATCAGCCTGTTTGCGATTACATTGATTTTGCAAAAGCTGTACTCAAAATTCCAGAGGCTCATGAGATCGTGGCAAAATATACCGTGTTAGACAACGACAAGAAAAGGCTTCTTATTCTGCGCCCTTATCAGATTCATGCGATCGAAGCAATGCGTGAGGCTTCCAAGAAAGGGAAATCAGGCTTTATCTGGCATACCACCGGTTCAGGTAAGACGATGACATCATACAAGGCAACACGCAATCTGCTCATGGATATTCCATCGATTGATAAGACGGTGTTCCTGATTGACCGAAAAGATCTGGATATACAGACAAAACTGGCTTTTCAATCCTATGCGCAAAATGATACGATTGATGTGGACGATACAGATTATGTTGATACCCTGATCAGGCGGCTGATGGATGACAGCCGTCAGATGATCGTTACAACAAGACAGAAAATGCAGATCATGGTCAGTAAACGGTTAAAAGAGGGAACCAGACAATACGAAAAAATAAAGGGTTTGAAACTGGCATTTGTGGTAGATGAATGCCATAGAGCAGTCACTCCGCAGACAAAACGCGATTTGGAACGCTTCTTTTCAAACTCGTTGTGGTATGGTTTTACTGGGACACCTATTTTTGAGGAAAATAAATACGAGCAGAAGGGCGATCTGCCACAAACTACCGATCAGTTGTATGGAAATAATGGCAAGCCTCTGCACAGCTACACCATTAAAGAGGCGATTCATGACGAGGCTGTACTCGGTTTTATGGTTGAGAATCTTGGACCGAAAGGGATATCGCAGGAGGATGAGGAGCGCCTGTATGATACCGAGACACATATGCGCAGCGTTCTGAATGTTATTTTGAATCAATCCTATGCCAAGTTCGGGATGCAGAATGGACGCGGGAAGACGTATGAAGCACTTCTGACTGTCAGATCCATCGCCATTGCACAGAGATATTATGATCTTCTCAAAAAAATAGTAAACGGTGAGGATGCGTTAAAGATCAACGAGGATATACACAGGGCGCTCCCTGATTTCCCGAAATTTGCCATAACCTATTCCATTTCCGAGAATGAGGAGGCTTCCCAGGTGAATCAGGCAAAGATGAAAAAGTCACTGGACGATTATAACCAGATGTTTGGAACTCATTTTGGCATAGAAGAGATCAATGCATATAACAGTAACCTGAATGACCGTCTTGCGCGCAAGAATAAAAAATATCTTAACAGGGGGCAGCAGCTTGATTTTGTTATCGTTGTGGACAGGCTTCTTACAGGATTTGATGCGCCCTGCCTTTCAACCCTTTTTATTGATAGACAGCCAATGACTCCGCAGAATATCATTCAGGCATTTTCACGCACGAACAGGCTGTTTGATGATGGGAAACAGTACGGGCAGATCGTGACATTCCAGGCGCATGACAAGTTCAAA
Organism: uncultured Lachnospiraceae bacterium; assembly: GCA_947177165.1. Taxonomy (GTDB): domain Bacteria; phylum Bacillota; class Clostridia; order Lachnospirales; family Lachnospiraceae; genus COE1. The sequence goes on from CAMWTP010000024.1 coordinate 6,835, forward strand.
AAGACGATCAACGATGCCCTCCTGCTATACTCCCGTGGAGGTGATGGGATTCCGATTGCAGAGGATTGGGATGACGTGAAAGAGTCGTTTGCAATCTCGCTCAAGGCGATACGGAATCTGGCGCGGACACCAGAGGAAATCGCAGGACTCTCCCGCAAACAGAAAAAAGCGTATATACAGCTTTTCCGGGCGTTAGATCATGATTTTGCACACCTAAAGTCATTTTCCATATACAATGCCAGTGTGCTTGATGAGTGGGGATTCAGTGAGGCCGAATACGAGGACTTTGCTGCAATGTATAAAAATGTCATGGAAGAATTAAAAAAGCCAGGAGACGACACAGATCCTGCGGATGAGCCGGTTCATGATGACTATGAACTTGTGGCATACAGCAGATTACGCATTGATTTCGAATACATTGTAGAGTTGTTACAGGGATTCGTCGAGTCCTTAGACCAGTCTTTGGAGGACTACGATGAGGCAGCTTTCGAGGCAGAGATAAGAATGTTTCGAGAGATAATAGGCGATTTTGCGAGTGATAATCCAAAACTGAGTGCGCTTTTAGCGCAGGTTGTTGACGAGATCGAAGCAGATCGGGAAAAATATGTCGGGCAGGACATATCAGCGACCATAAACGAAATGCGCTATGCGGCGATAGACAAGGAAATACAGGACTTTGCCGAGAAGTGGTATCTCAATGCGGACGATGTCAAATATGAGGCATATAATTACAGGGATGGCGAATTTGCCAATGAGAACAAACTAAAGGATAGTGCTGACTATACAGCTTACAGGGAAGCAGCGTTAGACGCTTTACCCAAGTATAAATTCAGAAAATCGATGATCAATGAATTTAGGGATGTGGTCATGCCGGAAATTGCACCATTGATTGACTGACCAATAGACTTGTGGGATTTCCAGGGTTTGGCAAACGGAAACTTTTAGGGATGAATAGCGTGAGCGCATTGTTGTGTATAAGGAGGTCAGGGAAACAGTGAAAGTGCGTTTTATCGAGCCAGGCAACAGGCCGTATAAGCCGACGCCTTTGAATTATTTTGTGTATGACAGATATATCAGAACGCCTTCCGTCGGGCTGAATACGCTGGCGACGATCGTGAAGGAGGCAGTGCCGGATACTTTGATGTACAGCGAATCCATATCCCGTCTGGTGATGGAGGACATTGTGGATGCAGATATTATTTTTATCGGTATCTTTACCTTCAGTGCGGTGCGGGGGTATCAGCTGGCGCGGTATTTTAAGAAAAAGAGCCGGGCTGTTGTCGTGATGGGCGGTCTCCATGCTTCCATGAATTACAAGGAAGCTGTGAAATACTGTGACTATGTCCTTTTGGGGGAGGGAGACGAGTCCATACTGGAGATGGTGGAGGCCATACGCAGGAAAGAAACGCCTTCATTTCCGGGGGTGGCTTACCGAAAGGATGGCAGGCTGATACATACCGGGGAGCGGAAGCCGCCGGAGCAGTTCGAGACAATTCCGGACAAGAATCTGGTGTACAATTACAAGAAGATGGCAGGACACAATACGCTCTGGGGGCAGGTTCACGCGTCCAGAGGATGTCCGCACAACTGTGATTACTGTGCCCTTGTGCGCCATTACGGGAGGCGCGTCAGGACGAGGACACCGGAAAATGTGCTGGAGGATATCCGCAGGACAATCGCGTTTCAGGAGAAAGGACACCATAGACTGCTGAAGGCATTGTGGATTACGGATGACAACTTTTTTGCAGACCGCAAGTGGGCGATGGAGGTGCTGCAGAAGATCATTGACAGCGGAATCAAATATCATTTTACGGTGCAGGCGAGATGGGAAGTGGGACTGGACGATGAAATGCTGGTATTGCTGAGAAAAGCAGGCTTTGTGGAATTGGCGATGGGAATTGAGTTTATTGACGATGAGTCCTTTGCGATCTACCACAAGAAGAGCAGCAGGGAAAAAATCGTGGAATCCATACGGAACATTCAAAGGCATGGGCTGAGTGTCCGCGGACTGTTCATCCTGGGAGCGGATAACCACACTGTGGGCGTGGGGGATAAGCTGGCTGATTTTGTGATCGAGAATCACATTAAGGGAGCATTGATTCAATGTATGTATTTTGTGCCTGGCACGCCTGTCTATGAGAGTCATAAGGACCGGCTGCTCCACAGAAACTGGAGCAAATACAACGGGAATGCGGTACACAGGCCGGAGCGGATGACTCCTTATGAGCTGCAGTTGGAGCACATCAAAGCGAGCAAAAAGATTTATTCTTTTCCGAGACTGGTGCAGGCGCTGCTGCGGGAAGATGCACTGCACAAACTGTTGTTTGCGGGCGAATATTTCTGGCACATGAGCATCAGGGCTGACTTGTGCAGGGAGCTTCCTTATCTGAAGAAAAAATCCGCCATGATTTGTCAGAAATAAACTGTTTGGAAATGCATTGTAGTCATCGATTTTTTGCGATATAATAAATAATATTGACTGCTGTATGCAGTTATGGGAGGTGAGAACATTGCTTTGCTATATGAGAATCGATTTGAGCAGCAGTCTCTGTACAAAGTCTGATGACAGGACGAAGCTTGTACAGAGGTAAAAATAGTAGTAAAATATTTCGTCCGACATTGGATTTTGTACTTTTTATTCTGATGCAATGAAATCTGGAAAGAATAAAATGAAGAATAGAATGGAGAAAATTCAATGGAAAAAAATTTTAAGAAATACATCGTTTTGTGGCTGAGCCAGAGCGTGTCCGGGTTAGGGAGTTCGATGACGGGCTTTGCGCTGGTTCTGTGGGCGTATGGGCAGAGTCAGTCGGCGATGTCCGTCTCGCTGATGTCTTTTTGCAATTATGTGCCATACATTTTTCTGAGCCTGTTTGTCGGCGGTTTTATAGACCGGCACCGGAAAAAAACGATCATGCTGGCGGCTGACAGTATCGCGGCTGTCGGTTCGCTGTCTGTTCTGGCGCTTTTGCTCACGGGGCAGCTGGCAATCTGGCATATTTATGTTGTCAATCTGATTGTCGGGGCGACGAACGCTTTTCAACAGCCGGCGTCAGCAGTGGCGACGGGAAGGCTTGTGCCGAAGGATAAAATATCAAATGTCAGCGGAATGAATTCCTTTTCACAGAATCTGATTACAGTGTTTAATCCGATGCTGTCTGCATTTTTCTTTGCAGTGGGCGGGCTTTGGCTGATTCTGCTGATTGATCTGGCGAGTTTTGTGCTGGCATTTTGTGTGCTGCTGTTTTACATTTCCATACCGGAGCAGATTGAGGAGAAGAAACACAGCTCTCCGTTTGCAGGGTTCGCACAGGGATTTGCATTCCTGCGGGAAGAACGGGGGATCCTCTATATCATGCTGACGATGGCGCTGATCAACTTCTTTTCAAGACTTACCTACGAAAATATTCTGTCACCGATGATTCTGGCAAGGAGCGCTGGCAGCAGTATGACGCTCGGCACAGTGAACGCTTTTATGGGTATCGGCGGGATTGTCGGCGGTGTCATTGTCTCTGTGAAGAAAGAAAGCAGCCGCAAGGCGACGGCAATCTATGTTTCGGCAGCGTTGTCGTTTCTGTTTGGGGATCTGATGATGGCAGCGGGGAAAAATGTTTTCTGGTGGTCGATCGCTGCGGTTGCTGCCAGTCTGCCGATTCCTTTCATCATGGCGAATCAGAATGCGATCCTGTACAGAAAGATTCCGACAGAGATGCAGGGGCGGGTATTTGCAGTGAGAAACGCGGTTCAGTACAGCACGATACCTGTCGGTATTATTCTCGGAGGCTATCTGGCGGATTATGTGTTTGAGCCCTTTATGGGTTCCGGCAGCGGACTGGCTGGTTCGCTGGAAAGAATAGTGGGGAATGGTTCAGGAAGTGGTATGGCAGTCATGTTTTTATGTACCGGAATATGCGGATTTGCGATTAGTCTGGCATCTTGTTTTAACCGGGAGATAAAAAAATTGAACCGCTTTTAAAATTTTTCTTGCCAAATATTACGCAATCATATATGATGAACTTAGGTACACGACTGGCGGAAATTGCATCGAAGGATTCAGTGGAATGATTTGATGCGAAGTAGGATAACCTACAGGAAGTGTATGATATTTAAGAGATAAGCCGACCGCCTGGGCAGCATGGAAGACGTGCGCCCAGACGGTTTTTTATGCATACGGGCACCCAGCGGTCAGGCAGTGGAGAAGGGCATACCCCCTGCTTGACCGCACAGCCCCATGCAGAGGAAAGATGCCGCTGAGGCGGCGCGCCACATACATTACAAACATAGGAGGATTCAAGATGAAGATGCTATCATTGGAGCAGGAGCTCAAGGGAAACGATTACCCAGGCAGGGGAATTGTTATCGGTAAGACGAAGGACGGGAAAAAGGCTGCGATCGCGTACTTTATCATGGGCAGGAGTGAGAACAGCAGAAACAGAGTGTTTGTGGAGGATGGAGAGGGAATCCGCACACAGGCGTTTGACCCTTCGAAGCTGAGTGACCCCAGCCTCATTATCTATGCGCCGGTTCGTGTGCTCGGCAACAAGACGATCGTGACAAACGGCGACCAGACCGATACGATCTATGAGCTGATGGACAGGCAGCAGACGTTTGAGCAGGCGCTCAGAACCAGAGAGTTTGAGCCGGACGCACCCAACTACACACCGAGGATCTCAGGGATTCTTCATATTGAGAACGGCAGCTATAACTATGCGATGTCCATCTTAAAGAGCAACAACGGGAATCCCGATGCCTGCAATCGCTATACTTTTGCGTACAACAATCCCGTGGCGGGCGAGGGACATTTCATTCATACTTATATGGGCGATGGCAATCCACTTCCAAGCTTTGAGGGCGAGCCAAAACTTGTGGAGATATCGGGTGATATGAACGAGTTTGGCGACATGGTTTGGAACAGTCTGAATGCGGACAACAAGGTGTCGCTTTTTATCCGTTTTATTGACATTGAGACAGGAAAATATGAGTCAAAAATTTATAACAAGAATGTTTGATGCGTTTTCAAGAATGGAGGATTACATATGAAGGAATTAGAATTAAAATACGGCTGTAACCCAAACCAGAAACCGTCCAGGATCTATATGAAAGATGGCGAGCTTCCAATTGAAGTGCTGAACGGTAAGCCGGGATATATCAATTTTCTCGATGCGTTTAACGGCTGGCAGCTTGTCAGGGAGTTAAAGAAAGCCACAGGACTTCCGGCTGCAGCATCGTTTAAGCATGTGTCGCCGGCTGGTGCGGCTGTCGGGCTTGCGCTGAACGAAGTCGAGCGAAAGATTTACTGGGTGGATGATATGGGGGATCTGTCACCGCTTGCAAGCGCGTATGCGAGAGCGAGAGGCGCGGACAGAATGTCCTCCTTTGGCGATTTTATCGCCCTGTCCGATGTGTGTGATGTCGACACGGCAAAGCTGATTAAGCGTGAGGTATCAGACGGAATCATCGCACCCGGATATGAGCCGGAGGCGCTTGAACTCTTAAAGGCAAAGAAGAAAGGAAACTATGCAGTGATTCAGATTGATCCTGCATATGTTCCGAATCCTGTGGAGACAAAGGACGTATATGGCATCACATTTGAGCAGGGAAGAAATGAGCTTGTGATTGACGATGCTCTCTTTGCAAATGTAGTGACAGAGAATCGGGAAATCCCGGAGCAGGCAAAGATAGACCTTGCGATTGCCATGATTACATTGAAGTACACACAGTCAAACTCGGTGTGCTATGTGAAGGGCGGACAGGCAATCGGCATCGGTGCGGGGCAGCAGTCGCGCATCCACTGTACAAGGCTTGCCGGAAACAAGGCGGACAACTGGTTCCTGCGCCAGAATCCCAAGGTCTTAAATCTGCCGTTCAAAGAGAAAATCGGCCGCGCTGACAGGGACAACACGATTGACGTGTACATGAGTGACGATTACATGGATGTGCTTGCAGACGGTACATGGGAAAATTTCTTTACAGAGAAGCCGGAAGTACTCACAAGGGAGGAAAAGCGCGCATGGCTTGACCAGCTGACCGATGTGGCGCTTGGCTCTGACGCATTCTTCCCATTTGGGGACAATGTGGAGAGGGCACACAGGAGCGGTGTCAGATACATCGCGCAGCCGGGCGGTTCGATTCGGGACGACAATGTGATTGAGACCTGCAATAAGTACAAGATAGCGATGTGCTTTACGGGTATCAGACTGTTTCACCATTAAATAATGGGACTATCGGGATATATCATTAGACCTGTTGCAGATGAAAATATCATAAAATGAACCGGCTGGCCAGTTAATGGTCAGCCGGTTTCACGATTATGTGTTTGCCAACGCTGAGAGTTCGGCGAGCATCTTTGGAAGTTCTTCCGCCATATTGTCGTCGCTGAACTGGCATGTCCCGACTTTTTTGTGACCACCGCCGCCGTATTTGAGCATCAGGCTTCCGACATCGACATTGGAAGTCCTGTTCAGGATGCTGTAACCGCATGCGGCACTGCAGCCTGCGCCGCCGCGCCCGCTCACAATCCATGCGGAAATATTCTGCTCAGGATACATGCTGTAAATCAGGAAACGGTTTCCAGAGTAAATTGGGTCAACGCCTCTCAGGTCAGAGATAATGAGGTTTCCGTCCACGCGCGTATAGTTCCTGACCATTTCCATAAATTTTTCATTCTGTTCAAAGTAAACCTCAATGCGCTCCTTCACGTCGGGAAGTGCGAGGATCTCGTCTGTCGTCATGGTACGGCAGGCATCAATCAGTTTTTCCATCAGCTGATAGTTGGAGATCGTGAAGTTTCTCCAGCGGCCAAGACCAGTGCGGGGGTCCATCAGAAATCCTACCAGAATCCAGCCTTTGGGATTTTGGATTTCCTCGATGGTGAGATTGCCGGAATCCACCTTGTCAACCGCCTCCATCATATCGTCAAACTGAGGGAAACGTTCCCGCCCGCCATAGTACTCGTAGATAATGCGTGCGCAGGAAGGTGTGATGCGGCTCTCACCCTTATATTTTCCTTCCAGCTGAAGTCTCTCGTGCTCGCTGGAGTGATGGTCGAACCACAGACCGCAGCCCTCCACAAAGGGTACATTGGCAAGGCAGTCATCTTCTGTCACTTCCACCAGTCCGTCCTGCAAGTCCTTTGGATGCGCAAATTTCCAATGGTCAATAATTCCGGCTTCTTTCAAAAGTGCGCCGCAGGCAAGACCATCAAAGTCAGAGCGTGTTATTAATCTCATGTTATCCTCCTTGTATATTCATAAATAATTTGTGCAAAAAATTAAGATGGTAATGAATGACCGGGTTATATACATATTATAGTGGATATTTACCAAATTTTCAACTATTTTACAGCTTTGCCATGGCTTGATGCATCTCAATCCGCATGCTTTCTCACGGAATTCACAGCGCAGTGCGAAGTCCTGGGCGGAACTGTTACCAACATTTTACTTATTTCTCACAAGTAATTGCTTTTTTTTGCTATTTACGTTAAAATTGATACGTTATGATTAAAAACTTACAGAAGCAGCAGGAAAGAAGGCGGCAGGATATGGCGGCAAGGGTATATGGCAGTGAGGTGCGTGCCATCATATTGGAAGGTAAGGAAATCAAATATGAGCTCACAAGAAAGTCTGTGAAGAATGTCAATCTGCGGATTGACGCTGCAGGGAATGTTAAGGTTTCCGCTTCCCGCCGCGTTCCGGTCAATTATATAGAAGCGTTTATGCGTCAGAAGCGGGCACTGATTGTTGCAGCAGTCGAGCGGGCACAGGAGAACAGCCGCCGCAGACAGCAGGAGAGCAGGCCGCAGAGACAGTACGCAGACGGAGAACAGCTGACACTCTTGGGAAGTAAGAGAGCGGTAAAGATCATAAAAAGCGGGATGGAGCGCATTGACCTGGATGATGAATCGATATACTTTCGGGTGAAAAAGCCAGAGGACACACGCCATAAAGAACTGATGTATGAGAAGTGGCTGAAAGAGTATCAGCGCTGCGTGTACGAGGAGATCTGCCGTCAGGTGCACACACAGTTTCAGCCGTGCGGCGTGAATTATCCAGTGATCAGGATACGGCGCATGACTTCAAGGTGGGGTTCCTGTCAGCCCTGCAAAGGGGTGGTTACACTGAACAGCCGGCTGATCGAGACGCCGCCTGACTGTATTGAGTATGTGGTGATGCACGAATTTTGCCATTTTATACACCCTGACCACTCCAAGGCCTTTCACGCGCTAATGACAAGGATGATGCCAGACTGGAAGCAGCGCAGGCAGCTGCTTAATTCGATATCGGAGTGGAATTAGCGTGTTAGAATAGGAGTATTGGTGATGAAAAAACAGACAACAGAGACATCTGAATACGAACATGTGACACATACCTTTGGGCCGGTGTATGACAAAAATTCGAAGATTTTAATCCTGGGCTCCATGCCGTCTGTAAAGTCGAGGGAGCAGCAGTTCTACTACGGGCATCCGCAGAATCGTTTCTGGAAGGTTCTGTCTGCGGTGCTGGGGGAGACAGAGCCCGATACGATAGCAGAAAAGAGAGATTTTCTGCTGCGGAACAATGTCGCGCTGTGGGACGTGATAGCAGCCTGTGATATCATAGGATCGTCGGACAGCAGCATTAAAAATGTCAAAGAAAACGATATGAATATAATACTGTCTGCCGCAGAGATCAGAACGATCTTTCTCAATGGCGGGAAAGCATATGAGCTGTTTATGAAATACTGTGCAAAGTATGTTCATGAGAGCAGGCCGGCGCTTGTGAAGCTGCCCTCCACAAGTCCCGCCAACGCGGCATGGTCGCTCGAAAGACTGACAAAGACATGGGAAGATGCGATTTTGGTAGAAGGGAGTATCAGTGTATCATGAGGGATGAAGCAGAGGCAATCAAGAGATTTGATGAGTACTGTCGGGAAAAAAGGAGAATATTGTCAGAGATGACAGATGAGGAGCAGAAGGCGCGCCAGGAGAAGGTGCTTGTGGCGAGATCGCTTTTACATCACGAGTCAGAGCAGATGATGTCTGTCTATGCGAGATATACAATGCTCCTGGAAGAGAAGGGCGACGGCGACACAAAGCAGTTTTGGAACATGCAGCAGGCGATGGTGGATGTGGTCTGTGCCGGGCTCGAGGATACTGCGTTTAATAAGTGGAAAGCAAATCTGACGGATGCCATATATCAGGTGCAGGAGACAGAGCAGATCAGGCGGCTGCCGCGCTTTTCCAAGGCCTGTGATAAAGTTTTGGACAGCCTTGACATTGATTTCTCAGACATTGAGGACGAACTGAGGATGATTTTTGAGCCGGAGTGTATTTACAATACGCTGGTTCTGCTCGTCTCAGCAGTCAAGAGTTACTGTGATTTTCTGGATCGAATCAGCGAGCGGCAGAAGAAATAAGGAAGCAGCACGAAAAGAGGTGTAGACAACCGTGCAAAACGATCAGCAGAAAAAATACCGCACAAAGAACAAGGACGCGATCATGACATATCTGGATATGCACAGGGAGCATAGCTTCAGTGCCTACGATGTCAACGCATATATGCAGGAAAACGGCATACAGGTCAATCTGACAACGATCTACCGCAATCTGGACAAGCTCACGGAGAGCGGTGTGATCATGAAATACAAGACGGCTGAGGATGAGTTCTGCCGTTATCAGTGCGCCAGGCCTCATGCACAGTGTCATGAACACATTCACATGCAGTGCAGGGCGTGCGGGAAGATCCTTCATCTGGAGTGCAGCTTTATGGAGGAGATTGTGAGACATTTGTATGAGCATCACAAGTTTACACTGGAGTGTTCGGGCTCTGTGCTGATGGGTGTGTGTGCTGAGTGCCGGGCGAAAACGAACGAATGTTGATATGGCTGGAATACGGGATGAAGGAGTAATGATTATGGAATTGTGGGATATCTATGATGCGGATAAAAAACGCACAGGGCGGACGATGAAAAAAAACGACTGGTGCCTCAGGGACGGGGAATATCATCTGACTGTGCTCGGCGTGGTGGCACACAGGGACGGCAGGTTTCTGATCACCAAACGTGTTATGACGAAATCGTGGGCTCCCGGCTGGTGGGAGGTTTCAGGCGGAGCGGCGCAGGCAGGCGAGGATTCCAGGGATGCTGTGCTGCGGGAAATCAGGGAAGAGACAGGGCTTGACGTGTCCGGCTGGGATGGCGGCTACCTGTTCAGTTACAAGCGGGAGAACCCCGGTGAGGGAGACAACTATTTTGTGGATATCTATCGTTTTGCCGCGGATTTCGACGAGTCGGATATCCGTCTGCAGGAGGACGAGACAGACGGATATATGCTCGCGTCACTGGACGAGATCAAAGCGTTTGCCGCGCAGGGAATCTTCCTTCACTATGACAGCATAAAGCAAGCGTTTGAAATGTGAGATGAGTTTATTCTTCCAGCGAAGCCGGTGCGGCTCCTGCGAGGTAGCGGTTCAGTATTTCCTGAATGCGCCGCTGTACGGTCTGGGCGATCTCAATTGTGGACATATTCTTGTAGTCGTCATAGTAAAGCGGTTTCAGATAGTAGACAAAAGTCTTGATCGGTTTGAGCGTCCGCTCTTCGAATACGCGGTAAGAGTCGATCAGCACGACCGGTACGATAGGAACCTTTGACCACACGGCGCTCTTGAAAGCACCTGGTTTGAACTCTGTGGTGGAGTTGCCATTGTGATGGTAGCCGCCTTCCGGGAAAATGATAAATTTGCGTCCCTGTTTTGCCTCATCAGCCATCTCGCGGATAATCTTGATGGACTGTCTCGCGTCGGTTCTGTCCATTCGCTTGCCGTGCACTAAGTTGATAAATTGTTTTACGAGAGGTATGTTGGATTTATCGATATCCATGACGACAGAACAGGGTTTGTCGTGTGTGAGCATGATGCCGAGCGCATCATATTTTCCCTGATGGTTGGGGCACATGATATAGCCGCCCTCGTCGGGCAGATTGTGGATACCATAACCCTCTGTTGTGATATGACCGGGCTTGATCATGCGTCTGATACACAGGCGGTCGAGTGCATACATCTGTTCCTCTGAATATTTTTCAGGGTGACGGGATACATACTCCATCTGTGGAATCATATAAATGTGGTGCAGATTTCGAAATATCACATGAAAAAATCTTGAAAACATAAAAAAACCCCGATTTCTAATAGCTGATGTCCTTGATGGGTGCTAAAATACACGTCAAAAGGGCTCTGACAGCCTTTGGCGTGTTAACTGTATTATATAAGAAAAAAATAAAATAGTCAATCAAACGAGATATTCCATGATATTTGACTTGTTTTTGTATACAGCCTTGCGTTATAATATATTAAAAGTGTACTTGAAATGCAATCGCTAAACGCCGCCTTTAGGAAACGGAGATATTGAATTATGAAGAGAGTAGCACTATTTTCAGATGGATGGAAGAGACTGATCACTTATGCATGGGTGGACGGAATGATGAAGTTCATATCAAAAAGTGATGAGGAAATCTGTCTGTATCAGTACAATTGTCATGGAAACTGGAGCCGTGATGAAAAGCATAATCATGGGGAGTATAATATATATTCACTGCCTGACTTGTCAGAGTTTGACGGAATCATTATGGACTGTACCAATATTTCTGACAGGCATTATTTTGACTGGCTGGTGGACATGATCCGCAGGAGCAGTAAGCCCACAGTGAGTATCGGAAGTGATATAGAGGGCTTTTATTATGCGGGTATTGACAATAAGAAGCCGGTTGCTGATCTGATGGATCACTTGTATCACAAACATCATTGCCGGAAGTATATCTTTGCAGGGGGACCGGAGGAGAATTATGAGAATTCGCTCAGGGTGCTGTCCTATTGGGAGAGCCTTGATCGTCTTGGTTTATCCAGGGAGAACAATCCTGTGTGGTACGGCGACTATGATTTCTCTACAGGCGTGAAATACTTTGAACAGTTTATGAAGAGCTTTCATGGCAGGATGATCGAATTTCCGGATGTGTTCGTCTGTGCGAATGACAATATAGCGGCTGGATTCTGTTATAAGGCGCAGCAGAGCGGTTATCAGATACCAAAGGATTTCAAAATCACGGGATTTGACAATCTGGATAAAGCGGTTTATTTTGAACCGCAGATAACGACAGTGGGACATATGCGGGAAAACATAGGGAATAAGACGATGGAAATTCTGGCGGATGTGTGGGCCGGAAAAGAGGTGCCCAGAAACCATTTTATGCCGTCGAAGTGCATTTTCTCGGAGAGCTGCGGGTGTCCTAACAGCGGACTTCTCGATTACAGAAAATATGCGCGTGGACAGGTCATTGCCGAGGTCGATAAGCTTGAGAAGGAAGAGCTGCTCACGAAGCTCGAGAGCGACATCGTGAAGTGCAGCACCTACGATGAGGTTTTCCGGCAGATTGCAGAATATTTTATGAGTCTGGCGTGTGACGGCTTTGCGATTGTGATAGACAGGAGACTGTATATAGGCGCGCCCGAGAGCGAGCTTGTGACAGACGGCTACGACATGGACAATCTGGTAGTGGCATACGCGACAGAAGGCAGAAGGATTCTGAACATTAAGGAATTGTCCGGGTTAAGGCAGCATTATGAAAAAACGGGAGCCAGAAACGCATATATGTTCACGCCGATTCATTTCAGGGAGAAGGCAGTTGGATACAGTATTTTAAAAAATGGCAGATTTTTGTATGACAATCCCTATTTTTATGATATTCACAGCACGATCACCAAGACAATTGAGAATTTGTACAAGAAGTTACAACTTGAGATCGCGAACAAAAAGATGTGTGAGATCTACAACAGAGACCAGCTTACGGGATTGTACAACCGTATCGCATATACAGACATGATTGATCCGGAATACCGCAAACATTGTGAAAACGGCAGAAAATGTGTGATTAACTTTGTGGATGCGGATAATTTTAAGCAGGTCAATGATACATATGGACATGAAAAAGGCGACATGATTCTGAAGGAAATTGCAAATGTGCTCGTCCAAAAGTGTCCGAAAGAAGGTTTCGTGTACCGATATGGCGGGGACGAGTTTATTGCGTTTTTTCCGATTGACGAGGCGTCTGAGGCGGAGACCTTCAAAGAGGCGGTGATAGCGCAGCTTGGAAAAGATGACATCAGTGTCAGTATTGGTCAGGCATTGACAGACCCGGCATCAGACAGGGTATTCGACGATTATATGAAGATTGCCGATGATGCGATGTACAGAGTAAAGGTGGCAAAAAAAGAGAAAGGTGGATTTAGAAAGAGATGAAAAAGTTTTGGAAAAGTATGGCAGGTTGGGTATTTGGAGTGGCATTGCTGTTTGGCGTACCAACGATGGATGCAGCGGCGGCGGAGTACACAGTGACGGCAGCAGAGGCTGTTTTGTACACAAATGATAACACAGTGATACTGGCTGACGCGGACGACAGCACTGTTGTGCTTCCTGAGGTTGCGGCCGATCTGCCCATACAGGTGACAGGTGTCACAAGCAACGGTTATTTTCAGATTAATTTAGACGGACAGACCTTCTATATTCATGGAATCGGTCTTAGCGCAGCGGATACGCCGAGTGCGGCATCCAACTCCGTTTATGAGACAATTATGGCGCAGAAAGCTGTCTTTCCAGAGGGAATGCGCTGGACAAATGACAATTATTATGGCTGGAAGGGCGGTACCTACACTGGCGGTTTCGGCTGCGCTGGGTTTGCGTTTGCAGTGAGCGATGCGGCTTTCGGCGATGTGCGGGCTACGATTCATAAGGACTATAACAATATCAGAGTGGGAGATATTCTCAGAGTGGATAATGACACACACTCAGTTATCGTACTTGAGGTGAAGGAAAATTCGGTCATCGTGGCAGAAGGCAATTACAATTCCTCGATTCACTGGGGACGCGAGATACCAAAGGCGAAACTGATTGATGCATCAAGCTATATCATGACAAGATATTGATTTTTCCATGAAATATTACATCATGAAACATTACATATGGAAGCAGAGTATTATCAAAGCGGAGGGCTACAACAATGGAAAAGATAACAAGTTTTACGATTGATCACATCAAATTGCAGCCGGGGGTGTATGTCTCGAGGAAGGACAAGGTTGGCGGGAGCACGATCACAACCTTTGACTTGAGAATGACTTCACCGAACGAGGAGCCGGTTATGAACACGGCGGAGGTGCACACCATCGAGCACCTGGCGGCGACTTTCCTGAGAAATCATAAGGAATTTGGGGAAAAGACAATCTATTTCGGACCGATGGGCTGCCGTACCGGTTTTTATCTGCTGCTTGCGGGAGATTACGAGTCGAAGGATATCGTACCGCTGATGATCGAGCTGTATGAATTTATCAGGGACTATAAAGACGAGGTTCCGGGAGCCAGCCCGAAGGACTGCGGAAACTATCTTGACATGAACCTGGGCATGGCAAACTACCTGGCAGAACGGTATCTCGACAATGTGCTGTACCATATCGATGAGACAAGGCTGGTGTACCCGGAATAAAGCTCATTGCATATAGTATAATAAAACCTTATGGGTGAGACACCGATGGATAACACTTTTTTGACACAGATTACAAATGGGAGGATCGAGGACGTTGAGACGGGCAGGAATGGCTCTTTTGTGCTCGTGTCCTCCAGGGATTGTCCAAACTGTGGCAGGGATCTGCAGACAATCCGGCTGAATGTCGGAAGCAATACCGTGATCATGGACGAGAACAGCAATCGGATACCGCTGTCAGATCTGAGAACCGGAATGATGGTCAATGCGGCATTTTCCAATGCGACGACGAGAAGTATTCCGCCGCAGGCGGCAGCATATGTCATACAGGTTGTGGGCAGACCGCGCAGCGACAATGTGACAGTCGGAAGGATTGTCGATGTGAACAGACAGAACAGGAGCTTCACGACGGTCAGTGACGGAAATTTATCTTCCGTAATGCGTTTCAATGTGGCCGATAATGCGCAGATTTTGAATGCGATGGGCAGACCGATGAATTTTTCTAATCTGGTTCCCGGCTTGCGGGTGAGAGTGCGTCACGCCGATTTCACGACGATGAGTATTCCGCCGCAGACGACAGCTTTTGAGGTCAGGGTAGTCCGGTAAAATGATTTGTAAAAGTATGTAAAACCTTATAAAATCTTTATAAATGTCCTTTATCCTTACGTTATAAGGAACGCAGCGGTTTCTGACAACAATAACGAAAGGAAAGGGACATTTTATTATGGAAAATATTTTGGAGACACATCATCTGAGCAGGAAATATAAAAAGCAGTTTGCAAATTATGATATCTCTCTTTCGGTGAAGAGAAATACTGTCTATGGGTTGCTTGGGCCGAACGGGGCGGGAAAGTCGACGCTGTTAAAGTCACTGACAGGTATGATTAGACCAAGTTCCGGGGAAATCATATTTGACGGTAAGTCTTGGAGCCGGAGTGATCTGGCAGCAATCGGAGCGCTGATTGAGTCGCCGCCGTTGTATGACAATCTGACAGCGCGTGAGAATTTAAAAGTCCGCACATTGCTGTATGGTTTGCCAGAGAGCAGGATTGAGGAGGTGTTGGAGATTGTGGCACTCACAGATACCGGCAGGAAGCGTGCAGGGCACTTCTCAATGGGGATGAAACAGCGGCTTGGAATCGCGGCTGCGCTGCTCAATCACCCGAAGCTTTTGATTCTCGATGAGCCGACCAACGGTCTTGACCCTATCGGAATCGGCGATCTGCGGAGAATGATCCGGTCTTTTCCGAAACAGGGCATTACGGTGATTTTGTCAAGTCATATGCTCTCGGAGGTGGAGCAGACCGCGGACGAGATTGGCATTATCGCAGACGGCAGATTATGGTACGAGGCTCCGATTGACGATTCGGAGGATTTGGAAACGCTGTTTCTGGAGGTAGTGAAGAATTCCAATGAAACGCCAATGAACAGACAGGACAGCGGGATTTCACGGCGAAAAGGCAGGTGGTTTCGATGAGAAGATATTTTTGGTCTGAACTGCTAAAACAAAAGAGAAGCTTTAACAAGATACTATTGTGGCTGGCGCCGCTGGTCACGATTGTGCTGGCCCTGATGCTGATGCACGGGAGTTATTTGCAGATTGGGGCGTATAACTGGTGGTATATGCTGATACTGCCTGGGAGTTTTACCATGTTCTCCGCACTCACAGCAGTGAAGGAGCGCAGGAAAAACAGGCATGGACTGTTTGGCGTTGCTGTTCAGAAAAAGAAACTCTGGACTGCGCAGGTATTGGTATGTACTTCTTACCTGTTGATCACTTGTGTTTTGTTCTTTGTATTTATCTCAATCGGAGGTTTTTGGTTTGGAGGAAACATTTCATTAACACAAGGTCTGGCCGCGAGCATCATTTTGGTTGTCACCTATGCGTGGCAGATTCCCCTGTGGATGTTTCTGGCGGAAATCACGGGGGTTGGGTTTACTGTTTTTGTCAGCCTGCTCTGCAATAACTTTGCGGCAGTTGTGCTTGCGGTGAAGAGCTGCTGGTGGATTCCGTTTGCGGTTCCGGCACGGCTGATGTGTGTCTGTGTCCATATACTGCCCAACGGTCTGCCGATGGATGCCGCAGATCCGCTGTCTGATAAAACGGTGATACTTCCGGCGGTTTTGCTTGCTGCCGCCTGGTATGCGGGGATAACGCTGGCTACGGCGTTCTGGTTTGAGAAACGTGAGGTGTGATGGATGTGCTTTTGGATGGGGAGATGGAGAGGACGATGAATGTAAAATGTCATATAAAAACGGAGCTGTATAAGCTGTCGCATTCCGGTCTGATATGGATTCATATTTTTGTGCCGCTTGGTGCAGTGAGTGTGTTTCTGGTGTATTACAGGTTTGCGGCGTGGAGTGAACTTGGGAAGGTGACTGGGTATCTGCAGATATTGTCGATTGCGTACCCTGTTATCATCGCTCTGGTTACGACCATTGTATCTGATTTTGAGATGCGTGCAGGGCATTGCCAGCTGGTACTGATGACGCCTTGTCACAGGAGTATTGTCCATATTGTAAAGCTGTCTGTCCTGCTTGTATGCGGTTTTCTGTCCTGCTTATTGGCGGTTCTTGGCTTTGGTGTGGCATTCCGCCTGATGGGAAATATCCGCTTTTCGATTCCATTTTTTGTGAAATCGGCAGTACTGCTGTTCTGTGGAAATATCCTTCTGTATGAGATCAGCTATCTTGTCAGTTTTTGGTTTCCGAAGGGAGCGGGGATCGGACTTGGGATTGTAGGAAGTCTGGTCGCGGCGCTGATGCAGACGGGGCTGGGCGATGCGGTCTGGTACTGTGTGCCCTGCGGAATATCCTTGCGCTGGTGCAGTCTGTATGCGTTGAGTCAGACAGAGCATGCGAATTGGATATACGATACAGATGTGAGGAAAAGTGTTGTATTTATGGTGATATCGGGAGTGCTGTTGTTTGTGCTGCTGATCTTCTGGGGAAATACGTGGGAGGCAAAGGCAGCTATGGAGGAGTGGGATTGAGGTATTATGGCACACATTTTAGTGATTGATGACGAGAAGGATATCTGTTGTCTGATTGAGAGGGTTCTCGGCCGGGACGGACATACAGTGACGGCAAAAAACAGTGCAGCGGGATTAACGGCGTCGGACTTAAATCAGTACGATCTGCTGCTTTTGGATGTCATGATGCCGGGGATTGACGGTTTTTCCTTTTGTTATCAGATACGCAGAACGGTAGACTGTCCTATTTTGTTTCTGACTGCAAAGACGATGGAGCAGGACATCGTGGAGGGATTTGCGGTGGGGGCTGACGATTACATCAAAAAGCCCTTTGGCATCGCGGAGCTCCGCGCAAGGGTGGCTGCGCATCTGCGGCGTGAGGGCAGAGAGCATCATCAGACGATTACCAGTGGCCGGTTTCATTTTGATCTGTCTGCCAGGGTATTGCAGATCAAGATTTCCGATACGGCGTTTGAGGAAATTCCGTTGACAAGGAGCGAGTACCAGATCTGTGAGTATTTGGTGCGCAATAAGGGACAGGTGTTCTCGTTGGAAAAGATTTTGGAGGAGACGCTGGGGTATGATTCGGAGAGTGATGTCTCCGCGATCCGTATGCATATCAAGAATATCCGCAGCAAATTTGCAAAATATTCCGCGTATGCAGAGTGTCCGATCAGCACGGTCTGGGGGGTAGGGTACAAATGGCAGTGAGCAGGGGTCATAATAGGAAAACGATCAGTCTGTATCAGTTGTTTCTGCGGTATCTGGCAATGTTCTGTCTGACGACAATATTGCTGGCAGGGGTAATTCTGCTCTGTGTGGAGGCTGGATTTCAGAGCGGATTTGTGCTGCCGGCCAATCATGCGGAGCGGGCTGTAAAGGAGGTGAAAGACAGGATTGCCCAGAGTGAGTCCTTTGACAAATCGCTGATTCCTTTTCCGTGCACCTATATTTTGATTGATTTAGAAGGAACTATTGTGGAGAGTGATATGACTCCCAGGGAGATTGAGCAGGCGCTGGAGCGAATCAGAAGACAGCTGAACCATACAGCGTGGAGCGTCATACACCAGTATGCGATGATTGAGAGAGTGGATTCGGTCTGTGTTGTCTGCTATGATATTCGCGCGCACTTTGCATCGCCTGTGTTACACAGGTGGTTTCCGAATCCGGAATTGCTGATTCCGCTCATTTTTCTGGTGCTGTTTCTTCTGAATGCGTTGGTGGCGGCAGTGCGGTTCGGACGGAGATTAAAGAGGGAATTGGAGCCAATCGTTGAGACGGTGGACAGGATTGCAGGTCAGGAACTAAACTTTGAGAAACGACTGACTGGGATTCGGGAGTTGAATGCAGTTCTGGATTCCATAGAGGAGATGGGCGCGACGCTGGAGGAGTCCTTAAAGGCTCAGTGGGAGATGGAGCAGAACCGGAAAATGCAGATATCGGCTGTCGCGCATGACATCAAGATTCCGCTGACTGTGGTGAAGGGGAATGCGGAGCTGCTGTTGGAGGAGGATTTTTCCGGTGAGGACAGGGAGCTGCTGCAAGGAATCTGCACAGGCACTGGCAAGATCGAACAGTATCTCGGGCTGCTCAATGAGGCTGCAAAAGCGGAAAGTGCAGGACAGCTGCGGGCAGAGTATTTTTCTGCGGCAGAATTGTTCGATGAGATTGGGCGGCAGGCGGAAGCACAGTGCCGGAGGAAAGCGATTGTGCTGAATGTTGAAAAGAAAACCCTCCCGGACACTTTTTACGGAGACAGGGAACTTCTTGTCCGGGCGGTTTCCAATATCCTTGACAATGCCGTTGAGCACACGCCGGAGCAGGGAGCGATTGAATTGTCTGCCGGGGGCAATGCAGGGCAGCTTGTGTTTCGGGTGACAGACAGCGGAAAGGGATTTTCGGACAGCAGCTTGCGATTTGCCGTTCAGCAGTTTTATACGGAGTGTGAGGAACGGTCGGGAAAGCACTACGGATTGGGGCTTTTTATCGCGGATATGGCGGCGCAGAAGCATGGGGGCAGACTGGTGCTTGCGAACAGACAGGATGGGAGTGGTGCGGTGGTCACGTTGGCGGTCAGAAGCGTACATGAAAAAGAAGATTAATTACTATAAAAATAGTACAAAAAGGTTGCATAATTTGTTCTGCACTGTTATACTATAGAAATAGTACTAACGATGGAGGAAAAACATGACAGAAGCAGAATTAGAAATTATGGAAACACTCTGGGCGAAAGGGGAACCAGTCTTTCTTGGGGAGCTTTTGGAGATTTTTAATGCGAGGACGCAAAAAGATTGGAAGAAGCAGACCATCAATACCTTTTTGTTCAAGATGCAGCAAAAGAATCTGGTCACGGCAGTAGAGGGGGGGCGATTCAAGAAATATCTGCCCGCAATCACCAGAGAGGAATATCTGGAGGAGACATCAAAAGCCTTTTTGGACAGAAATTACGGAGGTTCCTTTGCCAGGATGCTCACTACTTTGAACGGCGGGGCAAAGCCGGACGAAAAGGAGATAGAGGCGTTGCGTGAGGTGCTGAGAGGGTGGGAGCAGGAATGAGGTTATACGTACATATGATGCTGTGCGGAAGTGTTTGTACGCTATTGTATCTTTTCTGTAACAGGATTCTGCCATATGAGCTGCCGCTGCGATGGAGGAGGGGATGGATCAGAATAAACATTATATTTTACCTGCTGCCAGTCCCTTGGTTTGCAGCGGAGACGAAGGAGCTGGTGCGATGGACTTTGGAAAAGGCGGGAATGACCTTTGGGCAAAATGAGTTTGTGGATGTCTATGATGCGACAAGTGTGTGGAAAAGTTTTTTGGTCCTGAATGAGGAGGGGAGAGTCATCTATATAACGGGATATCGGGAAATCTTACCTGTTATCCTGATAGTTTTGGCAGTATGGATTGCTCTGCCCGTTGGCTGGGTGGCGCTTTATATGAGGACAAGCAGTCAATATAGGAGAAGCATGGTGCTCTTTGACGCAGACCAGTACTTAAAAAGAGACAGCCAGCAAAGGGATGCAGGACATTGTTTGGAGAACTGTCGTACAAAGCGAAAGATAGTCATCGGTGTTTCACCTTGTGTCGCCTCTCCAGTTGCAGTGGGACTGTTTAAACCGGTGATTTTGCTTCCGGTTGACTACCGTGAATATGAAAATGCAATGGAGGAAGTGATTTTGCACGAATGGAACCATGTGTCGTGCAGGGATATCGTGGAGCGGTTTTTTGCTTTCGTGCTCGTTGTCGTCCATTTCTTCAATCCATTGACTTATTTTCTCTTTCGGGAGAGCATCGCAGTCAGTGAAATGCTGAGTGACGAAGCAGCAGTAAGCGGAAGGACAAAGCAGCAGAAAGCCAATTACATCAGATGCATTCTGGAGGCATCACAAAAGGCGGGGAGTTCGAAGACAATCACCACGTCACTGGGTATCTCAAAAAGTTTGATGAGAAAAAGAATGGAGCAGATTATGGGAAGAAATAAGAAGAAAATATGGAAAAAGAGTGTAGTAGCTGCTGTGGTGTCAGTCTGTGCCCTGGCAAGCAGTATTCCGGCGCTGGCGTATCGCAAACCGCACGAGTATGTGCAGAGCGGAGCAGATGATTGGAACGACAGGGACTTTCTGGTCTTTGCCCAGGATGGTGAAGAGAATCCTATGGAGGGTGTACATATAGATTTCAGCCAGGGTGACACGGTGTTTGTCGGCGGAGACAGCTATGATTATGAGGTAATCAACAGCGGCATTCAACAGGGGCAGCAGGAACAGAAGCAAAGCGTATGCGCACACAGCTACGTGACAGGGACAATTGCAGAACATGAAAGGAACGCTGACGGGAGCTGCACAGTGGTTACGTATGAGGCACAGCAGTGTGCAAAGTGTGGAAATACAGTGAGAGGGGACGAGGTGTCGTCCTTTACATACAAGTCTTGTCCGCATATGGAAGCTGGAGGAGCGAAGCCGGACGAGAAGGAATTATCAGCCTCTGAGACAGGAGTAGTGAACACGGATGCATTGAGGGTGCGGACTGCGGCAGAGCGTGACGCGGAAGTGATGACTTTGCTGAAAGAAGGTGCGATAGTGAAAGTTATCGCAGAGGAAAATGAATATTACAAAGTTCTTGTCAAATCCGAAGAGTCCGCGGAAATCTTAGAGGGTTATGTGAGGAAAGAATATTTGAATTTGTCCACAGATGACACTGTTAATCCAATATTTTAGACAGGGTTTAAGGACTCGCCTGCTTTCAAGTCTGAAAGTTGGGGAGTCCTTGGAATCAAATATTCATTCATCCTGAAACAGGATTTTGAATAAATCCCGCAGTCCCTGTCGGTATGCGATTTTTTCGCATATGGCAGTTGTTTCGCTTGACAGGATAAAGTATTGGTCAAGCAGTTCCTGCTGCTCTTTCGTCAGTTCCATTTTCAGCTTTTCAAAGATTTCGTTTGCGGCAGACAAGGCTTCTTTGTATTCTGTGCTCTCATGAAGCGCAGTGTCCAGATGGTCTGCCATTAGGCGTTCTAAAATATCAAAAGTATTATCGCTCATAGTTCATTATGCTCCTCTCAAATTTTTAAATCGTTAGTGATTTGATTTCCAAACATTTCCTTAAATTATCGCAGTAATCGCAAGTCCTTTAAAATCTCTGCACAGTTCAGGATTCCCTTCTTGTAGATGGCTTGCATTTCTTTCTCATGAATCAAATCTTCTGTGTGAATCAGGTTGTCGACAATTTGTCGCTGCTCTGTTGTCAGGTCCAGTGTTTTGTATGTGTCACTCAAATTTGTCACTTGTTCCATCAAACTTTGGTATTCATCATCGTCTGTTAACAGTTCGTTTTTATGGTCTAACGCGGCATCATAGATTAGCTCGAAAAACTCGCTCATTGTTATCTCTCCTCTTAATCATAAATTATAGTTTTGGTAATGATATCATTATAACTCATTTGTTTCCATTTTGGAACCAAAATTGTCGTATTGTCGACAAAAATGATTAGGGGTGATGTTATGGCGGAGCGTGTGAACCAATATCGTAATCCTTTAATCGGTTCCAACATTAAAAGATTGCGGAAGGAAAAAGGTATGAAAGCTACAGAGGTTGTTGCAAAATTGCAATTGCTCGAAATACCAATTACGAGAGGAACTTTCTCAAAAGTTGAAAATGGCTACAACAATCCATCAGTTGATCTCCTGATTGCCCTGACTCAGATTTTTAAATGTGATTT
The DNA here is from genome assembly GCA_947177165.1 of uncultured Lachnospiraceae bacterium. Taxonomy (GTDB): domain Bacteria; phylum Bacillota; class Clostridia; order Lachnospirales; family Lachnospiraceae; genus COE1. Next base: position 29,527 of record CAMWTP010000024.1, read on the forward strand.
CAATGCATTTTTTGAACGATAGAGACAGATTTACAATATCAAAAGAGTAAATCTGTCTTTTTATGTACACGGGCAACCAAAGGAAGTATGTCAGCTGGAGTTCGCGGGTGCACGGCGCGCGAGTAGGGAAAAGTCATCCCCCTGCTCGATTGCACAGACTTGTACAGTGGAAATGCACGGTCGCACAGCGAGTTAGTGGAGAAGGCTGTTTTCTGCTCGATTCAATCTTTGCTCGGAAACCGATAGATTTTGCCGGAGGGCTATGTTATACTAAAGGAAATAAGGGACTGAGAGGGGAAAAGGGAAATGACACGCTATTTCAATACAGAGGGGCGCTGCAGACCAGACCAGCATTATATGGTTCGCCTTGACGAGCGGTTAAAGACAATCAAAGAACAGTACGTGGACAGAGGGAAGTATTTTGTCATTAACAGAGGGCGTCAGTATGGCAAGACGACAACGCTTCGTGCGCTTGCAGATTATTTGTGGGATGATTTTGCAGTAATCTCCATGGATTTTCAGAAGATGAGTACGGCAAGTTTTGCAGATGAGCCGACCTTTGTAAAAGCGTTTATAGATTATATGGAAGACCTTTTTTGGGGAAATGAGAGATTGACGGATTCTGTGGCAGCAGAGGCCTATCAGAGACTGATTGGTCTGGCTGGACAAAAAGAGCGTTCCATGGATGAGATGTTCCGTTGTCTGAGCAGAATCTGCAGGACTGCGGCAAAGCCGATTGTGTTGATGATCGATGAAGTTGACAGTGCGTCAAACAATCAGGTGTTTGTTGATTTCCTTGCACAGCTCAGGGGGTACTATCTGACAAGGGAGGACAGCCCGATTTTTCATTCGGTGATTCTCGCCGGGGTGTATGACATCAAAAATCTGAAATTAAAAATACGTTCTGACGCGGATCACCAGTACAACAGCCCATGGAACATTGCGGCGGATTTTCATGTCGATATGAGTTTCTCTACCGGACAGATCACGGCCATGCTTGAAGAATACGAGGCAGATCATCGTACTGGAATGGATCTGGCAGCAGTTGCGGAGGAAATCTATCAGTATACATCGGGATATCCATATCTGGTATCTGCCATCTGTAAGATTATGGACGAAAAGCTGTCTGAAATGGGCGCATTTGCGGATGCCAGGGATACCTGGACCAAAGAAGGCGTCGAAGAGGCAGTAAAGCTGATATTGCGGACAAAGACAACACTGTTTGACAGTATGATGAAACATATCAGCGAATATCCGGATTTGAAAGAAATGCTGTATGCGATACTGTTTCAGGGAGAGCGTGTGGTGTACAATCAAGATAATCATACAATAGAATTGGCGTGTATGTTTGGATATGTGATCAATGATGGCACGCATGTCAGGGTAGCAAACCGCATTTTTGAGACACGGCTGTATAATCTCTTTTTGTCAGAGGAAGAGCTGTCAAATGCGATGAGTAGGGAAGCAAAGCTTGACAGAAACCAGTTTGTCTCAGGCGGAAGACTTGATATGGAGCGTGTGCTGGCAAAGTTCGCGGAGCATTTTCATGATATTTATGGCGACAACAGTGAAAAATTTGCAGAGAATGACGGGCGGAAGTTTTTCCTGCTGTACCTGCGGCCAATCATAAACGGCACAGGAAACTATTACATTGAGGCGCAGACAAGAGATGAGCGGCGTACAGATGTGATTGTGGATTACGCGGGAGAACAGTTTATCATAGAGATGAAGATCTGGCGCGGAACTGAGTACAATGAGCGCGGAGAGCAGCAGCTTACAGAGTATCTGGACTACTTTCGTAAGGAGAAAGGCTATCTGCTCAGTTTTAACTTTAACAAGAGGAAGGAAACAGGCGTAAAGACCATAACATTGGGCGGGAAGACAATTGTGGAGGTAGTGATATAAATTTGGAAATGTAAGAAAGACAAAGAGAGATGTATTTGCAGAATATAGGGAGGAGTTGCATGGAACAGTCTGCATTTGAAAAAATATATGAGGTGGTAAAGCAGATTCCATATGGACAGGTCGCAACCTACGGACAGGTTGCTGCGCTTGCGGGGAATAAAAGGTGGGCAAGAGCGGTCGGTTATGCGCTGCATGCGAATCCCGACCCGGAGCATATTCCCTGTTACCGTGTTGTCAACAGGGAAGGCAGGGTTTCGGATGCGTTTGCTTTCGGAGGTGGAAACCGTCAGGTGGAGCTGCTGAAAGCAGAGGGCGTGGAGTTTGCAGGTGACTGCGTAGATATGAAGCAGTATCAGTGGGAGAAACCAACATATTGATGCGCAATTTGATAGATGATTCTTATGGCAAGCCGGTCAATGATGGTAATGTAATATTGTTCAGACATCCACATAAGTCGAGGAAATATTCGTCAAATTGGGCAAGAGTAATATTTCGGCATAATACCAATATATGATGCTTATTGCTTGATAAATTTTCCAACTGATGATATAATATGCGATAGCGAGGCGAGCGGCAGAAGATAATCATTATCAATGATTAGTGCGATGCGGATAAGCCGTGATAAATGAAAAAGTACATGTGGAAGGAGACAATGATATGGCTGCTTTATGGAAGGAAGAGTACAGGATCGGTGTTGATATGATTGACGAACAGCACCGTCAGCTGTTTATCAAGATTGAGAATCTGCTCGATATAGCCAAGGGCGGAAGCTGGCAGAAGAACAGACAGGAGTGCATGGAGATTATTGATTTCCTCGTGAAATATACGATTATTCATTTTGAGACGGAGGAGAAACTCCAGAGAGAAAAAGGGTACATAAGTTATGATGAGCATGTGAAGATACACAGGGAGTTTACGAATACGGTCCTGGTCTATAAAGATTTGCTGAGCAATAATTTCTCGTCAAAGACATTAAAGAGTTTTATCGGAACACTGCTTGCATGGCTGGTGAATCATGTATGTGTCTGTGACAAAAAGATTGTCAGGAACATCCCGATTCAGCCAATGGAGACGTTTGCTGATACAGAGAGTTTTATTAAGAATGTGGCAGCGAAACTGCTCACAGAGATGTATGAGATTCCGATACGCGATACAAAGAGCTGTATTTATAAAGGAGATGTGGAGGGTGCAGTCATCATCAGGACGGTAGCCGAGGGTAAGGGCAGGCATTTATTTTTATACGGAATGTCTGACAAACTTACTGAGATTTTGTACCACAAAATCAGCGGCATGTATCTCCCGCACCTGGATTTTCTGGATGAGATTGAACAGTCTGCTCTCACAGAGATAGGAAATATTATCACGACATATGCCATGAGTGCAATAGACGAGAGCAGTACAGGCATTCAGTTTAAGAGTGATCTGTACATTCATGAGTATAACAGTACAGAATACAATATCACGAACAGTGTTATCCTCGAATTGGGAACAGACTATGGGAAGATGGAAGTTTTGTACTGCCGCCTGAAATAGGATTTGCTTTTCGATTTTGGGGTTGACTTTTTCGGGCAGATAACATATTATTAATTTCGGTGAGATTTATTTTTGAATATTCAAATGCGATGAAGGTGCAAGTAGCGTCATATTTTCTGTCAGAGATTGGAGGCCGTCGGCTGAAAGCCTCCTCAGTTCAGATGTGATGGTGAATTTCCCGCCGGAGCAGCTTTTTGGAAATATTGTCTGATGAGAATAGAAGGATAATCAGGCAATATAGTAGAGAGAGACGGAGTGACACGTTAAGTCTTTAGAGTGCTATAATGCGCAGCGGGCAGCAGGCCTGCTCGGTATAGAAGCTTGGGTGGTACCGCGGTTAATTCGTCCCTTGTAGGAATATTTCTACAGGGGATTTTTTTCATGAGGATATTTTTCAAAAAAGTAAAGGAGAACAGAGATGAAAGAGAAGTTAGAGCAGATCAAGGCGGAGGCAATTCGCCAGATCAATGAAAGCGAAGCGCTGGACAAATTAAATGACGTTCGTGTCAACTTTTTGGGCAAGAAAGGTGAACTGACAGCTGTGTTAAAGGGTATGAAGGATGTAGCGCCCGAGGAGAGACCGAAAATAGGACAGCTTGTCAATGACGCGCGCGAGGAGATCGAGAGGGTGCTTGACGAGGCGAAGACAAGCATGGAGCGAAAGCTTCGCGAGGCGAAGATGAAGGCGGAGGTGATCGATGTGACACTCCCCGCGCAGAGAAATAAAGTGGGACACCGCCACCCGAACACGATCGCTCTGGAGGAAGTGGAACGCATTTTTATCGGAATGGGCTATGAAGTTGTGGAGGGACCTGAGGTGGAGAAGGATTACTACAATTTTGAGGCGTTGAATATTCCGGCAGATCACCCGGCAAAGGATGAGCAGGATACGTTCTATATCAACAGCGATATTCTGCTCCGCACACAGACCTCCGGCGTGCAGGTTCACGAGATGGAAAAAGGAAGACTTCCGATCAGAATGATCGCTCCAGGGCGTGTATTCCGCGCGGACGAGGTGGACGCGACACATTCTCCATCTTTCCATCAGATTGAGGGACTTGTGATTGATAAGAACATCACTTTTGCGGACTTGAAGGGTACGCTTGCGGAGTTTGCAAAGGAGCTTTTCGGTGAGGATACGAAAGTGAAGTTCAGACCGCATCATTTTCCGTTTACTGAGCCGTCAGCGGAGATGGACGTGTCGTGCTTCAAGTGCGGCGGAAGCGGGTGCCGTTTCTGCAAGGGCGAAGGATGGATTGAGATTCTCGGCTGTGGCATGGTTCACCCGAAGGTGTTGAGGATGTGCAATATTGACCCGGAGGAGTACACTGGTTTTGCGTTCGGTGTCGGTCTGGAGAGAATCGCGCTCTTGAAATATGAGATTGATGATATGCGGCTCTTATATGAGAATGATATCAGATTCCTGAAACAGTTTTAGTAGATTTAGAATAGATTGAAATATGACACCTGTGTCATAGATTGGAGGATAAAATGAATACACCATTATCGTGGATTAGAGCATATGTTCCTGAGCTTTCATGTGAGGACAGGGAGTACAGTGATGCCATGACACTCTCAGGGACAAAGGTAGAAGGATTTGAGCGGCTTGACAAAAATCTGGAAAAAATCGTCGTGGGACATATTGAGAAAATTGAGCGTCACCCCGACGCAGACAAGCTGATTATCTGTCAGGTAAATGTAGGGACAGAGACCATACAGATTGTGACAGGCGCACAGAATCTGAAAGAAGGGGACTATGTTCCGACGGTTCTCGACGGTGGAAGAGTGGCCGGCGGACATGACGGAGGACCGCTGCCCGAGAATGGAATCAAGATTAAGGCGGGGAAACTCCGCGGTGTCGAGTCACATGGTATGATGTGTGCAATTGAGGAGCTTGGTTCCAGCCGGGACATGTATCCGGAAGCACCCGAGGACGGCGTGTATGTATTTCAGAAGCCAGTGACACCCGGCGAGGATGCAGTCGGAGCACTTGGCCTGCATGACACCGTAGTGGAGTACGAAGTGACTTCAAACCGCGTGGACTGTTACAGTGTCCTGGGAATTGCAAGGGAGGCCGCGGCGACATTCAGAAAGCCCTTTGTACCGCCTGTTGTGGAAGTGAAAGGAAATGACGAGGATGTCAACAATTATATCTCTGTGGAGATCAAAGACAGAGACCTCTGTACGCGTTTCTGTGCAAGAGTGTGCAAGAATATCAGGATTGCACCGTCACCGGAATGGATGCAGAGAAGGCTTGCTGCGTGTGGTATCAGACCGATCAACAATCTCGTGGATATCACGAATTATGTCATGATGGAGTACGGTCAGCCGATGCATGCATATGATCTGGACAATGTGTCTGGAAACAAGATTATCGTAAGACGTGCGAAAGACGGCGATGAATTTCAGACACTTGACGGGCAGGTGAGAAAGCTTGACTCGGAGATGCTGATGATCTGTGATGCCGAGAAGGAGATTGGCCTTGCAGGTATCATGGGCGGCGAGAATTCGAAGATTACAGACGATGTACAGACAGTACTGTTTGAGGCGGCTACTTTTAACGGCGCAAATATCAGAAAGTCATCCAAGAGAGTGGGACTGAGAACGGACGCTTCCGGCATTTTTGAGAAAGGACTTGACCCGAGAAATGCAGAGGCGGCCATCAACAGGGCATGCCAGCTGATCGAGGAGCTTGGCTGCGGCGAGGTTGTCGGTGGAATCGTTGACGTAAAAGAGCCTTTTGAGGCGTTAAAGCAGATAAAATTCGAGCCGGAGCGGATTAACAGATTCCTTGGCACAGAGATTGAGAAGGAGGAAATGCTTCAGATTTTTGACAGGCTGGAGCTTGCATACGACGAGAATACAGGCATGATCACAGCGCCTTCTTTCCGCCAGGATATTGAGTGCTTTGCAGACATCGCGGAGGAGGTTGCCAGGTTTTACGGATATGACAAGATTCCGACGACACTTCCAACCGGCGAGGCGACGACGGGTAAGATGTCATTTAAGCTAAGAATCGAGGAGAAGGCGAGAGATATTGCCGAGTACTGTGGATTTTCACAGGGAATGTGCTATTCGTTTGAGAGTCCCAAGGTGTTTGACAGGCTTTTGATTCCAGCGGACAGTCCGCTTCGGCAGACTGTGACGATTGCAAATCCGTTAGGGGAGGATTTCTCGATTATGAGAACGATTTCTCTGAATGGAATTCTGACATCGCTGGCGTCAAACTACAACCGCAGAAACAAGAATGTGCGTCTCTATGAGCTTGGAAATATCTATATTCCAAAGAGTCTGCCCGTAGTCGATTATCCGGATGAACGGATGCAGTTCACACTCGGCATGTACGGGGAGGGTGATTTTTTCACCATGAAAGGCGTTGTCGAGGAGTTCTTGGAGAGCATTGGCATGAAGAAAAAAATATCGTATGATCCGAAGGCGGAAAAGACATTTCTGCATCCAGGACGCCAGGCGCTGATTCAGTACGAGGGCAAGGTGATCGGTTATCTGGGTGAGGTTCATCCTGAAGTTGCGGATAATTATGATATTGACACGAAAGTGTATATCGCTGTGCTGGATATGCCGGAGATCCTTCCGTTTGCTTCCTTTGACAGAAAATATGAGGGCATTGCGAAATATCCTGCAGTGTCGCGCGATATCAGTATGGTGGTGCCGAAGAATATTCTCGTGGGCGATATTGAGAAGGTGATTGAGCAGCGCGGAGGAAAAATTTTAGAGGAATATCAGCTGTTTGACATCTATGAGGGAAGTCAGATCAAGTCCGGCTACAAGTCAGTCGCTTACTCAATTACTTTCCGCGCCAAGGACAGAACACTCGAGGAGAGCGATGTATCAGGGGCTATGAAGAAGATTTTGAACGGACTGGAAAGCCTTGGCATTGAACTCCGGGCGTAATGCTCTTCGGAAGGTATGAATATATGAAAGAATTGTTGAAGAAGGATTTTTATTTTGATCTGCCGCCGGAGCTGATCGCGCAGGACCCGCTCGAGGACAGGTCCAGTTCAAGACTTCTGGTGCTTGACAGGGAGACTGGGGAGATTGAACATAAGATTTTTACAGACATTGTGGAGTATCTGCATGAGGGGGACTGTCTTGTATTGAACAATACAAAGGTTATCCCCGCAAGACTCATGGGTACAAAGGCGGAGACAGGGGCAGCGATTGAGGTGCTCCTGCTCAAACGCCGCGAGGACGATGTGTGGGAAACGCTTGTAAAGCCCGGAAAAAAAGCGAGGGAAGGCGCTGTCATAAGCTTTGGTGACGGACTGCTCACCGGAAAAGTCATCGATGTGGTTGATGAGGGGAACCGGCTGATACAGTTTCAGTATGAAGGAATCTTTGAGGAGGTTCTTGACCGGCTTGGAGAGATGCCGCTGCCGCCGTATATTACGCATAAGCTTGCGGATAAAAATCGTTATCAGACCGTTTATGCCAAATATGAAGGCTCTGCGGCGGCACCAACAGCGGGACTGCATTTTACGAAAGAGCTGTTGGAGAAAGTTCAGCAAAAAGGTGTGAAACTTGCTTATGTCACGCTGCATGTCGGGCTTGGGACATTCCGCCCTGTCAAGGAAGAAAATCTCTTAAACCACCACATGCACTCCGAATGTTATCAGGTGACGCAGGAGGCAGCAGATACCATAAACAGCACAAAACAGGCAGGAGGCAGGGTGATCTGTGTGGGGACGACGAGCTGCCGCACGATAGAGAGCGTTGCAGATGCGGACGGAAAGGTGGTTGCCGGGAGCGGCGATACCGAGATATTTATTTATCCCGGATATCGGTTTCAGGTGCTAGACAGTCTGATCACGAATTTCCATTTGCCGGAGTCCACGCTCATAATGCTTGTGTCCGCGCTCGCAGGGCGCGAGAACGTGCTGAACGCCTATCAGGCGGCCGTGCAGGAACGTTACAGATTTTTCTCTTTTGGGGATGCTTGTTTTGTCAAGTGATATATGTGATAGAGCATTTTTGCATGGCTTGATGTGTTACAGTCCGGCAAGGCTGAAATGTAACCACATTTTCTAAATACGCGCCAAGAATGTTGACTTTCTTTGTATAATTTGCTATTTTTATATTAGTAAAAAATAAGGGCAGCTTGAAAAGCCGGATAAGTTGCATATAGAATAAAAAACGGGAGAAGATAATGGGGAATCAGAGCAGCATTGAATTTGATAATATAGTGTTTCCAGCGCAAGATAAGTAAATTTTTGATAGGAAAAGAATATGTTACATATTGCAAAGGAGTATGGTTGATATGGAAGAGCGAAGAAAGAGTAAGAGAACCGATTTAAATTCAAAATTGTTGGTAAAGAGGCTTGATTCTGGTGATCAGGAAGAAATCGGGGTGGAAGTGAAGAATGTTTCCAAGACCGGGATAGGTTTTTACTGTGATGAGATACTTGATATAGGGGCAGTGTACGAGGCGTATCTGACAATCTGGACCAAGGAGGTCATTCATGCGTTTATCGAGATCGTCCGCATTGAGAAAGCGGTAGATACATACGAGTACGGCGGGCTTTTTATCGGAATGCCTGAGATTGACCTGCAGAGAATTGATGTCTTCAATGTGGTAAATGATACAGATAGCTATATTGATCAATAAGGTCACAATAAATATAAAAAGAGCACCAGAACGTGCTCTTTTTATATTTGAAAGTTTACTCTGCAGCGACAAGCTCATACTCGCGCGAGCCGAAACCTAAATCAGCGGCGGCTTCAATCGTGTGAACACCGTTTTTGGACTCAATGCGCTTGAGTAAATGATCTCTGCCAGGATCATCGGACGCGTAGACAAGGTCAAGGCATGCCTGATCGATGGCAACCGGGTCGAGGGAAGCCAGGATGCCAATATCAGCCATGCAGGGATCTTCTGCCACAGCGCAGCAGTCACAGTCAACAGACATATTTTTCATGACGTTGATATAGATGATATTTCCCTTAAAATAGTCGATGACGCTGGAAGCAGCATCCGCCATGGATTCCAGGAAGGAATCGTGGTCGGCTCCCCAGAAATTCCTGGTATTGCCCGAACCATGTATATATGCCTTTCCCATGGAGGAGGCAATTCCTATGGAGAGCTGCTTGATTGCTCCGCCGTAACCGCCCATGGGATGTCCCTTGAAGTGTGAGAGCACCAGCATGGAGTCATATTCAGCCAGCGATTTTCCGACAAAGTTCTTCTTGATTTTCCTGCCGTTTGGAATCGCAAGCTCCAGGTCAGGACCTTCGGCATCCAGCAGTTCAACAGTGAAATATTTACTCCATCCATGCTCATGCATTGTTTTCATATGTCTTTCCGTCGTGCTGCGGCTGCCGTCATACGCAGTGTTGCACTCCACGACTGTGCCTCCCACATGGTCGATCACGGGCTTCCAGAAGTCTGGTTTTAGAAAATTCTGATTGCCGATTTCACCAGAGTGGATTTTTATGGCGACTTTTCCATCGAGCGTTTTGCCTGTCATCTTGTACAGTTCCAGTACTTTTTCGGGTGTGATTGCCTTGGAAAAATAAACCTTTGATTTCATAAAAGACCTCCTCATTTATCGAATACAGTTTATTCTACCTCATAAACAAACTTTTTGCAAACAGCATCTGTATTGGCGGCGTATATCGCAATATAATTTCCTGTAAAACAGCCCCCGGCTTCTGTGGTGAGATACTGTGCTTCGCCGGACCCGATTGTCACAGGCGGTTCCTGCCCGGAAGGACAGTAGGCAAAGGCGTACTCTTCCCGTGAGCCTGTGAGCTGTAATATGACAGTATCACTGTCGTACTCGACAATATTTTCAACTGCTTTCAAGCTGCCGATCTGGCGCCGGACGATCAGACAGCGTTTTTGATTGATCATAGACATGGCAATCTCGTAATGGTGGCGGTTGTTCATGTAAATCGCGAGACCTGCCTCGCCGTTTTCAGGGATCATTTCCATGGAAAGCGTCAGCCGGGCGGTAAAGTCAAAATGCTCCTGACGACGGCATAGGAGTGATTTCACATTGCTGCTTGCCAGATCATTTTCATTTCCGTGTAAGATCAGGCCGTTTTTCGTAAATTCATACAGAGCATAGTCTGGGTTGTAGATAGTGTTCCATGACGGGTGCATGGAGGCGGTATCAAAGGTGTCAACCATGCTGCTGCCGGGAATATAGCGGCTGCTCTCAAAAGGCGCATTGGGACCATTCTCTGTGCAGGGCAGCAGAGATGTTTCGATTTCGATTTCAACATCAACATCAACATCAACATGACCGTTTCCGTTCATGCCCATGACAGGCCATCCATGTTCCCATGCGACGGGAACGAGCATGGTTTCGCGCCCAAGATTGTGCCGGAAAGGATAGCCCAACGGCCGGATTCCGAGACAGACAGCCCACCAGTTTCCGTTCTGGTCCTCGATCAGATCAGCATGTCCTACAGCCTTGATGGGAAGCTCTGTGCTGCGGTTGGTGAGGACTGGATTGTGAGGGCAGTCTTCATAAGGTCCATAGACCGATGTGCTCCTTGCGATTGTGACCATGTGGCAGTATTCGGTGCCGCCCTCTGCGATCATGAGATAGTACATTCCGTTAATTTTGTAGAGGTGCGGTCCTTCCGGGTTATTGCCGCCGGAACCGTTCCAGGCATATATTTGCTGCCCGACATGGTCACAGCTGATCTGCACACGGCCGTCGGCGGAAGTCGATCTTGACAGCGTCAGCTCTGCGATAAAGACACCTTTGTCAGTGCCACTGTAATAGACTTTCCCGTCGTCGTCAAAAAAGAGTGATGGATCAATTCCATCAAAAGGAAGCATGACCGGCTCGGACCATGTGTCATAGGGATTCGTGGTGTATACAAAAAAATTGCCGCCCTTTGGACCGCCTACATTCGTGACAATGCAATAGTAGATTCCCTCGTGATAGCGGATCGTCGGGGCGTAGATGCCCAGACAGTTCGGTGCTTCTGTTGACAAGGTAAACTGGCTGTCTCTGTCGAGAATGTGGTTGATCTGTTCCCAGTGGACAAGGTCGGTGCTGTGAAACAGAGGAATCCCCGGGAAATATTCAAAACTGCTTGTCACCAGATAGAAGTCATTTCCGACTCTGCAGATACTCGGATCAGGGTGAAATCCGGAAAGGATAGGGTTGGTATACTTCATAGATTATAAACTCCTCCTGTGAAAATTTTGTCATATTATCATTATAAAACGTATTTTATGAAAAAGATACCGCTATAATTGCATAAAATGGGTTAACATTTTGCAAAAAATATGATAGACTTTAAGAGTGTACTACTTTAAATAAGGAAAGTGAAGGAGATTTATTCATGGCAAATTATTATCAACCCGAAATTGAGACAATGCCAGTGGGCAAGATTCAGGCGCTGCAGAGCGAGCGTCTGGCAGAACAGGTAAAATTCGTATATGACAATGTAAAATTTTATCACGACAAAATGGATGAGGCGGGTGTAAAGCCTGAGGACGTGAAAGGAATCGAGGATTTACATAAGCTTCCGTTTATCAATAAAGATGACCTGCGGGATCAGTATCCATATGGACTGCTGGGGGTGCCTTTATCAGAGTGCGTGCGTATCCAGTCGACGAGCGGTACGACAGGGCGGCGCGTGGTGGCATTTTACACGCAGGAGGATATTGAAGTGTGGGAGGAGTGCTGTGCGCGGGCAATTGTGGCGGCGGGCGGTACTAGGGACGATGTGTGTCATGTCTGCTATGGTTATGGACTCTTTACAGGCGGTCCGGGACTGAATGGCGGTTCCCACAAGGTCGGATGCCTGACATTGCCGATGTCTTCTGGAAATACAGAGCGTCAGCTTCAGTTTATGACAGATCTCGGCTCCACGATTCTCTGCTGTACGCCGTCCTATGCTGCAAATCTCGGGGAGGCGATCAACGAGAGAGGGATGAAAGATCAGATCAAGTTAAAGGCCGGTATTTTTGGCGCAGAGCCTTGGACGGAGGAGATGCGCAGGAATATCGAGAAATCGCTTGGTATCAAAGCGTATGATATCTATGGACTGACTGAGATTTCTGGTCCCGGTGTCTCGTTTGAGTGTGAGGAGCAGCAGGGCATGCATATACAGGAGGATCATTTTATTCCTGAGATTATCAATCCCGATACGGGGGAAGTGCTTCCGGAGGGAGAAGTCGGAGAGCTTGTATTTACCTGTATCACGAAGAAGGCATTCCCGCTTCTGAGATACCGTACGCGGGATCTGTGCTATCTGACCAGAAAGAAGTGCTCCTGCGGGCGCACACATATCCGCATGCACAAGCCGATGGGCAGAAGTGACGATATGATGGTCGTAAAAGGTGTCAATGTATGGCCGTCACAGATCGAGACAGTCTTGTTAAACAAGGGTTATGAGGCGAATTACCAGATTGTCGTTGACCGTGTCGGAAACAATGACACGATTGAGGTTCAGGTGGAAAAGACGCCAGAGATGGCAGCAGATGCCGGATTTAACACAGCAGAGCGCGAGAGGGCAATCGTGGCAGGCTTGAAATCAATGCTTGGCATTAAGGTGGATGTAAGGGTAGTGGAACCCAAGACCATTACCAGAAGCGAGGGCAAGGCTGTCCGCGTCATAGATAAGAGAGATCTGTACAAATAGTCAGAGCCAGTCGATAAAATCCAAGCAGGCATGAAACTACCCGCTTGGATTTTTGTCCTTATTTTTATTGGACACAATAAAATAAGACTGTGTGGAGGTGGCGACCATTGTGCCGTCCGCCTTGTAGACATTCACTTCGTAGACTGCGATGGTGGAGCCGTATTTGATTTCCTTTGCCTCAGCAATCAGTTTTTCTGTGTCGCATGCAGGTGCGAGGTAATGAATGTTGCTGTCGACTGTCACAACACTGTTGCCATGGGTGAGCGCAGCGCTGCCGCCGATCGTGTCTGCGAGCGCAAAAGTACATCCGCCGTGCACAGTGCCGAGCGGATTCAGAATTTCAGGGCGTAGGGGCATCTCGCCTTTGCAGTACCCTTCGGAAAGTTCTGTGATTTTCATATCGAGCAGTTGGATAAAGCCAAGTGTTCCGTAAAAGTGATTTCTTATTTCATCATAATTTTTCATAATGTCGCTCCCTCTTCCTATATAAAATATATTTTAACCTATTTTTCATATTTTTCAACCCGAAAATCACTTGACTATTTCCGAAAATTCTGTTACGATAAACTAACCTTGATTAATCAAGGGGTAGTAAAGGTTTCGACAGGGAACTTGAAGATGGAGAAGCAGGCCGCAGGTATGCGTTAATTCCAAAATTAAAATTAAACGCTGAAGATAATTTAGCATTCGCAGCCTAATGGCTGCTGTCTGACCTAGTGCACCTACACATTAGGATCCAGGCATCGATTATGTGGGAAACGACACATGCAAAGCTTTGCGCATGTGGGCGTATCATGAAGCTACCGACTGTTTAGGGGAGTTGGTTCGCCTATACAGAAGGGAATTGGGATTTGCCCAAAACAATCAACTAAGCCTGTAGAAGTACATGGGATGGTTTTTTGGACACGGGTTCGACTCCCGTCTACTCCATTAAGAGAAATGCTTGAAAACGTTGGGTTTTCGGCATTTCTTTTTTTGAATTAACCGAAAAAGCAATATTTTAAGGGAATGTCATTTTGAATTGCTTGAAAAAGCGGTGTAATCTGCTATAATTATCTCAAAAGGAGTTTTTACCCTGGGTGAGAATGTATCTGCCAGGATTTTTGAGGGAATATTTATAAAGGCTGAACTGAAGATATTTGAGATATTGTGTAAACAGGAGATGCAATATGAAAAAAATTTATAAACAATTATTGAATCTGTTTTTGGTGGCGGCAATTCTAATCGGAGGGATCACAGCTGGTTCTATGATATCCTCTGCATCCGGCGCGAAAGCGGGAGATGCGGAAATGAAAAGTACGGAAGCAGAAAAAATGGAAGTCCATTTTATTGATGTTGGGCAGGGGGACGCAGCACTGGTAATATGCGATGGGCACGCCATGCTGATTGATGCAGGTGACTATTCCAAGGGAACAGCGATTCAGAACTATTTACAGAAGCAAAAAGTAAAAAAGTTGGATTATCTGATTCTGACACACCCCGATTCTGATCATATTGGCGGAGCGCCGGTCATCATTACAAAATTTGAAATCGATAAAGTCTTTGTATCAAATTATGAGAAAGACAATAAGACATATCAAAAGCTGATACAGGCACTTGATAATAAGCATTTGAAGTACACAACACCAGAAGTTGGGGCGCAGTATTCTCTGGGAACAGCCGAGATTACAATACTGGCACCGAATGGTACATATGACGATCCCAATGATGCCTCGATTGCCATGATGCTTCAAAATGGGGAAAACAGATTCCTGTTTACAGGGGACGCGGAAGAAAACGCAGAGCGGGATATACTGGCAACTGGCATTGATCTTTCCGCAGATGTATACAAAGCAGGGCATCATGGCAGCAGGACTTCTACTTCGCAGGATTTTTTTGAGGCTGTCAGTCCTTCCAGTGCGGTCATAAGCTGCGGGGAGGATAATTCCTATGGGCATCCGCATGCGGAGACGCTCAATACGTTCCGGATGAACGGGGTAAAAGTATATAGAACAGATGAAGACGGAACACTCATAGCTACATCGGATGGGAAGAGGATAACATTCAATGTTCCTGCTTCAGAGACATGGAAGTCTGGAGAGCCAGGCGCAAATAGTTCTGTCTGGGAAGTGCCTGACCAGAAGCAGGAGACAGGAAAGTCAGAGACACAATCGGCGAAAAAGCAGGAAGTTCCCGCTGTGAAAGAGTCACAACAGGAGACAGGCAAAGCAGATACAGATGAGATTACATACATATTGAACACAAAGACAAATAAATTTCATAAACTTTCCTGCAGCGCTCTGCCAACAGCAAACCGAAAAGATTCGTCAGAAAGCAGGGAAAGTATTATCGCGCAAGGCTATGAGCCGTGTAAGAGATGCAATCCATAGTGTAAATGTATACAAATGTGCAGCCATAAATAAAAATGACATTATAGAAAGGTGGTAATTGAGATGTTTTCCATAAAAGTGTTAAAGGCAAACGGAGAGACAAAGTTTGTTGAGCGCGGCGAGGAGGAGGTGTATCTGGTAGCCACGTCCGAGTATGAGGAGGGCGACAGAGTGGTGCTTGAGTACTGTGGGGAGCCAAAATATTTTGTGTTTCAGGCAGATGATGCCATGGGAGCGGCATTGATCTTTGTGAAGGGGATTGTGGAGGTGAAGGTTCCGTTTGGCGAGGCGAGACGCGGTTACTCGCCGAAAGCTTTTGCTGGCAGCTGCCATTATATCTATGCGAGACTGGCGTCCGGGGAGGAGATTAATGCATATCGGAATCATGCGCTGAACGTGTATGACAGCCATGAAAATACAAATTCCTATCCGCATGCGTCCGCAAATGTGGAGACAAGAAATGAGGCAGTTTTTGCAGCCAGAAATGCGATTGACGGCGTGAAGGCTAACAGTGCGCACGGAGAGTGGCCTTATGCTTCGTGGGGAATTAATCGGGATCCAGAGGCTTGTCTGAAGATTGATTTCGGACATGAAATTGAGACGGACAAGGTTATCGTATATCTAAGGGCAGATTTTCCGCACGATAATTGGTGGAAAGAAATCACACTCGCATTCCCGGACGGGAGTACTGTGACAGGAAAGCTGGAAAAGCTTGCGACGGGGCAGGCGATTGTTTTTGAGAAGAGAACGGTCACATGGATAGAAGTGAAAAATCTGATCAAGGCGGAGACAGAATCACCGTTTCCAGCGTTGACACAGATCGAAGTGTACGGCAGAGTTGTGGAATAGAAATGCGGAATAGGAGAAGATTGCATATGAATATTACAATCACGGGAAATCTCGGAAGCGGTAAGTCCAGTGTGGCAAAGATTTTGAAGGAAAGAGGTTATGAATACTCTTCGACAGGAAATATTTTTCGGCAGCTTGCAAAGGAAAAAGGACTTTCTGTCGAGGAATTTAACAGGCAGGTCAATGAGGCGGCAAGATGCGGCGATCATTCGGTAGACAAGATGATCGATGATACGACAACCAGGATTGCCGAGGAGCAGGACAAGGTCGTGTTTGATTCGCGTCTTGCATGGCATTTTGCGCCGAAGAGCTTCAAGGTGTTTATCATTACCGACATTGACGAGGCGAGCCGCCGCGTGTTCCATGACAGTCTCCGCGCAGACTCGGAGTCCTACGAGTCACAAGCGGCATGCAGAAAAGCGCTGATTAACCGGCAGAAGCTTGAGACAGTGCGGTATAAGGAGGTTTATGATATTGACTACTATGACATGAGCAATTATAATCTGGTCATTGAGAGTACAAATGCATCACCGGACGAGATCGCACAGGAAATTCTGGACAAAATGGCGGACTATCAGGAGGGCAGCTTTGAGAAATTGATGGAGTTGAATCCATCTTCAATCAAGTCTGCGGGGGATTCGGATTCAAATGCAGACTCTGATATAATAGAAGTTTGTGAAAAAGGCGGTAGTTTTACATTAAGTTCAGGGAAAAATAAGCTTGATGGGGCGATCGCGCAGGGGACAAAATTTGTGTCTGTCAAGGTTTCCGGATCGGAAGATGGCGGAGAGGACAGTTTCATGAATTTTTCGAACATATAAAAAACAGCTCATTGAGCTGTTTTTTATATGTTCGTGATAAAGAACTGTCCGTAAGTAACTCATGACAATGACATTTATACAGCGTCCTCGTCATGAGCTTTTTCGGAACAGTTCCCTATTTCGTGATTTCCATAAATGCATAATCTTTCAGCACGTTGTTCCAGATCTTGTATGCACGGCTGTTTTCGTGTACATACTGATCTGCGCTGTACTCTGGCCGAATCGCATTGTCCGCGCCCATCAAGTGTTCTGTGATATTGATAAAACCCCATCCATTCTGTGCACATATATCCTGCAAAAGAACATTTGCGGATTGAATATTCGCGTTGTTGAGTCTTCCGTTGTTTACATCAGCCATGACACATGGGATAGAGATTACATAGACCTGCAGTCCGGGAGTCTTGGCAGTAATTCTTGCGATGAGTGTCTGGAGATCAGATACAAACTGTTCTGGTGTACTGTTTGTCAGATCATTTATACCATAGCAGATAAACATCTTTGATACATCAGGAAGCTGTGAAACAGAGTCTTCGATGTACTGAACCTGACCGTTATGGATTGGCATGATGTTAGCGTGGGCAGTGAGGGCATTTGCCGATATGGCAGCCTTGGCAGAACAGCTCACCCTTGCCAGAAAGTATGTGGAATCAGAAGCGATAGAATCGCCGTGGGTACGGCAGTAATCCCTGAATCCGACAGTGAGCGAGTCACCCACAAACACAGAATTTGCAAAGAAAGCATTTTCGGAGATGATTCCGCTTGACACGATCTCGTTGAACTCCTGTTCATCAATGCTGCCGTTCGTAAAGCTGTCTACAAGATAGAGATTTAAACGTGTAGTAAGACTTTCTGAGAGATTCTCGTTTGGCAGCGCTGCGCCTGTGATTGGCTGTATGACAGAGAACGAAGGCATATATGCCATCTCCTCAGCATATACTGTTGATGGGGTTAGAATCAACATACAGATAAAAAGCGCGATTACTGAATTGGTGTATTTTTTCATGGCCTGAGAGCTCCTTTCATAATAAAACACATAGTTACCCTTCCTTTTCATCAGTAAGTAGAAACCTAAGCCTTAACAATTCTTCCACTATTATAAATGCAGAACGCAATTTATTCAATACTAATTTTAAAAAAATATTTCATTTTTATTTGAAACAAGTAAAAAAATGTAACAAATACCGCCAGATAATTACAAAAATATTAAAAATAATTACAAAAACATTAACACATGATTACATTATGTGTAAGGAGACAAAAAACGTATGAAGCATCAAAAAATATTTTTTTGCAGAAAATGCAACGCCCTCGATTATGCGGAAGAAAGATGTCCAAAGTGTGGCAGTATCGAGATTGACAGGGCAGATATAGAATTTTTGAGGTTGGGCGACAATGCGATTCAACGTCCAATTATGCCGATTTTACTGACGGACAGACACCCTGTAGAAAAAAATGGATGGAACTGATGGAATAAAAATTTCAGAAAACATTGACTATTGTACAAAATAGATATAAAATTATAAATAGCTGCATTGTGTCAAAAGGAAGCACAGTGCGAAAAAACGTAAGATTAATGTTAGATATGGAAGGGGTGCCCTGCATGGCTGAGGAATTCAATTTAGACGGAATGGTGGACATATATATTTATGAGAATGGCCAGCTTTTGGAAAATCTGGAGGAGATTGTACTCGAAACCAAGGACGACGATGCGTTTGACGAGAATAGTATCAATGAGATCTTTCGAATCATGCATACGATCAAAGGTTCTTCGGGTGTCATGATGTATGACAACATTATGAAAGTGTCCCATAAATTGGAGGACATATTCTATTACCTGCGTGAAAATATTGGTATCGAAGAGCCGCACATGGAGCTCACAGATATTGTGTTCCAGGTATTGGATTTTATCAATGGGGAGATGGAGAAGATTAAGGATGGGAACGATCCGGACGGTGATAATTCCCAGTTGATCGATCTGATGGATAAGTTTCTTGTGAAACTAAAAGGTGTGATTGATTCTTCGGGTGGTAACACTGAAGATAGGGAACCAAAGGGAGCCACAGCCCAGGCAGCAGCTGCGCCGAGTATGGATCTGGGACCGAATCAGTTCTATATTGCGCCACAGGCGTCGGGTGATGCGAAATGTTTTCGTATCAAGATTACATACCATGAAGATACACAGATGAGTAATCTGCGTGCATATTCTGCCACATACGCTTTAAAGGAATTTACGGAAGATGTGCATTATACGCCGGAAGATATCCTGACCGATGAGAATTCATCAGATGTGATACTGGCGGAAGGTTTCCAGATGCTTGTCAGAGGGGATTTCACAGAGGATAAGCTCCATGAACTTCTTGATACGACTTCTGAGATAAGCGGTATCGAGATTGCGGAGTGCTCGAATGCGGAGTTTGAGCATGGATTTTCGGGTGAGCCTGTACAGGAGGAGACCAGTGCGGCTCCAGTGGAAACGCCGCATGAGCAGAAGAAGGAGGCGGAAGCAGAACCGCAGCCCGGTGATTATGTTATTCAGAAAGAAGCAGGAAAGGCGAAGCAGATCACCAAGAAAAAGAAAAAAGAAGTAAAACAGGCATTCATGAGTGTCAATATTGATAAAATGAATATGCTGATGGATCTGATGGGTGAAATGGTTATTGCAGAGTCTGTTGTACTGCAGAATCCTGACCTGCAGGTTCCCAATCTGGATCTGACAAACTTCCAGAAGGCTGCATCGCAGCTGTCAAAGATCACGACAGAGATGCAGGAGCTTATTATGTCAATGCGTATGATGCCGCTTACCAATACATTCCAGAAAATGAACAGGACTGTGTTCGATATGTCAAGAAAGCTCGGGAAGAACATCGAGTTTGAGATGATAGGAGATACGACAGAAGTGGATAAGAATATCATCGAGAACATATCGGATCCATTGATGCATCTTGTCAGAAATTCAGTTGACCACGGTGTTGAGATGCCGGAGGAAAGAGCTGCTGCAGGTAAGAAGGAGCCCGCAAAGGTTACACTCGAGGCAAAGAATGAGGGCGGTAAAGTGTGGATTTCTGTGCGGGATAACGGAAAAGGACTCAACAGAAATAAGCTTTACAAGAAAGCGTGGGAGAATGGTATTCTTCCTGATAACCGCGTGGAAAGCGATTATACAGACAAAGAAATTTTCCAGTTTATCACTTATCCTGGATTTTCAACAAAGGAAAAAGTTACTGAATTTTCCGGACGCGGCGTCGGTATGGACGTAGTAGTGAAGAATATCCAGAAGATCGGAGGGGTGCTTGACATAGATTCCGTTGAGGGCGAAGGCACCACAATGACGATGAAAATACCTTTGACAATGGCGATCATTGACGGTATTGTTATGAGAAACGGTAATATGAAGTTTGTTATGGAGACAGGTGCGATCAAGCAATTTATCCGCGTGACAGACGACCAGCTGATTCATGAGCCAAACGGTGAAGAGTATGTTATGATCCGCGGCGAATGTTACCCGATTCTCCGTCTGAGTCAGAAGTATGATCTGGAGGATGCAGTGACCGATGTCGAGGACGGTGTGATGCTTCTGCTCGAGTATGAAGGAAACACGCTGTGCGTATTGATAGATGAACTGATTGGAACACAGGAGATTGTTGTTAAGCCAATACCGCCATACGTGAAGAAGGTGCATGGCATATCAGGCTGTACACAGCTTGGCGATGGCAGTATCGCGTTGATCCTTGATGTAAGCGGCCTGATGCAGGATTAACAGAATTGCTTGAATTTACACAGAGGCAGTAGGATGAATGGAGGATGACTACATGGATGCAAATCAGAAGAAATTTTTAGAGGAAAAAGGATTTGACGTGGACGGCACAATGAAACGCTTTTTAAACAATGAGAATCTGTATCTGAAATGTCTTAGAAAATTTCTTGACGACGCAAGTTATGACAAACTGAAAGAGGCCTACGAGAAAGGAAACTGCAAGGAGGCCTTCGAAGGTGCGCATACGATGAAGGGATTTGTATCAAATCTTGGAATCAACGAGATGTATCATCTGCTGATACCAATGGTGGAGAAACTCCGGGTTCAGGACATGAATCTCGATGATGAGATGAATCGTCTGGCGGCACTGTATGAGGAAACCTATAAGATCATAGAGGAACTTTGATTGATATTGTCAGTAGATATCAGTGAAAGGCAGGGGAATACCAGATGGCAGATAAGACAGATTGGGTTGTGGACGGATTCCAGTTTGGAACGCAGCAGGATGCGGAGCTTGCTCAAAATGAGCTGCTTCGCATAGAGCGGCTGGAAGAAAAACTGGACTACCAGAATTATGAGATGGTGAGTGCGGTATATAAAAAAGCATTAAATAACCGCGTGTTTAAGACGCCTGTAGGCTATGATTTTCTCAAAAGGCTGCAGAGGATACTGCAGGAAAATCCTTTGCCGGATGAGGAAGTTGACAACATACCAATATACGGTGTTTATAGTATGCGGGAAAGCGCCAATCAAACAATGGAGAGGATACAGGCAAGCCGCAAGCCCGTCAAAAAAGAAAAGCCGAAACAGGAATTTTTCAGCAGAAAAACTTCAATACTAGTCAATATCGGACTGCTGGCTCTGGTGATTGTTATGTTTGTGATTTCGACCACAAGTTCGAAGCCAACGGTATTAAATTATGAGAGAGTACTTCAAAACCGATACGCTGAGTGGGAACAGCAGCTGTCTGACAGGGAACGGGTGATCAGGGAGAAAGAGAGAGAGCTCTTGATTGCCGAATAAAATAAGGATATGATTTTGATATGAATAAGCTTAAAATACTTGTAGTGGATGATGAGAGCAGGATGCGCAAGCTTGTGAAGGATTTCCTTGTGAAGCAGAATTATGAGGTGCTGGAGGCAGGCGACGGAAGTGAGGCGCTGGATATCTTTTTTGATAATCAGGATATCGCGCTGATCATATTGGATGTGATGATGCCTAAGATGGATGGATGGCAGGTATGCAGGGAAGTGAGAAATTACTCCAAAGTGCCGATTATCATGCTGACAGCCCGCACAGATGAGCGGGATGAACTTCAGGGATTTCAGTTGGGCGTGGATGAATATATTGCCAAACCGTTCAGTCCTAAGATCCTGGTGGCGCGCGTGGAGGCGATTCTGCGCAGAACAAATCAGATAGCAGAGAACGAGGTGCTGTCCTACGGCGGAATATCGATTGATTTGGCCGCCCATGTCGTCACGATTGACGGAAAAACGATAGATTTAAGCTTTAAAGAATTTGAACTTTTGACATATTTTATGGAGAACAAGGGGATTGCCCTGTCGCGGGAAAAAATTCTCAACAGTGTGTGGAATTACGATTATTTTGGCGATGCCAGAACAATTGATACCCATGTGAAGAAACTTCGAAGCAAGTTGGGAGAAAAAGGAGATTTGATTAAAACGGTCTGGGGAATGGGCTACAAGCTCGAAGTGTAATGATATACATTGGTGAAAAAGAATGTAGCATTTATAAGGGTTTGAGGGCATTCAGGGATACATGGAAGAAGAAAAAAACTACCAAGGGCATTAGAGGTTAGATAAGGGTTGATTTTCTTCATGTATGGCAGACCGTGAGAAAAATGTGTCAAAGCTGTATTTTGATAAATCCGGCAAATTCAGGGATTTCAAAATATAGTGAAGAGTGAGTGGTCAGTAAGTGAAAATTGAATAGTGGCATAGTATGAATGGGGCTTTATTCCGTATAGGGATAAAGCCCCCCGCTGTTTTGTGACGGACAATGACAGAAGGATGACAAGGGAAAAGAGTAAAAACGTGATAAAATCAAGGTTTATGGGGTGTGGTGACAAAGGGACAGGATATTAAGATGTGGAGTATGGATAGTAAGGTATTGATTGTGTATCGGAGGTGATATGGCATCAAATAAGGTATTGGTTAAAGTTAATGTATTTAAATACGATAAATTAGGTTAAGTTATAAATAGAAGTGATAGAATACCTGTTATGAACAGGAATAACATATTCAGGTTTTCAAAGAGAATATATGCATAGTGTAACTTTTTCAATGCTTCGGGTCATCTGGTGATCAGTTCGAAAATATCTTGAAAAGGCATATAGTATCTGATAGAATAACTATAGAAAACAGCAGTAAGTGCGTGCCCCCTCTCCCGCCAGGAAAAGGAATTTGGGCGTTACGGGCTCAATGTCTCCCGCCAGAAGGTGGTTCGTGTACAATAGCTCACATTTATTTGATTTCCTAATATTTAAAGAAAAAGCGACAAAATTATGGAACATTCTGGATAAATAATTATGATGAGGCACTAGAGCATGTTTGAAAAATCATTCCTACCACCTGTACGCCCCACTTTGCATGATATTTGCGCCAAATTCAGGTTACATAGCCCGCTATGCGCCCTTCATTTGGCACAAATCTCCCACAAATTGTGATGCACATCTGGCAGAAAGCATTTTTCAAACACGCTCTAAAAGAAATCCAGGCAAGAAGAAAGAATATGATCATAGATGAGGAGAATATGTATGGAGAATAAAGAATTAATCCGTCTGGCATTGGAGGCAAGAGAGATGGCGTATGTGCCATATTCAAACTATATGGTGGGTGCAGCGCTTCTGACAAAGCAGGGCAGGGTGTACAAGGGATGCAATATTGAAAATGCTGCTTACACGCCGACCAACTGTGCGGAGCGGACAGCGTTTTTTAAGGCAGTGAGCGAGGGCGAGCGGGAGTTTGCGGCGATCGCGATCGTCGGCGGATATGAGGGTGCGCCGAAAGATTACGCCTATCCCTGCGGCGTGTGCAGGCAGGTCATGATGGAGTTCTGCAATCCCGCAGAATTTCGGATAATCACAGCGGTCTCGGAGGAACAGTATGTGGAGCGGACGCTCGCAGAGCTGCTTCCAGAGGGATTCGGACCAGATAATTTATGATTTGGCACAAATTAGAATGATACCTCCAAGTTCAAAACGATTTGGGGGTTTTTACAATTCGTGCAGGAGACAGAGTGGAGGGTGTTATGGAAGTAATCATACTTTTTATCATACTGTTTGCAGTATTTGTGTATGTGATGATCAGGGGAGCGGTGGAGGAAAAGAACCGCAAAAAGAAGTATCGCAGGCAGCTCAAAGAACTGTATGGCAGTTTTCCGGACAGAGTTTACAGTTCTGAGGAACTTGACAGGATATCGCGGTATTACTGGCACAAACGTGAAAAAAATAATAACGAAAACGACATTGATGAGATTACATGGAATGACTTATCTATGGACAATATCTTTGCGCGCATGAATTTTACCCAGTCTTCGTCGGGTGAGGAATATCTGTATGCAATGCTGCGTCATCCGGTGGCTGATGACAAAGATGGCACACAGGCAAGGATGGAGACGCACATTAACTACTTGATGGAGCATGAGGAGCAGAGGCTGGATATCATGATGGCTCTTAAGGAGCTGGGGCACACAGGCAAATATTCGCTTTCTGACTACCTGGATTATCTCGATGAGCTGAGCGTATGCAGCAACACCGTACATTACGGATGCATTTTACTGCTTTTGGTGTCAATTGCAATGATTTTTGTGCGGACATCGTTGGGGGTACCGATGCTGATTGCTGCGGCCTGTTTCAATATTGTCACGTATATGAAGGAGAAGGGCGTCGCTGCCCCGTATGTGACGACCTTTTCCTATATTATGCGCATGATTCACTGTGCGGATAATATCGCAAAGCATGAATGTGGTTCAGAAATGAATGATTACATTGTGGCATTGAAGACGGAGAGGGGAAGTTTCGACGACTTTGAGAAGCATTCAGGAATGGTTCTCAAAATGAATGCTTCCACTGGCAGTATTGACGAACTGTTGTTTGATTATATTAAGATGCTGACACACATTGATCTGATTCGATTTAACAAGATGCTGAATATTGTCCATAAAAACAAGAAGGAGATTGTAGGACTTGCCGGGGATATCGGCTATATTGATGCAGTGATTTCCATAGGATATTTCAGGGCAGCACTGCCTTATTATACAACGCCTTTTTTGCAGACCGGAAATGACAGTTCGTTGGTAATCAGCGAGGGATTTCATCCGTGCATCGAGAATCCTGTGGCAAACAGTTTCTCCCAGAGCAGGGGAATGGTTATTACAGGTTCGAATGCATCGGGCAAGTCAACCTTTTTGAAAATGACCGCGATTAATGCCATTCTGGCGCAGACGATACACACCTGTGCGGCAAAAATGTACAAGGGTAATTATTTCAGAATCTATTCTTCCATGTCGCTGCGGGACAATCTGGATAGTGGTGAAAGCTATTATATCGTTGAGATTAAGGCGCTGAAACGTATCATGGACGCGGCAGATTCCGGTGATAATACGCCGCTTTTGTGCTTTGTGGATGAAGTGCTGCGGGGGACAAACACGGTGGAGCGCATCGCGGCATCGACACAGATTCTCGAGCGGCTGTCACAGAAGGGAATCTATTGCTTTGCGGCGACACACGATATCGAGCTGACGCATCTGCTGGAACGGTATTATGACAATTATCATTTTGAAGAGGAGGTAAGAAGCGGTGACGTGCTGTTTTCTTACAGACTTCTCGCGGGAAGGGCACACACGCGAAATGCGATAAAGCTCCTGGAAATCATAGGATTTTCAAAGGATATCATCCGAAAAGCCGACGATATGGCAGGCGCATTTTTGCGGGATGGTGAATGGAAGACGCAGTGAGGATTGATTCGTATGCGTGCCAAAGCACGCAAAGGGGTACAGGCATGAAGAAGGTATTGTCAAACTATCTGAGACCTTACTATGGGCGTATGCTGATGGGCTTTGTCATCAAATTTATCGGGACGATCATGGATCTGTGTCTGCCCTGGATACTGGCCTATATGATTGACACGGTGATTCCGCAGGGCAGACGCAATGCTATTTTTCTGTGGGGATTTGCGATGCTTGTCTGCTCGGTGCTCGCGCTCACATTCAATGTTATCGCAAACCGCATGGCGTCCAAGGTGGCAAGAGATACGACGGAGACGATACGTCACGACCTATTTGAAAAAATTATGTGGCTTTCCAATGCTAAGACAGACGAATTTACAAAACCGTCCCTTATCTCACGGCTTACGACAGATACTTACAATGTCCATCAGATGCTTGGAAGAGTACAGCGGCTCGGCGTCCGCGCACCAATTCTGATAATCGGCGGCATTCTGGTAACGCTGACGCTCGATCCGGTTCTGACGCTGGTGCTCGTCTCGGTGATGCCCGTTACGGCATTTGTCACGTACTATTTTTCCAGAAAAAGTATTCCGATGTACAATGCACTGCAGAGGGCGGTGGATCAGTTTGTGCGCCTGCTGCGGGAGGATATCGCCGGTATCCGTGTGATCAAGGCACTTTCCAAGACAGGATACGAAGAGCAGAAATATGATACATTGAACAAAAAGGTTGTCACCCTGGAGCGAAAGGCAGATGTCACGATGGCCGTCGTCAATCCAGCCACGAACCTTTTTCTGAATCTCGGACTTGTGTTCGTCGTGATCGTCGGCGCGTACAGGGTGAATCAGGGAAGTTCCGAAGTTGGGAAAATCCTTGCATTCCTTACATATTTTACGATTATTTTAAATGCCATGATCAATATTTCCAAAATGTTTGTCATTATCTCCAGGGCGGTTGCGTCCGCAAACCGTATCATGGAGGTCATCGATGTGTCGGAAGAGTCCCTTTCCCAATGCTGCAAGAAGTTTGTGGAGGATGATGCGTACATTCGCTTTGAGCATGTAACCTTTTCCTACCAGTCGGCGGAAGCGGAACCCAATCTGACAGACATCAGCTTTTCCCTGAAAAAGGGGGAGACGCTGGGCATTATCGGAGCGACAGGGTCTGGGAAGAGTACGCTTGCCGCGCTGCTGATGCGTTTTTATGACATTGACCAGGGAAATATTTATATAGAGGGCGAGGATATCCGAACGATGCCGACAGGCAGACTCCGGGAAAGGTTTGGCGTGGTTTTTCAGAATGATACGATTTTTGAGGATTCTATTGCTGAGAATGTCCGCATGGGACGGACACTGTCGGAGGAGGATATCAAGAAGGCAATTGCCTGTGCGAAGGCAAAGGAATTTGTGGAGGAAGCAGGGCGCGGGTATGATAATCATATCAATATCCGCGGCGCGAATCTGAGCGGCGGGCAGAAACAGCGTATCCTGATTGCAAGAGCTCTGGCGGCGCAGCCGGATATCCTGATTCTGGACGATTCCTCGAGTGCGCTGGACTACAAGACAGATGCGGCTCTGCGTCATGAGCTGGCAGCGCATTTTGCGGATACGACGAAGCTGATTATTGCGCAGAGAGTCAGTTCGATTCTGCATGCAGATCAAATCATGGTGCTCGAGGATGGTAAAATGATCGGGTATGGTACGCACGAGGAGCTTTTGGAGCGCTGTGCGGTATATCGCGAAATCCGCGATTCGCAAATTTAAGGAGCGAAATACAAGTTCTTTGTGGTTGTAGTGCCTCTGCTGAGATGGTCTCGGGAGGGCTGACGCAGTTTGAAACAGGAGTATGGTATGGCGGAAGGTCAAAAAAAGTATGAAAAGCCCAGGAACCGCAAGGGAACGATTCTGCGGCTTGGGAGCTATATGATACAGTATAAATATCTGGTATTGTTAGCACTGGGTCTGACAGTGGGAAGCAATCTGCTGGCACTGGTGGGGCCAATGCTTTCGGGGTATGCCATCGATGCCATTGAGCCAGGTGTCGGAGAGGTTGATTTTGCGCGTGTGTTTTATTATGCGGGACTGATGGTTGGCTTTTATGTCGTTTCTTCGATATTATCTTATATTCTTGCCGTGCTGATGATTCATATCAGCCGCAAAGTTGTATATCAGATGCGCAGGGATGTGTTCGAGCGTCTGATGAAGCTCCCGGTCGGATACTTTGACACGCACCAGACAGGGGATATCATCAGCCGCATTTCCTATGATATTGATACAGTCAACACCTCTCTTGCAAATGATTTGATACAGATTCTTACAACTTTGATTACAGTAGTCGGGGCGTTTGCCATGATGATTGTGATTTCGCCGAAGCTGATATTGGTTTTTGTTTTTACAGTGCCGTTATCTGTCATACTGACAAAAGGAATCACAGGAAAGACGCGCCCGCTGTTTCGTCTGCGCTCGCGCAGGCTGGGTGAGTTAAACGGCTTTGTGGAGGAGATGATATCGGGGCAGAAGACATTGAAAGCATATCATCAGGAAAAAAATATGATCCAAAAATTTGATGGAAAAAACGAGGAGGCCGTGGAGGCTTATTACAGGGCAGAGTATTATGGAAGTGTTGTCGGACCGACAGTGAATTTTGTCAATAACCTTTCCCTTGCACTGGTGAGTATGTTTGGGGCGTTGCTTTTTCTGGCAGGGCAGATGCGTATTGGCAGCATTTCTTCTTTTATACTGTATTCCAGAAAATTCTCTGGACCGATCAACGAGGCGGCCAATATCATGAGTGAGCTGCAGTCTGCACTTGCCGCGGCAGAGCGTGTGTTTCATATGATTGATGAGCCGATGGAGGCTGCAGATTCTCAGAGTGCATCGGAACTTGAAAACGTTGTGGGCAATGTTTTGCTGGAAAATGTAAGCTTTGGATATACGAAGGAGCAGAAGATTATCAAAAATCTCAACCTGCATGCGGCACCGGGAAAACTTGTGGCAATCGTGGGACCTACTGGGGCTGGAAAGACAACGCTGATCAATCTGCTGATGCGTTTTTATGATGCAGATGACGGGAAGATTTGTGTGGATAACCATAACATCTGCGATGTCACGCGCGCAAGTCTGCGCCAGTCGTATGCTATGGTGCTGCAGGATACATGGCTTTTTGAGGGGACAGTTTTTGAAAATATTGCTTATGGAAAACAGGGAGCTACCTTGGAGGAAGTGATTGCCGCGGCAAAAGCTGCCAAAATCCATTCTTACATCAAGCGTCTGCCGCAGGGCTATGACACGGTTCTCACTGATGAGGGAACCAATATTTCAAAAGGGCAGAAACAGCTATTGACAATCGCGAGGGCGATGCTTCTGGATGCGCCGATGCTCATTCTCGACGAAGCGACCTCCAACGTTGACACAAGGACAGAGCAGCAGATTCAGCAGGCGATGCGCAGTCTGATGGAGCACAAGACCTGTTTTGTCATTGCCCACAGGCTTTCGACGATTCAGAATGCGGATGTGATCCTGGTGGTGAACCACGGGGAGATTGTGGAGCAGGGGACACATGGGGAGCTGATGGAGAGAGAAGGGTTTTATTATCAGATGTATCGGGCGCAGTTTGAGTAGAAACGCACTGCACCGTGTACTGAAAAAATTTGTGGATGCGGATAATGGACAGAAAACTGACTTTTTCGTGCCAAGGGGAGTTGTAATCAGACAGGAAAATGATATGCTGACATTGGAAAATTCAGGAAGCATTCGTGTTGGGAAATACCAGATGAAACTTGGCGGCGAGTCTGATCCGAGAAACAAAGCTTTGATGAAAATGTTTAATATGATTGATATTGGTGAACGCGCGGGAAGTGGCGTACCGGAATTATTTTCCGTGTGGGAACAGGAGGGATGGGAAGAGCCACAGATTGAGGAGAGACAAAACCGCCGAAAAAAACAGAGAGCAGCAGTGAGGTTATCATGATTTATATTGTAGATAATATATCAAATTATTTAATCTATCTTTTTATAATTCATTTTGGATTCAGGTTAAATCCGAGAAAAAACAAGCTTTTTATTGGCGCATCGGTTTTGACTATGTTGTCTGCTGGGGCTTATAACGCATATTTTGACACGAACTCTCCGATGATCTATATATTTTGGAGCATACTTTCCATATGTTTCTTTTTTGAAGACAGATTGTGCAATCTGTTCATACTAAGTGCTGCCCTTATGTATTTTACCGGAATCATTGATACATTCAGTGTCATGCTGATACAGGTTGTGTTGATAGGCGGAGGGATTGCCGGTACAGAGATAACATGGTGGATGGAATCCGCTTATCTGATATCGTTTTTGGTATACGTTTCGGTATATTTACTTCTTCTTAAAAAAAATGAAGTATACCTGTGTGATATAGAACTGAAATATCAGTTCGCGCTTTTGATACAAGGCAGTATTTTTCAATTGTTTTATAATTTTGTTTTTATCTTCTTTAATGAAAATCATGCAATGTATGACTGGGATGCCTATGCAGTATTTTTTATCAGCATAGCAGGAGTAATATATTCTCTTTTTCTTACGCTGGGACTTGCCATTAAAAATATACTGTCAAATAGACAGAATAAGGAGCTTCAATCTTTTATGCAGATGCAAAAACAACAGTACGATTACCAGTTACAGCAGTCAGTGGCAGTGCGGTGTTTTAAGCATGATATGGTAAATCACATTGGTGCGCTTAGAGAATTATTGAATCAAAAAAAGACAGAGGCAGCCAAAGAGTACATAGATACCATCTGGAATATTCAGGATGAATTTGACTTAAAGATTCACACAGGAGATGGGTTTCTTGATGTTATTATAAATTATTATTTCTATTTGGCGGCTAAGGAAAATATAGAGTTCATTGTATCAGGAAAGCTGACTGAAAAAATGCATCTTGAGATGTTTGATATTACAACGCTGATGGGAAATATACTGCAGAATGCTATGGAAGCAGCAATAAAAGCATCCGTTCCCAGAATCCGGGTTGAGCTTGTAGAACATAAAAAGGAATTTTTTATGATTGTCACTAACAGTGTGGTTGAAAAAGTAAATACAAAAAGAGACATTTTTAGGACATCAAAAAGGGATAAGGCAAATCATGGGTTTGGTCTGAAAAATATTGCCGCGACAGTTGAAAAGTATCATGGCGAATATTATATGGAATCGATAGAGGAAAATGGCGAAGTGTTGTTTCAAATCAGTATTGCGATTCCAAAGGCGGGGGATTGAAAGAGGTTTGTCCTAAACGATTGTTTGGTATGCAGCGTGCATTTGAACGCCGTCAAAGCACGCAAAGGGGTACAGATATGAAAATAGGTATTGTAGAAGATGAAGCGGTATGGAGAGATAAGATACAGGCTGTTATTGAAAAATATTGCATGGATAAAAATATTTCATCTCAAATCAATTCATATGGCAGCGGAAAGGATTTTATGAAAAATCCAGATGCCGACTTGCTGTTTCTGGATATTGAACTCGCAGAAGGTGAAGATGGTTTTGGGATTGCGGAGCAATTAATGCACTTTGGAAGCAAATGTAAAGTATGTTTTTTAACTTCACATACGGAAATGGCAAGATTAGGTTATCGGGTCAATGCTTTCAGATACATAGACAAAAGACATTTGGAGGAAATCAATGAAGCCCTTGATTTTTTCCTTGAAACCAGGATTCAGGATCGAATTATTTATTGTAATGACACGAATGGGATTTGCACAAAGATAAACCTGGACAAACTTCTGCTTGTTGAAACATATGGAAGAAAATTAAGATATCTTATGTTGGATGGCAGCGAACATTTTTGTGAGGGAAAGATATCGGAAACTGCACAAAGTTTATCCCAGTCTGGTTTTTTTCAGATACAGCGGTCGTATATTGTCAATTTAAAATACATTGACAAGGTAAACAGCCGTGAGATTACACTATGTAATGGATTAAAGGTAGTGATTGGAAGGACGCACAGTAAAGAATTTAAAAAAGAATTTTTTAAATGGAGAATGCGGTTTGACAATTGAGTTGTGTCGTTTATGCAAAATCTGTGTCGTTTATGCACGAAGCATTTTATTGTTTTTCTCACTGTGATATAAATAAAGCGTTAAGGATTATATCACAGGAGGATGAAAAAATGGTACAAGTACAGCATATTTCTTTTAAAGACTGGAATCCAATTGGAAAACGCATAAACAAAGCGACTGCAGTACGAAACAAAAAATTTTGTTAACTTTTTGGGAGGTATGTATATGAACAGGCATAATAAGATAACCATATTGGTATGTGCTTTTCTGACAGCTTTGAGTACTGCTGCATGTGGGCAGGTAAGAGAAGATGAAATCGTCAATATAGAGGACTTCGCTGTAACTCCGCAGGAAAACGATATACAGGCGGGTGAGAGGACAGATTCAGAGATAAACGGAGATGAAATCGTAAATGCAGAGGAATCCTCTGTAACTTTGCAGGAAAGCAATGTGCACACAGGTGAGAAAACAGATTCAGAAACAAACGGAGATGAGACCGTAACTACAAAGGAATCTTCTGTAACTCGGCAGGAGAACAGTGCGCAGGCGGTTGAAAATACGGATTCGAAAAGGACAGCAGAGGAACTGTTAGATTTATTCATCAATGGCTCAATAAGCGCAGCTGACTCCACGGATCTGACGTCGGCATTTTATATTTCTGATTTAAATATGGACTCTGGAGAATGGGACTCATTTTCTATTGGAGAGAAAGTCGATCTTGACAATGATGGGGAAAATGAACTGGTTATGAATGGTCCTTATGGCGGAATGTACCTTGACGCGCGTGATAACAAGGTATATAAATTTACTACAGGAGGTGGGACGGCCATCGTGCTTTCTTATACCTATTATAATGGCGCTGTATGGATCATGTATAGCAGCAGGTCGAGTGCAGGATTTGAATTTTACCATATGGAAAAATTTGAAGGAGCTGATAACCTGGCTGCAGAAATGAATTTCGGCGAGGAACTTGCTGACCCGGATCATGCAGAGGCTGGAATGAAATATACATTGAACGGAGCTGAAATTTCATATGATGAATATACAGAATTATGCAGCAGGATTCTCGCTGCTCAGGTAGATACAAACTGAAGGAAAAACTTTAACCTGAGTGATTCGCGGAATAACAGCATCAACTGCTGAAACCCGCAAGGTTACAGCAGCATGAAGCAGAGGGAGTAATCATTAATGAAAAAAATGGCATTAGCAATGGCCGCAGGAGTGATAATCTTTATTCTTTCATCATGTGGCCAGGTAAAAAACTTTGATAATACTGTCAATGAATCATTGGACTTTGAGGATAAAGAAAATAGTGACGATCAGATAAAAAAAGATGATGAGCTGGAAAAACTGATAGGAGAATATGATTATCTGTCGGATTATGGAATTGGAAAGTTAATTATTAAAAAAACAGCTTATGGATATGATATTTCCGATTATGAATCGGAATCCTCTTATCGGTTTTTAGCTGATTCATCTAACATAGACATCATAGAAAATAATAGGATATATGTAAAGTATCCCGAACGGGTATTTTCTGATGACACCGTTATTTTTAGCTATTACATTTTGGAGTATAGTACAGATGAAATAAATGTATATTCCGCAAAATCTGCAGATGAAGAGGGACAACTTTTATATCAGGCCACAAGAAAAAAGTAATCATGTGACGTTTAGTCATGCCGTTCCTGCATATTATCATATGTTTCACAAAAGCGCGCCGAAAAAGAAGGTTCTTCGCCTGCTGCATACAGGTGTGAGATATCGCCAAAACTGCTGATTCGGAAAATAGCCGTTCCCTCCCTGCGTTCTTCCGTGTAGACTGTTGTGACGGATGTGGGCGCTGCTGCCGTATGGTGCCACATAAGCATAGGGGAGATGTTCATAAGGTGGCTTAAAAGTACACACTCCGCTCCAAAGTGACAGAAGAAGGCGAGTGTATCGCGGTTTGGCTTTTCTACACGATAAATGCCGCCTTCCCTGACATAGCCGTGTTCTGCGAGCAGCTTGTCAAAGTTATCAGTCACCCACTGGTATTCTCTGCCGACATTTCCTTCCTCCATGACAGGATGTGTATTCCATTGGTTTCGATCATAAAAACATGCTTCGCCTGTCCAGTCTTCGGGCAGCCAGTCCCATGCGATTGCGCGCCGGCCAGTTACATCAGGGCGCTTTATAGAGGGGGAAAATTCGCGGAGCCATTCGTGGGTGACAGCGGTGCGTTTCATTTTTTCCAATGTGCAGGATGCAGTGGCCTGGGCGCGTCCAAGCGGCGATACATAGAAATCGCTGATATCCATTCTGCAGAGTCTCTCTGACAACAATCTGGCTTCGCGCCAGCCCTTTTCGGTCAACGTATCGTTCTCATAATCGGGGTCGCCATGTCTTATAATCAATAATTTCATAAGAGTTCCTCGTTTCTGTTATTATTTATCACTTTCGTATTTTACTTATTCTATCATAAATGGAAACAAGTGAAAAGTATAAAGTTGTGCTGAAAGATTCGTGGGTATGGACCATGTTACTGTTCACAGGTCAGGAATGCGCTGAACTGCGCATTCCGTGAAAAAACGTACAGCTTGAAAAGCAAAAATCCATTTGCGTACGAACGAAGTTCGTATTGCAATTTTTGCATAGATTTTTGCCTGTTACTGGAACGAAGTGAACAGTAACTGGACCATGAGACAAGAATCGTATATTTTGCATATGCGAGTTTTAGGCACTGATATGTATTCATTCTGACTTGACTTGTCTGGTTTAGGTTGTGTAGAAGAAAGAAATCATATATACTATAAAAAACGAATGGATATCTTTGATTATTAAGAAAAGCGATTGAATGGATAAGAAGTGGAGGTTTTCTATGGAATTACTGCGAGGGATGAGGGATAAGCTCGACAAGTATGTAGATACAGGTTCTGAGATTTGTATCAGTATGAGCGTGGAGGGATCTTCGGTATATGATTTTTGCTGTTTTGGTGTAGACAAAGCAGGAAAGCTTTCCGATGACAGATATATGATATTCTATAATCAGGTATCATCACCTGGTCGTGAGATTCAGTTTGTTCCGGGAAATCATTTTTCGGAATTTCATATTCGCTTGTCAGAACTGCCAACCAGTATTGAGCGGCTGGTATTTACGGCAAGCATTGATGGAAATGGCACAATGGGAGAGATTACAAAGCATAATTTTTATCTGTCTCAAAATAATACGACTCAGATATCAATGGAATTAGCAGGCGATGATTTTAATAAGGAGAGGGCGATTATTGCTGTCGAGCTTTATCAGAAAGACGGTTGGCGTATCGCGGCTGTTGCGAATGGATTTAATGGCGGATTATCAGCACTTCTGAAATCTTTTGGCGGCGAGGAGATATTACCAGATGTCTCTGCTCCCGACAACACTTCGCAAAATCAGGAGCGCAATCCTGTCACGGAGATTTCTTCAGAGAGAGAGGAAAAGGAATTAATACAGGATGTTATGGGAAAGATTCGTTTGTCAAAGGATAAAGTGAATCTTGAAAAGCATGTGGTCAATCTTAGCAA
This sequence comes from uncultured Lachnospiraceae bacterium, assembly GCA_947177165.1. Lineage (GTDB taxonomy): Bacteria > Bacillota > Clostridia > Lachnospirales > Lachnospiraceae > COE1. The sequence continues at coordinate 64,933 of CAMWTP010000024.1, forward strand.
GTGCATTGTGGATTTAAGCAAAAAGAGCGGTGTTGCTCTTGGCTCTACCAAGGCAAAAGTAGTTGTCGTTCTTGATTACAGCGGATCTATGAGCAGATTGTATTCAAATGGAACAGTACAGCGTACACTCAACAGACTTGTTCCTTTAGGTTTGACGTTTGATGACAATGGCGCGATTGATATCTATTTGTTTCAGAATGATTTTATGAAATTAGCAGATTTGAATCTGTCCAATTACGAAAATTATGTGCAACATGTCATCAAAGCTTCGGGCTATCGAATGGGCGGAACAAAATATGCACCCGTGTTAAAAGCGATTATTGAAGGAAGTTCCCATAAAAAGGCGGGATTTTTAGGATTTAGCAGAAAGTCAGCGCCGACAGAGGCGATTGTGGATGACGGGGATGCTACATTCATACTTTTTATCACAGATGGAGAAAATACTGACAGGGATGAAACGGATAACATTATCAGGAAATCGTCTGGTATGAATGTGTTTATCCAGTTTATCGGAATAGGGAGCGAGAGCTTCCGATATTTAAGGAAGCTTGATGATATGGCTGGAAGAGTAAGGGATAATACTGGTTTTACCAAAATGAAGGACTTGGACCGCGCAGATGACAACGAGTTATATACAAATGTTCTTGATCAGTTTGCAAAATGGTTAAGAGGACAGCAGTAACTGAAAAGTAACCAACACTTTTTGATTGTGAATGATTGTGAGATTAACCGCTTGACGATATACTAAGAATAGTGGTATGATTAATGTATCAATTTTCAGAGAAATTAAAATGCTGCGGCGGATTTGGACAGGTTTCCAGGCTGCTGGCGGCGGAATGTGAGGTAAGATCATGTCAAATTTAATAGAATTTTTCAGAATGGTATTATCATACCTGATGGTTTTTGCAGTGATTTTCGTTGTATCAGGTGTTGGCGGATTCATCGGTGTCAAAGTGTGGAAGCCAAAGACGAAATCAGAGCAGGTAAAAGAATAAAAATATTTATGAAAAGGTGTAAAGCTGGATAGTAACAGTCTTTACACTTTTTCTTTCCTTTATTCAAAAAGAATCGCTCGATTTTGTGATTGACAACAAGATTTGGTTGCACTATACTAGTATACAGACACTATATATAGTATGCTAATTAAATAACAGACACTATATAAAAGAAATTTAGGTATAAGGGAGTAGGATGCAAATGAGCGAAGAAATCGATTACAGTGTGCTTTACAAGCCGAAAAAAAACGTCTTTGTAATCAAAAAGGACGGCAGCAAAGAGGCCTTTAACGTGCAGAAGGTTATCACTGCTGTGGGGAAATCTGCCTACCGTGCACTGACGAAATTCACTGATGCGGAGAAGCGCCAGATTTGTCAGGATGTCATCGACAAGGTGGACGAGATGGAGGACGAGAAGATTCCCATTCCGGTGATGCACAATATTGTCGAGAGTGCGCTTGAGGATGTGAAGCCGGTCGTGGCAAAGAGCTATCGCGATTACAGAAATTATAAGCAGGACTTTGTGCGTATGATGGACGATGTGTACAAAAAGAGCCAGTCTATCATGTATGTCGGTGATAAAGAGAATGCAAATACGGATTCTGCGCTTGTTTCTACGAAGAGAAGCCTTATTTTTAACCAGTTCAACAAGGAGCTGTATCAGAAATTTTTCCTGACAACAGAGGAGATACAGGCATGCAGGGACGGCTACATCTATATTCATGATATGTCAGCGCGGCGTGATACGATGAATTGTTGTCTTTTCGATGTTGAAAATGTGCTTTCCGGTGGATTTGAGATGGGAAATATCTGGTACAATGAGCCAAAGTCTCTGGACGTAGCGTTCGACGTGATTGGCGACATCGTGCTCAGTGCGGCAAGCCAGCAGTACGGCGGTTTTACCGTTCCCGAAGTCGACAAGATTCTTGCGCCTTATGCGGAGAAGACCTACCAGTCAGCGATTGAGAAATACGTTGGTCTTGGCATTGACCAGAAGAAGGCGGAAGAAGTGGCAGTCGCTGATGTGGAGCGCGAGTTTGAGCAGGGATTTCAGGGCTGGGAGTACAAGTTTAACACGGTTGCGAGCAGTCGCGGCGACTATCCGTTTATCACGGTGACGGCAGGTATCGGTACAGAGCGCTTTGCCAGGATGGCGACGATACAGATGTTGAATGTCAGGAGGAAGGGACAGGGCAAGAAAGACTGCAAGAAACCAGTGCTTTTCCCCAAGATTGTCTTTTTATATGACGAGAACCTGCACGGACCTGGAAAGCCGCTCGAGGATGTGTTTGAGGCCGGCGTGAAGTGTTCTGCAAAGACGATGTATCCTGACTGGCTCAGTCTGACAGGCAAGGGGTATATCGCCAGTATGTACAAGCAGTATGGCAAGGTGATTTCGCCTATGGGCTGCCGTGCGTTTCTTTCCCCCTGGTATGAGAGGGGCGGTATGCATCCGGCAGATGACAAGGACGTGCCTGTGTTTGTAGGGCGTTTTAATGTCGGCGCGGTCTCTCTGCATCTGCCGATGATTTTGGCAAAGGCAAGGCAGGAGAGCAGGGATTTTTACGAGGTACTTGACTATTATCTGAATCTGATCAGGCAGCTGCATATCAGGACTTACGCGTATCTTGGAAATATGCGCGCTTCGACCAATCCGTTAGCTTACTGTGAGGGCGGCTTCCTGGGCGGCCGCCTAAAACTTTCGGACAAGATCAAGCCGCTGTTGAAATATGCGACAGCCTCGTTTGGCATCACGGCGTTTAATGAGCTTCAGATGCTTTACAACGGCAAATCACTTGTGGAGGACGGCGCTTTTGCAGTGGAAGTGCTGGAGTATATTAATAAAGAAGTGACACGTTTCAAAGAAGAGGACGGGAACCTCTATGCAATCTATGGCACGCCGGCGGAGAATCTCTGCGGTCTGCAGGTAAAGCAGTTCCGGGCGAAATACGGCATTGTGGAGGGTGTCTCCGACAGGGAGTATGTGAGCAACAGTTTTCACTGCCATGTGACAGAAGACATCACACCGATTGAAAAACAGGACTTGGAATACCGGTTCTGGGAGCTGTCCAACGGCGGCAAGATTCAGTATGTGAAATATCCGATTGATTACAACATCTCTGCAATCAAGACGCTCGTAAGGCGCGCGATGGAGATGGGATTTTATGAAGGTGTCAATCTGTCGCTGGCTTACTGTGACGACTGCGGGCATCAGGAGCTGGAGATGGATGTGTGCCCGAAATGCGGCAGCAAGAATCTGACGAAAATTGACCGCATGAATGGATATCTGTCCTATTCCCGTGTCCATGGGGATACGAGACTCAATGATGCGAAGATGGCGGAGATTGCAGAACGCAAAAGTATGTAAAAAACGAAGTAATTCTAAGGGTACAAAGGACGTACCCTAAGAATTACTAATCGTTTTTGGAAGAACGCCTGAAGGGCGGCGTTCTTCCTGTGGTGGGTTTACTGTGTGAAGGGGCGGGTGTTCTTTGTGTGGTGGATTTCGTGTGTGAAGGAGTGGACGTTCTTCGTTTGGTGTGGTGCAATGTTTGGTTTTTGGAGGTTGGATTGGTTATGAGATATCATAATATCACTAAGGATGATATGTTAAATGGTGATGGGCTTCGTGTTGTTTTGTGGGTGGCGGGGTGTGAGCACTGCTGTAAGGGGTGCCAGAATCCTATGACTTGGGACCCGGATGGCGGACTGCTATTTGATGCTGCTGCCAAGGCTGAGATTTTTGAGCAGCTTGATAAGCCATATATCGAGGGAATTACGTTTTCCGGCGGGGACCCGCTCCACTGTGCGAACAGGGACGGTGTGAAGGCGCTTGCAAAGGAGATTAAGGAGAAATATCCGGATAAGAATATTTGGCTGTACACGGGGGATGTGTGGGAAGATGCCATGAGATATTCGGTGATTCCATATATTGATGTGCTGGTCGATGGTGAATTTGTGCAGGATAAGAAAGATGCAACACTTCTGTGGAAGGGCAGTAGCAATCAGCGTGTGATAAATGTACAGGCTTCGCTTGCGAAAGAAAATCCACGGATACCAGTGCTTCACTGCGGGGATTATGATGATATTCCGATGGGGCGTGAGACGGCTGGAATGCCGGACCAGAATATTGTGCCGTTTAATGCAAACGGAAGCTGTGCGATTAAGAAAAATGCGTGTGAGGCCTAGAGCGTGTTTGAAAAATCATTCCCGCCATCTGCATAACGACGCGTATGCGTCGTATTCACCACTTTGCGTGATATTTGCGCCAAATTCAGGTTACATAGCCCGCTATGTGCCCTTCATTTGGCACAAATCTCCCACAAACTGTGACGCACATCTGGCAGAAAGCATTTTTCAAACACGCTCTAAAGTCCGCAACGGAGCGTAACGGTTGAGACGCATCAGGCTGCCGTGAAGCGGTTTTGTATAGATTGCTATAGGGAGATTACGATGAATATAAAGATAAAATATTTTACAGATAAAGTACAAAAACTGGAAAAAATATCCAAGGGGAACTGGATTGACTTGCGGGCTTCGGAAGATGTTGAGATGAAGCAGGGGGAATTTAAACTGATTCCATTAGGTATTGCCGTGGAGCTTCCGCGCGGATATGAGGCGCATGTAGTGCCGAGAAGCTCTACATTTAAGAATTTTGGACTGATACAGGTGAACCATCAGGGCGTGATTGACGGACCGGATCGCGAGACGGGAGAGGGCGGTTACTGCGGAAACGATGACCAGTGGTTTGTCCCTATGTATGCGATGCGTGATACGGTAATCCATCTGAATGACCGCATTTGCCAGTTTCGAATCATGGAACAGCAGCCGGATCTTGTATTTGAAGAAGTTTCAGAGCTCACAGGCGCAAACCGGGGAGGTTTCGGGACGACCGGGAAAAATTAGAGGATGAGAAAAGGTGTATGCAGGAACAGAACGTTTCTCGGCATACACCTTTTATATATGAATGAATAAGGAACATTTCCTAAGAATATTTGCGGCCAGGCTGCGCTTATTCCGCCGACTTTGGCAGCCGGTGCCGGAATAGTGCATGACTGAGTTTTTGATAGCTGAATGGTATGAGCGGATAGAGGTAGCTCTGACCAGATACCATCTTGTTGGTGACAATAGCGGCAAAGAACAGAATCACGCCGGCAAGGTAGCCCCAGAACTGGAAAAGTGCAGTCAGAATCAGGTTGATTAGTCGGAAAAACTTGATCGCATAGCCAAGCTCATAACTGGGGTGTGTATAGTTTGCTATGGCAACAAATGCCATATATAACATGACCTCGGCATTGAACCATCCGCTTTTGACTGAAAACTCACCGAGAATCAGCGCAGCCATAACACTCAAGGGCGTCGAAAGCATGTTTGGTGTATTAACTGCTGCAAGCCGCAGTCCGTCAATTGCAAGCTCTAAGATCAAAAACTGCCAGATTAGTGGAACATTGATATCTTCTTTTACCACAATAAAGTCAAATGCAGGCGGAATCCAGTCGGGATTCTGCATCAGCAGCAGGAAGGTAGGTGTGATAAAATAAGTTAGTATCAAAATCAAGAAACGCGAGAGTCTGAGGTATGAACCTGTAAGCGGCGGAAAATAAAAGTCATCCGCCTCCTGTATCATATCCAGTATGCTGGTTGGCAGGATCATTGCGGAAGGAGAGTTGTCTACCAAAATGATGATATTTCCCTCTAACACCTGTGCAGCAGCGGCGTCAGGGCGCTCTGTATACTTAAATTTTGGAAATGGATTGTACCATTTCGATGTGAACAGACACTCCGCAAGGCTTTCCTGATTCAATGTCAATGCGTCGACTTTGATATCATTGATGCGGTCACGTATTTTTCCCAGAAATTCTTTGTCGACCCGGTCGTCCATATAGCAGAGCACGATATCGGTCTTGGATGCTTTTCCGGCACTGAGCATTTCCATGCGCAGGTCGGTGCTCCTGATACGCCGGCGAATCAGTGCAGTGTTAAACACGATTGTCTCCACAAAACCGTCCTTGGAACCACGCAGAACTTTATCTTTTTCCGGCTCGGATACACCACGCGCCGGATAAGTGCGCGAGTCAATCAGAATGCATTCGTCAAATCCCTCGATGAGGACTGCAAACACGCCGCAGAGCACATTTTTTGTAATTTCATTGAAATCTTTTGTGAGATCCACCTCAACGTAAGGCATGAGCTGGTTTAACCCCTTGGCATTCTGGGGCATATCAGCAGCTTTTAATCCCATTAAAAACTGCAGAAGTTTCTGCATCAGATCATCTTTACAGAATCCATCCACAAAATAGAATACAGCATTTTTTTCACCAATTAGTACATCTCTGCTCACAATATCAAAGCATTCATTGGTATGAAGCAGTTCTGATATATATTTTTTATTTTCTTCAAATTCTTGATACATAGGAATAACCATACCTTTCTCAGTTTTTGTGCACACGCCATGTAAAACTTATATGCCATTTCAAGGCACATCGGCAGCGCATGTGCAGAGGTAAGTGACTTTCCTGCCGGCGTATTAGATGACTTTATATTTGCTGTGCGATATATAAATAATACAAATGGCAGGAAAATGCATTCATATATGGATTCAGTATGTGTTAAAATCAGTATTTCATACATTCTTTTTTATCTTTTGTTCAATCGAAATTTACTTTTTTCAATGTTTTCGGTATACTTAAGAACTATAAAGAATCAGTATCACAATATTTATACTGGCGGTCGAAAAGACTGACCGCTCAGTATAAAGTTATGCACACAGCCGCATAAGGAAATATGCCGCTTCGCGGCTGCGGCTGGCGCGATACTCACGGCAGATTTCATCTGTCGTGAGTATAATTCTGGAAAGGACAAATGACGGTGTGTTGTTTGGGGTGATAGGAATCGTTCTGGAAATAAGGGGATGGTATATGAAATGTATCAGATAGCAGTATGTGATGATGAACCAGCAATATGTGAAATGGTGTCCGGCGTAATCAGGGAGTGGAGCCAGGACATCAAAATCTCTTGTTTTGATTCCGGGGAGGCGCTTCTTGCATCATATGATTCCTTCGATGCGATTTTTCTTGACATTGACATGAAAGGGATTAACGGCATTGAGACAGGCAGACAGATACGGGAGCGGGACCATGAGACAAAGATTGTCTATCTCACCGCTTACCGCGATTATGTGGCAGGTGCATTTGAAGTCCATGCGTTTCAGTATTTATTAAAGCCAATATCGCAGGATCGGCTGAAGCAGATATTAGAGGAACTATTCCGTTATGTGAAAAGGGCGGACAAACAGAGGATTCTGGATTTTCATACAGACGAGGGAATGGTGTGTGTAGATGCTGCAGACATCTGCTATTTTGAATTTACAAACCGAAAGATCAGGATGGTGACACTCCAAAATACGTATCATATGACGGGAAAAATCAGCAGCATTTACACGCGCACCTGTTCCATGGGATTTTCCATGCCGCACAAGAGTTTTGTAATTAATCTTCTCCATGTGAAAAATGTCAGAAATCTTGACATTTTCATGGATAACGGGGACAGGATTCCACTGTCGCAGAAAAAGCAGAGGGAATGGAAACAGGAACTCACAAACTATTTATCAGAGCGGTTAGAGCGCCAGAAAATGGAAGGAGGCTGACAGATGATTGCGGATTGGATATTTTCGCTTTTGGATATTGCTTCGCTGACCTGTTGTTCTGCGTATCTTGTTATCTCACTGCCGGGCAGGGAAGAATTGGCTGGAAACAATAAATTGTTTCGCGCTGTTAAAATTGTAGTATGGATTATTTATGCGCTGTTGACGGTGATGATTCCAATGATTTGGCACGATGATTCCATAACGATGATTGGGCTGACTTTGTATTATATTCTGATAGGATATATGCTGTATCACCGGGATAAAGTAGGTGTTCTGTATCAGGTTGGTTTTATGTTTTTCATGTATACGACGCAGATGATTGCCATTTTTACGGCGATGAAGGTGCGGGAAGTTTATTCTCTGGAAAATAAAACTTATGCTTATATTATGATACTTTTAAAGGCGTGTCTGCTTGTTATAATCACTTTTGTCTTTAAAGTAATAATCGAAAAAAGATATATGTCCGTACAGCCGCGGTTTAAGATACGTGGGATGCTCCTGGTACCTGTCATCAGCGTGATACTCATATTTTGGTTTGCCATCAGTTCGGATGTGTTTCTTCTGCGGTTTGGGCATGAGTGGCTGATTGTGTACTGTGCGCTTGTTTTAGTGATTAATCTGTACTGTTTTTATTTCTGGTATGATGTGTCAAAGACGCAGGAATTGAAGCATAAGCTGGAGCTGATGCGGCAGCAGAACGAGCTGATACACCAGTTTTATGCGGATCTGGAATCAAACTATGCGAAGTCGCGCAAAGTAATCCATGACATCAGAAACCATCTGCAGATGTTGGAGCAGTCACAGAAGCTTGCCGAATCCCAAAGCTATGTTGCCGATATGCACCAGATGCTGAATGCCCTTGGTATGACATATTATACAGATAACCGGATGCTCAATATTATCCTGAATGATAAAATAAAGGAGTTGAATCAGGAACAGTTTCAGTGCAGTCTGATGGGTGTCCATCTTGATTTTTTGTCGGAAATGGATACGACGACAATTTTTGCCAATCTGCTGGATAACGCGCTGGAGGAAAGGACAGCGAATGAAAATTTCAGGCTTGAGCTTCAAGGCAAGCAGATTCAGGACTTTTGCGTCATAAAGATGTCAAACACGACAAAGAGAACTTATACTCCAGGTAAATCCGCCAAAACAGGGCATGAGGGAATCGGATTGGAGAATGTGCGAAATGCTGTTGAGAAATACCATGGCGAGATGCAGACAGATCAAAAAGGATACGTTTTCTCTGTTACACTGTTGTTTCCGGATAACAATTGAGCGCTGTATTTCAGGAAAAAGTTTCTGTGTATCGATGCAAATTTTTGCAAAATACTGTAAATGAATTTGGAATATTACACAATTTTTAGATGGGATAAGGAGTAAATTGAATATAAGAAAGGAAAGGTGTTATTTATGAAAAGTCTATCAAGGAGAAGAGGAATATTTGGTAGAATCGCAGGGGTAATTATGATAATACTTGCCCTCACTGCATGCGGCGCGCAGCCCCTGCCAGAACAGTTTGATGAGGCGACGGTGAAGGCGGAAGCCGAAAGGGCGATCGAATATTTCAATAACCATGATTATCAGAGCATTATTGATATGGGAAGTGATGCGTTCCAGGAACTTCTCACAGAAGAAAATTTTGCGGCGCAGAGTGAGCCATATCACGAAAAATGTGGAGATTTTCAGGAGATTGCAAAGACGATTGTCCTTGGAAATGTGGACCAGGAAACACAGGAGGCTTTTGGCGGTGTTGTCATGATAGGAACTTATCAGGAGGGATCGATTCAGTTTACAATTGCTTTTGATGAGAATATGAAGCTGGTACAGTTTATAATCAGATAGGAAAGGTGAGGATATGAATCGGTTACGGTTTATAATCTGATAGAAAGGGTGAATTTAATGAAACACGTGGAAAAAAAGGAACTTTTTATATATGTTGCCGTCGCCTATGGCGTCACTTTCCTGATGGGAATCCTGATGTGGTATGGTAACAGCAAAAATCTGGATTTGGGCATGTTTGCAAATGCGCAGATGTTCTATCCGGCGTCCGGTGTAATGCTTGCTGTTTTGTTTACAAGAAAAAACGATGTTTTGATTCCCAGAGTGTTTTATGTATTTTTTATTTGCGTGACAGTGCTGTTTGCTGTGCTGGCAGTTCTTTCCATATGGAATCCCTATGCGATGATAGATGCCGGTAACGGGTATGTTCTTCCTGTGTGGTCGTGGGTATCGCAATTGCTGTTGATCGGTTCTGGCATTGTCGGGTGGATTATTTTGCTGGCAACGAAGAAAGAGAAACGCAGGGCCTATGGTTTATGCTGGAATAACGGAGCGTCCTCGTGGTTTTGCATCTTCCTGTTTTTGGCGCTTTATATGATTCGAACGGTAATTTCCGTTTTGTGCAGCGGTGAGTGGGCGGTTTTCGGTGTCATCGCAGCAAATCCGAATACATGGATTCTGCTGGCAGCACTTCCTGTAAATTTCTTTTTGCTGTACGCCGCATTTCTGGGTGAGGAGTATGGATGGCGGTATTATCTGCAGCCTCTGATGCAGAGAAAGTTTGGGGTACGGGGCGGTGTTCTGCTGCTTGGCGTCGTGTGGGGAATATGGCATCTGCCGATTGATTTGTTTTACTACACGCAAAACAGTCAGCTTCTTATGATTCTTGCCCAGCAGATTACGTGCATTACACTTGGTATTTTTTTCGCATATGCATATAGGAAGACGGGCAATATCTGGGTTCCAGTAGCGCTGCATTTTCTAAACAATAATTTAATTCCGATCATTTCGGGAAATCATTCTGCCAGTGTACTGGAAAATCAATTGGTCACATGGAGTGAACTGCTGGTTTCTTTGGTGCTTAACGGCTTGGTTTTTGGCGTGTTTTTGTTTGCGAAGCCGTTTCGAAGTGGTGAGAATACAGAGATTTTGCAGTAGCATTCTTGTTAATTTGACATATTATGATAGTAACTATTCTAAAACAACAAGGAGCAGTACTGTTATGCAGGAATGGAAACCACAGATGTCCTATATGGAGAAATTTCCCGTAGCGATGGCCTATGTACCGTGGCAGAGAAATTGTAATATGTACGAAAATCTTGACGAGGCATTCAAAACAGGTACAATATTTCCTGAACTCAACAAACCATTTTTAGGGAGGAGAGTGAAGGGATGAACACAGGATGCAAACCATGTATGGATTCCGAACGCCAGAAGATGTTACAGGAGATCAGCAAAATCGATTTCGTGCTGAAAGAGCTGAACCTTTATCTCGATACGCATCCGTATGACCAGCAGGCGATGGAGAATTTCAGGCAGTATAACGCGATGAAAAACAAGCTTGTGACGGAATACACAGAAAAGTATGGACCGCTTGTACTTAGTATCGTTGACATGGACAACAGGGAATGGAAATGGGCCACACAGGATTGGCCATGGGAAGGAGGCTATAACTAATGTGGAATTATGAAAAGAGATTACAGTATCCAGTTAAAATTACCCAGACCAATCCGCAGATTGCCCAGGTTATTATCAGTCAGTACGGCGGCCCGGACGGCGAGCTTGCGGCATCAATGCGATATCTTGCGCAGCGATATACCATGCCTTATAATACAGTGGCGGGAGTTTTGACAGATATCGGTACAGAAGAACTGGCCCATTTTGAAATGATCTGTGCGATTGTCTATCAGTTGACAAGAAACCTGACCCCCGAGGAAATCAAGGAGTCTGGATTTGACAAATACTATGTTGACCATACACTTGCACTCTGGCCGCAGGCGGCGGGCGGGATTCCGTTCAACGCCTGCGAATTCCAATCTAAAGGAGATGTGATTACGGACTTGACGGAGGATATGGCAGCAGATGCTACATGTTAGCAAACACAACAAAATAAGGAAAGAAAGATAAAGGAACCAATATCTCAAAGAACCGGTAAAAAGGTTCTTTTTTTGTGGTTTAAAAAGGGTTGCCTTTTTAGATA
>CAMWTP010000025.1 GCA_947177165.1 uncultured Lachnospiraceae bacterium
AGCCTTTGAATAGCAGCTTCTCAGACTGTTTCGCAGATCATGTTATTCTGCGAAACAGTCCAAGAGGTAAGGATGAAAAAATGGCAGGCAAAAAAGGCAATACCCTCACCAAAACCGTATGGCAGTACACAGAAGTGCTCCCAGAAGATACAATAGATTTTTTGCGGGGGCTTGCCGAAGGATATGGCAAGATAAAGAACTATACCTACAAACGATATTCCGGTATCAAAAGCTTTGGCAGACTGACACCAGTATACGACATCATGGGTGAGATACGTCGTAGCGGAATTCGTACGCAGTTAGGATTGCCGTCCGCATGTTTTGATCCAGCCGTTGTCGATGCAGTGTCCGATATCAAGAGCATGTGGGCAGTAGTCAGGAGTAAACTGGGTAATCTCATCACCATGAATGAAAATTTGACAGATGAGGACCGGATATATCTGCGGACCATATTAAAGCTTGACAAGACCTATGCCGCAATTCTCAATCATGAAGACTACGAGATGCCTAAAAAGGCAAAAGATTTGGAGATCGATGCGGAGCGTCTCAACAATCTTCTGCGCAGGCTTACAAGGAAATATCTGAGAAAGCCAGAGGCAGGACAGTCAGATTATTTTAGCATCACACCTGCCGGGTATGCCTATAAAGATGGCGTGTTGTTGATCACAACCGGGATTCATGGCAAAAGAATACCGATTCCATTAAAAGATAACCGCACAAGTGACAGACAGCTTAAAATCTTTGTCAGGGAAAAGGATGCCGCGATTGCAATTCCAGTGGAAAGCAGGATAAAAATGCACCACGATTACACGAACACAGTCTATGTGCATATCGGCTATAAGGACATGTTTACACTGTCAAACGGAAATGTTTACGGCGCATCGCTGGGAGATATCACAGCGGAAGAGACCGAGCGGCTGACAGAAAAAAATAAGAAACGCGCAAGGATACGCAGTGTGCAGAAGCGCAGTGCCGAATCCGGAGACAGGAAAAAAGCAGACAACATCGGTGTCAATAATCTCGGCACCCAGAAGTATGATCATCAGAAGGACAAGGAGCGCGCAAAGACACAAATCTTTATCAATGCTGCGATCAACAGAATGCTTGCGGCAGAAAAGCCAGAGCGGGTTGTGATTGCCAGGCCGGTAAAGGTTCATAAGACGAAGCTTCCATCAAAGTCGGCAAACAGAAAGATGACAAGGAATTTCAACAGTTACATCAGGGAAAGACTGACATACAAATGCCGCATGAATTCCATAGAACTTGTGGAGATCCATTCCAAAGGAACCGGAAATATCTGTTCCTGCTGCGGTGCGGAAGGAAAGCGGACAGCATCTGGCTTTGTCTGCGGAAGCTGCGGTTTACAGAGCACGACTGCACTCAATGGTGCGAAAAATATCGAGAACAAATATAAAAATATGAATTCAAAATGACAGGTTAAACCATACGGACCTGAGAATAAATTGTTTTTCAGAATACTTTAAAATTCTGGATAAATGATTTCACCGATACTGGATCACAGGTTTGTATGTTGACGATAGGATGGACAGGGGGCTGTTCATCGAGGCAAAAAACGGCATTGTCTAAGCTGCTGACTGTATGGGCAGCTTTCTGGTATGCCAGGACCGTAGCCTGATACGGAGCGAAGCATATTTTGTTATGAAATATGCAGGTGCAGAGCACCCAGCTAATGCTTATGATATTTGAAACAGATCAAAATTCTGCCAAGGGAGGTGAGGACATGAAAAGATACAGGAAAAAAGATCTGCTGCAGATTGTATCGACACTTGTGCAAGTAAATGATTCCGTCGCCAAGGCAGTATCTTCGACGGTCCTTTTTGAAGCGGAGGAAGAATTTGCAAAATGCCAGGAGTCCGCAATCGATCTTGGAAATTACCTGGAAACACTTGATGATATGGATTATACTCCCCTGGTAAGCATTCTGGAGGATTACTGCGAGAATGTTTACCAGATGGGTATCAATATTCAGGATGAAAATCTGTGCAGAAAGCTGACCAAGAAGATCAGAAAACAGCTGCTGCAGCTGCAGAATGCCATCACCTACGATATGCCGCCGGATAAAAAAGAAGTTGTTTTTCTTCCATATAAGGCAGCGATGTGGGATTCACTGGAAAGTGTGTGGAAGGCGGCACAGGAGGATGAGAGTTGTGACGCCTATGTCATTCCGATTCCATACTTTGACAAAAATCCAGATGGAAGTTTCCGCGAGGAGCATTACGAGGGTGATCTTTATCCAGAAGATGTTCCCATCACAAGATATGACACGTACGATTTCGAGGAGCGCAGACCAGATATTATTTACATTCATAACGCATATGATAATTGGAATCTGGTCACAAGTGTTCACCCGAACTTTTTTTCGGGAAACCTGAAAAAATACACGGAAAAACTGGTATATATTCCGTACTTTGTGCTGGATGAAGTATCACCCGACAATGAACAGGCGGTAGAAAGTATCAAACATTTCTGTTTCCTGCCGGGTATCATCAACGCAGATAAAGTGATCGTGCAGTCTGAGGATATGAAGAAAATATACATCAATGAATATCTGAAAGCGGCAAGAGAGCACGGACTGCAGGGGAAACATCTGGATAGAACATACCTGGAACAGAAGTTTCTGGGACTGGGTTCGCCGAAGTATGACAGAATATTTGCTACGAAAAGAGAGGACCTGGAGATTCCGCAGGAATGGCTGAGCGTCATTGAAAAGCCGGATGGGAGTTGGAAGAAGATCATTCTCTACAATACCGTAATCGGCACGCTGCTTGCCCACGATGAAAAGTGGGTGGACAAGATTGAGAATGCGCTGAATATTTTTAGGGAGAATCAGGATGAGGTTGTCCTGCTGTGGCGTCCGCATCCATTGATTGAAAGCACAATGAAATCCATGCGTCCGGCGGTGCTGGAAAAATATATGATGCTGAAAAACAATTATGTTTCAGAAGGTTGGGGGATCTATGATGACACTGCTGATGTGGACAGGGCAGTGGTGCTCAGTGATGCGTATTATGGGGATTACAGTTCCGTGGTACAGCTGTACCGGCAGACTGGGAAGCCCATTATGATACAGAATGTGGAGATTATAACATAATTTAGATAATAAATTGAACCTTGACAATTTCATATTTTACATCATTTTTAGAACGAATGTTACGAACAAATATTCTAATATTTCTTGACAGATCGCTTTCCGGGTGTTATATTTTAAATATAGTATACTATGATAAATGGAAATGAAGGAGAATGACATTATGTTGAGGATATTGGATGAAAAAGTGTTGAAGACCGATGAAGAGATAGAAGAGCTATATAAGAACTGCAAGTATTTATATATCATTGACAGCTACGATAAAATGATAGAGGATGAAGGGTATCTGTATTGTGTCAGTACATCTGAGGAATCCTATAGCGAATTATACGCAACGCGCGACAGGCTGCGTGATGAAGGCAAGATTTGTGTGGTTGGAGGCAGTTATAATAACGGAGGTGCAATCGGTGTACAGTACGAATATAAAGGATGACAGATATGCTGTTGACTGTCTGATCATATCCCATAAGATATCCTTGGAGAAGTTTGTTGTAGATACAGGTGCCAAATTTACGTGCTGCGGTTACAAAGCCATTGACGGACGATTGGAGGAGAAAGCACTCAGTAACTGTGAAATAAAATCGATTGGCGGTTTTGTTAAAGGGGAATATTTAAAGTTTTACAGATTGACACTACGACAGTTCACCATTGGAAACATAGATATGGGGGAACAGGATATATGGATAACTTTTGATGAAAGAATTACGGATATCATACTGGGAATGGATATCTTAAAGCAGATTATCATGATAACGAATCCTTATGACCAGAAGATTTATTTCTGCAGGGACCGGGAGGATTATGATGATAATTTTGAGTTAGCGGCAGGTTAAGGAACTGCTTGGTGCCCAGTACAATTGAATAAATAGGATAGAAACTGATGTAAAGTATGAAGTTGCCAGGATGTGTTTGGGATGAGATAGTTTACATCAGTTTTTTATGTGGTTTAGTTAGAATTAGTTTGCTGGTTTAAAGTGAAGTTTTTGAGGAGGGACTATTTTACATGAAGCAAAGAATGGTACAAAGAATATCCAATGGAGAAATGATTGACCTTGCAAAGTTAAATAGAAAGAAGTTAAAACGATTGCATTATGAGGAAGAAAAATGTATTGCAAAAAAAATATGTACACTTTCGCCTTTTTCAAAAGATAGAGACGAGTATTTAAAAAAAATGTATGATTTTGCGTATGCAGTTATGCCTTGGTATCAATCAAGTAAGAAACAAAGTTACGGAGCAAATGCTAATTCTATAGGTATAGTATGCGATTTTTTGCGCGCTGATAAAACACAAAAGGTAATTTATGAGGCAGGTGTAGGAATAGGATTTAGCTGTCGGCATTTTGTTGAGATACCAAATACACAGGTAAAAGGTTGCGATGTTGTCATGAGCAAAGAAATAAAATTGTTAATGGAACAATATCAAAATTTATCTGTAGATGAAGATACATTATATAATAGTTTAAAAAAAATGGATGATGGTAGTATAGATTATTTCTATGCAGACAATGTGATAGAACATTTATTACCTGATGAATTTCCAGAGATATTGCATTTAATTTCACGCAAGATGAAGCGGAATGGAATGCTTTTTTTAATAATACCTAACTGGCTGGATGGCCCTCATGATGTATCGAAATATTTTTTGAATCGGGGAAGTAAAGCAGAGGGGTCACATTTTATGGAGATGTCATATCGAGAGACATTGGATAAGTTTAAAAAGGAAAATATTAAACCAGAATATTTTACGTATAAGCATCAAGGAAAAATTAAATATTTAAAAGACAGATTAGGAATTTTGAATAAAATCAAGGTGGAAGTGGAGTCAATACTTTCCTTTGTTTTGAATAAGACAGATTGTGGAAAGAACTGGATTTATAAAATGGGTATGACATACTATATATTAGTTCAAAAGTAAGCTAAATATTTATGATATTGTTATAAGTTAATATAGGAAATTAGGAAAGAATTAGACAACAGTCAATATCTGTATTGGTATACAGATTTCCTGCAATAATGGGTGCTGAATTATATTAAGGATATAAACATATTTTTGAGAGGAATATTACGTTAGGACGTAATACAAAGGTTGTAGTGGGTGCAGGCCGTAAAGCTATGATGGAATTTTGCATAATGTCTCAGAAAGTATAGATGTTGGAGTTTGTAAAGACCACAAATTGAAAACGGCGATTTGGTTTCAGAAGTAAAGCTCATACTATAATAAATAATTAATGAAAAAAGAGATATATTTGTGTATATGATTTTTAATTATTCGAAAGGACGAACTAATTTTGTTATTAAGTGAGTGGTTGAAAAGAATAGAAACGAAGAAAGTTTTTTTGGATGTCTATAGTTTTTTTTGCTTTTTGGGGATGAGGAGGCAGAATTTTACAATTAAAAATAAAAATATGTGGAGGAAAACTATTAAAAATTGTTATAGATCAGATAAAAACGTTGAACGTGATGACTGGAAAGATTGGATACATGGGTTTTCAACAAGTAATTTGAGAATAATAAAACAATGCAGAGTGCCAATTAAGAAGACTGACCCTATTGTTGTAAGTGTTGTTCGAGATGAAAGGAAAAGGTTACCTATATTTTTGGCATATTACAGGGAACTTGGCATTAAAAGATTTGCGATAATAGATAATAACTCTTGTGATGATTCTATAAAATGGCTGATAGATCAGTATGATGTAGATGTATTTTCATGTACAGATATATTTAGTGATAGGAGAAAAGTTGGATGGAGCAATAGGGTAATGGGATTTTACGGAGTAAATAGGTGGTT
The DNA here is from genome assembly GCA_947177165.1 of uncultured Lachnospiraceae bacterium. Lineage (GTDB taxonomy): Bacteria > Bacillota > Clostridia > Lachnospirales > Lachnospiraceae > COE1. The sequence goes on from CAMWTP010000025.1 coordinate 5,898, forward strand.
TTTACTCTTGGATGGTGACGAATTTATTGACTGGCCACAGCGAAGGGAACATAATCTTGCGTGGATGATACGCAATTTGGAGAACAAACATATATTTCAAGGGAAGGCTCTTATGGTAGATATGTATCCCAAAGATGGAGGTGGAGAAAAAGCGCCTTTATTTGATATTTTTGAAAAAGCATATAGCAAAGCAGATTATTTCGACATAGACTCTTATTATGAAAAGAATACACAATATGGGAAAGTAATGACAGGAGGAATACGGAAAAGGGTTTTCGATTATGAGGTATGGTTAACAAAGTATCCATTATTTTATTTAGAGGAGAGCAGAGTGGTTTTAAACGCACATTTATTATATCCTATTCCTATTTATAAAAGAAATCCTTATTATTTTGTAATAAGGCATTACAAATTTGTACTCAAAGAAGATATTGAAAAAATTAAAAAATATTCCAGGGAAGAGAATTTCTGTGAAAAAAGTAAAAATACAAAAATATATTTTAGTAATTATAAATTAAACAAATTTCATTTTTATTATGAAGGTTCGTGCAAATTTTATGATCCAGAATCATTGGGGAAAATTGGTTATATAGAAATCATTGAATAATTAATGGAAATAACATAACAATATTACTGCATTATATGGGTAATAGATTTATTTGCTAGGTGGGAATAACTTAAGGGAATGAATTCTTTGTATGTCGGGAAGGATTTGATAATTAATGGGGATATCATCACTTTATTATTATAGTGTATGGGCAATAGACATATGTGTAGAAGGTAATTTTTTCTGGTTTTTTGCTGGCGGAATGAATGGGATATTTAAGGGGGATATTGAGAATGGGAGACTTGAATTATTAACTGAAATTGATGGGTGTGAAAAAACGGACGCCGTAAAATTTTCGTGTGGAATAAAAGTGGGTAGCAAGTTGTTTTTTTGTCCCTTTAATTCAAATTGTATTTGTGAGTATGATATGAAGAAAAATTCAACAAAAATTTTTAAATCTGAACAATTGATTTGTCCAAGAATTAATAATGTAGTTCACTTTAAGGACAATTTATATTTGTTTGGAAAAAATCAATCTTTTATTGCAACTTTTGATTTGACTAAAGAAGAAATTAATATTATGCAAAATGAGAGATTTTGTAAAAAATATGTAAAGGGTAATCCGCCAATAAGGGATTTAATAATTAGAGAGGAATTTGTGTATATTGCGGATAAGGACAACATTATTGAACTTAATTTACTAACAAACAATGTACAGGAGTACTTTATTGAAAAAAATATTGGTAATGATCGAGCAGATACATTAGCTTTTGATGGTAAGGATTTTTGGATACTTTATAAAAAGAATGGTTTGGTTCAGTGGAATAAGGAAGAAGGAGAATTGTTTTCTAGTGTTTTACCTATCCTTGGACAAGCTGTAAAAAGTGTTGTGAGTGGTGAGTTTCTTTACATATTGTACAATGATGTGAACAAAATATTAATATTTAATCGATATGAAAAAAAGTTTTATGTTGTTGATGCGGAATATTGTGTTGCAAAGGAAGAAAAAGGATGTTTTAGTCCGTTTGTATTAGAAAAAAGGACTGGTTTGTATATATATACGAGTATTGATCATAAGATTATTCACATTGACTTAGATAGAAATGTGAGATATATACCACTCTATTTGAAGAATCCAGCACTGTTCATGGAGAATTATATGCATCCTGTTTTATATGGAGAAAAAAATATATTAATTGAAAAAAAGGATTATTGGCGTGGATTAGATACATATGTGAGATGTGTGATAAAGGACGAATCATCAGATGTTGAGCAAAGGCAATGTGTCGGAAAAGATATCTATCAAACAATACAATAATAGGAAGGGAATAAATGAACAATTTGGTGGCGAGAACGGGGGAAATTTATACAGATATTATTACAAATATAAATTTATTATCTGAAAGAAGAAAGTGTTTTATATGTAAAAGAACCTTTTTTACGTATTTGCCGGTATTTAGTGAAGACTGGTATTTAAGACAATTGATACAATATGGTGTAAATTTTAACTTTAGGGATATGACATTTAACAGGTGGGAATATCGATGTCCATATTGTGGTTCAATTGATAGAACAAGGTTGATCATGTTGTATGTAAGAAGGCATTATCGGAGGGAACATAATCTAAAAGTATTATATTTTGCACCCGCGCCAGGAGGTGTGAAGTTTCTGAAAGAAAGATTGAAGTATGCAAAAGTTGATTCCAATGATTTGTATAAGAGTGGTGTGGATTATCATTTAGACATACAAAATATGCAGGAAATACCTGACAATTCATATGATTTAGTAATTTGTAGTCATGTATTAGAACATGTAGCAGATGATATAAGCGCATTAAAAGAACTATACAGGGTTACAAAATATGGAGGAGAAGTATTGATTTTGGTGCCACTTGATACGAAGAGAGTCTGGTTTGATGAAGCAAATGGGTTGAGTAAAGAAATGAATTGGAAACGTTTTGGTCAAGTAGATCATGTAAGGCGATACACAGACAGTGAATTGAAAAAGAGAATCCAAAATGCAGGGTTTTATTGTGAATTGTTTACAGGAAATGATGTAGATGACAAAGTCAGGAGTCAAAATGCTTTTAATAAATACATTCGTATTTATATAGCGAAAAAGGAAGTAGAAAAATGAATTCTTCTGAAATAAAAGTCAGTGTGATGATGGTTACATATAATCATGAAAAATATTTGGAACAGGCAATTTTAAGTGTTTTAGGGCAGAATACAGATTTTAAATATGAATTGCTGATCGGTGAGGATTGTTCTACCGATCATACAAGAAAAATAGCCGAGAAATATCAAGCAATGTATCCAGAAATTATAAAACTAATTAGCCATAATAAAAATATTGGGGCATTAAAGAATGAGGCAGATTTGAGGAGAAGATGTAAAGGACAGTATATTGCAGTGTTAGAGGGGGATGATTACTGGACAAATCCTGATAAATTAAAGATTCAAATGGAATTTCTTGAATCCCATTTACAGTATATTGGTGTTTCGCATAATGTAACGGTTTTAGATGAAAATGGAGAAAAAGTACCTTATGAACTCGAAGGAATTCATTATCAGCAAGCGCATGTCTATACCAAAGAGGATGCGCTTGATTTTAAGATGATTGGTCACTTGTCAGGATGGATGTATAGGAACATCTGGAAAAAGATGTCCCAAAGAGAATTTAATTTGATAAAAAAATGTGATGTAAATAGCGATGTAAAACTGAGTGTCGTGCTAGGTTTGAAAGGAGATATTTATTATATTGAGGACGAGTGGTCAGTATATAGGAGACGCTTTGAGGGGGATGGATGGTCGGCAAAATATTACAGTAGAAATCTGGAATTATATCATTATGAAACAGATGTGAAATTAAGAAATTTTTTAGATAAGTGTTATGGTGAAAAGATAGATATAAAAGCAAGGCTATTAAAAAATATATATAGAAGCGGAACTATTTGTATCAAGAATCCTTCTAAAGAAAATGTTATGGTTTTCTTAAAATTATTTTTTAAGAAGGAAGTTTCTAAAAGAGATTTATTGCTTTATTTAGGGAGAAAATGTTTTGAAAGAAGATAAAGTGAAGTTTGTTTATACACTCAATCAGGAGTTGGAACAGTATAAGTATTGGATAATATACGGAAGTGGAATTATGGCAGTTGAACTTTACATGACAATCATAGAAAAAGGGGGGCATATAGATTTTTTTTGCGATATGGATGATTTTTTTATCGGAAAAAGACTATTAAACAAAAAGATTATTACAGTACAAGAAGTAGCAGAGTTTGGTAGGGATGCCTGCTTGATTGTTTGTGAAGAATATGGGGCTGAGATGCTAGAAAGGTTAAAAGAATTAAAAATTAAAAATATTTTTGTCCCAATTTCTGAGGGTAGATAGAATGCATATTATTAAAAATAATGGGATTATTCAAAAAATAATTAATATGAGCAACGAAAAAAAAATAGGTGTATGTGGTTATGATAAGGCAGCGATTGCATTAGAAAGATTATTAGACAGGATGGGCGTTAGAGTAGAGCGCTTTTTACTTTTAGAAAACGATATACAAGAATTAGCATGTCAGGATGAACGTATTATAAATTTATATGATCTTATGTATGAGGAAGAAAAATTTTTCGTTGTAGAACCACATTATGATCGTGTTCATATTAAATTTAAAAATGCTTTGGGGGACTTGGAATATAAAGAATGGAACGATTTTGTCCACATATTTAATAATGCAATACATCAAGAAGTCATTGTTAGGTTTACAGAGTGTATTGATATAAATCTTGGCGTATCGTGGAATCAGGATGAGGATGGATTTACCATATATGGCGATAGGGATGATGATACCTATACGATTGTTACACTTGGAGGGAGTACTACATATTCCGATCAATTAGTGTATGCAAAATGTTGGTCAGAGTTACTGTATTATAAATGCTGTCAAAATGGACGAAAGGTATGTATTTTATGTGGAGGAATGCCAGCGTTAGATTCGACACAGGAATTGGTAAAATTTCTGCGAGATGTTATACCTATGAAACCTGATATGGTTTTGTCATTTAGTGGAATTAATGACTTAGTAGATTCACATGGAGATTTTAACGATTATGGAAAGGGGTATCCATTTGCTTTCCCAAGATTAAAAGTGAAGATGGATCAATTATTAAAGGATACGCAAGAACGGAATCCATTATATTTAGGGAGAAAGAGTGATTTTGAAGTTGAAGATATCTGGATACTGAATAAGAAAATTATGAATTTTGTTGCAAGGGAAATGGGAATTGTTTTTTACACTTTTCTACAGCCAATGTTATATTGTGGTGACTATGTGATTGATCCGGAAATAATGCCCAAGTTGGAAGAATATAGGAAGAATGATAGATTTTCGTTTATGTTTGACCATGCACAAGAGTTTCGGGATAAAATAGTAAGTCAGATACAAAATGAGGATTACATTATTGATTTTACAGGAATATTTGACGGATGCTCAAAACTATTTATCGATTTTGCCCATGTGAATGAATGGGGAAACTCAATAATTGCTGACAGTGTTTTTAATCATATTAAAAAAGATATATGTTGTGATCGGATAGGGGGCAGATCATAATGGTCAAACAGTTATTTCAGATAAATCCACAGATATGGGAATTTGAAAATAAGGTGATTTATGGTGCAGGAAAGGAAGGACAATTACTTTATCTTAGACTTGAAAAAGAAAATTTGGATATAGAATATTTTGCAGATAGCAATATGCAATTATGGGGGCAGACTATTATGGAGAGAAAAGTATTGTCACTTGATGAATTAAAGAGTATTAACAAGGATACGGCCATTCTATTGTCCCGTGGATATGAGGAACAAATATATGAGTTTCTAATTAAAAAAGGATTTAGAAACATATTTCTATCACATATAAGTAATGGACTCATTCTGGAGGATTAGTAATGATAAGAATAGGAGTTATTGCTCCGGCAGAGATTGCCCAACGTCGATTTTTACCAGCATTGCATAAGTGTAATCATAATATTATTTTTGCAGGAGTAGCAGTGTGTAATGACGATGAAAGGGAAGTGGAGAAGTTTTGCAAGATCACAGTAGAGCAATTGAAAGAAAAGCGTGATAAACAACTTATGAAAGCACAGAAGATAATTGAAGTTTATGGAGGAAAAATATATTATGGATATTCTTCAATGATTATGTCAAGGGAGATTGATGCAATATATATTCCACTACCACCTGCGTTGCACTATAAATGGGCAAAAGACTGTTTAGAACATGGAAAACATGTTTTGCTTGAAAAGCCGTTTACAACAAATGAAAAATATACATTGGATCTTTTGAAAATCGCAAAACAACAAAAGCTTGCTGTGATTGAAAATTATATGTTTGTATATCATGAACAAGTTGAGGCAATTAAAAATATGATCCAAGATAATATGCTGGGAACAGTTCGTTTATATGAAGCAAAATTTGGTTTTCCCAAACGTCCAGAAGGTGATTTTAGATATAATCGCTTTTTGGGAGGCGGAGCATTATTTGATTGTGGTGGATATTTGATAAAAAGTGCATCAATATTTTTAAAAGAAAATTTTGAAATACTATATGTTTTGTCGAATAAAACTGATGATAGTGAAGTTGATCTGTATGGTTCAGCTGCATTTAGAAATGCATATGGTGAAGTGATGCATATTGCATATGGTATGGATAATGCTTATCAATGTGAGATGAGTGTATGGGGTAGTAAAGCAATATTAAGGGCAGAACGTTTTTTTACAGCACCACCCCAATTGGCTCCCAATATTAAGATTAGTTATAGTGATGGTACTGTTCAAGAAATAGCTATAACGCCATGTGATACTTTTCGAAAGTCGATAGAACATTTTGAGAATTGTATAGAAAATTTGAAAGACAGGGAAATGGCATATAAAGAAATAGAAAGACAAGCATTATATATGGAGAGGTTTGTACAGATGTCAGATTTTCGTTAATTGGAGAGAATTGAAGTGACAAATAAGATATCTAATAATTTAACATTGGTGCAAATAATAGAATCATGGGTGACAACAGAAGGAACTATCCATTCATTGAGTGAGATATTAAGCTGGATAGCGGAAAAAAATGATGAGGTACAAGTATCCATTCAAAAAATTAGTCTTCAAGAAATGCAGGATTGGCATTATGATAAAGAAGAAATGGGCATAGTCAATTATTCACATACATTTTTTAAAATAACCGGTTTAAAGAAGTTTGATAAAAAAGGTGAATTAGAGTTGGAACAGCCTATTATTCTGCAAAATGAAATTGGATATTTGGGAATAATTGGAAAAGTTATTGATGGTGTATTATATTTTCTAATGCAGGCGAAGATTGAACCAGGCAATATTAATAAAATTCAAATATCTCCTACTGTTCAGGCTACAAAAAGTAATTTCATGCGTGTTCATGGAGGAAAGGCTCCAAAATATATAGAATATTTTTCTCATAAAAAAAATTACGAGGTTATCGTTGACCAGATTCAGTCAGAGCAGTCCTCTAGATTTTATGGGAAAAGAAATAGAAATATCTTGATTATTGTTGATGATGAAATAGAAATTGTTGATAGTCATATGTGGATGACTTTAGGGCAGATTAAGCAGTTAATGGAGTATGATAATTTGGTAAATATGGATACCCGAACGGTTATTTCTTGCATTCCTTTTGCATTGCGCGATTTTACATATAAAGAACTCATATATATAAATACATTATTTACCAAACAAGAGTTGTATAATTCTATTTTTTTTGGGGACGCCGGGTTGAAGATAAACAATATATATCAATATATGAATGAAATAAAAATGTTGGATAACAGTAAAGTAGAGTTAGTAGATTTGAATTCACTTCAAGATTGGCGATATGACGGAAAATCATACACTTCATCTACGGGTGATTTTAATGTAATTTTTTGCGATATCGGAATTGAAGGCAGGGAGGTTAGCAAATGGCAACAGCCTCTTTTAGAAGCCAAAACAGTTTTGGTTTTAGGGTTGATATATTGTGTTTCTGATAATAAAACAAATTTTTTGGTTCATAGTCTGTCGGAAGTTGGGTGTTTTGACAAAATTGAAATTGGTCCTACGGTACAATATTCTGATTTATATAAAAAGGACATGAATCATATTGAAAAAGTGTTTGTTGATAAATATAAAAGAGGAGAAGGAGTAACTTTCTCTGGTCTTTTTTCAGAAGAAGGAGGGCGTTTTTATCATGAAGAAAATAGAAACGTTTTACTTCAGATTAATAAAACAGAAGTAGATCCGTTACCACCGGGATACTTTTGGGCAGATTATCAGACATTGAATATATTAATACAATTTAATAACTGTTTGAATATCCAGTTGAGGAATCTGCTTTCGATACTGAGAATATAAGGAGCGATAGGATGAAAAATGCTATTGTAACCGGAGGAAACGGATTTATCGGAAAGGCGATATGTAGAAAACTGTTAAATGAAGGAATTAAAGTCTATGTAATTGTGCGTAACCCTGAAACAATGAAAGAATTTATATCAAATTCAAATCTTGTTGTTGTTCAGGGGAGTCTGGAAGATATTTTGATATTAGAAAAAGTATTGCAAGGTCAAAATTTTGATGTTTTTTATCATTTTGCATGGGTAGGTACTTCTGGTGAAAGTTTAAGGAGTGTTCCTGTACAGGTTAGCAATATAGTTTATACATGCAATACTTTAGAATTGGCGATTAGGCTGGGATGCAAAAAATATATATTTGCAGGGACAATTAACGAATTGGAGTTATTGCCATTTTTCAATGCGGATGCGTTTAAGCCAAGAGCAGCCAGTATTTATGGCATTGTAAAGTTAGCTTGTGATTTTATATGTAAAACACTCGCTGTTGATAAAAGTATTTGCTATAATACTGCGATTATTGGTAGTTGTTTTGGTCCAGGAGATCGGTCATGGAGAATCCATAATACATTTATTTCCAGTATGCTTGAACAAAAAGCACCTAAATTGATCAGCGGAGATATATGGCATGATTGGATATATATTGATGATGTAGTCGGAATGTTACATGCGATTGGTGAAAAAAGTATCAATAGAAGAAATTATTATATAGGACATAGGAATTTGAAAAAGTTTAAGGATATTTTATGTGAAGTAAGAGATTATTTATGCCCGGGACTTGAATTACAGTTTGGAGAACTAAAAGACAGTTTTTGGATTGATTATTCTTTAGTGGATTTAAATGCCGTCTATGAGGATACAGGATATGAATGCCAGACAGACTTTAAAACTGCAATATTGGAAACGGCAGAGTGGGTCAGGAAAATAAAAAAGATAGGGGATCAATGATTATGAATGTATGTATTTCGGTTGATGATCATTACATTAATTCTGCATTGGTAATGATTAATTCTTTATTTATAAACAATAGAAATATTAAAATCCATCTTTATGTTTTATATACCAAACATCAATTGGCGAAGCAAGGAAGGGAAGATATTTTGAAAGTAGTGAAGATGTTTCATATGAAGGCTGATTTTGTTTCTGTCAATGATGAATGTTTTAGAGATGCTCCTTTGGTGGAGTATATTTCAATTACAACATATTATAGACTTTTGTTAATGGATCTCTTACCAGTAGATAAAGTTCTATATTTGGATACGGATTTAGTTGTGACCGGCTCTCTGGAAGAATTGTATAATATTGATATGAAGGACAAGGCTTTTGCAGGCGTTTTGGTACAGTCAAAGGAAAGAAAGAAAGCACTTGGAATTCAGTCAGGATATCCATATATTAATGCAGGAGTATTAATGATGAATCTCCAATGGCTGCGTGGGCACACAACAAGAGAAGATATGTTGGCTTATATTACAAAGAATAAGGCATGTCTTAGATTAGCTGATCAAGACGTCATAAATGGAATGTTTTATAGAAATAATAAGGTGATTCCTTCAAAATATAATTATTGTCCATATAAAAATAAGAGGTATTTTGAAATAAAAAAGGACTTATATAGAAGACCAGTTATTTATCATTATAGGGGTGAAAAGAAACCATGGCAATTTAAATACGGAGGGTATGCAAAAATTATTTTTTGGAAGTATGTTAATAGGGATATTATGGAATATCCTGATATATTTAAGCTTATACATGTAATTATTGGAGAGTTTTTGGAGTTGTGGGGATTTCTTAAACAGAAAATTATAATGGTTATGAGAGGAGACTTCTATCATGTTTAGAGCGTATTTGGAAGATTTTATTATTGATGAAAATGAGACTGTATATAAGGCGGCATGGCAGGCACAAAGAAATAGAACAAACTTAATTGTAATAGATCAGAATAAAAAGTTTAAAGGTATTATTGGAACAAAAGAAATTCAGAAAAGTTATTGGGGAGAATATAAAATTGTAAAAGATATATGTAATGAAAATTGTGTACATATTATCGCAGGAACAGAAGATGAAATTTATGCTGCTGCAAGAAATATATTTGCGGAAAAAAGTATTCGATTCATACCAGTTATTGATGGAGAAAAAAATGTCATGGATATGTTTTCCAGAGAAAGGGCTTTCTTTATGCAGGAATTTCAATCTCGTCGTTTGAGTAGAATGCACTATGCAGAATGCATTTATAAAATGGCGGAGGAGGCGAAACAATTAGGAATTTCGCGGTTTAGTGTAATTGAATTTGGAGTAGCGAGTGGAAATGGATTGATTACAGCAGAATTTTATGCAAAAGAGATATCAAGACTCTTGAATGTGGAAATAGAGGTATATGGTTTTGATAATGCGTCTGGACTGCCGAATATTGAGGATTATAGAAAAGAAGCAGGATGGATTTGGTTTGAGGGGCTTTTTAATGTTATGGATGTTGAAAAAACAAAAAAGCGATTACGTTTTGCAAAATTAATTTTAGGAGACATAGATCAATCATTAAAGACCTTTATTCAGGATTATCATCCTGCACCAATCGGAGTGATGTTTGTTGATGTAGACCGTTATGCATCGACTTGTTCCATATTACATTTTTTGGAACAAAATGATAAATATTTTATGCCACGCATACAAATGTATTTTGATGATATTGTGGATTGGACGGATTCTATAGGTGAACATTTGGCAGTCAAAGAATTTAATTTGAAGCACGAAAATATGAAAATACTTCCTGAAGATTCGCATACGCATATTAAAATTTGTTCAAGATACTTACATTCATTATATAATAAACCATTTAGGAGCTCGTGGGAGTTTACAGGATGTAATTATTCCTCTTATATTCTTTAGGGGGAAATGGGTAGTGTAATTATTTCTTAGATTTTATTGAGGATAATAAGATGAATATATTGGGAATATCTGCATTATATCATGATGCAGCGGCTAGTTTGGTGGTAGATGGTGATATCATTGCAGCGGCACAAGAAGAACGGTTTACGCGAATAAAACATGATATGAATATGCCAGTAAATGCGATTGAATACTGCTTAGAAGAGGGAAGAGTAGAAAAAGAAGATATTGATATAGTAGTATTTTATGACAATCCTCTATACACGCTTGATAGGTTTTTGAAGAATATTGCTGTTGCCCATGGAGATACTGCTAATATTGTTAATCGTAGCTTTGAACCTATGTTTTCTGAAAGACTATGGGTGCACAAAATGATTGATAATGTTCTGGGAGTAAATTCTTCAAGAAAATGTCTTGTATGCGAGCACCATGTGTCACATGCTGCATCAGCTTTTTATCCATCTCCATTTGAAAAGGCTGTTATCCTAACGATTGATGGAGTAGGTGAGTGGGCGACGACAACAATAGGAATTGGTGAAAAAGAAAGATTGTCTATTAAAGAAGAGATGCGGTTTCCGCATTCTTTGGGTTTGTTTTATAGTGCATTTGCATATTTTTGTGGGTTTAAAGTAAATTCAGGTGAGTATAAGTTTATGGGACTGGCTCCATATGGTGAACCAGTTTATGAAGATATTATTAAAGACAAATTATTAGATCTGAAAGAAGATGGCTCTTTTAGGATGCAGATGGAGTATTTTGACTATCAGTATGGCAGGGCAATGACAAATCAGAAGTTTGACGAATTGTTTGGAGGGTCACGTCGATTACCAGAAAGTGCAATTACTAAACGGGAAATGAATATTGCTTCCTCTGTGCAAAAGGTAACAGAAGAAATTATTTTACGGATGGTTAGACATGCAAAAGACACTTATGGGATGGGTATAGATAACTTAGTCTTAGCAGGTGGAGTTGCATTGAATTGTGTCGCTAATGGAAAAATTAAGGATAGTGGCATTTTTAAGAATATATGGATACAGCCTGCCGCGGGAGATGCAGGAGGGAGCCTTGGAGCGGCGCTTTATGCGACATATAATTTGTCAGGTATAAATAGAATAGTTGGGAAAACTGATGTCCAAAAAGGAAGTTACCTGGGGCCAGCGTTTTCAAGCAGGGAAATTGAGAAGTATTTAAATGCAAATCGTTATATTTATCATAAAATGGATGAGGATAGCTTGTATAAATCGATTGCTTTAGAAATAGCAAATGAGAAAGTAGTTGGATTGTTTCAGGGGAGAATGGAATTTGGACCTAGGGCTTTGGGGAATCGGAGTATTGTAGCGGATGCACGCTCAGAGTATATGCAGGTAAAACTGAATAAAAAGATTAAGTTTAGAGAATCCTTTAGACCATTTGCACCTTCTGTCATTCGCGGGGATGTTTCAGATTATTTTGAATTGGATGGAGATAGTCCATATATGCTTCTGTGTAAAAATGTGTGTAAGGAAAGAAGAATTCCATTTAAACTGCATGATTTTCTGAAAGAAAACGATGGAAATATGTTAGAGGTAGTAAAACAGAAACGTTCAGACATTCCTGCTGTTACTCATGTGGACTACAGTGCTAGGATACAGACTGTGTCAGAGGATATGAATCCCTATTTTTATAAAGTAATTTGTCAATTTAAGAAGCTTACAGGATATGGGGTAGTTGTGAATACTTCGTTTAATGTGCGAGGAGAACCAATTGTATGTACTCCAGAAGATGCATATCAGTGTTTTATGCGGACGGATATGGATGTACTTGTTTTGGAAGATTGTATATTATACAAAGAAGAACAGCCAGAATGGAATGAGGAAACAGGGTGGAGAAATATATACGAACTTGATTAGGGAGGGCATAATGGAAAGATGTGCAAGAGAAAAAGAGACTCTTTTTCACTTTAAATTAGATGAAGAGGAGATAGAGTTTAATAAAACAACTAGTTTAGCAGAAAGTTATTTTACATTATATCCAGAAAGGGATTATCTTATGGAATACAGTTTTGAAACAGCACAACAGCTAAAGGAGAAGTTAGATGTTTTATGGGAAAATGAAAAATATATGCAAGTTATTAGTAAAACAGTGCTGGTGGCTGCACTAAAAAACAAACCGTTAGATATGGAGTCCGAAAAAAATAAGGTAGAGAGCAAACAGAATACAAATAATCAAATGCCAAATTATATATACAATTTTTAAAATGTAATAGTGGGAGATGGAGATGAGAGTACTTTTTGCAGCTACAGAATATATAGAAAAAGGCAAGCCCACGACGGGATTTCCAACCTACCTGTATAGAGTATCTATGTCCCTGCTCCAGCTTGGACATAAACCGATGATTATCGCGGGCGGCGGTTACGATGGGTATAGGGTGGAAGATGGAATAGAAATATGGACGGTGAGAACAGATGGGTGTGGCAAAGTTTTTTCTGGGAATGTTACTTTGACCAGTCTGCTGATTAGTTTTCTTATTAACAGAAAAGTACATCAAGTCATAAAAGAGCGGTCTGTCGATATTGTCCAATTTACTTCCCTTGCTGGGATTGCAGCATTTTACCATGGAAATACGCCTGCGGTAATGCGTCTATCTTCTTATGCAAAAACATATTTTTCCTCCTTGTTGACTTATGATGCCAGAACTTTAGCTTTTAGGGCGGCGTTGGAAAGGTTTGCCGCACAGAGATGTAACGCTGTTTTTGCACCATGTGCCATTACAGCAAAAGATTTTGGAAAGGATTGCGGTAGAAAAGTTCAAGTGATAGAAACTCCTTTTGTGAATGATGTCAGGCAAATGGATTACGAGTATGTGGATCAGTATTTAAGAGATAAGAAATATGTGTTGTTTTTTGGAAGTTTATATGCGGAAAAAGGAATATTGGTCATAGCAGAAATACTTAGGGAATTTTTAAGGGAAAATAAAGATTACTATTTTGTCTTTGTAGGCGAAATTCGCAACATAAATGGCGAAGATGCGCGGAGGGTGTTAAGAAATGCCGCTGGGGAATTTTCAGATCGTGTTTTTATATGGAAGGCATTATGTCATGACAAACTTTACCCCATCATAGAATATTCAGATTTTGTTGTATTGCCATCTCTTATGGATAATTTTCCAAATGCATGTATTGAGGCAATGTATTTTTCCAAAATTGTTATTGGAACGAAAGGGGCAAGTTTTGAGCAGCTTATCATATCTGGATGCAATGGTTTTCTCTGCAGAATTGGAGATTCAAGGGATTTGCTTGAGAAGATGTGCATTGTAACAAATTTGGATGAGATGGAAAGGAAGTATATAGAAAAAAATGCTCATGACACTACGAAACGATTACAACCCGAATATGTGGTAAAAAAGCTTGTGAGGTTTTATGAGTATGTAATTAGTGGGAGCAAGAGACATGAGGCAGAAAGAAAGAGTAATCGAAAAAGGATTAGTCAGTGTAATTGTACCAGTATATAATGTGGAGCAGTATCTTGAAAGATGTTTTGAATCTATATTACATCAGACATATCCGCGTATAGAGCTAATTATTGTAGATGATGGTTCAACAGATGGCAGTGGCAAAATCTGTGATTATTATAGACAGATAGATACCCGTATATCTGTGTTTCATGCCAAACATGAGGGGACATCTAAAGCAAGGAATATAGGATTGCAGTTTGCAGCCGGAGAGTTTATTGGTTTTGTAGATGCGGATGATTACATAGCTGATGATATGTATGAGAGTCTGATTGATAATATGCATAATGGGATTGATATCGTTTGTTGCGGCAGGAGATGCGTCGTGCCTGAGGGGAAAAGTCATAATGCATATTGTATTGGTGCTGTGCGTAAATTTTCGAATCAGGAAGCTGTAGAAGAACTTCTTTTGCTTAGGGGAATTAGCTGCTCGGTATGTACCAAACTTTTTCGCAGGGAATTGTTTCATGACATCAGATTCCCTGTTGGAAAAACGTGTGAAGATTTGCCGGTAACATATAAGTTGATAAAAAAAAGCACAAATGTGCTCCATATTGGTAGTGCAAAGTATTATAACTGTTATCGGGAGAATAGCAGATCATCACATGCTGCTGATGCACGGTGGATGGATTACGTAGTTTTTGCCAGAGATATTTTGTTGGATGTAATAGAAGAATATCCACAACTGGCAAGGCAGGCAGAGGCAAGATATATATTGAATACATTGATAACTTTGAAGGGAATTAGTGGAAAAGAAGAAATCTATGCTAAAGCGAAATTCCGGTTGGAATTGATGTTGCAGAGAATGGTTTTAAGAGGTCTTTTAAATCCCTTTATTCAAGAATCGCATAAGAAAGTGTTATTAAAATACAAAATATTAAAAAATATTGATTGGGCATCAATTTAGATGGAGGAACAGTAAGACGTGATGGTGGATAAACCTTTAGTATCTATTATAATGCCAACATATAATAGGAAAAATGTAATAGAGGAAGCAATAGATTCTTGTATCAGGCAGACATATGAAAATATTGAGGTTATTATATGTGATGATCATTCTACAGACGGAACTGAAGAGTATGTTCAAAAGCGGATTCAGGAAGATTCCCGTATAAAATATTATAAAAACCCAGATGCAAAAAAAGGTGCGAATTCGGCACGGAATACAGCAATTAGAATGGCAAAAGGCAAGTATTTGGCTTTTTTAGATACAGATGATTATCTAATGGATGATTCCATAGAAGTCAGAATCAATGCATTTAAGGAAAATCCTAAAGTAGCAATGGTTTATGGGAATGTTTATTGTGAGTGTGGGAAGAGAAGAATAAAGTGGATATACCATAATCTGTTTAAAGATAAGGCGGTTCAGAGAAAGTTTTTAATGGAAAATCTGGCGTTGTGTTCTCAAATATCGATTATGTTCAGAAAAGAAATATTAGATAGTACAGGTATGCTGGATGAATCCCAGAAAGCATGGACTGATGATGGTTTTGTTGTTTCGGTAGGAATGAGATATCCTATTTTGCATTGCGGAAAGTTTGTCAGTACTGCAAGGAAGAGTGAACGGAGTATGACTGGGAATAAGTGGAATATGTATGAGGGATGCAAAATAATGGTACATAAGTATAAAAGGGAAATTATCAGGTATGCTTCATTTCGGAGGTACTTGTTGTGGAAAATCAGATTGCTTTCCGCCTATTGTTATGCGAAAGAGTCAGATTGCGATGATGGAATACGAAAGAAAATCTGGCAGTTTATGCATGAGTGGATCAGGGAACAGATCAGACCTTATTTTAAAGTCTATTGTGAATAAATAGGTTATAAACTGTTTGGAAATGTTGCTTTCTAGTGAATATGAAAATGTAATTCAAAGAGCAGGAGGTATCCTGATATGGATTTTATACCAGTAAATGAGCCGCTGTTAGACGGAAATGAAAAAAAGTATCTGTGCGAATGCATTGACACAGGATGGATTTCCTCGGAAGGACCATTTGTAAAGGAATTTGAGCAGCAAATGTGCATAACGGCAGGCAGAAAATATGGAATTGCAGTTTCGAATGGTACAGCAGCACTGGAAGTTGCTGTTCAGGCGTTAGGGATTGGAGAAGGCGATGAAGTGATTATGCCCACATTCACTATTATTTCCTGTGCAATGGCTGTCACAAAGACAGGAGCGATTCCAGTGTTGGTTGACAGTGATCTATATACATGGAATATGAAAGCTGACGAGATAGAGAAAAAGATAACGTCAAAAACCAGAGCCATTATGATTGTCCATATATATGGTCTTCCTGTCGAAGTGGATAAAATACTTGCGCTGGCAAAGAAATACAACCTGCAAGTTATTGAGGATGCAGCGGAGATGCATGGTCAGACATACAATGGAAAACCGTGTGGAAGTTTTGGCGACATTAGTACATTCAGTTTTTATCCTAATAAGCATATAACAACAGGTGAAGGGGGAATGGTTGTCACAGATGACGAGGAACTTGCAGAGCGATGCAGGATGCTTAGAAATCTCTGTTTTAAGAAAGATATTCGTTATGTGCATGATGAACTCAGTGACAATTACCGATTCACGAATCTGCAGGCTGCGGTAGGATTAGCCCAATTGGAAAGGCTGGAGGAGTTTGTAGAGAAAAAAAGATGGATGGGGAGATATTATTCTGAAAAACTTCGCGATATAGAAGGAATAATTCTTCCGATGGAAAAAGAGGACTATGCAGACAATATCTATTGGGTTTATGGGATTGTGCTGGATAAAGATATTCGCGCAGATAATAGGACTGTACAGCAGCTTTTGACACAGGAGGGAATCGGTTCGCGAACATTTTTCTGGTGCATGCATGAGCAGCCGGTATACCAGAAGCGAGGGCTGTTTGTAAATGAGTCATATCCCAATGCAGAGTATCTGGCAAGAAAAGGGTTCTATATTCCAAGCGGTCTTGCTTTGACAAAGGAACAGATGGATAAGGTAATCATAAAAGTAGACAAGGTAATTCAGAGGGTAAGGGAATAGGCATTTATCATTTGTCGGAGAAGTTTGATTGGAATTAGAAAGCGGAAGTTGACTAACGGGTTTCATAGCCCTATCGGTGCCTTTCGCAGAAAGGCGGATTATATAAATGGAACAAATTCAATTAATCAAGAAAAAGGAAAAAATTCTTGCCATGGTTATCAGAAGTAATTACATATGTGAGGGTGTGGATTTCATCACGCCAGACGAATACTCACAGCAGGTGGCGTATATGCATCATCCGACAGGAAAGGCAATAGATGCGCACATACATAACTTGGTACACCGCAATGTCGTATTGACACAGGAAGTTCTGTTTATCAAGAGTGGACGACTCCGAGTGGATTTTTATGACGATTATGAAGACTATCTGGAAAGTATCGTTTTGGAGACAGGTGATGTGATTTTGCTGGTTTCAGGTGGACATGGTTTTACTGTTTTGGAAGAGGTTGAAATGATTGAAGTAAAGCAGGGACCTTATTCAGGAGAAATTGATAAAAAACGGTTTAAAGGTATCGAGGAAAACGAGGTTGTATATAAAGAGATGTAGTTTGCAGCAGTTGACTCATTTTGAGGTAAATTATCTCAAGTAGTTACAAACAATGATAAGGAGCTAAAGTGGGGACATGGAAAGAAATTTATCGAATACAGAAGCGTTGATCCAATATTTAAAAGGAAAAGACCGAGTTGTAATATATGGTGGTGGAAAATATGCCAGGCGATTGATTGAGTATATGATTTTTATAAATGAAGTAAAGGCAGAAAGAATGATTGTAACCAAATTGTCTGAAACAGACTGTGGATATAAGGGAGTCGGGATTCAGGAGGCAATTCCTTTTTTGAAAGAAAATGGCGATTGTAATGTGGTTATTGCGACATCAGCGGTTTATTGGGAAGATATCACACAAGTCGTTAGTAAATATGTGCAGGAATATCATTGTATTACGGATCAATTGTTTTTTGAGATGGGTAAAGAACTGGATGTACCATTTAAAAATATTGATTTTATCGTAGGAGGGTTTGGAAAATGCGGAACGACTTCTTTGTTTAAAGCATTGATAGGAGGGGGGGTATTTTTGCCAGATAAAAAAGAGAGTCAGTTCTTTCTGTGGTATCACAAGGTAAAAAATCCTAAGGAAAAATTGAGGAAGGAATATTTTAATAATGTTCAGAACGGACAGGCAGTAGGAATGATTGAACCAACTTTTTATAATCATGCGGAAGATGTCTATGATTACTTTGGAGATAAACTGAAGATTCTTTTCCTGGTTAGAAATCCGGTTGACGCTGAGTTCTCAAAATTTAAGATGGATAATCGAAATGGAGTAGCAGGGCTTGAGCAGTCTTATCAAAAAAGTGGTGAGTTTTATCCACAAATGTTTGATGAATATTTTCAGTTGGACACTCAAAAAGATATGTATGAATATGCAAAATGGATTGAGCAGTATAAAAAATATTATCCTGACGGGCAAATTAAACTTATTTTCTTTGAAGATCTTATTAAGAATTTCCAAGTGGTCATACAAGATATTTTAGAGTTTATAGGCGTTTCCGCTCAGTATGAACAGAGAAAATTTCCATTGGAAAACAAAGGCGATTTTGTAATGGCAGATACAGAAGGATATAAGCTGGCTGGACTGCTGCATCAGTTAGGATATGAGATCTTTTGTTTAGATGTTGGAGATGAACAGAGGAAATGTGAATTGCGCAGCAGGTATGGGGAAGTATTGGAACAATATAGTAAAGCGGATAAGGTTACTGATTTAAGGATAACAGATATACAACGAAAGACAATGGAAAAATATTATTTTGATAGTGTTAGACAATTGGAAAGGCTGGCGAACAGGGATCTATCCCGCCTTTGGTTTTAGCAATATTGATTGCATCACGCATGGGGATATTGTCCAAACAATTAATGAGGTACATCATATGAGATATTTTTTTAGACCAGAACTGGAAATAATTGATAATCTGGACTGCCAGAGGTTGGAAGAGACAGATTATAACTCATGGACAAGTTATTTTGTTGCAAAAGCCGTTTAGAGGTGAAAAATGATTAATTGGAATCTAAAGGACGACTACTTTGACTATATAAAAAGCCATCCTGCCCGCAGAATTATTGTATATGGAGCAGGGAATGAGGCGAGAAAAAATTATAGGTTTATTGGGCGTATTGATTACTTTTGTGACCAAAAGGCAGACACCATTAAAGCAATAAACGGAATCCCATGTCTTTCCCCAGAAGAATTAGTGGATATTCCTTATCAGTTGGTAATACTGATTTGTATCAGAAATGAGAGTATTGTCCGGCAGATATATGAAGCATTGAATGGTATGGAATTAGAGGCAGAGGTATTCTATTACTTTAAAAATCCGTCCTTTGCGGAATTTGATTTTTCGCCTTACACAAGGAAGCTGGATTTAAGGGACAAGCTAAGAATACGCATCGTATGCACTGATGAGAGCTGGATTCTGGGGAAATTCGCGCGAAAACTGCAGGAAGAGCTGAGCAGGCTTGGACAGGAAGCTGATATTGCGGAAGAAGAAGATACCTTGGCAGATGTCAATCACTATGTTTATTATTGTGATCTGGCAAAAGTGTATAAAAATCCGTGTACAGTGCGGACGGCAATGGTCACACATGTTGACTGTTTATTGAAAGCGGATCTGGTAAAATTTCAAACACAGAATAAAGTTTTGTGTATCTGCATGTCTTCGGAAACGGTAAATAAGCTATCCCTGTACGGAGTAGCAAGGGAGGGCTTATGCTATGTCAATCCGGCGCAGGATGGTGATATTGAGCCAAGGAAGATAGTATTAGGGATTACAAACCGCTGTTATGGAGGTTTTGATTTCCGGAAGAGGGATTCACTCATATTGGAAGTGTGCAGGAAGCTCGAACCGCGTTTTTTCAAACTGAAAATTATGGGGGCCGGCTGGGAAACGATTGTCAGTCAGCTACAGCAGCTGGGATTTGAAGTAGAATACTATGCAGACTTTGACAGGGAAATATACAAAAAGCTGATGCCTGGTCTGGATTACTGGATATATTATGGTTTTGATGAGGGGGCCATGGGATATCTGGATGCGCTTGCGGCGGGGGTCAAAACAATCTGTACTCCGCAGGGGTATCATTTGGATACAAGATGCGGGCTGACGTATCCGTGTAATACGATAGAAGATTTTGTCAGGGTACTCAGGCAGATACAGGAGGAGAAAAGGGCGGTCATTGATTCCGTAAAAGACTGGACATGGGAGAACTTTGCCAAAAAACACTTGGAGATCTGGCAGTATTTGACCGGGACAAAGCCGCTGAAAGAGCTGTATATTCACCAGAGTGAATACATGGACGGGATATTTTCGATGGTTTTGCCTGATATCAGTGAAAGGCAAATTTTATGATATCCATCAGACGATGTTAGGAGAGGAACACAAAGTGGACAGACATTTCGTCAGGGAAAAAAGGATGCTGCTCTTAATGCGCGAGTATGTTTTGGGCGGTGCAGAGACGCAGTTCCAGTATTTGATTGAATATGCAGAAAGCCATCAATGGAAACTGGATGTCGTGATAGAACATGATTTGAAAAAAGAAGACGGCACGTTAAAAAAAGCTGCGGAAAAAATGGTAAATGTGCGGTTTTATGAGCTGCATGGGGACAGGGTGCAGGTGCTGGCTCATATGATCAGGAATATATTTCGTGTGAAATATAGAGCGGTTTTGATTTATTATCCTTTCCAGCTTATGCTTGCCCCGCTGATACGTATGTTTGGCATACCCGTTGTGTATTCGGAACGCGTAGATGCGTCAGGGATTGCAGGAAATCCATATTTTCAAAGATACCTGAAATCCTGCAGGCATATTACTGCAAATTCAAGATATGCGCAAAGAGAACTGGAGAGACTAACCGGCCAGAGGGTGACATTGATCAGAAACGGTAAGCCGGCTGTTGCCATGCTTCCGCAAAAGGAACAGCGAAAAATCACACGGATACTAGTCCCGGCCAGAATAGCGCCTCCTAAAAATCAGATGCTGCCATTAACCTATTTAAAAAACTGTTCCGATTTCGACGGAAAAATCATATTTGCGGGTATGGCGGAAGACAGGGCATATTATGAAAAGTTAAGGCAGTTTGTGCGGAAACATGGTCTTCAGGATAAAGTTGAATTTCTGGGTTATGTGGATGATATGGAGCAGGAGTACAGGAAGGCCGATCTGATTCTCCTGCCCTCGTTTGCAGAAGGAACTCCCAATGTCGTTCTGGAGGCATATGCTTACGGCAGACCAGTGATTGTTTCAGATATCAATGTGGAACAGGATATTGTACCGGACTCCAATCTGAGATTCCGTGTAAATGATCCTGCCGGGATAGGGGAGTGCATCCAGTACATACAGGAAATGCCGGATGAAACATACAGACAGTTGATTGAAACAAATCGCAGGACTGTGATACGGGATTACAGTATAGAAAAAATGGCGGAAAGTTTTTACAGGATTTTATCTAACTGACAGATATAAGGAGGAAATTCACATTGTATAAAGTTTTTATCTGGGGGACGGGAGAGTGGGGAGAGAAGTGTTTTCTTGATATCCTGCCGGATGTGGATATTATTGGGTTTGTTGAGAGCAAGGTGAGCAGGAAATGGTTTCACGGAAAGCGGGTCATAGCGGGGCAGGAGCTTGCAGGGTATGAAT
This sequence comes from uncultured Lachnospiraceae bacterium, assembly GCA_947177165.1. Classification (GTDB taxonomy): domain Bacteria; phylum Bacillota; class Clostridia; order Lachnospirales; family Lachnospiraceae; genus COE1. The sequence continues at coordinate 27,932 of CAMWTP010000025.1, forward strand.
ATGATTATGTGATTATGGCAAATACGCATGAGGATGCAATCGGACGGGAATTTCACATTGATCCGTCGAAAACAGTATATTACCGGCAGATACCAAGGCCGGAGGGGGCACGGCTGTTTACTTATCAGATAGCGGACCAGGCGCGTGGATTGATGCCGTATCTTTCTGTGGAATGTGACGGATTGACATTTTTATATAACAGGACTGATTTTATGATGCCAAATGCAATGACGTTTTATAAGTCAACCTGGAGTAAGGCGGAGATGGAGTTTTTCTGGCGTACCGCACCAAGAAGGGATACGGGGATTTTTATGGACATCGGGGCCAATATCGGAACGACATCCATTTATTTTAAGAAAAAGCTTGCAAAAGATCTGTCCTATATCGCCTTTGAACCGGTGAAGGAGAATATAAAAGTTTTAAAAACGAACTGTATTTTAAACGACTGCGGGGATATTGTCGTAGAGAATCTCGGAATATCAGATTCAGAGGGCGTAATGGGACTTACGGTGGTGGAAGCCAACTATGGCGGCAGCAGAGTGACCGATAAGGAGGAAAATCAGGACTTCTGTCAGACAATGCAGTTAGATACCTATGTCAGGAATAATAACATCTCCCCGCAGGAGGTATCTTATATCTGGATGGATATTGAGGGACATGAGGCAAATGCGGTGGCAGGAGCGCGTGCGCTGCTTTCGCAGTCAAATGCCAGTCTTTTTATGGAGTATAATGCCGGAGAATACAGGGCTGGTGGGAAACTTGCGGATGTCCTTGACGATTTAAGCAGTATTTATCATTCGTTCATTTGTTATGAACAGTATATCGCAGGAATAACGCAAAGGAGAAGCATCCGCGAACTGGAAAATCTGGCTGACGAGATGGACTGGCGGCAGTGTAATGTGCTGTTCATCAAATAAAATAATAGAAAATTATAAAGGAGACAGAGACATGAAAAAAGGATTAAAAAAAGTAATTTCAACATTGACAGGTGTGGCGGCAGGTGCAGTGGCAGGCGGTGTGGCGGCCAGAACCGTATCGTCAAAAAAGATTAACGAGATGGCAGTGGGACATGCGAAAGTCCATGAACTATATATGGCATTTGACCAATGGCTGCGTATCCGTCAGGAGGGGAAAACGCTGGTTGAATATTTCGAAAAGAATGAGTATAAGACTGTTGCGATTTATGGAATGAAAGAGTTAGGCGAGCGTTTGTATGATGAACTGGAAGGGTCGGATATCAAGGTAAAATATATTATCGATAAAAATGCGGACCAGATTTATGCGGATGTGGATGTCATAACTCCGGATGAAAAGTTGGAACCCGTGGATGTGATTGTAGTGACTGCACTCTATTATTTTGATGAGATTGAGGAAATGCTGAGCGATAAGGTGGATTATCCGGTTGTCTCTCTGGAAGATATCCTGTATGAAGCGTAAATATGACAAGAAATATATCAGTAATTGTGCCGGTATATAATGCGGAGGAATATTTGGGTGTATGCCTGGAATCTATAAGGAACCAAACCTATCAGTCTTTTGATGTTACTTTGGTTGACGATGGCTCCGAGGATAAGTCGGGAACTATATGTGATCAGTTTGCATTACGCGACAAACGTTTTCATGTGATCCATAAGAAGAATGAAGGTCTGATCAGTGCGCGGAAGACAGGGATCGCAGCCGCAAAAGGGGATTATATTGCATTTGTTGACGCGGACGACTGGATTGATCCGGATTTTCTTGAAAGCAGCGTATGCCGGATGGAACAGGAAGCAGCAGACATTGTAATGGCAGGGTGTATCAGGGAGAAAGACACTTGTCAGGAAACAGTGCAGAACAGAATTGCAGCTGGAATATACAGCGGTTTGGGATTAATGCAGGAAATATATCCTCGAATGCTGCATTATGAAGGTTTTTACGAGTTTGGAATTTTGCCTTATATCTGGAATAAAATTTATAAAAAGAAGATACTGTATTCGTGTTATAGAGATATTGATACAAGCATTTATGACGGCGAGGATGTTGCAGTTGTGTATCCATATCTGCTTAAGGCGCACAAGATAGTCATAATAGAGGATGCAAAATATCATTATCGTATTCACGGTAAGTCCATGACAGCAAATAGGAAAACAGATTATTATGAAAATACTGCAAGGCTGTATCTTTATCTTGTATCTGAATTTCGGAAAACTGCAAATTTTGAGTGCATGATGCCCCAGCTCGACCAGTATATGCGGATGATGGTATGGCAGGGAAAACCTGATGGATTTATAGAATCCACAAAGGTCATTTTCCCGTTTAAAGAGGTACCATGTGGGGCATCAGTGATCCTATATGGAGCCGGATATGCAGGGCGGATATTTCATCACCAGCTGGTTCAGTCGGGATATTGTACGATTGCCGCGTGGGTGGACAAGGCTTTTCAGCGGGAAGAACTGAGACAGATGGGTGTAGTCGGCATGGAGGTGTTGCATACTGCAGCATATGACTTTGTTGTCCTGGCCGTGATAGATATGGATATTGCAGCAGAGATAACAGATCAGCTGCTCTCATATGGTGTCAGCCGTGAGAAGATAATATTCTATGCCCAATAAAGGATAAATCTGGAGGAAATATTATGGGGGAATTTAATACACAACTGACGATGAGAGATATTTTTAGGAAAATATCTGAGACACAGCCTCATCTGAGTGATTTGTATTATACCACTTTTTATTACCGTAAACTTGTCAGGATGCTCAGGGAACAGTCAAAGCTGGTGCTGTTTGGAGCTGGAAAATATGGAGAAATTGTATTTGCAGCGCTTGAACAGGAAGGGATCGATACTATTCAATGCTTCTGCGATAACAATGACAGGGTGGTGGAGACATTGGTGCATGGTCTGGAGGTTCTCTCCCCGCAGGATGCGCTAAAATGTTATCCGGATGCCTGTTTTGTGATAACGCCAAAAGATTATGATAATGAAATTTTGCGGCAATTAATTCATATGGGAGTGGATATCGAAAACATTGTGATATTTAATATAAAAAATACGGGACTGATGGTAGAAATTTAAGAAAAATGCTTGAAAAACCGGAATGCCTTCAAGGCAGATGGGAGACAGAATGAAGAAGATTGCATTTGTAGTACACAGATATGGATCGGATGTGAATGGCGGTGCGGAATATCACTGCAGGGTTCTGGCAGAGCATATGGCATCGCAGTATGAAGTTGACGTGCTGACGTCGCGCTCGAAAAATACCCTTCCGTGGGATAATGCTTACAGGGAGGGGATGGAACAGATCAACGGGATAAATGTTTACAGGTTTAGGGTGGAACATACAAGAGATGACATGCTCTTTGAGGAGCTGTCAAAAAAGGTTGGTGGAGGGAAAAAAGAGGTAGAGGACGAGTGGATCGCGCAGATGGGGCCATACTGTCCGTCTTTTGTTCCTTTTTTGGAAAAGAATGCAGACCAATATGAGGCAGTGATTTTTGTTACATATGCATTTTACTTTACTGTAAAGGGGATGGGGCTGCATCTGAAAAACAGCATTTTACTGCCCACAGCGCATGATGATGCAGGTATACGACTGCCAATATACCGTGATGTATTCCGCTCGCCGGCGGCTTTTTTGTACAACAGCGTCGAAGAGAGGGAGTTGATCATAGAAAATTTCCATACTGAGGCAAAGCCATCGATTCTGACCTGCGTAGGAATTGATATTCCTGAAAAAGAGACCGGTATGCTGCCGGACGGCGTCAGACCATATAAAGATCAATATATTGTCTATGCGGGACGGGTGAGCCAGGGAAAGAATTTTGGTGAGCTGAACCGCGATTTTATTGAATATAAGAGGAGAAATCCATCAAAATTGAAGCTGGTTGTCATCGGGAAAACAGATGACAGGATGCCGCTGACATATTCAGAAGATATTATATATGCAGGATTTGTCACGGAAGAAGAAAAAACGGCCGTACTCAAAAATGCCAGACTTCTGGTAATGCCTTCGCTGTATGAGAGTCTATCATTGGTTATCCTGGAAAGCATGGCGGCAGGAAGACCTGTACTTGTGAATGGGAGGTGTGCCGTACTTAAGGGACAGTGTATCAGGAGTAATGCAGGACTGTTTTATACGAATTATTTTGAATTTGAAGCGGCATTAAATTTTATGTTATCTAATGAGGATGCGTATCAGCAGATGTGTGAAAACGGATACCATTTTGTAAAGGAAAATTATGACTGGAATAAGGTGGCTGCAAATGTCAGCAGTCTGATTGAGGAGATCAGTGGGAAATGATGGAAATAAAGGTATCAGTGATTCTTCCGTCACTCAATGTAAAGGATTATATTGAGGAGGCTGTAAACAGCGTGATGGGACAGACATTAAAGGAGATAGAGATACTCTGTATTGATGCCGGTTCGGAAGATGGGACATGGGAAATTCTGTCACAGCTGGCAGAGGTTGACGAAAGGATTATACTCTGCCATAGCGACGTGAAAAGCTATGGGTACCAGGTAAACATGGGAATAAGCATGGCAAGAGGTGAGTACATTGCTATCCTGGAAACAGATGACTATGCAGATTCCGGGATGTATGAGCGGCTTTATCAGGAGGCCGTTTCTGCAGACTGTGATTATGTGAAAAGTGACTACTTTCTCTGCCGTACAGAGGCGGACGGGAAACGGACTTTTTTCAGGAGGTATTCTTTTCAGACAGATAATCTGTATGGAAAGGTGATAGAACCCGCAATATATCCTGCTGTTGCAGTAGGAGACTGGTATTTATGGACAGGCATCTATAAAAGGAAATTTCTGACTGACTATCATATACGGTTGTCGGAAACGCCGGGGGCGGCATATCAGGATATTGGATTTATATTTCAGACAAATATCACGGCAAAAAAAGCACTGTATGTAAAAGAGGCATATTACCGTTATCGTGTTGACAGGGAAGGTGCATCGGCTAATTCCGGACGGGGGTTAGAGTATGCATACCAGGAATTTTTCCAGCTATATGAACGGATGAAGGACAAAGGAGATCATGCGGCATTTTGTGTTTTTTACAGCAGGATGGCAAAGTCGTTTATTTACTGCTGTGAGGGGATGGAAGAAGGGCACACAGAGATTGATGATATCAAATGGTCGGCATATTATGAGTGGTTCCAATATCGGCTGAAGGCGGCATTGGCTCAAGGCATGGTGGATAAAACCTTATTTCGTCCAGATGTGTGGATAAAACTGGAGGATCTTTTGATATCGGAGGCATATTATCTGGAAAAGTACAGGGCACATAAGAGAAAGATTGCAGATATCATAGGCCCCCCCGGGGAATATGCGGTCATTATTTTTGGCAGTGGTCATTACGGATGTGAGGCTTGTAAGTGGTTGAAAAAACAGGAATACGGCGTTGCATATTTTATAGACAATAACCGCGAACTATGGGGGACAAAGATTAACGGTATTGAAGTCGTTTCTCCGCAGGAGATAAAAACAAAGGATGGAATTAAAAAGTATCTGATTGCAAATGAGATGCACTCTGGTGCGATGAAGCAGCAACTTCAAAGGATGGGGGTATCTGAAAAGGATATCTGTATTTATGTGTGATAAAACAAGGTGATGAGCAGTTTAAAAATGGTTTGTATAGAAGGAGAATTCTTTATATGAAGTACAAGGAAAGTATACGGATGCTTGACCATTTTGTCGGCAAATTGCAGGATACGGAATCAGAAAAATTATTCGATGCGAGGTTTTCTTATTTTGTAAACAGGGATAAAGAAGCTTTTTATGGGCAGTTAGATGAAATATTATCAATTAGAAAACATGGGTTTCGTTGTGGATGGTTGGAACAGTATTATCAGCGTAATATGGAAAACAGGGAAGCTGGATCAGTTGATATCTGTGGGGTTTCAGGAATCAAATATTGTAATGTCTGATTATGGCGGGGGCGGTTTGTACTGTGATATTTCCGGACAGTATTTCGACCTTGAAGCAATAGTTTCAGATAAGGATGGAGAATATTTTGTAGATGCAGGTTGTTTTGATGGAAATACATCTTTGCAATGTATGGGCTGGTGTGCAGGGAATCTGAGAATGGTGTATGCATTTGAACCTGATTCTAGGAACTATCAGATCAGTTGCAAAAATCTTTCCAGGATCGGGTGTGAATTTGAGTTATATGAGTCTGCAGTATGGAGTGGTAAGGAAGTTCTTAGATTTAAGGAAGACACAGGGGCCGGATGGGGATCATTTGTCAGCGGTAAGGGAGAAAAGAATATACGGGCGGACAGTATTGATAATAAATTAAACGGAAGGAAAGCTACATATATCAAGATGGATGTAGAGGGGAGCGAGCTGGAAGCGCTGAGAGGAAGTATAAAAACGATAAGAGAGTACCAGCCTAAATTGGCACTGCCTCTTTACCATAAGCCTGAGGATATCATTGAAATTCCTATATTTTTAGAAGAACTGGGTTTAGGATATAAATACTATCTGCGGCATTACCAGACAAGAATGGAAGAAACTGTTTTATATGCAGTACCATCATAAAGAAAATTGCATATAATGGAGTTTCTACAGATAGTAATTGCGTGAGCAAAAAAGTTTACATAGAGGGATTATGAATGGAAAGACAGAAAGAGTTTATTATTTATGGTCTGGGAGAAAAAGGAAAAATTTATTATAACTTTTTTAAAGAAAAGGGACTGGATGGATATGTCAAAGGCTTTTGTGACCAGCGATATCTGGAACTTGGGGAATACGACGGCAGGAAATGTTATGGATATGACGAGGTGAAATCGTTAGGAATACCTTTCCTGATTTCCGTTTATGATCAACATACCTTTTCAGAGATAGCGGAGCAAATCAAAAAAGACGGAAACAGAAGTTTTGAAATGAATGATATAGCGGATTATCTGGGGGAGGACAGAGTTGTATTTAACAGGGATTTTGTCGCGTTTTACCATATTGACAATATGGATGATTACTTTGCCGAGGCGGAAGCGGATGCCAGTATCAATTGTTTCTGGGGCGAACAGACAGCATTTTTTCAGATGTTTTGTCAGTTGGACATCTCCAGCGTGATAGAGCTTGCATGCGGCAGGGGCAGGCATGTAAGAAAATATATTGATAAGGCATCAGATGTCACACTGGTTGACATTCTGGATAAGAATCTGGACATCTGCAGGGAAAGATTCTGCCAGTATGATAAAGTACATTACTACTGTAATAACGGATTTAACCTGGAACAATTGCCATCAGGTACATATACAGCGCTGTTCTCCTATGATGCAGTGGTACATTTTGAGATGATGGATATCTATGAATATCTGAAGGATATATACAGGGTGCTGGCTGACGGAGGAAGAGCCCTGATACACCACTCGAATTATGACGGGGATTACAAAGCGTCATTCATCGACAGTCCTCATGGAAGGAGTTATATGAATGCAGGCATATTTGCCTATCTGGCATTCCGGTGCGGATTCAAAATATTGGCGCAGGAAGTGGTGACATGGGGAGGCGTGGCAGACCTGGACTGCGTGTCACTGTTGGAGAAGTGATGTTTATGACATTATGGAGGAGATATGAAGCTGAGTATAGTAGTTCCAGTATATAATACAAAACAGTATTTAAATGACTGCCTGCAAAGCATTGTCGGACAGACATACACGAATATTGAGATTTTGATTGTGGATGATGGTTCCACAGATGGTTCGGATGAGGTATGCAAAATGTTTGCCGGCAAGGATGACCGTATTCTCTACATAAGGCAGGAAAACAAAGGGCTGATCGGTGCAAGACGCACTGGCGTTGAGCATGCATCGGGAGAATTCCTTATGTTTGTGGATTCGGATGACTGGATTGAGGACGGGATGGCCGCATTTCTGGCAGAGCAGATACAGGGTGCCGATATGGCCACTTCGGGGGTGTATTATGAGACCCGTCCCGGAATGGTGACAGAATATCTGGATCAGTATGCTGCGGGGGAGTATGGCGGAGCACAGAAAGAGTATCTGCTGAAAACGATGCTGTATGACATGGATTCTGATACACTGCAGCGCCTGACGCCATGGATCTGGAACAAACTGTACCGGACAGGGATTGCAAGACAGGTGTACCAGAATCTGGAAACTGACAATTCTTTCGCGGAGGACGGTGTCTTTCTGTACAATTATCTCCTCATCAGCGGGGCGGTAAAAATCTGTTATCCGTGTTTTTACCATTACAGATATCGGGAAGATTCCATGTTTCATGGGGGGAATCCCAATATGCTGTCTGATATCAATAAGGCATATCTTGCATTACTGCCGGGGTTTGGCAGGCATCAGTTAAAAGACAGCCTGCTGCCGCAGCTGCAGCGCTGGGTATCAGTCACGGCGGTTATGGCAGTGAATGGAGGAATGGGTTTTTCACAGCAGATCCAGATTCCGGAATTTATGCTCGACACAGATGGATTGAAAGGAAAACGGATTGTACTTTATGGTGCGGGAAAAGCAGGAAAAGATTATTTCAGACAGCTCACAAAGATGGGGTATGAGATCGTTCTCTGGGTGGACAGTAATGGCTCAGAGGAAGGGAACGTCAGAAAGCCGCAGGATATATTGAGTGTAGAATATGACATCATACTGACTGCCGTAAGCAGACCGGAGTATGTGGAAAGCATCAGGAATTTGCTGCAGGGTTTTGGCATCGGGGAAGAGAAAATGATATGGAGACAGCCAGTCAGGGCAATGTGACACTGACGCACAGAAGTGGGGAGATACAGGATGCATCTGAGTTCATATTTAAAAATGGAATGGTTTAAAAATAAATATCTGGCCGGGCGGGAAGCAGAAGAACTGAACATTCTGGATATTGGTTCCCTTGATATGGGTGGGAGCTATAAGGCGCTTTTTGGTGAACCGGCATGGAATTATACTGGTATGGATGCGGTACATGGAGCCGGCGTGGACATTGTGGTCAGTGATTGTTACAGATGGAACGAGATAGAATCCGCAGCCTATGATGTGGTTATTTCCGGTCAGGCGTTTGAACACATGCCGTATTTCTGGCTGGTCATGCAGGAGGTAACGCGTGTCATGAAACCGGATGGAATATGCTGTATCATAGCACCCGGAGCCGGGCCGGAACACCGGTGTCCGGTGGACTGCTACCGCTTTTATCCGGATGGCATGATTGCAATGGCGGAATACGTCCACATGAATGTGCTGCATGCGTTTATGGGTGAGGGGGTAAAGGAGCCTGAAAGAGACATATTCAGGGATAATGACGGGATATGGCAGGACTGTGTACTGATTGCGCAAAAGGGTGGCCGTTATAGTGCATGGCAGGGAGAAAAAAGAAGAAAAGCAGTGGTCTGGGGAACAGGAACGCTTGCCGCGAAGTTGTGGAACAGGATTCCTGGTCTGGATATAGAGCCTGTTGTGTTTGTGGATAATGATAAGACAAAGTGTGGCGGATTTTTCCGTGGGATCAGAGTGGCAGCGCCTGCAGAACTCTGTGACATGGAGTATGACCTGATTATTATATGTTCCCATTACATACAGGAAATACGGGAACAGCTGGTGCGTGAAATACAAGTAGATGCAGGAAAGATCGCGACCTACGAGAATTTCATATGACGAAATGTAAAGGATACAGGAGGTCCGTATGGAAGAAAATCTTCAAAAGATATATCAACGGATGGACGACCCGTTATCAAGGGAGATCTTTATCGACAGGTTAAATTACAGTGTGACGCATGAATACCACTATCTTGAAAAAATGGTGGACAGGACAGTCAGAAACAGCGGAAGATGGAAGAAATTTTGCGGGATACTGCAGGACAGGGCACAGCTGGGGGACATTTACCTCTTTGGCGCCGGGATATGGGGAAATACGCTTTATAAAGAAACGAAAGGACAGATCCAATGGCGGGGTGTTATAGACAATCAGCCCAAGGGAAAAGTAATGGCAGATTTGGAGATCATGACGCTAGAACAGTTTATGGAGCGGTGTAATGACAACACAACAGTTGTGATATCTTCTTACAAAAACGGACAGGAAATGTCTGCGCAGCTGCGGAGCGGAGGTATAAAACAGGACAGCATTATCGATGCCGGCACAGTGATATACTGGCTGACGGAAGGTGCTGTTTACTTTGATTTGGAGCAATTATATCCACAGGCAGATTTTGAAACTTTTGTTGACGCAGGCTGTTTCGATGGTCTTACCACACAGGCTTTTTTTCAGTGGTGTAAAACAAAAGGGTATGCTTACTGTTTTGAGCCGGATGGCAAAAATGCAGAAGTTGTCCGAAAAAATCTCATAAACTGTGCAGGCCGGTATGAATTGGCAGAAAAGGCATTATGGTCAACGGAGATGGATCTGTGTATTGATGAGCGGGGAAATTGTGCGTCCTCTGTCAGGGAAGATAATGGAACCGGTGGAAGTCCTATGACAGCCGCAGTGGCATTGGATGACTATCTTGCAGGGAAACAGGTGACATATATTAAAATGGATGTGGAAGGGGCGGAGGCAGAGGTGCTCAAAGGCGCAAGGAATACAATAACCTGCTGCCGCCCGAGACTTGCTGTCAGCATCTATCACAGAACAGAAGACATTTTTGCGCTGCCAGAGCTGATTCTGACGTATTATCCGGGATACCGTTTTTATATGCGTCATTATTCTTTTTCGGACTACGATACTGTTCTCTATGCAGTACCATGACCGGCATACATAGGAACTGGATGATAGGAGTAAAAATAATGACATTTACAGACATGAGGAAAATATATACCCATTTTCAGGATGGAATTTCAAGAAAGCTATTCACTGCAAGATTGAATGTATCTGCGACAGGAGATGCAGGGTACATTACAATGCTTCCGGCAGAATACAGAAATCTGAATGCGGATATAGAAAATTTTAGGGCAGAGTTGCTGTCCGAAGATAGAAAAAGGACAGTGATTTTCGGGGCGGGGTTTAATGGTGTGTCTATCGCAAGGGAGATGCATATGGAGTCGTTAGTCGGTTTTATTGATAATTACAGGAGCGGTCAGATAGAGAATATGACAGGAATGCCCATCTTTTCTGTGGATCACTATATTGGCCAATATGGAATCAAACACACAAAATTTGTCATATCCGTGAGTGACAGGGAGGCAGCAGGTGAGATCTATGCACAGCTGACTACAGAGGGAGTGGACGCTGACTCAATTCTGGTAATTCCCGCAGAATACAGGAATAACACATCCCAGTATTTTGATCTGTTTACACCAGATGAACATGAAGTGTTTGTGGACTGCGGCTGTTTTGATGCCAGTACAGCGTTTCATTTTGCAGGCTGGTGTGGCAGAAAAGGATATGATAAGATATGGTGTTTTGAACCAGATAAGAGTTCATATGAGATATGTAAATCATTGTGTGCAGGCTGGAGAGACTGTGTGGTATATCCGTATGGGGTATCCGAACAGTCAGGTACAGTATTGTTTGAATCGGGCAAGAAAGAGGAATCAAGGATTGTAAAGCAGGTCGGACAGGAAAGGTGCGATGCCATAGAAACGGTGGCCCTGGATGAGTTTCTGCGGGGGGAAAGAGTGACTTTTATCAAAATGGATATAGAAGGAGCAGAAATAGATGCGCTGAAGGGCGCTGCGCAGATCATAAGAGATCAGAAGCCAAAGCTTGCCATATCGATCTATCACAGGGCGGAGGATATCATTGAGATACCGAAACTGATCTTAGACCTGAGACCAGATTACAAACTATATCTGCGTCATTACAGTCTGTTGTCCAATGAAACTGTCTTATATGCATGTTAATGTGGAGGAGCAGGAAAGGGATGAAAATTCTTCTATTTGGCACAGGAGACTATTACAACCGGTACAAAAAATGGTTTGAACATCAGGAGGTTCTGGCTCTGCTGGACAATTCTGTACAAAAACAGCATACAGCCATAGATGCTTTAAAAGTTTTGCCTCCGGAAGAAGGTATCCGGCTGAATTATGACATTATTGTCATTTTAAGTTTTTATGTAAAACAAATGAAACAGCAGCTCATTTCGTTAGGCGTTGACCAGAATAAAATTTACCATTTTTATGACCTGCACCAGCTGTTTGGAACTGACAGGATCAAAAGACCCGTGCAATACTTTCTGAATGCGGAGGAGACTGCCAAATGCAGAAAAAACGGCATGCCTAAAGTACTGCTCCTGTCAAATGATCTGGCATTGGGTGGACCATCGATTGCGCTCTTCCATGCAGCAAAGGTTTTAATAAAACAGGGATATACGGTTGTGTACGCATCGATGCTGGACGGACCGTTGAAACAACAGCTTATCGAAAATGACATTCCTGTCATAATAGATGAAAATCTTCAGATAGCAACGATGCAGGAGACAGACTGGGTATCCGCTTTTTCGCTGATCATATGCAATACCCTGAATTTTCATGTGTTTCTCTCGGAGAGAGATACCAAAATCCCCGTGATCTGGTGGCTGCATGATGCCGCTTTTTTCTATGAAGGTGTCAATGAAAATGTGATTGGAAAAATCAGCCTTTCTAATTTGAAGGCAGTATCCGTAGGACCGGTTCCGGCAGCGGCGGTCAGGAAATTTCTGCCTGGCATGGAATGCGGAGAGCTGCTGTACGGTGTGGCAGATTTCAGCCAGAAAGACGAATGCGGACAGGGAAGAACGGCCGGTTCGGATAAGGTTCGTTTTATCACAATCGGATTTCTGGAGCCAAGGAAAGGGCAGGATATTTTATTGCAGGCGATTAGAAAACTGCCTGACCATATCAGGCGCAGCAGTGAATTTTACATAGTCGGACACAATGCAACCCTGTTTGGAGAGCAGATTTGCAGCGAAATCCCGGATACTGATGGGATTGTTGTTACAGGAAGTGTCGGACGGGAAACGCTTCATGAACTGTTGCGCAGCTCTGACGTACTGATCTGTCCTTCCAGACAGGACCCCATGCCCACTGTGGCAGCGGAGGCAATGATGCATTCCGTTCCATGCATTGTGTCGGATGCAACGGGAACGGCGGCTTATATCCATGACGGTGAGGAGGGTTTTATATTCCCAAGTGAGGATGTACAGGCGCTTGCAGATAGAATAGAGTGGTGCGTCACAAACGAAGAAGAGTTGGAAAGTATGGGGAAAAAAGCGAGAAAGCTTTATGAAAAACATTTTTCTATGCCAGCTTTCGTTAAAAGCTTTATGGAAGTGGTTCATGAGGCGTTAAGCAAGTAATAACGGGATATGGGGTGTTGATATCAGTGGAAATGTCAATAGACATGTCAGCAGACATGGATAAAATATTTGGCCAGTACAAGGACAGAAAAATAGCGTTATACGGACTCGGTACGGAGACTGAAAGGGCATTGCATGGCCTGGGTGAGTGTTATGAGATTGTAGGACTCATGGACAGCTTTAGAACAGATGGGGAGATTTTCGGAAAACCTGTCATTTCATTTGATCATGCAGTCGATGCAGGTGTGACGTTGATTATTGTAGTTGCACGCCCTGGTTCATGCAGGGCAATCGCAAAAGCAATAGGTGAAAGATGCCGCAGGGAAGGTATCATCCTCATGGATGTCAGGGGCAAAAATCTGTTGGAGACAAGGAAAGTATCCTATCAGTTTTCGAACATTGATGGAATGACGAAAGCAGAGCTTGAGAAAAAGATTAGGTATGCGGATGTAATAAGTTTTGATTTGTTTGATACGCTGGTCATGCGCATGACATTATATTCTGATGATGTGGCAGAGTTGGTGGACTGCAGGTTAAGGGAAAAGGGCATATTTATAAAAAATTTCTGTAAAATCCGGCTGGAAAGTGAGAAGGAATTGTCAATAAATACAGCTCCCACACTTACAGAAATTTACCAGAATATGCTGGATAGACTGGACAACAGCAGCAACGGGAAAGCACTGACCGCCGGGCAGCTGGCTGAATTAGAGTGGGGGATAGATTTTGAACTTCTTGTTCCGAGAAAAGAAGTGTGCGATATTTTCAGGGAAACTTATGCCAGCGGGAAAAAGGTGTATATTGTATCAGATACATACTATAGTAGGAATCAGCTTGTGCAGATACTTGAAAAATGTGGGATTGGGGAATATACAGATATTTTATCATCGAGTGACTACCAACTGGGCAAGACGCAGGGATTGTATCAATGTTTAAAAAGACAGACAAATTCAAAGAGGTATCTTCATATTGGTGACGATATTGTGGCGGATATCGAAAAAGCCTGTGATTGTGGATTCGATACATACAGGGTGTTTAGCGCATTGGATTTGTTGGAGGATGTTGGAAATTTAGGTCTGGTAGAATGTGCAAAAGGGCTGTCCGACCGTTTGCGGATAGGTATGTTTGTATCTGTAATATTTAACAGTCCTTTTCACTTTGAGAATGCTGACACAAATATCTATATTCATAATGCATATGAAATAGGATATTTAATATGTGCACCAATGATTAGTGATTTTGTGCTTTGGTTTAGGCGCCATATGATAGAAAGAAAATTTCAAAATATATGGTTCAGTGCCAGAGATGGATACCTGATTAAAAAGTTGTACGAATATCTTGCTCAAATATCCGATGATAAATGTGAAACATTATATTTCCTGACTTCGAGAACGGCAGCGATACGAGCTGGTGTAAGAGATGAGAATGATATTCAATATGTAGATGAGATGAAGTTCAGCGGCAGACTGGAAGAAAACCTTAGAGAACGTTTTGGAATCAGTATAAGTGATTGTGAACACCCGAATGTTTTGTTAAACGAGAACAGTCTGATGAAGTACAGGGATGTTATTTTGGAAAAAGCCATTCAAGCCTATGGGAATTATCAAAGATATATAAGCAGGCTGAGGATTGGGGATGGGGACATTGCTTTTTTTGATTTTGTGGCAAAAGGTACCGTCCAGATGTATGTACAGAGGTTAACATGTAATCGACTGAAGGGATTCTATTTTCTTCAGCTGGAAAAGGAACATATGAAGGAGAAGGCGTTGGATATCCAGTCTTTTTACGGGGAAGAGGAAACGGATTGCTGTGCGATCTTTGATAATTACTATATTCTTGAAACAGTGCTCACGGCGCCGCATCCTTCTGTAAAGGAGTTTGATGAGACAGGGAAGCCCGTTTTTGCAGATGAGACGCGAAGCAAAAGAGATCTCCTTTGTTTTGAAAAAGCGCAGGAAGGTATTTTTGACTATTTTAAAACTTATATCAGATTGTGCCCGGAAGTGGAAAGGGCAGAGAATAAAAAGCTGGATGAAGTATTTTTGGAGTTAATCCATAAAATTAAAATAATGGATTCGGATTTTTTGGATTTGGTGGTGGAGGATTCCTTTTTTAACAGGATGACGAGGATAGCAGATGTGATTTAGCGGAAGAACTTATGGAAACATACATATTTTGTTTACATATCTTTGTCTCAATGCTAAAATAATTGTAAATACGATCATAAGGCATGATGGAGGAGGCAAATGGAATGAAGTGCAGATTTAACATTACCGGTTCCTGTAATCCGCAGCGGCATTATATGGTAAGTCTTGATGACTGATTGAAAAAGATTAAGGAAGATTATGTGGACTATGGAAGATATTTCGTCATAAACAGAGGCCGTCAATACGGAAAGACCACGACATTGGAAGCGCTGAGACGGTATTTAAAAGACGATTACACCGTTTTGTCTCTTGATTTTCAGCAGATGGGAAGAGAGGATTTTGCAGATGCAGTAACATTTGTGCAGGCTTTTTCCAAAAAACTTTGCAAGGCATTTGATCATGTTCAGGCAAAGGATAAAGAAAAACTGCAGGGAATGCTGTCAGACTTTAGAAACAATAGTTCCGATGCCAAAATGAGTGAGCTGTTTGAGTGTCTTGGCAGTCTGTGCAAAGCCAGTCTGTGCCCGATTGTATTGATGATCGATGAGGTTGACAGCGCGTCCAATAATCAGGTGTTTATAGATTTTCTGTCACAGCTTAGAAGCTATTATTTAAAGCGTGATGAGATACCGACTTTTCATTCTGTAATCCTTGCAGGTGTCTATGATATAAAAAATCTGAAATTAAAGCTTCGCACTGAATCAGAGCATCAGTATAACAGTCCGTGGAATATTGCTGCAAAGTTCAAGATTGATATGAGTTTTTCCCCAGTGCAGATTGCGTCAATGCTGGATGAATATGAAAATGACCATCATACAGGGATGGATGTACAGGCAATCGCCAATGTAATATATCAGTATACGTCAGGATATCCGGTTCTCGTTTCATCCATCTGCAAGTGTATTGACGAGGAACTTCCAGATGAAGAAAAATCTGAGGATTTAAGCAGGTTGTGGACCCAGGAAGGTATAGCAAAAGCTGTGACTATTATTTTGAAGGAAAGCTCAACGCTGTTTGAACACATGACAAAGCAGCTCGACACATATGAGGACTTATACAAAATAGTGGAGGACATCATCTACTGCGTTAAGAGGATTCCGTTTAGCCCTGAGGAGAAGTCCATTCATATAGGTACTATGTTCGGCTTTTTAAAGGAAGAAAACGGTCATGTTGCAATTGCAAACCGTATGTTTGAGATGTGCCTGTTAAATATGTTCATGGCGAAGGAATCGATTAACAGCGAGGTTTATGCGCAGGGCGGGAGCGACAGAATCGGATTCATCAATCATAATATGCTTGATATGGATTTCGTCTCTATACCTAAAGCCGATTATCAACGGCACAGGAAACTATTATATGGAAGCACAGACAAGGGATGAGCGGCGTACTGATCTGATTGTTGATTATCTCGGCGAACAGTTTATTGTCGAACTCAAAATCTGGCACGGCAGTGAATACAATGAGAGAGGGGAGAAACAGCTCACGGACTATCTGGACTATTATTGTAAGGACAAGGGATATATGCTCAGCTTTAACTTTAACAAAGACAAGAAAGTGGGAGTAAGGGAAATTCAAGTCGGCGGAAAGACGATTGTGGAGGCTGTTGTGTGAAGTTATAGGAGGTCGTAGCGGAGAGGACAAGAGTTATTGCTGGGAATTTGGGCTAAGTCTCCTCCGCCAGTTTTTTCATACACATCCAGTAGTTTCTCTCTCTGGTGGATTTTGCATTCTGCATATGCTGTTCAATCGCACTTTTTTCAGCCAGCCAGTCTGCCCGGATGGAGCCGAGATCCAGGCAGTGTATGGCCTCCTGGATTTTTCTTTTTGACAGGCCGGCGTTCTGCATCCGTTCCAGCATCTTAGATGCCTTGCGTACATAGCAGGAGTTGTAAAACATATTTGTATCTGGCTGATATTCCAGATCAAAGATGCGGGTTCCCGCTGTATTTGGAAGAAAACAGGAATCCTCTGACGATTCTGTGATATGCAGATAATAAAGGACTGCATTTTCTTTCCCTTCTTTTTTCCGGATGATCCGGCCAAGACGCTGGATTCGCTGGCGCTGGGTCGAGGTGCCTGACAGAATGATGCCGACTGCAGCGTCTGGCACATCAACCCCCTCATCGATGGCTTTGCAGGCAATCAATATTCGGATATCGCCCAGCCGGAACCGTTCCAGAGCATTCTTATTGGCTTGTGTTCCAAGCTTGGAATGATAGCGTGCGACCTTGCCAGGGTACAGATCATGCAGGCGTTCGTACAATGCCTCGGCTTGACGGATACGCTCACCAAAGATCAGTATTTTGTCCTGTATTCCCAGATATTGTACCAGGTCATATGTGCAGTCAAGCCGTTCGGAAGCCATGCAGACTAAACTTTTTCTTGTGTAGGAAAGATGCATATATTGACGGGCTGTGTCTGCGATTCTGCGATCTTTATCTCTAATAAGACTGCGTAGCAGTTCAAAGCGTTCTCTCTGGTCCAGCTTGTCGAGAATTGGATAAGAGGAGCGCAGAGTGAAATACAGAATAGATATTCGGTTAGAGAGTTCTTCATACTCTGCTTTTTCATCTTGATCGAAAGAGAGTCCGATATGAAAAATATCGTATTGGCATACGGTGCGCCGTGCTGCGGCCGTTTCCATTCCATAGCTGTAAATTTTGCGTCCAAGTGCTGCGGCAAGTTCATGTCCGGCCTGGCCGGAGGGGAGTGTGGCAGAGAGTCCTAGTGAGAAGAAATGGTCTATATAAGGCTCTATATGCGGCAGAAATTCAAAAATTAATTGATTCTGACCACTTACATAGTGGTGGCATTCATCTGCGATGAGCAGTACTGACTTACCCTCGCGGAGTTCCGATAAAATCTGGCGCGCGAGTTCATAGCGCGCAGAGTTTATGACATAGATCATATAGCTGTGGTCCGGGGAGGATTTGTATCCGCATCCGCGCAGTCCGATCTGTGTTTGTGAACCTTTCTCGTGGAGAAAAGTTCTTAAAGCGCGGTTCCACTGATGCAGGAGCGTTCCTGTAGGAACGACGATTTTGACGCGCAGCTCCAAGTCTGTTCTATGTGACAGGCGGTCGGCCGCAGTGAGTGCCAGCAGCGTCTTTCCTGAGCCAGTTACGGCCTGTACCATTCCCCTGCCATTGTTGGAAAGCCAGCGCTTGAGGCATTCCTCCTGCCATTGATATAGTTTTTGTTCCATGATTCTGTTCCTATGTTGTGCTGGTGAGAATTTATGAAAACGGTTACTGAGTTCCTGATATATGCATGATTATATCAAAAACATCGCATATTTCAAACAAAATGTTGAAAAAATGTTCTGTTTCAGATATACTTTTTATAGTTTGTAGAATGAAGAGACTTTCTGGGGACGTGCGTATCTGGGAGAATTTAATTGTACAAGCGTGAGGATTATTTGCATTAGAAAAATATACATGTGCTCAAAACGCACAGATAGGAGAAAGAATGAATTACGAAGATTTTTATCAGGATCTGCTGCCGCAGCAAAAAAGCGTGAAGGATGGACTTGCTTCCCTGCAGAAGCTGTTTAAGACAGTCAGCCGTGAACTGGAGGGAGGTGATGTCAAAAACCTCGCCAAGGATTTGGAGGCTATGGCGCAGACGGTTTCGGCGGTCGCGGAATCCGTGGATGCCATGAAGACTGCCACGGATGGATTTGACGCAAAGGGATATTTTGAGAGCGGGGAGTTTGCGGAGCAGATGCTGGCAGCCTGCGCGGAAAAGGGTGTGGATGTCCGCGGAGAATTTCCTGTCTATGAGATGTTTCCTTACCGCGTAAAATTAGATACTGAGAATCAGGACGTTTATCTGGATCGCAAGAAAGTGCAGTGTATGCGGCCGGCAAGCTTTGTGGACATTGTTAAGAACGGACAGGAAAAGCTAAACAAGGCTTCGTTTAATGCTGTTTCTTTTGCAGGTGAGCTGGCGGATGCCTATGACATGGCTGTTATCAAATATAACAGGCAGAAGCAGTCAGATATTTATCTGACAAATCTGTACAAGATCCTGGCACCGATGAGCCGTTTCCGGAAGGATTATGATCAGCAGAGCTTTGCATTTGATCTGGCAAGACTGTATATTTCCGGAATAGAGGAGACGAAAAGTGGAAGGAAGTTCCAGTTTGGACCTAGTAGAGTAGGCGGGAAGGCAATCCGCATTCTGGACATGGAAGGTAAGGAACAGTTTCTTGCGACAATTCGTTTTTTTGAGTAGGCATATGAGGGGGACCATTTATGGCAGAAGCGTTCAATGAAATTTCTGGCGCTGCAAAGGAGCAGCTCACATGCGGAGTGTCGTTTCTCACCGACTTCTGGCGGGAGAAATATCTTCAGGAATACATCAGAAATGGTGGCAGCAAGATTAAATTCGTAACAGGACGTCAGGGGAGCGGGAAGACGCATTTCCTGAGGCTGATGACAGCGATTGCCAAGGAGGAGGATTACAAGACTGCGCAGTTTTCAGCAAGGGATATCTGGCTGCATGATTTTAAGGATATCTATGTGGAAATTCTCCAGCAGTGTGATATTATGGGGTGTCTGGAGGCAGTCAGCCACCAGCTGATCGAGCAGATGGGGTTTCGATTTCAGGATATCCCGGAGGGGATGCGTTTTATTGACTATCTTTCCCAGAATGATTCGAGTGATGCGATCACCAAACGGGAAATCAGATCTCTGCTACGGAAAATCTTTTTGGACAATCCCTTGATGGACAACAATTTTGCGCTGGCGTGCAGTATGCTTGCCGGGAGCATTCTGGGATATCCTGTGTTGGAGGAGCAGAACAAGGAGCTGCTGCTTGGGTGGCTGGAGGGCGACCGCTCCATCAAATTATCCCAACTGCGTGCGCTCGATTTTTATCCCAGCCGCATCACAAAATACAATGCGAGGCATATGCTTCGCTCTCTGGCGGAGCTGGTACATATGGGAGGACATTCTGGTCTGTTTATTACAATTGACGACATGGAGATTCTGATCAGCCGCTCCAGTCTGGAACCAGTACATTATACGAAGGTGAAGCGGGAAGATACGTATGAGAGTATCCGTCAGCTGATTGATGATATCGACAGCATGAGAAATATTATGTTTGTGTATGCTTTTGACCGCGAACTGCTCGACAATGAAAATGCGGGAGTGAAATCGTATCAGGCGTTGTGGATGCGGATTCAGAATGAGATTGTGGGAGAGCGTTTTAATCGCTTTGCGGATATGATTGATATGGACCAGCTGGCAGCACAGGAATATACGCCGGATGTGATCGTAGCAATGTCTGAGAGTATTGCAGGTGCACAGGAGGGGGGCTTGCTCAACTCGTTAGATCAAAAAACTGCAGAACAGCTTATAGAACGTGCACGCATGGGGGCGGTGGGAGTGCCTCAGTTGATTCAGATGATGGTGCAGGGGGTGGACACAGATGTATGATATCAAAGCGAGACATATGATTGAGGCGCTGCGCTCGGGTGTGCCTTCCCGCGCTGTAGGGCAGTATTTTTCAGAGGCGCGTCCGAAAATCATGAAAGAAATCTCAGACCGGCTCGACCATGTATGTGAACAGGGCAAGTCTGGCGGCATGGTGATTTGCGGAAAGTATGGGGAAGGGAAGACTCATCTTTTAAATACCGTATTTAGCCTTGCCCATTCCAACGATATGGTAGTATCTTATCTGTCGCTGAGCAAGGAGACGCCGATGGACAAGCTCTATCTGGTATATCAGAAGCTGATACAGAATACCTATCTTCCCAGACGGGAGCAGCCGGGATTTATGTATGAGGTGGATAAAATATCTGCGAAAAGTCCGATTGCAAATGAAATGTTTTTATATGCTGCAAAACAGCTGGAGACAGATAAGCTGTATTATTTGTTCCGCTCCTATCTCAACACAGAGGATCCGGATGAGAAGTTTCTTTTACAGGCTGATCTGGAGGGGGATTTTGTAGCCAATGTATCGTTGAAAAAGATTTACAGGCGTATTTTTAATGAGCCTGTAAAGTACAATGTAAATTTCACCAAGACAAAGCACTGCGGAGATTACATTTCCTTTATGAGTCACCTGTTTACACAGATGGGGTATCATGGCTGGGTAATTCTGGTGGATGAGACGGAGCTGATGGGGCGGCTTGGCAAAAAAGCGCGTCTGAATGCGTACAGGAATATGGCGAAGTTCCTGATGCCGAATTCGTGTCTGGAATCGACGTTCAGTATTTTTGCGCTCAGTGCTTCCTATGTGGAGGATGTTATCGAGGGGAAACATGAATATATGAATCTTGAGGAGGTATATCCGGAAGAACAGGAGCCGGCCAGATCGGTCTTGGATATACTTACAAAGGCTCCCCAGCTGCTGCCTTTGACAAAAGAAGAAATCAATGAGGTATTGTGCAAGATACAGGATTTTCATGGCAAAGCCTATGAGTGGACACCCAATTTGTCAGCTGCTTCGCTGGCGGCATCAACACAGTCGGGTGGATATCTGCTGCGCACCAAAATCCGCGCGGCAATCGAGTTTTTAGACCAGCTCTATCAGTATGGAAAGGCGGGAAATACGACCATCAATGAGCTCGGAGAGGAGACGTTTGAGGAAGATGTACCGCTTATTGATGATTTTTAACAGAATCAGGTAAAACAAATGACTGTCGTTGACAGTCATTTGTTTTAGCCGCCTTTTTTACCGCATCAGTTCCGCCAGTTCGTCAATCAGGCTGTCAAACAGCTTGAGTGCCTCCTCGACAGGTTTCTTTGTGGACATGTCAACGCCTGCATCTTTTAGGATTGACACAGGGTCTTTGGAGCATCCGGCGCTCAGGAAGTTTTCTTTGTAAGCTTTTACAGCAGGTTCGCCCTCGCTCAGTATTTTCTGTGACAGTGCGATCGCGGCAGAGAATCCCGTAGCGTACTGGTACACATAGAAATTGTAGAAAAAGTGCGGGATGCGTGCCCACTCCAAGTCAATTTTTGCGTCATGTACAATATCTTTGCCGAAGTACAGGTCAATCAGATCGTGATATATTTTGCAGGCGGATTCAGAGTTGATGCTCTCGCCGTTCTGAATCAGCTGGCTCATCTTTAACTCAAACTCTGCAAACATTGTCTGGCGGTAAAGCGTTGTCCGAAACTGCTCCAGGAAGTAGTTGATCAGGTACGCCCGCTCTTTTTTATCGGTTGTTTTCTTTAAGAGATACTGCATCAGGAGCGCTTCATTGCAGGTGGAGGCAACCTCCGCCACAAAGATTACATACTCTGCGTTCACAACGGGCTGGTTCTTGTTTGAGAGGTAGGAGTGCAGTGCATGTCCCATCTCGTGAGCCGTTGTAAATTCACTGTCGAGATTGTTTTTGTAATTCAGGAGCACATAGGGGTGAACATAGCAGCCGCTCGAGTATGCGCCGCTGCGCTTGCCCTCGTTTTCATAGATGTCAATCCAGCGGTTTTGAAAGCCCTCGTCGAGAAGCGCCACGTAGTCGTCGCCGAGGACGGAGAGCGCTTCGCGGATGTTTTCTTTTGCCTCTGTAAATGGAATGTCGCGCTCCGCATTCGGCACGATCGGCACATACAAGTCATACATATGGAGTGCATCGACCTTTAACAGTTTCTTTCTGAGACGCACATACTTGTACATGGATTCCATGTTTTCATGGACGGCTTCGATCAGATTGTTATAGACCTGCGGAGCTACATTGTTTGCATCAAGGGCAGCTTCCAATGGACTGCCATACTTGCGCATCCTGGAGAAGAAGTTGAGCTGCTTCATCTGTGCAGACAGGATCGCGGCGGATGTATTTTTGTGCTCGGCATAGGTTTTGTACAGGGATTCAAAGGCATCTTTTCTGACATTCCTGTCATAATTCTGCATCAGCGGGATAAAGCTCGCATGCGTTACAGGGAAGCGGTTGCCCTCGATATCTGTCACGGATTCGTAGGTCATGTCCGCGTCGTTTAACAGGCTGAAGATGTCGTCGGGCGACTGTGCGAGATCGCCTGCGGCAGCCAGTATTTTTTCTTCTGCGTCGCTTAGGATATGTTCCTTTTTCCGGAGAATATCATTCAGGAATCTCTGGTACTGGTTCAGTCCGGGCTGCTTCTCATAAAATTCATTCAGGACGGCATCTGGAATCTCAAGAATTTCAGGTTCCGCAAACGAAAGTGCGGAGGAGATGGAAACAAACACTCCTGTCGTCTGATCCCGGAAACCCTGATAGGTTGTGTTTTTCGTGTCCTCGTCGGCCTTTCTCATGGAATAATTTGCAAAGCGGTCGATCAGTACTGTGATTTCATCCTGGAGCTGCAGGAAGGCGAGCAGGTTGTCTGCGGACGCACTGAGCTTTCCCTGAAAAGCTTCGATGCGCGGTATCATGCCCTTTATCTTTTCCAGATCCTTTTTCCAGTCTTCATCGCTGGCGTAGAGATCCTCGACAGCCCACGTATACTCTTTTGGGACATCGCTTCGTTTTTCATAACTTTCATTCATGGTAGAATTCTCCTTTGACAAAATAATTTTCACTTTATTCTATCATTTTATTAGTCATTATGCTAGACTAAAATGTAAAGAGAATTTCTAAAGCTTTACAGAAAAAGAGAATTTCTAAATCTTCGCATAAGAAAAAGCCAGGACAGGCATTTTTCAAGTATGTTATTCAGTACAGGAGGCAGGAAATGGGATTAAGGTTTTACATCGGCGCATCGGGCTCCGGTAAGAGCTATCAGCTCTACAACCATATCATCAGCGAATCGAAAGAAAATCCCCATGTCAATTATCTGATTGTGGTGCCGGACCAGTTTACGATGCAGACACAGCTTGAGATGGTCAGAAGGCACCCGAACAAGGGTATTATGAATATCGATGTACTCAGTTTCGGCAGACTCTCGCACCGCATTTTCGAGGAGGTGGGCGGCAACGATAAGCCGGTGCTCGATGATACTGGAAAGAGTCTGGTGCTGCGGCGGGTTGCGGCGGGTGTCGAGGACAGGCTCAGCGTCATGAAGCGCAACATCCGAAAACCGGGCTATATCAGCGAGGTAAAATCAGCGCTGTCTGAGTTTATGCAGTATGGTCTCGGGACAAAAGATGTAGAAAAACTGTGCGCGTACGCCTCGAAAAGAAATGCGCTTGCCTACAAATTAAAGGACTTGCATTTGTTATATGAGAGTTTTTTGAACTATATCAACGAGCGCTACATCACGACAGAGGAGACGCTGGACATTCTCAGGAAAGTATTGTCAAGGTCAAAGGTTGTGAGGGGCAGTGTGATCGTCTTTGACGGGTTTACAGGGTTTACGCCGATACAGTACAATGTCATACAGGAGCTTATGATGCGGGCGCAGGAAGTGATTGTGACTGTGACGATGGATGCGCGGGAGGATGCTTACGTGCAGGACGGGGAGCAGAAGCTCTTTCATCTGAGCAAGAAGACGATACATGATCTGGACAGACTATGCAGGGAGGCAGGTGTAGAGCGCGGGAGGGACGAAATCATAGCAGACAGGGTGGTCCGCCGCTATGAAAATAATCCGGGCTTGTCACATCTTGAGCGGGAGCTTTTCCGGTATCCATATCAGGTGTATCAGGGGAAGCAGGAGAGTATCCATATCTTTGAGGCGTCCAATCCGAAGGAAGAGCTGCGGCAGGTCTGTCTGGAGATTCGAAGGCTTATCCGCGAGGAGAATTATTGCTACCGGGATATTGCGGTGGTGACGGGCGATTTGGAGCGGTATGGATTTCTCTCGCGCGAAATGTTTCAGCGTTTTGAGATTCCCTATTATGTGGACCAGACAAACAAGCTGGTCCTAAATCCGTTTATCGAGTTTATCAGGAGTGCGCTGCTGGTGGTGATACAGGAGTACTCGTATGAGGCGGTGTTTCATTTTCTCCGCTGCGGCATGGCGGGCGTGACGCCGGATGAGACCGACAAACTGGAAAACTATTGTCTGACTATGGGAATCCGCGGCAAAAAGGCATGGAACAGCAAATTTACCCGACGCATGAAAAGGCAGGAGGAGGAAGCAGCGGAACTTGAGGAGCTGAATGCAGTCCGGGAAAAAGTCGTTGCGATGCTCGCGCCCCTTATGAAACGAAAAGCGGAAAAAAAGGCGACAGGAAAAGAACTGGTATGCGCATTGTATGAGTTTATCGTCAATGCGTCCATCGAGGAAAAACTGGCGGAGTATGAACAGTACTTTACCGGGCAGGGCGATCTTGTGCGTGCAAAGGAGTATGCTCAGATTTACAGGCTCGTCATGGAGCTGTTGGAGCAGATCTGCGGCCTTCTGGGCGAGGAGGAGCTGGAGATCAAGGAGTTTGCGGACATTCTCGACGCGGGCTTTGCCGAGATCAAAGTGGGAACAATCCCGCAGAATGTGGACAAAGTGGTGATTGGAGATATCGAGAGAACGCGTCTGTGCGAGATCAGGGCGCTGTTTTTCATCGGCGTGAATGACGGCATCATCCCAAAGAGCGGAGGAACAGGCGGTATTATCTCTGATATTGACAGGGAGTTTCTGCAGGAGTCAGAGTATGAGCTTGCGCCGACGCCGAGGCAGCAGATGTATATCCAGAGGCTCTATCTGTATCTGATGATGACAAAGCCGACAGAGCTGTTGTATCTGTCCTATGCAAAGGTTGACAATGAGGGAAAGAGTATCCGCCCTGCATATTTGATCAACACTGTCACCAAGCTGTTTCCGGACATTGCGATCAGTCAGCCGCAGCTGCGTCCTATGGAGGAGCAGATTGAATCGCCGGAGGATACGCTCGCCTATCTCGTCACACTGCTGCGCAGGTATGCGTCGGATGAGATTGGGGAGGAGAGACGGCTGTTTATCACACTTTATGACACATATGTCAGAAACGAGCGGTATGCCCCGGTTCTGGAGCAGATGAAAAAAGCGGCTTTTTCGTATCTGGCCAACGCAGACAGAAACAGACTTCCGCGGGAGCTTGCACAGCTCTTATACGGACAGATACTGAAAAACAGCATCAGCCGGCTGGAAAAGTTTGCCGCGTGCGCCTATGCCCATTTTCTACAGTATGGGCTGAGTCTTGAGGAGCGCGGCAAGTACAGTTTTGAGAGTGTGGACATGGGAAATGTATTCCATGCGGTGCTGGAGCTTTTTTCTGAGAAGATTGTCAAGGAGGGATATACCTGGTTTGATTTTCCCAAGGAGGTGGGAGAGCGGATTGTCGGGGAATGTCTGGAGGAGTATGCGGTGTCTTACGGCGAGACGATATTGTACAGCAGTAAGCGGAATGAGTACATGATCACGCGGATGCACCGTATCTTAAACAGAACCGTACAGACACTGCAGTACCAGATCCGGAAAGGGGCGTTCGCACCGGAGAATTTTGAGCTGTCATTTCAGGTGGTCTCAGATCTCGATGCGGTGAATATCTCGTTGTCGGAGGAGGAGCGGATGCAGCTGATCGGGCGCATCGACCGCGTGGACACCTGCAGGAAAGAGGATAAGCTGTATGTCAAGATTATCGATTACAAGTCGGGGAACCGGAAATTTGACCTTGCGGCGCTGTATTACGGGCTGCAGCTGCAGTTGGTTGTCTATATGAATGCCGCGGTGGAGGTGCTGAAAAAGAAAGAACAGGACAAGAAAAACGACACGCGTGTCATTCCGGCGGCGATGCTCTACTACCATGTCAGCGATCCGATGACCGAGACCGATAAGGGGCAGCCGGATATTTCCGAGATTAACGCGGCGATACTCGACGAGCTGAAGATGACAGGTATGGTCAGTGATGACGAGGAAGTGATCAAGCTGCTCGACAAGGATTTCGAGACGAAATCCACGGTGATTCCTGTGGCGAGAAAGAAGGACGGAAGCTTTACGCAGGCATCGTCTGTGCTGTCGGACAAGGATTTCAGGACGGTTTCGGACTATGTCAATCATAAGATCAAGGAGCTCGGCGTTTCCATATTAGACGGTGACATCGGGTTGAATCCGTATGAACAGAAGGATGCCAGCGCCTGTACATACTGCGATTACAAGAGCGTGTGCGGCTTTGACAGGAAGCTGGGCGCAAAGCTGGTAAGGCATCTGGAAGAGCTGAATCAGGAGTCTGCGATGGAGTGTATCCGCAGGAGTCTGGGTATTGATGAGATAGAAGAGATAGAAGAGACAGAAGAGACGGAAGAGACGGAAGAGATAGAAGAGACGGAAGAGAATGAAGAAAAGGCAAAGAGTGAAGATCGGGAAGGGGGCAGGCTGTGATGGCGATGAAGTTTACACCGGACCAGCAGCGCGTCATCGATACCAGAAATGCGAATATTCTGGTATCCGCGGCGGCAGGGAGCGGCAAGACTGCGGTTTTGGTAGAGCGCATTATTCAGATGATCACGGATGAGAAAAAGCCTGTCGACATTGACCGGCTTTTGATCGTGACGTTTACCTCCGCAGCGGCGGCCCAGATGCGGGAGCGCATCAGCAAGGCCGTGTCCCAGAGACTGGAGGAGAACCCGGAAAGCGAGCATCTGCAGAAACAGGCGTCCCTGATACACAATGCACAGATCACGACCATTGACTCCTTCTGTCTGTTTGTGATCCGCAACAATTTCAATGAGATCGGTCTTGACCCGGCGTTTCGCGTGGCGGATGAGAGTGAGGTGAAGATGCTTGAGGCGGACGTGATGGGCAGGCTTCTGGAGGAGTCGCACACAGAGCCGACAGAGCGTTTTCTGCACTTTATCGAATGTTACAGCACCGGGACCAATGAGAAGAAGATTGAGGAGGCGATTCTCAGACTATATCATTTTTCTATGAGTTATCCGTTTCCGGAGCAGTGGCTGACAGAGCGTCTGGAAGATTACAGGATCGGCGATGATGGCGCGCTTTCTGATAAAAAGTGGTTTCAGTGTGCGCTCGCCTATATCCGCACAATTTTGCAGGAGTGCAGGGACAGACTGTATCAGGCGCTCGAAATTGCAGGCGGTGTGGGCGGACCGATACAGTATGTGGAGAACCTCACGGCAGATATCGAGTTGATTGAGAGGCTCCGGAGCGCTGTGGACTATCATGAATTGTATGATTTGTTTACCTATTCCTCCTTTGCCAGACTTTCCGCAAAGAAGGCGGATGGAGTAGACCCCGTTCTGCGGGAGATGGTGAAGGCGATACGTGACGAGGTGAAGAAGAATATCGCGGATCTCAAAAAGTTCCTGTTTCAGATATCTGTGGAGGATACCTTGAGCGATATGGCGGCCTGTCAGGAGGCGGTGGAGGAGCTTGTGTCGCTTACGCTCTCGTTCAAAAAAATGCTTGACCAGTCAAAGCGCGACAAGAACGTGATCGATTTCTCTGACATGGAGCATTTTGCGCTGCAGATTTTATTAAAAAGAGATGAGGACGGCAAGATTGCGCCGTCAAACACAGCGTTGGAGCTGCAGGACTACTTTGAGGAGATTATGATCGACGAGTACCAGGATTCCAACGAGGTGCAGGAGCTGCTGTTAAAATGTATATCCGGTGAGGACAAGGGGCGCTTCAACCGGTTTATGGTGGGCGATGTCAAGCAGAGTATCTACAAGTTTCGTCTGGCAAGGCCGGAGATCTTTATGGAGAAATATGACACATATGTCATAAATGATGAGAATGCCATTCAAAATGACAATGCCAACCGAAATATCAGGATCGATCTGAGTATGAATTTCAGAAGCCGCAGGGAAGTGACGGATTCGACGAACTTTATATGCAGTCAGCTGATGACGGCGAAAGTCGGAAATGTCGAGTATGATGACAGGGCGGCGCTGTATGTGGGCGCTTCTTATCCAGAGCCGGAGCAACAGGGCGGGAACGACATTTACCGGACAGAGCTGCTGATTGCAGGGCCGGATTCGCTTCTGACACAGAATGACGGAGAAAATGATGATGTAGACCAGGGCGGGACAAAGTATTCTGAGAAGGAGATTGAGGCGGTGATGGTCGCGGAGCGCATCAGACAGCTGGTGGGGAGGTTTCCGGTTACAGACGCTGCATCAGGCGAGAGCAGACCAGCGAGGTACTCGGATATCGTGCTCCTGTTCCGGGCGACTGCAGGATGGGACGAGGACTTCAGGAGAATTTTGTCCGAGCGGGGGATTCCGGTGCATGTCACCAGCAAGGCAGGGTATTTTGAGACGCTTGAGATACAGGGGATTGTCAATTTTCTGCGCGTGCTTGACAATCCGCTGCAGGATGTGCCGCTTTTTGGTGTGTTGAAACTGCCGTATTTTGACCTTTCGGAGGAGGAGATTACCAATATCAGATGCTATGCGAGGGATTTTCACGAGGGACAGGCACAAAAAAAACTGTTTTTATACGAGCAGATAAAGTTATATTATGATACCGTATACGGTCTGGATGCGCATGGCGCTGACAGGGCGCTGGAACTCAGTCAGGAATGTATTGTAAGCCGCACAAAGCTGGAGCGCTTTCTTGCGGCGGTCACAGAGTATCGTCAGAAAGTTGCATACACACCGATCAAGGAGCTTTTGCAGCAGTTGATCGCGGACACTTCGTATGATGCTTATGTAGGTTCCATGCCGGGGGGCGACCAGCGGATTGCCAATATCGAACTGCTGCTCGAGAAGGCGGGTGCGTTTCAGAATACCAGCTTTTACGGACTGTTTCACTTTATCCGCTATCTGGAGACGATACAGGAGCAGGAGGTTGACTTTGGGGAGGCGAATATCCTTGACGAAAATGCGGACGTCGTGCGCATCATGACGATTCATAAAAGTAAGGGATTGGAATTTCCGATCTGCTTTGTCTGCGGGCTGTCCAAACAGTTTAACCAGATGGATATGCGGCAGAGCATTCTGATGGACGTGGAACTGGGCATCGGCGTGGATTATATTGACCCGGAACTTCGTCTGAAACGCAAGACCATGCGCAAGAATGTGGTGGCGCAGCGCATGAAGGAGGACACGCGCGGCGAAGATTTGCGTGTGCTCTATGTGGCGCTCACAAGGGCGAAGGAGAAGCTCATTCTCACGGGTTTTATCAGTGATTTTGACAAGAAGCTTGCAAACAATGTGTACCTGACGATGGAGTCGTCTGAAAAACTTCCATATTCTGTGATGATGGGAGCTGTCTCCTATATGGATATGATATTGGCAGCGCTGATACGCCACCCGTGTATGCGGGAGGCATTGGAGGAGAGAGGCTTTTCATTCGCGAAGCATCAGCTTCCCTACATGGATATCCCGATTGGAATAGAACTGTATCGGGAGGCGGAGAGCATGGAGGAAAAGCTGAGAATGCAGGTTCACGAGCATGGCAGGATGATCATTTTGGAGGAGGAGCTTGCAGCAATGTCAGCGCCTTTGAATGCAGGGATGACGGCTGCGGATACGGAAAATCAGGAAATTGCGGATGAAGCTGCTGCTGGTCAAGCGCTGAATAATGATCCGGATAGAGAGTTGAAAGCGAAGCTGTCCGAAAAGCTGCACTTCCTGTACCCACACAGGGATCTGGAAGGACTCACTGTAAAGACGACAGTGTCGGAGCTGAAAAAGGCATCCTACGAGGAGGCATTTGCGGAGTCTGAGGAATTGATTGTGATGCCAGAGGAGAGCTACATACCCAGTTTTGCAAGGGAAATGTTGATAGATATGACAGATGTGTCAGAAATGTCGGAGACGGAGAAAATGACAGATGTGTCAGAAAAGTCGAAATCAAGAAAAATGACAGATGTGTCAGATACTTTGCACATAGAATCAGATTCTGGTGTGGTTTCCCGGACTGTGGGACAAATAACAAAGGCGCAGTCAGGAATACAGTACGGTACAGCAGTGCATAAGATTATGGAACTGCTGTCCTTCTCTGAGACGCTCCGGACGGATAGAGCGGAAGACGAAAAGACAAGAAAACGTTTGTATGCAGCGCTAAAAGGCGAGCGGGAACAGTGGATTGCGGAGGGAACTGTCACCAGGGAGGAGCTTGCGTGTGTCAGCATGAATAAAATGATATGCTTTTTCCAATCGAATCTGTCACAGCGGATGATTGCGGCAAACCAGCATAATGAGCTCTTCAAGGAACAACCCTTTGTACTTGGAATCAGTGCGGACAGATTAAAGCCGAGCTTCCCGCCGACAGAGACAGTATTGATACAGGGCGTCATCGATGTGTTTTTTTACGAAGATGGTGAGATTGTGCTTGCGGACTACAAGACCGATAAGGTAAGCTGTAGGGAGGAGCTGGTCAAACGCTACAGGACGCAGCTGGACTATTACCAGATGGCACTTGAGCAGATTACTGGAAAGAAAGTGAAGGAGCGGTATCTGTATTCATTTTATCTGCAGGAGGAGATTACTGTCCCACCAGTATGAAATTTGGAAAGTGTAACGGTGTAGTGAAAATTGTTTGAAGGTATGGAATAAGGAGGGCATATGTTTCAATATATCTTATTTGATCTGGACGGCACGCTGACAGATCCGAAGCTTGGGATCACAAGCTCGGTGCAGTATGCGCTGCGGGCGCTCGGCATAGAGGAGCCATCGCTTGATAAGCTTGAGCCTTTTATCGGACCGCCGCTGGCAGACAGTTTCCGGGAATTTTATGGTCTGGATGAGGAGCTGACTGCGACGGCGGTCGCCAGGTACCGCGAGCGGTTTCAGGATCAGGGAATCTATGAGAATGAGATCTATCCGGGAGTCGCTGATATGCTTGCGGCGCTGAAGGCGGGCGGGAAGAAGCTTTCAATCGCGTCGAGCAAGCCGACACCGTTTGTGGAGCGGATTCTTGACTATTTTGCTATCAGGACATACTTTGATGTTATTGTAGGAAGTAATCTGGACGGAACGCGCAGCAGGAAGGAAGAAGTAGTAGAGGAAGCCCTGCGGCAGATGCTTCCTGCCGGAATGACATCCGCGGAGAAAAAGGCGGCTGTCGCGATGGTGGGCGACCGCAGATTTGACATCGAAGGAGCGAAAGAGCATGGGCTTACTTCGGTCGGGGTGTCCTTTGGCTACGCGCCGGAGGGAGAGCTGGAGCAGGCGGGAGCGGATTTTATCGTCGACACAGTCAATGCGCTGTCGGAATTATTGATGCGGTGAATAAGGAGCTGTAGAAAAATAACTGACGCATCTTGCCAGGATATTTTCCTACAGCTCCTAAAAGGAACAGGAAAGGCGGAAATAAATGGGTGGGTTAGATAACAGGACAAAAAAATCAGGACGGCAGGCGAAAATCACGCCGAAGCGGACAACACTCCTGCAGAAGCTGGCATATATCGCAAGACCATTTGTGCTTTATATGCTGGTGAAGACGGCGGCGATGCTTGTTCTGGCAATTGCAGTCCCGTCGCTTCCCATAGCAGGGATGGGAGCGTGGGTGGAGAATCATGCGCACCAGCTCAGCGCAGTTGTAAACGGTGTGGCAAGTCTGATTGCAGTGTGTTTTCTGCTCAATGACTTTTTGATTGAGACGAGCACGGACGGAGAGATCGATATTGATAAAAGTGTACCCGGACAGTTTATGGATTTCATGAAAACAGAGTTTCTGGGAAAAGTGACAGCACACAGGATGACAGGACTGGCATTGTGCGTCCTGCTTGGCGTCGCTGCATCGCTGGCGCTGAACATATGGTTCAAGCTTTTGGCGGAAATGTTGTCGGGAGCTGGAAATCCAGTGCTTGATTCCGAAAAATATGAGACAGTGGAGGTAATCCAGTACTCGGTTCCGATAGGTCTTGGGCTTGTGCTATACGGAATCATCTCTCCCGCAGTGGAGGAGATGGTATTTCGCGGCGTGATCTACAGCAGGGTTAAGAAGTTTTACAGCGCAGCGAAGGCGGTTGTGTTTTCTGCACTGCTGTTCGGTGTGTTTCATGCGAATCTGCCGCAGTTTCTGTACGGCACGGCGATGGGAGTTCTCCTGGCGCTCTGTTATGAATATTCTGGCTGTTTCGCGGCACCTGTGCTGATGCATATGTCCGCCAATATTTTTGTGTTTTTGATGTCGCAGACTGCGGCATGGACAGCAGTTCTGACCACGCCTGTGTGGGGAGTGGTGGCTGCAGCACTGTCGGTTGCGGTGTTCTGGGCAATCAGAGAATGCAATGTAAAATTTTAACAATAAAGGTATTTACAAAAAAAGTAAAATGACAAAGGAGTAGAGAGTAAAAGTATGTCACTATATCAAGGGGGAATATAAAATGATAAAAGTAAAAATGCCATTTGAACACTTTCAGGTGAACTGCACGGAGCCATGCAAAGTAAAAAAAGGTGTATTGAAACTGGCGGACTATGGCCTGCAGCAGGATGCGGCAACACTGAATATTTCTTCTGAGGGCAGCAAAAAGGCAAGGGAGTATGTCAATATTGCTGCAATGGAAGAAGGAAAAGCGCAATTAGGAGAAGAGCATAAGGCTGAAAAGTCTTTTCAACAGCTGATAGATGCTGCCCTAAATGGCGAGGAATTGAGCAAAGATGAGCAGGAACGCCTGAACGGAGAGCTGCCCAAAAGGATCAAGGCGCATTACAATGAAATGCAGAATTTGCGCCTGTCGGACGACGATGAGAAGGTTCTGGAAGAATTAAAGAAACATTTTCTTATGAAGCAGCAGGCATTAAAGGATCTGCGGCAGGCGGCGGAAGATGAGACTCAGGCGGCGGAAGCCGCACAGCAGGAGGCGGAGGCCGCACAGAATGCAGATGAGGTGGCAAACAAGGCTGCTGAGGCGGATATGATTGCGAAAAGTCTGGAAGGGATGGATCAGGAAAACGCTGCGCGAGCGCCGGAGTACAAGGAGGCTTCTGGCGGGAGCATGTCTGGTACGGCAGGGGACAATGTGGTTTCTGGTGAGGAGAAAGCGGCGGAGCATCAGAAGATTATGAATTACGATGCGGGCAATAAAGATAATATTGATGAGATTGAAAAACAGCGGCTCACAGAGACGATGCAGGAAAAAGAGTATAGCAGGATGCTCGATGAAAGCTATGAGAGAACCATGCAGGTTTTTGACAATAAGGAATTTTCCCTGAAAGAACGTGCGGAGGTGTACAATATTTTCATGGATGAGTCCAAAGAGCTTGCCGAGAACAGGGAGATTGCCAGGCACCTAAAGATTTACGATTATAAATCTGCCATGGATCTGCGGTTAAAGGCATTGTCGGGCTATGGAAAGAAAAATACCGCGGCGCATACAGAAAAAGATGATGCGCAGGATACAGGGCGGGATTTTGTAAAAGGCGCGGCGGCAGAGAAGCTTCAGGCAGCAAGGAACCACAGGGAGAAAAACGGGGAGCCCCTGACAACAAAGGCAGTTGTGGATGACCGGGAAGACAAGGAGCAGGGGAAATAGGGAACGATGTACATTTCCTGAAAAAACGCAGGCCAGACAGCCTGCGTTTTGATTATCTCGCCATCAAATCAATGATCTCGGCGATATACATGGTGTGCATATCCCCGTCAGTGTACCATTTCGAAATTTCCGGTGACAGGAAGGAATCCTTTGTCAGTTTTGTGGCAGAGAGCTTATGGCACAGAAGGACAAAACTGCCCTCATCGATAAATGGAATAGAGAGCTTGTAATTCCATGTGAGACCTGCCTCGGCAACTTTGTCTGTGTCGCGCCCGGAATGGGAACCGCAGTAGTTGAGTGCCTCCCTGTATTCTTTTCTCATAAAGGAAATGGAAAAAAATTCCCCAGCATCAAGGAATTCTTTGGTGTACCGCGAGTCGCGGACGAAGATGAAAGCGACATTCTTTCCCCAGAGAACGCCGACACCGCCCCAGCTGACTGTCATCGTATTTTTTTTCTTTTTGGAACCGGCTGACACAAGAGCCCAGTCCTTTCCAAAGGATTCAAACGGATTGAATTCCAGTGTGTCAACTGGAATCGGTTGAAATACATGCATATCAATCACCCCTTAATAAATGATATAGTTATTATGTAAAGCCTGCATTTCCACAGCTTTCTGCATGGCTTCTATCATTAGTATACTATTGCAGGATAGAATTGACAATAATTCTTGAGCCGGATTTCATAAAAAAATGCTGTCTAAGTGCGCCAAAACGCACATGCCAATGTAGTATATCAAAACTTTTTTTGGAAAATTAGGATGAAGGGCTTTACAAATCAAGAAAAATCTCATATAATATGGAAAACGTAACACAATATAGAATTTTTGAGCAACCAAAGGCGGTTAACAGCTGTTTTTTGGTTGCTTTTTTGCGCGCGTAGGGAAAAGTCTTCCCCTGCGCAATTTGGAAAAAGGAGAGATAAGATGTTTGATGCAAAGATGAATGTCCCAGAAGCACCGCTTCACAGAGCAGAGTTTGAACATGACAACTGCGGAATCGGTGCGGTTGTCAATATCAAAGGCGCAAAGACGCGCGAGACCGTCGAGAATGCCTTGAAAATCGTGGAGAATCTGGAGCACAGAGCCGGCAAGGACGCAGAGGGAAAGACGGGTGACGGCGTCGGTATCTTAGTCCAGATCTGCCATGACTTTTTTGTCAAAGCTACAAAGCCGCTTGGAATTGCGCTTGGCGGAGAGCGGGAGTACGGCGTCGGAATGTTTTTCTTCCCGCAGGATGAGCTCAAGAGAAATCAGGCAAAGAAGATGTTTGAGATCATCGTTGAGAAGGAAGGACTTGAATTTTTAGGGTGGCGTGAAGTGCCATGCGTGCCGGCAGTTCTCGGACACAAGGCCGTGGAGTGTATGCCCAATATCATGCAGGCATTCGTGAAGAAACCATCCAATGTGGAAAAAGGGCTCGCATTTGACAGGAAGCTCTACATTGCGAGGCGCGTGTTTGAGCAGAGCTCTGACAATACGTATGTAGTGTCCCTCAGCAGCAGGACGATTGTGTATAAAGGAATGTTTCTCGTCACACAGCTTCGGACATTTTTCAGAGATTTGCAGAGCAGCGACTATGTGTCTGCGATCGCGATCGTACACTCCCGTTTCTCAACAAACACAAACCCGAGCTGGGAGCGGGCGCACCCAAACCGCTTTATCGTACATAACGGCGAGATCAACACGATCCGCGGCAATGTTGACAAGATGCTTGCCCGCGAGGAAAATATGGAATCCGAGTTCCTGAGCCATGAGTTCCACAAGGTGCTGCCGGTTGTCAACGCGCAGGGCTCCGACTCCGCGATGCTCGACAACACGCTGGAATTTCTGGTGATGAGCGGTATGGAGCTGCCGCTTGCGGTCATGATCACGATACCGGAGCCGTGGGCAAACAACAAGACAATGTCACAGTCCAAGAAGGATTTTTACCAGTATTATGCGACGATGATGGAGCCGTGGGATGGTCCGGCGTCCATTTTGTTCTCGGACGGAGATATCATGGGAGCTGTTCTCGACAGAAACGGGCTCAGGCCGTCGCGCTACTACATCACATCCGACGACCAGTTGATATTGTCGTCAGAGGTCGGCGTGCTCCCGATCGATGCGTCAAAGATTGTACGAAAGGACAGACTGCGTCCAGGAAAAATGCTTCTGGTGGACACGGTAAAAGGCGAGGTCGTCGATGATGACACACTCAAAGAAAAGTTTGCGAAAAGTCATCCCTACGGAGCGTGGATTGATTCCAACCTTGTCACATTAAGTGAATTGAAGATACCAAACGTGCGTGTGCCGGAGTTCTCCGACGAGGAGCGGCAGCGCATGCAGAAGGCATTTGGCTATACATACGATGAGCTTCAGACCAGTATCCTGCCGATGGCGAAAAACGGCGGCGAGAGTATCGGCGCGATGGGTGTCGACACACCGATTCCCGTGTTGTCCAAGACGCATCACCAGCTGTCACACTATTTCAAACAACAGTTTGCACAGGTGACAAACCCGCCGATTGACGCGATACGCGAGGAGGTTGTCACATCGACGACTGTATATATTGGAAAAGACGGAAACCTTTTGCACGACACGGAGAAGAACTGCAATGTGCTGAAGGTCAACAACCCGATTCTCACGATAACAGACCTGCTGAAAATCAAGAACATGAAACGTGAGGGCTTCAAAGTTGAAGTCATCCCGATTATCTATTACAAGAATACCAGCCTTGAGCGCGCGATTGACCGCCTGTATGTGGAGGCTGACCGCGCCTACCGCGAGGGTGTCAATATCATGATCCTCTCAGACCGCGGCGTGGATGAGAACCATGTGGCAATCCCCTCGCTGCTCGCAGTGTCAGCGATGCAGAAACATTTGATCCGCACGAAAAAGAGAACCAGTGTGGCGCTGATTATCGAATCGGCAGAGCCGAGGGAAGTACATGATTTTGCGGCATTGATCGGCTACGGTGCCTGTGCGGTGAACCCGTATCTGGCGCAGGAGTCTGTCAAAGAATTGATCGACAACGGTATGCTGGATAAAGACTATCACGCGGCAGTGGACGATTACAACGCTGCGATTCTTCACGGCATCGTCAAGATTGCGTCAAAGATGGGGATTTCGACGATTCAGTCCTATCAGGGTTCCCAGATTTTTGAGGCGATCGGTATCGATGCGGACGTGGTAAATAAATATTTTACAAACACCGTCTGCAGAGTGGGCGGCATCACACTGCAGGATATCGCAAAGGAAGTGGACGATCTGCACTCCCTTGCATTTGACCCGCTCGGACTTGCGACCGATTTGACGCTTGACAGCCCTGGACAGCACAAGTCGAGAGGCGGCGCGGAGGAGCACTTATACAATCCGGCTACAATTCATATGCTGCAGCAGTCCACCCAGAGGGGCGACTATGAGATGTTTCAGCAGTACTCGGATATGATCAACGATGAGAACAGCGTTCGCAACATCAGAGGGCTGATGGATTTTAATTATCCGAAAAAGAGCATTCCGATTGACGAGGTTGAGAGCGTGGACAGCATTGTCACCCGCTTCAAGACTGGTGCGATGTCCTACGGTTCGATTTCAAAGGAGGCGCACGAGACGCTTGCGATTGCGATGAACCAGCTTCACGGAAAATCAAACTCCGGCGAGGGCGGCGAGGATTTGGAGCGCATGGTAATCGGTTCGGACGGGCTCAACCGCTGCTCGGCAATCAAGCAGGTCGCGAGTGGCCGTTTTGGTGTCACCAGCAGGTATCTGGTGAGCGCACAGGAAATCCAGATCAAGATGGCGCAGGGCGCAAAGCCCGGCGAGGGCGGACATCTGCCGGCTGGAAAGGTTTATCCATGGGTGGCAAAGACGAGACATTCCACACCCGGCGTTGGTCTGATCTCACCGCCGCCTCATCATGATATATACTCGATCGAAGATTTGGCACAGTTGATTTATGACCTGAAAAATTCCAATAAAGATGCGCGGATCAGTGTCAAGCTTGTCTCGGAGGCCGGTGTCGGCACGGTCGCTGCGGGCGTTGCGAAAGCGGGCGCGCAGGTGGTCTTGATTTCCGGTTATGACGGCGGTACAGGTGCAGCGCCTAAGAGTTCGATTCACAATGCCGGGCTTCCGTGGGAACTTGGACTTGCGGAGACGCATCAGACTTTGATACAGAATGGTCTGAGAAATAAAGTCCGCATCGAGACGGACGGCAAGCTGATGACAGGGCGCGACGTTGTCATCGCCGCGATTCTCGGCGCGGAGGAGTTTGGCTTTGCGACAGCTCCGCTTGTGACGATGGGCTGTGTGATGATGCGTGTATGTAATCTTGACACCTGCCCGGTAGGTGTCGCGACACAGAATCCAGAGCTCAGAAAGCGCTTTAAGGGCAAACCGGAGTACGTCGTGAACTTCATGCGGTTTATCGCGCAGGAGCTCCGCGAGTACATGGCAAAGCTGGGTGTTCGGACTGTTGACGATCTGGTTGGGCGCACAGACCTGCTAAAGATGAAGGACGAACTTCCAAAGGGGACAGTGAAGCTCGACCTGAGTCTGATATTGAATAATCCCTATCAGAAGGAAAAAGCTGTCTTTGACCCGAAGCAGGTGTATGACTTTGAGCTGGAAAAGACATTGGACGAAAAAGTGCTGTTGAAGCAGCTTGGCGGCGCGCTGGAAGCGGGCAGGAAAAAGAGTATCGAGGTGGATGTCACCAACACGGACCGTTCGTTTGGCACGATTTTTGGCTCCGAGATCACAAAACGGTATCACGACACGCTGGAGGATGACACGTTCCGCGTGCGCTGCAACGGCGCAGGCGGGCAGAGCTTTGGGGCATTTATCCCCAAAGGCCTCACACTGGAGCTGGCCGGCGATTCAAATGATTATTTTGGCAAGGGCTTATCCGGCGGCAAACTGATTGTATATCCGCCGAAGGGAAGCAGCTTCCAGCAGGATGAGAACATCATTGTCGGAAATGTGGCGCTGTACGGCGCTACGAGCGGTAAGGCCTTTATCAACGGTGTCGCAGGTGAGCGTTTCTGCGTCAGAAATTCAGGTGCAGTGGCAGTGGTCGAGGGCGTGGGCGACCACGGATGTGAGTACATGACAGGCGGGCGCGTCGTCGTGCTCGGCGGCACAGGCAAGAATTTTGCAGCCGGCATGAGCGGCGGTATCGCATATGTCCTCGATGAGGAAAACGACCTGTACATGAGGGTCAACAAGGAAATGATCTCCATGAGCGAGATTACCAACAAATATGATGTGCTTG
Source organism: uncultured Lachnospiraceae bacterium (assembly GCA_947177165.1). GTDB lineage: Bacteria > Bacillota > Clostridia > Lachnospirales > Lachnospiraceae > COE1. The sequence goes on from CAMWTP010000025.1 coordinate 67,841, forward strand.
AGCTCAAAGAGATGATTCAGGAACACGTGACGAGCACTAATTCCGTGAAAGGCAGGAAAATCCTGGATAATTTTGGGGAGTATCTGCCGAAATTTAAGAAGATCATCCCTTACGATTACGAGAGAATGCTCAAGACCATCGTGCAGATGGAAGAGAAAGGACTCAGCGCAGAGCAGGCACAGATTGAGGCGTTTTACGCCAATACGCGTACGGTATAGGCTTGAGCATCTGCCGCATTTGCCTATATTTATAGGAAAATGTCCGGCAGATGATCTTCATAATATAGAAAGGAATATGGGTTATAGAAGATGGGAAAACCAACAGGATTTTTAGATTATGAGAGAAAAACTTCCACGGCGGAAACGCCCGGGGAACGAATCAGACACTTTAACGAATTCCATGAGCATCTTCCTGTGGAGGAGCAGCAGAAGCAGGGCGCGAGGTGTATGGAGTGCGGTGTGCCGTTCTGTCAGTCGGGAATGACGATCGCCGGAATGACCTCCGGCTGTCCGCTGCACAATCTCGTGCCGGAGTGGAATGACCTGGTGTACACAGGCAACTGGGAGCGCGCTTACAACAGGCTGAAAAAGACAAATAATTTCCCGGAGTTTACTTCCAGAGTGTGTCCTGCGCTCTGTGAGAACGCCTGTACCTGTGGTCTGGACGGCGATGCGGTGGCGACGAAGGAAAACGAGTATGCCATTATCGAGAATGCATACAGGACAGGGCTTGCCGACGCAAAGCCTCCCAGGGTGCGCACGAACAAGACCGTCGCGGTAATCGGAAGCGGCCCCGCTGGTCTTGCCGTGGCTGACCAGCTGAATAAAAGAGGACACAATGTCACCGTCTTTGAGCGGAGCGACCGTCTCGGCGGTCTGCTGATGTACGGGATTCCGAACATGAAGCTCGAGAAGCACATCATCGACCGCAAGATCAGGATTATGGAGGAGGAGGGTGTCAAATTTTTCACAAACACCGATATTGGCAGGGATGTCAAGTCAAAGAAGCTTGTGGAAGGCTTTGACCGGATTGTGTTTGCATGCGGAGCCTCCAACCCGAGAGACATCAATGCGCCGGGAAGAGATGCAAAAGGGATTTACTTCGCTGTCGATTTCTTAAAAGGTGTGACCAAGAGCCTTCTGGATTCCAACCTTGCGGACAACGCTTATGTGTCTGCAAAGGGGAAAGACGTGGTCATCATTGGCGGCGGCGACACTGGAAATGACTGTGTAGGAACATCAATCCGGCTTGGCGCAAAGTCAGTGACGCAGATTGAGATGATGCCCAAAGCCCCGGACACAAGAGCAGAGAACAACCCGTGGCCGGAGTGGCCGAAAATCTGCAAGACCGATTACGGCCAGGAGGAGGCGATTGCGCTGTTTGGGCATGATCCCCGCATCTATGAGTCCACCGTCAAGGAGTTTATCAAGGACAAGAGCGGCAGTCTCTGCGGTGTGAAGATTGTGAAATTAACATGGGAAAAAGATGCTGAGAGCGGCAGAATGATCATGAAGGAAGTTGAGGGGAGCGAGCAGGTTCTGGAGGCGCAGCTTGTGCTGATCGCGGCAGGTTTCCTCGGCAGCCAGAAATATGTCACGGACGCGTTCAGGCTGGAGCTGGATGCGCGCACCAACGTAAAGACGGAACCGGGCAGATTCAAGACCAGTGCGGACAATATCTTCGTCGCGGGCGACATGCACACCGGGCAGTCACTTGTCGTCAAGGCAATCCGGCAGGGCCGCGAGTGCGCGCGCGAAGTCGATGAGAGCCTGATGGGGTATTCGAATATGTTTATCCAGTAAGGAAATGCTATCCTTTTTCTAATTTCATACTATCTTGAATTCTGTATGTGTTTGTGATACGATATTATCGTTATATATCGGAAATGGAGTTGGGCGCGCATGGCAAGACCAGTCCAGTGCAGAGGAATTTGTTCTGAGCCATAATATGACCGCTCTGCTCCATGGGGAAAGGGGAAACGGAATGATGAAGATTGCGGATACGTATGAGAATGGAAATGGGGGTGGATGTCAGTGAGCAGATATGAGTTTACAAAGAAACTGGAGACAGGAAATGCGGTCATAGACAAAGAACACCGCGAACTGTTTCAGGCGGTGAACAAATTGCTGGATGCCTGCAGTGCGGGCAAGGGGCGGACTTCCATGGACGAAACGATACAGTTCCTGAATAATTACGTGGACAAACATTTTGCACATGAGGAGCAGCTGCAGAGACAGAGCGGCTATCCCGGCATAACAGCACACAGGACATTTCACGAAAATTATAAGCGGACACTCAAAGAGATCACATCCCGGATATCAGTATCCGGTCCGACGATTGTGGAACTGGGAAATCTGAACAAGCATATCAGTGTCCTGGTTTCGCATATCAGCACGGAGGATAAAAAGCTGGGTGAATTTCTAAATAAGCAATAATTGTCTCCAATGATACATATGTAAAAAAGGACAGGGTGGCATTATGGACAATGATACAAAAATGATTGATGAGATATTGCGGCATCTGGACAGCGAGCTGGAGCACGGGGCCGCGCGGATGAGCGTGATCTTTGATGACAATGCAAAGGAAGCGAAGTCGGTATCACACAAATGCTGCAACAGCTATGGCAGACCGGCCACAGAGACTGTGGGGCTGCTTGACATGTACACAGACATCAGTGCGGGTGCTTCGGACAGAGGATAGAAATAGGACAAAGACCAAAAGAGAAAGCCAGAGAGTGATGGTAAAATCCTTTCTGGCTTTCCTTTTTCTTTTGTACAAAGATTTTATTATGTATAAGCGCTATCCCATAACAATCTCAACATTCACATCAGACTTTCCAGTCTCAAACGGAATCACGCACCCGTCAATTGAGACACCGTCGACTGTCATCGAAGCGACACCCTTCTGGACGTTGTCAGGATTCTTGACGGTGATGTGGTACACCACATCGCGGAAGCGTCTTGTAAGCTTAAAATCCCCAAATCCTGTCGGCACACACGGATCAACGCGAAGTCCCTTGTGCGTCGGGTACACGCCGAGTATATACTGTGAGATATTTGTGAAAGTCCATGCGGCAGTACCGGTGAGCCAGCTGTTTTTCGCCTCGCCGTGATACTTCGCGTCGCGCCCTGCGACCATCTGAGAGTACACATAAGGCTCTGTCCTGTGGATCTCGCTGATATCCTCCACATAAGCCGGACAGGTTTTCTGATAGATCTCAAACGCCCTGTCGCCGCGTCCGATGACGGTCTCCGCGATGGAAACCCAAGGGTTGTTGTGGCAGAAGATACCCGCATTCTCCTTGTATCCGGGCGGATAGGAGGAGATTTCGCCGAGCTCGACATGGTACTTTGTGTAGGCAGGCTGTAAAATCATCACACCATACTTTGTGTCAAGTCTTTCCTTTACAGAGTTCAGCGCCTTCTCTGCCATGCCCTCCTTTACACCGATGCCGGCGAGCACACAGAAGCCCTGCGGCTCGATATAGATCTGTCCTTCCTCGCACTCCCTGGAACCAACCTTGTTGCTGTAAGCATCGTATGCCCTCACAAACCATTCGCCGTCCCAGCCGTCCTCCAGGACTGCGTCGTACATAACCGCAACTTCGTCCCGGGCGCGCTTTGCCTCGGCATCGTCGCCGAGCAGCTCTGCGAGCTGTGCGTACTCCTCACCGTATTTGACAAACATGCCGGCGATAAATACAGACTCGGCAACAGGGCCTTCGCTCGGTCCGAAGGTCTGGAAGGATTCGCCCGGATGCTCAGAGAAGCAGTTGAGGTTTAAACAGTCGTTCCAGTCGGCGCGTCCGATGAGCGGCAGATTGTGAGGGCCTTTGTGATTTACGGTATAGTCAAATGAGCGCTTTAAGTGCTCCATCAATGTCGTGGCAGCGCTCATGTCATTGTCGTAAGGAACCATTTCCTTCAGGATAGACAAGTCGCCTGTCTCTCGAATGTATGCGCTGGTTCCGGCAATCAGCCACAGCGGATCGTCGTTGAAACCGCTTCCGATATCGGAGTTCCCTTTCTTGGTGAGCGGCTGGTACTGGTGATAAGCGCTTCCGTCCTGGAACTGTGTGGAGGCGATATCGATAATGCGCTCCCGCGCGCGGTCGGGAATCAGGTGCACGAAGCCGAGCAGATCCTGGCAGGAATCGCGGAAGCCCATTCCGCGTCCGATACCGGACTCGTAGTAGGAAGCAGAGCGGCTCATGTTGAATGTCACCATACACTGATACTGGTTCCAGATGTTGACCATTCTGTTGACCTTTTCGTTGGAGGACTCCACGACATAGCGGCCAAGCAGATCTTTCCAGTATTCATTTAATTCCGTAAAAGCCCTGTCGACAGCGGCATCGGAGTTGTATTTTGCGATCATTGTGTCTGCAGGCTTCTTGTTCACGACATTCGGAGCCTCAAATTTCTCCGCGGCAGGGTTTTCCAGATAGCCGAGGAGGAACACGTAAGACTTTTCCTCGCCGGGAGCGAGTGTGATGTCGATCTGGTGGGCAGCGATCGGCGACCAGCCGCTTGCCATCGAGTTGGTGCACTTGCCAGCCAGCACAGCCTCGGGCTTGTCAGCGCCGTTGTATGTACCGATAAAGTTGTCGCGGATTGTGTCAAAACCGTCGACATCAGTGTTCACGGTATAGATTGCGTAGTGATTTCTGCGCTCGCGGTACTCGGTCTTGTGGTAGATGGTGGAGCCAGCCACTTCGACTTCCCCTGTGCTCAGATTTCTCTGGAAATTTCGGGAATCATCATCAGCATTCCACAGACACCATTCCACATAGGAGAATAGGGAGATTGTCTTTTCAGCCGCGGAATTGTTTTGAATCTTAACCTGTGAAATTTCACAGTTGTCGTCCATCGGGACAAATGTGAGGACAGATGCCTGCACATCGTTCTTGGAAGCGGTAAAGCGGCTGTAGCCGATACCGTGGCGGCACTCGTAGAAGTCCAGCTCAGTCTTTGTCGGCTGCCAGCCCGGATTCCAGATCGTGTCGCCGTCTTTGATATAGAAGTATTTGCCGTTTGTGTCATAGGGAACGTCGTTGTAGCGGTAGCGCGTAAGTCTCAGAAGCTTTGCGTCCTTGTAGAAGGTGTAGCCGCCGCAGGTATTTGAGATCAGTGTGAAGAACTCCTTGCATCCCAGATAGTTAATCCATGGAAGGGGAGTCTTTGGGGTGGTAATGACATATTCGCGGTTTGCGTCATCAAAGTAACCAAATTTCATAGTTCGTTTCTCCTTGTAAAAAATAAATTTTCACCATGCAGCACCCGGTCAAAAGCAGTCTGCATGAAAGTAATATGTTGTTACGAAAACGTTTAAGTAAATCCTATATGCTAAATCTACCACAAGACTCTCATAAAAGCAAGGTAAAAATTGCAGAAAAATGTATGATTATTTTTACCAGTTGGGAAATGAGAAAAATCCTTAAAATGGCTTGTACAAATACCCAAATTGATGTATTCTATATATTGTTTCATTCAGTCAGAAATTGAAGCGGCGGACTGCCTGTTACGCGCTATTGCGTTGTTAAAATTTCTGGTTGGACAGGGTAATGTTTCGAAAACGTTTAAGTGATGAAGGATTATGAACAGTTCTGCATATGACATATATCTGTTACCTGTGAAGGAGGAATGCTATGGTTTCCATGAAGGATATCGCGGCGGCGTGCGGCGTGTCGGTTGCGACGGTCAGCAAGGCTCTGAACGATCACAATGACATAGGCGTAGAAACCAAGGAGAAGGTCAGATGCGCCGCAAAGGAGCTCGGTTATTATCCGAATTCCTCCGCCAGAGCATTAAAGACCCGCAGGACATACAACCTTGGTGTTCTGTATAAGGAGGAATCCGGGAGCGGACTGACACATGACTATTTTTCCGGGATTCTTGAAAATTTCAGAAATACAGCGGAGACTGGCGGATACGATATCACTTTTTTAAGCAATTCAAAAGCGCAAAAAGATCGAATGTCCTATCTCGAGCACACGCTCTACCGGGGCATGGACGGAGTGCTGATCGCGGTTGCGGATTACAGTGATCTGGAGGTTATGGAGCTGCTGGCGAGCGAGCTTCCGGTGGTCACGGTGGATTATGTATATAACGGCAGGATCTCTGTCATGTCGGATAACATCGCCGGCATGGAGGCACTTCTTTCTTATTTATACACACAGAAACACAGAGAGATTGCATACATTTACGGCGAGGAATCCATGGTGACAACCAACAGGCTATCTGCGTATTATCGTTTCCATGAGGAAAAGAATATGGCAGTCAGGGAGGAACTCCTTCGGAGGGGAAAGTACAGGGATTCCTACACTGCAGGTGTCCTCACCAGTCAGATGCTGGAGCAGCAGCACCCGCCAACCTGCATCATGTATGCCGATGATTTCTCTGCCATAGGCGGTATGAATGTCATCAAAAACAAAGGACTTCGGATACCAGAGGACATCTCGATTGCAGGGTATGACGGAATCACAATGGCATCGCAGCTTGAACCGCAGCTGACGACATACAGGCAGGATACGGTTGGAATCGGGAGTCTTGCGGCGAAGAAGCTGATCAGTCTGATTGAGAATCCCAAGGCGACGCCAATCAGCCAGTATGTGATGAGCGGCGAATTGATCGTGGGCGGTTCTGTGGCAAAAATATTATAAAATTTTATATTTCGTTAATTTACCTTGTTTGTCTCGTATGGTAGGATAAGATATAACGACAAATGAAAAGCGGGGCAGTGACATGGCGGGGATATTGTATGATGCCAGACGCATCAAGGCATATGAAGGACTTCTGGCACTTGGAGAGATTGCCGGGGAGACAAGACAGTGGTGTGATGAACTCTGGGAGGAGATCGTGTTTGACGGGGAGCTTCTGGATGAGCTTGTATTTTATCTGGAACACCACTCTCTGAAGGATAAGGTACACTGTGAGGGATATGGACTTACGGATCTGTATATCTGGCAGATGAACCGGTACAACATTATCGGGGATTCCGGTAAAAATACTGCTGCCTGCAACAAGGACAGAATGGTGCTTCACGCATTCCGTGATATGATTGATATGAAGAAGGAACCTGCGGTGTATGTGAAGAAGATGACAATGGGCAGAGGAATGGACCAGGCATAAGCGATAAGTTGGGGGTTATTATGAACTGTGAGGAATTTTTGAGGCAATTTCGTGACGCTCTTGATGGAAAAGTGTCAGAGAACGTGATACAGGACAATGTGAATTATTACAGGTCATATATCAATAGTCAGACGGCCGGCGGCGGGAATGAGTCTGACGTGATCAGGATGCTCGGCGATCCGAGACTCCTTGCGAAGACGATTGAGGAGAGCAGCAAGTTTGCGTCGGGCAGGGAAGGTCAGAGCGGGAATAATGGCAATTATACCAATTCAAATTATGGAAAGTACGCAAATTACAGTTCTGCGAGAGAGATGGACCGCGAATATGCAGAGACAGAGGACGAAAAGCATGGTAGAATTCCAGGCTGGCTGATCTCCTGCATTGTGTTGATTATGATATTCCTGCTTCTGTCATTTGCATTCCGTATATTTATAATACTGGTACCATACATTATTGTATTTTTGCTGGCCGGGTTTCTGGTCAGGGCTGTCCGCGGCTGGTGGCAGCGAAGATAGTTTGAAGATGTTTATAGAGGCAAAAAAGAAAATGAAAAACGACCATTGAATGGTCGTTTTTCGTTAAGGGGAGTATAAATAATTAATATATAAGGGTTGTAAAGAGGATTGAAGGAGTATCTCTTTACTGAT
>CAMWTP010000026.1 GCA_947177165.1 uncultured Lachnospiraceae bacterium
TAGCACCTAACCTTTCTTTGAGTTGTTCTGCTCCCTCCGTTAAAGTAACAGAAGCTAAAGAACTTTTATAGAGATTGTTTATTCCTCCTAATAAATTCAGATTTTCCGCTCTGTTTCGTTTCCTGATAAATGGGAATTATTGCTTAGGAAAAACAAGCGTACAGTTCTCTAAATCATCGGTGTCATTTTCGGAAATGTATATCCGGGCCGACAGCGATAAATCATTTCCTATAAATTTTTCACTTCGAAACAGTTCACTCACGATATGCCAATTTTCGCTTGCATTTTCAGTTTCTAACCAAATACCCATTAACGGGCCGGGCTCTCCAGCCTCTGTGTCTATAAAGTCATATCCGTTGCTTTGTATCAAAGAACCCGATACTTCCTCAATTCGGTCTGGTACAGAATATCTCAAATCCATATCAGCATTTTCAAGTTTTCCCGGATTTAATACTACAATGATTGTCTGCATATTTTCATCCTCCATATTCCGATTTGTCGATGGCTTTATTATAGCACTTCATCCCCCAAAATGAAATAGATGTTTTTGCACTTGATAAAACAAAATTAGATATATAGATATGTGAGTGGGATTCCGCAAGTGTCTGCAATATATTCTTTCTGCCGCGTCTGCGTCTGTCCAGCAAGCGGATAAAAGGCGGTCAGCGATTGGTCACTGCCGCATAAAAAACGTCCTGTATGAAAGGCAGTGTCCAAGCCTAAAGCTCTAAAGCTGTCTCTGCTCATAAAGACAAGACTCTCTCCACGATAAACACAGCCGCACAGGCGAGCAGGGCAACGGTGAGCAGGCGCTTCCCTTTATAGGCAGCGATGACAGCGACAAGGAGTCCGGCAAGTGCAGAGTATATGCTTGCGGTGGAGTACAGGATTGCCGGAAAGGTCATGGCGGCCAGGCAGGCGTAGGGTACATAATATAAGAAGGACTTAATGTAAATGTTTGTGATTTCCTTTTTGGACAGCGCCAGCGGAAGCATGCGGATTAAGTATGTCACGCCGGCCATGACAAAGATATAGAGATAGATATTGTGTGTCATTTTCAAATTCTCCTTTGGTATTTTCAAATACGTTACAGCACGGTTATGCTTCCTCGATCGGTCTCAGCCATGCCGCGATGCCTGCTGTCACTACCGTCGTGATGATGATGACAAAGCCGGATGTGACTTTGTTCAGCACCGGAAGGACTGAGAACAAAAAGCTGATTCCCATCGCGGACAGAACGACGAGCAATACAGTACGGTTTTTCCGCGCGGGCGGTATGATGATGGCGAGAAACATTCCGTAGATGGCGACGCCGAGAGCACTGATTGCAAAGGCGGGAAGAATGTTTCCGGACACCGCGCCCGCAAGTGTCCCCAGCACCCAGCCGGGAACGGCAGCGCTCGTGATGCCATAGTGATATGCGGGAGACAGCGCGCTGTCAAGGCTTGCGTCCAGAGCAAAGATTTCATCGGTCACGCTGTAGGCCATGAGATAGCGGTGCCGGTGCGGTGCAGCGCGGTCTAATTTCTGTGCTAAGGAGAAGGACATCAGGCAATAGCGCAGATTGATGACCAGCTGTGTCAGTGCGATCTCGATGTAGGTGCCGCCTGCGGCGATAATTGCAAGCCCCGAGAACTGTCCGGCGGAAGTCACGTTCGTGAGTGAGATCAGCACCGCCTGCAGAACGCTCAATCCGTCGGCAGCAGATGCCATTCCAAATGTAAATGATACGGCAAAGTAACCCAGTGCCACGGCGATTCCGTCGCGCACGCCGTTTTGATAGTCTTTGGTTTTCAAGAGAGTACCCTCATTTCTTTTTGTGGTGTATACTGTAATATACTACCACTTCGCAGGCAAAATAGCAAAGAAAACTGAAAAAAATACAGTCCAGCAAAGCTGAACTGTATCGGAATAATATTAAATTAGTATAGTACAATTTTCGACAAGCGCTGTCATTCTGTCCCACTTGGCTTCCATGTCTGCGACCAGCTTGAACTGTGTCCGCGCCCGATCCAGATTGTGATTCTCCCGGTGGACTTTGAAATAAGTGTCCCCTGTCAGGAAATCAGCCAGAAACCGGATGCCGCACTCGTAGGTCATCAGCTTTGCGCCCATGGGAAGCATCCCGATCTCCTTTGCGGTGAGACTCCCGTCACAGCCCTCGAGATAACCTTTTGTGAAGGCTTCAAACAGGGATAAGTCCAGTGACACTTTGTCCAGATCGATCTCGTCCTCGGCTCCTGTACTCGCGCCGAAACGGATGGAATCCCCAAAGTCATAGAGGGAAAGTCCCGGCATAACGGTATCGAGATCAATGATGCACAGCGCTTTTCCTGTGTCCGCGTCAAACAGGATGTTGTTCAGCTTGGTGTCGTTGTGCGTCACCCTGAGCGGCAGTTCTCCCCTGGTTAGCAGGTCTGTCAGGACGGATGTCTCCTGTTCCCTGTCAAGTGCGAATGCAATCTCCTTTTCGGCGAGAGCAGCGCGCCCTTTGTCACTGTTTTCCACAGCGCGCCTGAAATCCTGAAAGCGGGAGGGCGTGTTGTGGAAATTGGGAATGGTCTCGTGCAGCGTCTCTGCAGGAAAGTCTGCCAGCATTTTCTGGAAACCTCCAAAAGCGACAGCACTGTCATAAAAATCTTTTGCACCCTCCGCCTTTTCCAGACAGAGCGAGCGCTCTATGAAGGGAAAGACTCTCCAGTAATTGCCGCCGCTGTCCTGAAAGAAGCTTTTCCCGTCCTTTGTCTTCAGCACATTTAACGTTTCCCGCTCTGCGTCTCCGCCGCGGGAGCAGATGATGCTGCGCAGATGATTTGTGACATTGACAATGTTTTCCATCAGCAGCGGGGGATTCTTGAAAATGTCATGGTTCATGCGCTGCAGGATATATTTTTTTTCGCTGTTGTCCGGCGTCTCATAGCGAAGGAGGAACGTGTCATTGATATGGCCGTTTCCATAGGGATTTTTTTGGATCAGCCTGCCGTTGATTGCAGTTTCAATCCCAAAGGCCGCGATCGCCTCGTCGATGCCGGTGCAGGATGGCTTTACGGTACTCATGACAAACCTCCATTCCCGCCGGACACGCTGTTTTCATAATCGATCCACTGCATTTCCATCGGGGCAAGTTCGAGCTGGCGGAACAGGGCTCCGTACACATACAGATCGGTTGTCTGCGGTTGTCTGGAGTTGTTGATGACAGCGATTTTTCCGGTCTGTTCGAAAACGGCAAGTTCCGTATCGACATTTGTGACATAATATTTCCGGATCTCATTTTCCCGGTGCGCGGCGTAGTAAATGGCGCGCAGCAGAATGCGGCAGTTCTGGGGCGAGTACGGAAGCCCTGTGAAATAAACGCTTCTGCCGTTTCCGTATTCATTGACTACCAGACGGCTGTATTTTCCGTCCATGTCCAGAATCTGGTAATGTTCGCCCTGTGCATAGATACGGCTCTTTCCTTCGCCGAAATCAATCTCACCGGGAATATCTTCCAGGATGAAGTGTTCGCGGTTTTGGGTGTTGTACTTGTCGGTGCTCATGGAGAAGCCCAGCTCCCTGTCAACGCCCAGCACGTCACTGAGCTGGAAGAAGCGGCCCTGATACTGGTAAGCGCTTGGCTCACCGACTCCGATAAATCCGCCGCCCTCGTCCACAAACCGGCGGATGGCACATACGACTTTTTCGTCCTTCCAGTTTTCGGCGCCGCTCCAGGATGTGTAGGCGTCGCCGGCATTGATGATCACCCTGATATCGGAATCGATGCCGTTTCGCACCTGGTCAAAGTCGATGAACTCGACGTCGATGGGCATTCCGCTCAGGCATTCGATCACACCCACATAGGAATAGATTTCCCGATACCACAGCGCGTGGTGTACCTGATTTGACATCCAGCGCCGGATACCGCCCCAGCAGTTCAGAATGCCAACCTTGAACGGCGCGGTGTACGATTTGCTTCCCTGCATGTTCTGGTGTATCTGGCGGAACTCATCGACCACTTTCTGTATCTGGTCTATGAAGCCCGGCCACCCAGCTGCAAGTTTCAGATAGCCGCCGTATCCGATTCTGTCCAGAGGGGAGCGCAGGATGGCCCGGCGCGCTTTCAGCCAGTTGTCCTGTGCCTCGCCGATCGGGTCGCCGCCTTCTGTGAAGACATCGGGGAAAAAGTAGGGGAGCAGCCGTCCTTCAGTATAGTTTACCCCTTTGATATCAGAGATCATTCTCAGCGTGACACCGTCTCCGACCGAGCCGACGACAGCGTCCAGACCGATGTCTGCAAAATATTTTCCAAAGGGTTCGGTTCCAATCCAGTGATCGCCCAGAAACATCATTGCCTCCTTGCCGTAGCTGTGCACGATGTCGACGAGTTCTTTTGCCAGACGGGAGACCTCTATCTGCTGAAACTCGATGAAATCCCGGAATTCTTTGGACGGCACGCGGAAGGTCGAATTGTGGTAGCCCTGATCGACAATGTATTCCGGACGGAACGGGTAGCCTGCCCATTTCTCGAACTGTTCCAGAATATAAGGGCTTACACTGGCGCTGTAGCCGAACCATTCCACATATTTTTCCCGTTTCTGGTCATCGAAGGTCAGGGTAAACTGGTGGAAAAAGGTGGTGAAGCGCACGACATCGATATTTGGATTGTCCTCACACCATTTTTTCAGTTTTTCTTTGACATAGGCCTGTGTCTTGGGCTGGCGCACATCGTAGGTCAGCTGATGGGGCGCATCTTTCCAGTCGTTTGTGATAAAGTTATACATATGTACCGGGTCCCAGATCAGAAATGCAAGGAAGCTGACGGTGTACTGGTGGTAGGGAATGGTCTTGATCACAACTTCACCCGATGCGCTGTCGTATTCCCAGCGCTCAGGCGGAACCACTTCGCCGGTCGTCCGGTCGATCACTTCCCACCAGCGCTTTGGGGAGTCCAGTGTGTTTACTTTGAGCTGTTCGGTATGAAATCCTTTCATGAGCTGGATGCGCAGGCTTTCCCCCCGCGCTGTGACGCGTTCGCTGATCAGGTATTCCTGCTGGATTTCCTCCGGGTTCTGCATTGCCCAGCTGTTGTCTTTGCGGGTGGTGTAGTAGGTTGCGTATATTTTGGCGTTTTGGTTCAGGAGCTCTTCGGGCATGGTCGTTCCGTCGCAGTCGCGCAGGGCATCTGCGCCCAGCAGATTTTTCAGGCGCAGTGTCTCATCAACCATGTCCACATCAGTCGGCAGTGTCAGTCTGCCAGTGTTTTCCATATTCATTTTGGCGGCCTCCTTTTTCATAATTTCGTAATTTATTGATATTTTTTGTTGTAAAGATAGAGGAGAACTAATATTCCGGCGAGACCGACAAGCATTGTCAGAAGCCCGGCCGGCCCGATATTGCGCTGGCCTGTTATAATCAATGCCATGCTGGCAATAAAAACCAGCAGGTACAGTAATCTGATGAGTTGTTTCATATCCATACCTCCCTCATTATCCTTTCAGACCGCCAAGGCTCATGCCCTGTGTCAGTTTCTTCTGAACCAGAATGTACAGGATCAGAGTCGGCAGCATTACGATGACAAGACCGGCGTAGAGCTGCCCGTAATTTGCGGCTGCCTTTTGTGCCTGCATCAGCTGCATCAGTCCTACCGGAAGTGTTTTGGAGTCCTTTGTGAGCAGTGTCATTGAGATGATGTACTCATTCCAGAACGACAGAAAGTTGAACAGGATCACTGTGATAATGCTCGGCAGCGCCATCGGCATCATAATCTGGACCATAGTCCGGAAGTAACTGCTTCCGTCCATATAAGCAGCCTCTTCATAATCCCTCGGTATTGTGACAAAGAATCCAGAGAGCAGATAAATTGTAAACGGAAGGGCAGTGGCGGCGTACACAAGCGCCACGACAAAGAGGTTGTTCAGGAAAAAGCCGTTTCCCATGTGATTTCTCAAAAATTTGTCAGCATCGACAAACATCAAAAAAATCGGTACGACAATATAGTTTACATTGATGAACAGCCCGCCCATAAACAGGATGTTGATAACCTTGCTCCCAAAGAAGCGGTAGCGGGCAAGCACGTAGGCGGCAGGAAGCGCCACCACGAGCAGAATGCAAAGCGCCAGCACGGTCACAAGGATGGAATTCATAAAGTACTCGCCCATCTTTGCTTTTTCGAAGGCATCGATAAAGTTCTGGAAATAGATGCCCTTTGGCAGTGTCCACGGATTTCCGTAAAATTCGGAATTTTCCTTGATGGATGCCAGAAACACCCAGCCGACCGGCACCACGATACTGATGGCGAGCGCCAGCAGGGCAGCGTAGATAAAAAATTTGTATAACTTGCTGAAATTCAGTTCTTTCTTTTCCTGCATCTGCATTTCCCTCCTTTAAAATTCCAACGGTTCTCTCCTAGTTACAAAGTTGATGAGTGCCGACAGTCCGAAGGAGAACAGGAACACGACAACACCGATCGCCATACCGTATCCGTAGGAGGAGTTGGTGTAAGCCTGTTTGTACATGTAGCTCAAAAATACTTCTGTCGCCCCGTCGGGTCCGCCGTTTGTCAAAGCTTTGACAATCAGAAAACTCAGATTGATCGAACTGATGACAAAGAATGTCAGGGTGGTTCTTACATTGGTCCAGATCAGCGGCAGTGTGATGGAGAAGAACTGCTGTACTTTGCCCGCGCCCTCCAGATTGGCGGATTCGTACAAGCTTTCCGGCACGCTTGCCATACTTGCCATATACATGACCATGTAGTATCCGATCGCCTGCCAGATCATCGCGATCACCAGGCTGTAGATGACCAGCTTCTGGTCGCCAAGCCACAGGATCGGCGTCTTTTCGCTGCTTCTGAAGATGCCAATGACACTGTTCAGAAGTCCGCTGTTCGGGTCATAGATCGCAGAGAAGATCGCTGATATGACGACTACGGACAAAATATTCGGGATGTAGAATATAATCCGGAAAAAATTCTGCCCTTTGATTTTCTCGCGGGAGAGGATTGCCGCAAAAATCAGGGAGAGCGCCATCGTCACGATCGTTACGCAGACGATGAGCAGGACGGTATTCTGGAAGGAACGGAAGAAATTTGTGTCCTCACTCAGAATTTTAAAATTGTTCAGTCCGACAAATTCTTTGTTGTTGGAGTAGCCGCCCCATTTGTACAGTGACATCTTAAAGACGTTGAACGTGGGGATCAGCATAAAGATAATAAACAGTATGACTGCCGGTGCTACACATATGGTTATGAAAATAGATCGTTCTTTGCTCTTTTTCACATTCATACCTCCATTTATTTCGAAAAAAACACCCCAAAGGCAGAAACCTTCGGGGCGCTCCTAAAACCTTATTCCATTGCTGCTCTCAATTTGTCGCTTGCTTCTTCCACAGCGGCCTGCCATTCAGCAACAGTCTTGTCACCGCTCACGATACTGTTGACTGTTCCGCACAGTGTATCGAGCATGTTGACACCCTCTACCGGTGCAGTCGATGCAAATCCGCCCATAACAGCAGTTGCGCCGTTGTCATAGATGCTGTAGAACATCTTGTTATCGCCTTCGAGAGAATCACTCACACCTGTGATTGGCTGGATTGCCGTAGATTTTGCAAAAATTGCAGCCGCTTCGTCAGAGTACATATATGCTACAAATTCTTTTGCCATATCCTGATTCTGTGCTGCTGCGGGAATCCACATTTGCTCAAACCAGCAGAAAGAGCATCCGGAACCGCCTGCGTTTACTGCAGGAATTGCCATAAATCCCCACTCAAAACCATCAGCTCTCGGTGCGTCAGCCATCTCGCCGGGAAGCCATGTGCCGTTCGGGCAGAAGATTGCCTTGTTGTCAAGGATGAGCTGCTGATTCTTTGTAAAGTTATCATTGTTCGCGTTGGCAACGGTAGTGCCTTCTGTATATTGTGCAAGCTGTCCGATCAGCTCGAATACTTTCGTCGCATTGTCGCTCTCCCAGATGCCGTCCTCATAAGTCATGCAGCTGTTGAAGAAATCAGAACCGCCGGCTGATGACAGTGTCGCGTATGTAAATGCATCGAAATATCCGGTTGTCGGGTAGGTGAACAGTGCGATGCCTTCCTCAGCGGCTTTGTCGCCGAGCGCCCACATTTCTTCCCATGTCGTCGGAACGTCCCATCCCTTTTCGGTGAAGAGTCCCGCATTGTAGAACAGTCCGCAGGGGCTGTAGAACATCGGTGCATAGTAGGTCACGCCGTCTCCGTAAGGATTGGTAGCCAGTGTGTCAAGGAAACCGGGAATGATTTTGTCCTTTACCTTTACGCTTTCGCCGGGAACTGTCATTTCAAGGACATCTGTCAGTGGAAGCAGCGCCTTCTCCTTTGTCAGAGTCTCTGTCAGAGCCGCCTCGCGTCCGGTTGCGAGATGTACTACATCTGGATAATCACCTGCTTTCATAGCCGGGCTGATGACATCCTCCAATTTCTTGTCAACAGTAAGCTCCACAGTCACACCGGGATGGGAAGCTTCAAAAGCAGCCACAACCTCTGACCACATATCTGAGCCGTATCCGCCCTCAAAAGCGGCTACTTTTAATGTCTGCTCTTCGTATGTTGGTGCGCTGTCTGCACTATCTGTGTTTTCAGCCGGTGTCTGCTCCGCCGGAGCCGTGTCTGCAGTGCTGTCTGCTGCGGCGTTATCTGCCGGGGTGGTGTCTGCTGGCGGTGTATCCTTTGAACTGCCGCATCCGGCGAGAAGTGATGTAGCCATAGCAGCTACGAGTAACGATGAAACAACTTTTTTCGATTTCATAAATAGTCCCTCCCTTTTAAGGTGTGTATCCGGGAGTATTCTGCGCGCCTGGTGCAAAACAGGTACAGAGAAACTGTGGGGATACATATGGTATGGCGAAATAGAACGCTGCCATAAGTAATTATTAAGTATGGTTTCAGTATAGCGAATGCATTCCTTATATTCAATCTGATTGTTGCTGGAAATTTTATAAATCTTGCTTTTAGATAATTTTATTTAAAATGAAAAATAGGTTGTTTTATGTATTGTGCAAAATGAATATGAGATTTGTGCATATTCAAGGTGTTCTATACACGTTGCTGATATAATTTCTTTGAAAAGAAAATTTGTCTCTTTCTGGGATGTACTGGATTCACAAAACACGAAAAGAAAGAAATTTTAGAAATTTTTGGGATATGAGGTGTGTGGACAAAATATCTAAATTCTGGTATATCTATTATATAGAAGTAATTTTTAGACAGGAACTGTAATGTGGAGTATACATGTGGATTCATTCGATCTGGGAGGAGATGCCATGGGAAACACCAGACACTGTATAGAAAACGATAAACCTTCTGGTTTTGACGGAGTAAAACTTTTATATGTTTCAACCTCAAAGTATGAGGGGGACTGGCAGAGTATTCTGCACTCGCACCCGTTCAGCGAGTTGTTTTATGTAGTGCACGGCAGCGGCACGTTTATCACGGAGGGCATGGAGTTCTCAGTGGGCAAAAACGATATGGTCATTATAAACCCGCATGTGCAGCACACCGAGAAATCATTGTACACGACGCCCCTTGAATATATTGTGCTGGGGATTGACGGGCTCGCGTTCTCGTTTGAGAAGATCGCCTCGGTGCAGGACAGTATCCTCATGCAGACTGCGTCGGGGGATGTGTACAAATACAATACGCAGAATTCCTATGTGTATGCCTATCTGAATATCATGCTGGAAGAGATTACCAAAAAGGAGGAGAACTATGAAGCTGTCTGCCAGAACCTGCTGGAAGTGATCCTGCTGTGCATGCTTCGAAACAACAATCTGTCCATCGTGCAGAGCAGCAATGTCCTCCTGAACAGGGAGTGTGCCCAGATTAAGAATTATCTGGACGCCAATTATGCGGAGAACATTACACTCGATACGCTGGCGTCCTTCTCGCATATGAACAAATACTACATGGCGCATGCCTTCACAAGATATATGGGGGTGTCGCCCATTACATATCTTCTCCAGAAGCGGATTGAGGAGGGGAAATCGCTGCTCAGCTCGACGTCGCATTCCATTTCCCAGATTTCGACGATCCTGGGCTTTTCCTCGCAGTCCTATTTCTCTCAGGCATTTAAGAAAGCGACCGGAAGAACTCCTGTTCAATACAGGGCGGAGTGTAAAAATAAGGAAATAGTTGAGAAATAGGAGGCTGGACATGCATTTTGTGAACGCGAAAGGAATTCTGTCCGCTAAAAACGGCATGAACCTGTACAGAGGGTGCACACATGGCTGTATTTACTGCGACAGCAGGAGTACATGCTATGGCTTCACACACGATTTTGAGGATATCGAGGTCAAGCAGAACGCGCCGGAGCTGCTGGAGAGGGCGCTCCGCTCCAGGCGCAGCAAATGTATGATTGGGACAGGGGCGATGTGCGATCCCTATATGCACTGTGAGGAGACATTGAACCTGACAAGGAGATGTCTGGAAATTATCGATCACTATGAGTATGGCGTGGCGATACAGACGAAGTCGGACCGGATTCTGCGGGATCTGGATTTGCTGGAGAGCATTCACAGGAAAGCAAAGTGCGTCGTTCAGATGACGCTGACGACATACGACGAAAAACTTTGTAAACTGCTGGAACCCAATGTGTGCACGACAAAGGAGCGAGTGAGGGCACTGCAAATCTTCCGGGAGCATCAGATACCGACAATTGTCTGGCTGTCGCCGATTCTTCCTTTTATCAATGACACGAGAGAGAATATTGAGGGAATTTTGGACTACTGCATTGACGCGAAAGTGTATGGCATCATCTGCTTTGGCATGGGGGTGACGCTGCGCGACGGCGACAGGGAGTATTTCTATGCGGCGCTGGACAGGCATTTTCCGGGAATGAAGGAGCGGTATCGCAGAAAGTTCGGACATGCCTACGAAGTGCCAAGCGACCGGAGCCGGGAGCTGATGGCACTGTTCCGGGAAAAATGTGAGAAGAACGGTATCGTACATGATGTGGACGCCTGCTTTGCCTATCTGTGGGAGTTTCCGCAGAAGTATGAGCAGCTGAGACTGTTTTAAAATTTTGGCTTGTAGTCATAGCAGACACCGTTGACGCCGAAATTGCGGCAGCTGTCTGTCGCCATGGACAGCCTGATGACATTTCTGTCGGAGAGTGTCAGTTCCAGACAGGCATTCTCGTTACCGCAGCCGCCACAGGAGGCGTTTGGATTCCAACCTTGTCATTGCGGTGAAAACAGAGTATACTGGTATCAGATAAACTGTTCAGCGTTTATGGAAATGACGATACGAAAGAAGGCAGGAATGAAATTGTTATCGGTTTGCAGTTGCCAGGAGATGATTATATATGAAAATCAAAGAAATGCTCGAGACACTTCAACTAAATAAGATCTTGGACAAGGGAGAGCAGAAGCACAATCAGCTGCTGACGCCGTGGGGTGAGCGCATCGCGCAGGAACAGACAGAGATTGTGCTGACAGAGTATCCGAGACCGCAGATGGCGCGGAAAAATTATACGATTTTAAACGGCATCTGGAAATACGCCATCACGAGCGACGATGCCAGACCTGTGCTTTGGGACGGTGATATCCGCGTGCCGTTCTCACCGGAGACATATCTTTCCGGTGTACAGCGCCAGCTGCAGCCGGACGAGTATCTGTGGTACGAGCGCAAGCTTGTGATTGACAGGATTCCAGCGGAAAAGCGCCTGCTCTTAAACTTTGGCGCGTGCGACGAGCGGTGCCGCGTCTATGTCAACGATGCGCTGGCGGGCACGCATTCGGGCGGATATCAGGCATTTTCCATAGATATAACAGAATATATCCAGGCCGGAAAAAATACGCTCCGCCTCTGTGTACAGGATAAGAGCGACACTTCTTACCACGGAAGAGGAAAGCAGATGCTCAAAAACGGCGGGATGTTCTACACCGCACAGAGCGGCCTGTGGCAGACCGTATGGTGGGAGTGGGTGCCAGAGCTCTATATCCAGAAGCTGCGCATCACGCCGGACTATGACAATGACAGCGTCGCCATCGAGATTATTTCCAATAAAATGATTTCTGAAGAGATACCTGCCGGAAATGCAGCTTCCGGTAAAGAAGTATTTTGTAAAATTTTATTGTTTGACAAAAATCAGATAGCCGGAGAGAAAAAGACAGCTGTTCTGCCAGGGAAAAAGGCACTGATTACAATGGAAATACCGGACAAGAAGAGCTGGACGCCGGAAAATCCATTTTTGTATGAGCTCAGAATTGTCTATGGCGAGGACATGGTGGAGAGCTATTTCGGTATGCGCTGTTTTTCCGCGGAGCCGGACCGGGATGGGATACCGAGACTCTGCCTGAATCACAAGCCCTATTTTCAGAAAGGTATCCTCGACCAAGGGTATTATCCAGATAGTTTACTGACGCCGGTGAGTGACGAGGCGATGATTTTTGACATTGAGACAGCCAGGGCAAAGGGTTACAACATGATACGGAAGCACTGCAAGATAGAGCCGATGCGCTGGTACTACCATTGTGACAGGCTGGGAATGCTAGTCTGGCAGGATATGATCAATGGCGGAACGACTTACAACCTGGTAAAAACCTGTTATATCCCGACGGTGTTGTTTCCGCTCAGACGTAAACGTGACAACGATTATGGATACACTTCGAGGGCGGACAAAACCGGCAGGGAGGAATGGAAGAAAGAGTGTGTCGAGACGGTCAGCCAGCTTTACAACTGTACGTCCATATGCACATGGGTGCTGTTCAATGAGGGCTGGGGACAGTTTGACGCGAAGGAAAATACAGATATGGTGCGGGAGATTGACAGCACGCGCATCATCGACGCTCACAGCGGCTGGTTTGACCAGGACGCGGGCGATGTAAAGAGCGAGCATATATATTTCTTTGAGCTGATTGCCAAAAAGGGAAAAAAGCCGTATGTCATATCGGAGTTCGGGGGAATATCCCTTGCGGTGGAGGGGCATATGTATTCCGATAAGTATTTTGGATATGGAAATCATAGCGATAGAGAAGCTTTGCAAGAGGCATATAATGTTTTTGAAAAAAGGCTTGAAGAGCTGAAAAAAGAGGGATTGTGTGCGTCAGTGTACACACAGCTCACCGATATCGAGGAGGAGACGAACGGTATCATGACATACGACCGGAGGGTTTTGAAATTGTGAGAAATGCATTCAACACGGCAGATTTTTGCATAGGACAAACGGTGTCTGATCATAGAAAAAGTGCGTATAAAATAGCCATTATAGAGGACGATGTGCATATCGGAGATATCATCGAGGAAAGCCTCTGCAGGGAAGGGTATCAGACCTGCCGCGCGTACTCCGGCACGGAAGCACAGTATCTGCTTGCAGATGAAAAAGCGGACTTGATTCTGCTGGACTTAATGCTGCCCGGCATGACAGGGGAGGCGCTTTTGGCGCAGATTGCGGACATCCCGGTCATTGTCATCAGCGCGAAGGTGGGGGTGGACGACAAGGTGGACGCGCTGCTCGGCGGCGCGGCGGACTATATCACAAAACCGTTTGCAATCAGGGAGCTGCTGGCGCGCATTACAGTACAGCTGCGCAGAAGGGATGTGTCCGCCGGGGCAGCATCTGGACAGACAGAACATCAGAATGAAAAGCCAGGTGAGATTTTGGATGAGACTTCGGATGAGACTTCGGATGAGAAGAAACTGGTTGCAGGTGACCTCACGCTTGACCTTGTGCTGCGCGAGGTCTCGTCAAAAAAGCGCTTGACAGACATGCTTTCCTCATATGGTGAGGACACCGTGGATAGCGTTACGACAGTCCGCCTGACACGGACAGAGTTTGCCATTATGCGTTTTCTGATGCAGAATGCCGGACAGGTTTTTTCCAAGTCTGCAATTCTCGACTGCATCAGTCAGGATACACCGGACTGCACCGACAGTTCCTTAAAGCAGCATATCAGCAATCTTCGGAAGAAACTGCAGGAGATCGGGGAAGGGGATTGCATCGAGGCGGTCTGGGGGATTGGGTTCCGCCTGAAGCTGTGAATGATAAAAATCTTTACGAAATCTTTACTGTTTTCTTTACCGGTTTCTTGAAAGTTGTGTTTTAACATATCCGTGTAAAGAAAATGAAAGACGAAACTGTCCAGTGCAGGATTTGACAAGGGGCACTGGATGGCAGCAGGAGGTAAAGAAAAATGGATTACTGTCTGACGACAACTGCGCTCAGCAAGCACTACAAGGACTTTAAGGCACTGAACGGCCTGTCCATGCATGTGCCCAAGGGCGCAATCTATGGTTTTGTGGGGAAAAACGGAGCGGGCAAGACGACGCTGATCCGTCTGATCTGTGGTCTGCAGCTGCCGACAGCGGGAGCGTTTACCCTGTACGGTGTGGGCAATACAGACAAGAGGATTGACAGGTGCCGCCGCAGAATGGGCGCTGTGGTGGAGACGCCGTCGGTGTATCTGGATGCGACGGCAAAGGAAAATATCAGGGAGCAGTACCGCGTGCTCGGAATGCCTTCCTTTGACGGGATTGACAGGCTGCTCGCGTTTGTGGGGCTGGAAAATACCGGGAAAAAGAGGGTGCGGAATTTTTCGCTCGGGATGCGCCAGCGGCTTGGCATTGCGGTTGCGCTGTGCGGGGAGCCTGATTTTCTGATGCTCGATGAGCCGATTAACGGTCTGGACCCGCAGGGAATCATAGAGATGCGGGAGCTGATTCTCAGGTTAAACCGCGAAAGGCAGATCACAGTACTCATATCGAGCCATATCCTCGATGAGCTGTCGCGGCTTGCCACACATTACGGGTTTATCGACAAGGGCAGCATGGTGAAGGAGATCAGTGCCGCTGAGCTGGAGGCGGAATGCAGAAAGTGCATGCGGCTGACAGTGAGTGACACAAAGCTCTTGTGCATGGTGCTTGACAAACTTGGATTGGAATATAAAGTGGCGTCGGCGACAGAGGCGGACGTCTATGGAACAGTCAAGGCGGCGGATCTGGTCCATGCGCTTGACGCGGCGGGATGCGAGACGATATCGATGCACGAGAAGAACGAGAGCCTCGAGACCTACTATATGAATCTGGTGGGAGGTGAGGCAGATGCGTAATCTATTGTCGGCAAATTTCGCAAGGCTCCGGCGCAGCAGGCTTTTCTGGATTATGGAAGCAGGGGTGTTTGCGTGGGGCGTTCTGGCGTACTATCTGTTGAAGGTGAACACCCGGAACGGATATCCATTTGAGAATGGAAATAGTTATTTTTTTAACGAAATGACATTTATTGGCATCACGACAGCCTGCTTTAGCGGATTTTTTATCGGGACAGAGTACAGCGACGGGGCGATACGCAATAAGCTCAGCGTAGGGCACAGCAGAATGAAGGTGTATCTGGCAAACCTGATTACCATATTGTGTGCGGGGATTGCGCAGTTTGCAGCATACACGCTGGCAGCGCTGACAGCGGGGACAATGCTGGTGGGAGATATGGTGTGGAGCAGACTGTACAGGCCGGCGGAAACCATTGCAATTTCACTTTTATCAATCTGCACGAGCGCAGCAGTTGCCGTGTTGATTTCGATGGTGGTAATCGATAAGTCGAAGGCGGTTTTAGCCAATGCGATGCTTTCGATATTGCTTCTGGCAGCAGGCGCGTCGGCGCTCAAAGGTCTGATGCAGCCAGAAATGACACAGCGGATATACATTCCCGGCACAGGTGAATATAAGTATGCCTATGAGGGTAATTTTCCGGATGACGCGGTGATTGAGACAGCCCCCAATCCAAAGTATCTGAGCGGGACAGAGCGGAAGGTATACGAATATATTTCAGCGGTACTGCCCACTTCGCTGGCCCTCTCCTGCGCGTTGGACGAGGAGGAAAGCGGTTATGACAGGTTTTCGGGACTGCAGGTGTGTGGCACGCTGGCTGCAGTTGCAGTGCTCTCCGGCAGCGGAATACTGATATTTCGGAAAAAGGATTTGAAATAGGGATTTGAAAAAGAGATTTGAAATAGAGATTTGGATTTGACAGAGGGGAAGAGAGCGATGTTTCCATGGAAGTTTGTCTGCATTGCGGCAGTCGCGCTTGTCATTGTGCTGGCAGTCAAAATAGCATTGCTGTATCAGGGGGTGAAAGAGATTGGCGGGCAGTTCCATGACCGTCTGAGTGAGGACACCAACAATGTCATCTATGTGTCGGGAAATGACAGGCATCTTAAGGCTTTTGCCAGACAGCTGAATCAGGAGTTGAAGATCCTGTATGACCAGCGGCGCAGATACCAGAATGGCGACAAGGAGCTCAAAGAAGCGGTCACAAATATTTCTCATGATCTGCGCACGCCGCTCACTGCGATTTATGGTTATCTGGAACTTGCGGAAGCGGAGATGGAGGAAGCAGAGGTGCTGGAGGCTGCTTCCCCAGTACAGGAGCTGGGGGACAGTGCACCCAGGGAGTGGAGCCGGAAGGAATCGCCCGAGGGTGCTGCACCAGCTGCATCTGCACAGGAGTCGGGACGCAATATACTTAGAGAAAGGAGCCGGAAGGAATTGCCTGAGAGTGCTATATCGGTGCCAGAGCGGGAACGTGCATCGCAGCGTCTGCAGTCTACAGAGCAAATGACACATTATCTTGCGCAGATACGAAACAGGGCGGATGCAATGTGTGCGCTGACAGAAGAACTCTTTCGATATTCTATCATTCTGTCTGCGTCTGGGAAACATACAGGATATCAGCAAGCGGCAGTTGATACCGGAGAGGATTCAGGCAGGGAAAGGGTGGTGCTAAACCGTTTTCTTGCAGACTGTCTGCTGTCCTACTATGATATCTTCACACAGAACAGGATTGAGCCGCGAATTGCGATCGCGGACGAGGAAATAGTGCGGTTTCTGGACGCAGGAGCGCTGAGACGAATCTTTTGCAATATACTGGACAATGCCGTCAAATACAGCAAACCTGCAATGTCACCAGAGCGCGCTGTTCTGACCGTTGAATTGTT
The DNA here is from genome assembly GCA_947177165.1 of uncultured Lachnospiraceae bacterium. Taxonomy (GTDB): domain Bacteria; phylum Bacillota; class Clostridia; order Lachnospirales; family Lachnospiraceae; genus COE1. The sequence continues at coordinate 16,935 of CAMWTP010000026.1, forward strand.
TCCGGATGGTACGATCACGTTTGGCAACAGTGCGCAAAATCTGGACTGGGTGTCTGTCGAGCGTCTTTTTGACCGTTTCTATACAGTGGAGACCGGAAGAAATTCTACCGGGCTTGGACTCTCGATCGCCAAACTTCTGACAGAGCGTATGGGAGGGAGCATCTCGGCAGCATATACAGAGGGAATGTTGGAGATTACAGTGAAATTATAATAATATTTCTCCCTTTTCGGAATTGTGTACCCAGTAAAAGCGAGCCCATAAATATACATTTCTGATGTATAAAAAATCATTACAACTATTTTCCATGCATTGAAATATACAATAAGATAATGTATGATATAAAATAAAATCTTTAGAGGAGGATATTATGATAAAAAGATTATGCAACATTATTGGATTATGTATCATTATATCAACTATGCTATGTGCATGCGGAAAAAAGGGGAATCCCATTATATTGCCAGACAGGGAAGATATCATATCCATAGGCGTTTCTGATGGTGAAAAATATGCCATGTTATCTAATACAGAGGAAGAAGCTGATGCGCTTATTAGCGAATTTTTCTGCATTTTAATGGATATGGAAGTAACCAACAAAGAGTCGATAACTGATGCTCCAGTTAATGTCAAGTATATTGAAATAAGCTTAAATTGTGATGATAAAAATACAACCCTTTTTTATTATAAAGATAAAGGCACCGAATATGTAGAACAGCCATATCAGGGAATTTATAAGCCGGCGCCTGCTTTGGGATGGTATATAACAGAAATGTTTAACTCAACAGATAATAATCCGGCATCCATAACATTTCAGGCAACAGTAATCGAAACGAACGATGACATAATTTTGGTAAAACCTGCATATGGTTCGTTGGAATTGGATTCAGCTGATCAGTTTAGTATACCAAATAAAGAAGAACTTGAATTACAAACCGGTGACCTGATAGAGATTAGCTATAATGGAGAAATAATGGAATCATATCCTGCACAATTAGGAGAAATTTATGAAATCACTGTGATAGAGCAAACTATACCACAATAAACATTGTAAAGAAGGCTATCCAACAATAAAACGGATAGCCTTTTTTCAATTTCCAGACCAATTTTTCCCAATATTCAGTAGGTAAAATTCAAAATACAGTTGCTCGAATTGCGTGAAAAATTAAGAAATGTATGAATATACAGGTTAGTTCAAGCTAATAAGCAGTGGGAACACTTTTCCGAAAAGGGAGTAATATTTCAGCGCTCGGTCACAATTCACACCTCAAAAGAGTATAGAGAATAGAACTTATATAAATAAGAGTGAGAGAAAAACGCACACGCACAATCTGGACAAAGAGATAAATCTTTAAGGCAGATAAGGATCTGTAGAAAAAAAATTTATTATTTTTTGTAACGTTTTTTAATTAATTTCTATTTATACTTAGAAGGAAAGAGGTGAAAGCTATAAATGGATTTACAGGAAGTATATATAAATTATGCAAATGATATTAAAAAGTTTTTATTTTGTCTGACACATAATTATGATTTGTCTGAAGAATTGACTCAGGAAACATTTTATCAAGCCTGTAAATCTATAGAGAGATATGATGGTACTTGTAAAATGTCTGTTTGGTTATGCCAAATAGCAAAACACGTATTTTATGATTATTTGAAAAAGCAAAAACATTACGGTCAAGTTCGTACTGATGAAAACCTTGATTCCATTACAGAAGAAAATCCACACCAAATTTCATTAGAAGATTACTTTGTAATTAAGGAACAGGCGGAGGACATAATACATGCCGCTTTGAATATGAAAGAACCTTACCGCAAAATTTTTTTATTAAGAACATTAGGCGAAATGAGTTTTAAGGAAATTGGATACATATTTAAAAAAGAGTGATAATTGGGCGCGCGTTACCTATTATCGTGCAAAGGAAATGTTAAATGAAAGGGTAAATCATAGTGAAAGTGACATGTAACATTATTAAAGATTTAATGCCATCATTTGTGGATGAAATTTGTAGTGAAGATTCTAAAAATTTAATCTATGAGCATATACAAAGCTGCAAGCAATGTAAAGAGTTCTTAGAGTCTATGAAAAAGCCTGTTCAATCTGTTGAGTTAAGTGTAGAGAACGACAAATTGAAAGCACAAAAACCATTTAGAAAAATAAATAAAATGCATCGGATTAGAATTATTATAGTTGCTATAGCTGTAATGGTAATGACAATGATAGGTATGATGGTTACAGTTAATGTTGGTGCCATAAATAATTTATTGTTCCCACATCAGATATCCGTCATTAATGAGGAGGATGGCATTGGAGAATGGAAAGCCATATCATTTGAGGGTGATCCGTATTTAATTTATGATTCAATATTCTATAAGAAAACAGTTACAAATAATGCAAACAGTACGGATAGCATAAAAATGAGGATATTAGATGAAAAAGGGAACACTGTATTAAATGATTTAATAATTGACGCTGGAACTACGATTAACTTAAAGGAATTAGAAAACAATAAATATTATACAGTAGAAATATGGGCAGACAATGGATGGTATATGCTTTACTTTAGATAAGGTAGTAATAGTGCTACGCATTTTAAAAATATCATTTGTGAAAGGAGACAAAAATGAAAAGAAGATTAGGAAGGTTATTAATGGTAACAGGAGTATGTGCATCACTCGCGGTTAGCCCAATAGTAGTGTTTGCGAGTGAAAGTGAGTCGAATGTTATTGCAACAGACACCGTTCAGGAGCAGATTCAACCACGTGTAAATTGGTCAGGAACAGCATATTTGGCAGCCTTGTGATACCAGATAATCCTGCCCTTAAAGACAAACTGGCCGTTCCACTGTTCATTGTCAGGGGCTGTTTCAAACTCTTTACTGATCAGTCTCGTGTTCCTCTGCAGTGGCAGGATATAATTCAGCTTCCTCTCCATAAGGAATGAAACATTTTTCTTTGAATAAAAACCCTTGTCAGCTATTATTGTACAGTTTTTTACCCCGGACTGAATTACTGTGTCTGCCATTGCGGTCTTATCAGCTATGTTCCTCAACACGATACGATAAAAGACTGGTGCATGGCTTCCTGAGTCGAAAAGGTACAGAAGCCGTACATGCCTGTTCTGGATATGTCCCGGATTGTACCCTTTGCGTGAGGACGAGTCTGAAGCTCACGTAAAGATTAAGGTTCCGTCTATCAGCACTGTTGACTCGTCTGGAACAAACATCTTCATAAAACGTTCCATTTCTGACTCGCGGTCTGTACCGGCATGGATATCAGACTGCGGACCATAGGGTTTTTCGTTTCATACATTCTTAAACAATTGGCATTTGGAATAAACCCGTCGTTTTTGTGATTTTTCCGATACATTTTCCCGTGACTTTTTTGGAACGGTTTTTTTCTTTGCATCCCACTTCGAAGAAATATCCTGCGCAATCTGTATCGCTTATTTTCCTACAGTTTCTTATGTTGTTATATACTCGTTGACAGCCTTATCTAATAAACGCCCTAATAATTCGATATAATCTCCATTGATGGATTTGGCCTTCTCTATTGTTGAAGGAGAAACATAGACAGTAAGAGGTTCAACTTTATAGGGTTTTTCTTTTCTTGCAGCGATAAATGCTTTTTCCATATCGCCAGTTAACTCAGGAGAGTCAGCATCGTAAACGATAGGACGTTTTTTGGCTTCTCTTAGCATTTGCTTTTCCTCATTTGATAGTTGGGCTCCCGGCTCCAATTTAAACGATACCATAATATAATCTCCTTTCTCTTGTATTGGCTAATCTTGCCGAAATCAGTCGAATATTTGGCTGGCGTTCCGTATATACAACAAATAAAACTTCATCGGCCATACCGATTGTTATGAAACGGTCTTCTTCAATCTCACTATGTGCTGTATCATAAATTTCAACACGGTTTTCGTCTAAGAATACTTTTGCAGCTGTCTCGAAAGAAATGCCATGTTTTCTTATATTTGCTTCTGCTTTTTCTTCATCCCATTCAAAATTCAAATTCATATGTGTTCTTGCCTTCGATACTTTTTGTATTGTTCTATGTCAATATTATAACGTAAATTTTCTCAGTTGAAAATAAAAATTTTAATAACAGCAATAAAAACGGCAGCACCGTTGACTATGTAATCAATGGCGCTGCCGTGCTTGTATATGTTATTATACCGTCTTTAAATCAAATCCAAAATAATTCACCGCATTATTATAAGAAATACCTTTCACAATTTCCTCAAGAATCTCAGCGTCGTCAGGGAACTCGCCGTCCTCCACCCAGTTTCCAACCAGATTGCACATAATTCTTCTGAAATACTCATGTCTGGTGTAGGAGAGGAAGCTTCTGGAGTCTGTCAGCATGCCGACAAAGCCGGAGAGGTTTCCGAGGTTTGCCAGCGAGATCATCTGATCCTGCATACCGGTCTTGTGATCGTTGAACCACCATGCGCTGCCCTGCTGAATCTTTGCACAGGCCGTGGAATCCTGGAAGCAGCCAAGGATTGTGCCGATCGCCTGGTTATCGTTCGGGTTTAAGCTGTAAATAATGGTCTTTGGAAGCTCGTCTGTCCTGATGAGCGCATTCAGGAAGTCTGCAAGCTCTGCAGAAGGCGCGTAGTTGTTGATGCAGTCATATCCGGTGTCGGGACCTAACTGGTCATAGCGCAGCGTATTGTTGTCTCTCTTGCAGCCATAGTGGAGCTGCATTACCCAGTTTAATCTGTGGTACTGTTTTCCGACAAACAGCATAAATGCAGTCTTGTACTGGAGCTCCTCCTGTCTTGTGACAGCCGCGCCGCCCTTTCTCTTGGCAAAAATTGCCTCGATCTCGTCATCAGAAGCAGGCTGGTACATCACATACTCGAGGGCGTGGTCAGATACAGAGCAGCCCATGGAAGCAAAGAAGTCAAGCCTGTTGAGCAGTGCGCTCTTCAAATCTGCGAATGTGTTGATGGCAATGCCGCTCACGTCGGCAAGCTTTGCGAGATAGTCAAAATAGTCAGGCTTCTCGATATTCATTGCCTTGTCCGGTCTCCATGCGGGAAGAACCTGTACATCAAAGGTATCGTCAGCCGCAATCTGTTTGTGGTATTCAAGCGAATCGACCGGGTCGTCTGTCGTGCAGATCAGCGTGACGTTTGAGCTCTTGATCAGACCGCGTACGCTCATGCTGTCCTCCTTGAGCTTTTCATTGCAGAGATTCCACACTTCCTCCGCAGTTTTCTTGTTGAGCACACCAGTGTAGCCGAAGTAGCGCTGAAGCTCAAGGTGTGTCCAGTGGAAGAGCGGGTTGCCGATCGCCTTGCCGACACACTCAGCCCATTTGAAGAACTTTTCCTTGTCCGAAGCGTCGCCTGTGATGAATTTCTCGTCTACGCCGCAGGAGCGCATAAAGCGCCATTTGTAGTGGTCGCCGCCGAGCCATACCTGCGTGATGTTGTCGAACTTGCGGTTGTTTGCAATCTCTGCAGGATTGATGTGGCAGTGGTAGTCGAGCACAGGTGTCTTTTCAGCATAGTTGTGAAAAAGGTCGCTCGCCGTCCTGGTCTGGAGCAAAAAGTCCTTATCCATAAAAGATTTCATGATGATACCTCCGTTTTTATTATATATTATTAAAGAGTAGTACCTCTTTTAATCAGTTCGCCGGAGAAGATGACCTTCTGGGGCATTTCTTTATTGTTCAGGATACCGATCAGCGTCTTTACGATGTGATGGCACAGGGTTTCGAGGCGGTTGTCGACACTGGTCAGCTCCGGTTCACAGCAGGTGCTGAGGATGGAGTTGTTATAGCCGACAATGGACAGCTCGTCCGGCATGGACAGCCCTTTTTTGTGCGCAAACTTGACTGCGCCGATGGCGAGATTGTCGTCCGCAGCGACGACAGCCCTATATTTGAGGGAGCTGTCAAGGTCGGCCAGGAAGTCTGCGATGGCCGGAAGATTGGCGTGGCTTCCCGGAAAATACTGCATGTATTCCATGCGCAGCGGGAGTCCTCTCTGTGTGAGTGCACTCTGATAGCCGGACAGCTTTCTCAGCGCGGAGAAGGACTTGGAGTTATACAGATACAGAATGTTCTCGATGCCCGTATCTATTATATAGGAAGTGGCCTGCATGGTTGACTTAAAGTCGTCGCAGAGGCTGCAGTACACATTTTCACAGTCAAAGTCCGCATTGAGCAAAAGGATTGGGATTTCCCTGGCGGCTTCGCGGATATAGTCGTTCTCGGAATCGTTGTCCGCCACGAAATTGGAGCCCACGAGAATCACACTGTCAACCTTTTTGTTGACGAGGAGATTCAGGTATTTCTGTTTGTCCTCGAGCTTGTAACCCGTACAGCAGAGGATACAGTTGTAGTTGTTCTCCCGCAATTCCTGCTCGATGTGGTATATGGCATTGGCAAGATATAGATCGGAAGAGTCGGCACACAGTATGCCGATCGTATTCATCGAGTTTAAGCCAAGTCCTCTTGCAAAAGCGTTCGGCGTGTAGTCGCATGCCTCGATCACGGCCAGAACCTTTTGACGCGTCTGGGCACTGACGTTGCTGGAACCGTTCAGTACGCGCGATACAGTTGCTATGGATACACCGGCTTTCTCGGAGACGTCGTAGATTGTCATGAGAGTATCCACCTTTCCCCAATGTAGTGATGACTGCAATTGTAACAAACTATGAAAGCACTACCATAATTTAAATAAATTATAGGATAAAAATGACTGAAAATCAAGTGAAAATGGGAATATTTTATTGACTATTTGACAGTGCTGCGATAAAATGTAAGTACTTACAGTCTGTTGGATACATTTGAGACACAGTATAAATCAATCGTAAAAATCTATAAAAAGGAAGGTAAATGAATCATGGAATTGAGAACAGCTGCTTCACCAAAGGATGTAAAGAATTACACGACCGAGAGACTCAGAGAGGAGTTTCTGATCGATGATCTGTTCAGGACAGGTGAGCTCAAGCTCGTATACAGCCACATCGACCGCATCATCACAGGTTCCGCAGTGCCGGTAGAGCCGATCGCACTGACGGCCGGGGGCGAGCTGCGCGCAGCGTATTTCTGCCAGAGACGTGAGCTTGGCGTCATCAATATCGGACCGGCAGGAATCATCACTATCGACGGCAAAAAGTACGAGGTAGGACATAAGGAAGGCATGTATATCGGTATGGGCTCGAAGGATATCACATTTGAGTCCGTCGATGCGGAAAATCCGGCGAAGTTTTACCTGAACAGTGCACCTGCACACAAGACCTATCCGACCAGACTGATCAAGCCGCAGGGCGAGGCGTCGGAGGATGTCGTGATCATCAAGGATGAGAACAAGGTGGAGCTTGGCTGTCTCGAGGACGCAAACCACAGGGTAATCAACAAGTACATTCTGCCGGGGCAGGTTGAGAGCTGCCAGCTCGTCATGGGCATGACGGCGCTAAAACCCGGAAGTGTATGGAATACGATGCCGTGCCACACCCATGACAGACGCATGGAGGTGTATCTGTATTTCGACATGCCAGAGGATGCATTTGTGATGCATTACATGGGGGAACCGCAGGAGACAAGACATATCGTCATGAGAAATGAGCAGGCTGTGATCTCGCCGAGCTGGTCGATCCACTCGGGAAGCGGCAGCCGCGCATACACCTTTATCTGGGGTATGGTGGGAGAAAATCAGGACTTTGACGACATGGACGGAGTGCGCATGCAGGATTTGATGTAAGATGTGGAAAAAGGGGCTCTCTGACAATCATTGTTATTGCCAGAGAGTCCTTTTTATGCACACGGGCACCCAAAGGAAATATGTCAGCTGGAGCTGACGGGTGCCCAGCGCGCGGGTAACTCGATTGTACAGGGGTGCGGGCAGGAGGAATGATTTTTTACCAGAAAAAAATACAAAAATGCGGAGCGTAATTCGCACTTTTGTGGTAAAAACGTGCAAATTTAACAGAAACGTTGCACCATTTTGGAAAATCATGTAAAATCAAAGCATATACGCATTTTTGTCAGTACTAAGCATCTATAAAAGGATGGGGTTATTGGCTTACAGGTTCCAAATGCTGCATGACTGGTTAGAATGATAACAAGGGAGGATTTTCAATTTTATGAGATATATCGGTTCGGGACTAGAAAGAAAATATTATCCACCAACAGATGAGGTAGCCGGTTTCCCAGTCCGGCCCGGAAAGTTTTTGGAAAATGGCGCATGCAGGGTAGATGAGGGAGTGAATTTTACGATTCATTCCAACGGCGCAAAATCCTGCAGTCTGTGCCTGTTCCATGTAGGCGAGCATGAACCGTATGCAGTTTTGCCGTTTCCGGATTCCTGTCGCATGGGCGGTACTTATTCCATGGTGGTCTATGGGCTGAAACCGAGAGAGTTTGAGTACGCATACCAGTTTGACGGGGAGTACAATGTCAGCAAAGGACTGTTGTTCGACAAGACGAAATACATTCTGGATCCTTATGCGAAGTCCGTTGCAGGTCAGGAAATCTGGGGTAAGGAGAAGCCTGTCTCCGAGCGGATGTACAAGGCGAGGGTAGTGGACGGCGGCTATGACTGGGGGAATTTTAAGAACACCAGTTTAGAGCCGAAGGATATGATCATCTATGAAATGCATGTGAGAGGATTCACGCAGGATAAGTCATCGGGGGTAGAGCACAGAGGAACATATGAAGGGATTCGGGAGAAGATTCCGTATCTGCTGGAGCTTGGCGTCAACGCGGTGGAACTGATGCCGGTATTTGAATTTGACGAGGCGGAGGATGTGCGGATCGTCGATGGCGAGAAGCTGCTCAATTACTGGGGGTACAGCCCGGTGTGCTTTTTTTCACCGAATATTGCTTACGCTGCCGATACGCGTGCAGGCAAGGCAGGAAATGAGTTCCGGAGCCTGATCCATGAGCTGAATGCAAATGGTATCGAGGTTATTCTCGATGTTGTATTTAACCATACAGCGGAGGGAAATGAGATGGGACCGTGCTTTTCATTCAAGGGAATTGACAACAACATTTACTATATGCTGACTCCTGATGGAAAGTACTATAATTTCAGCGGCTGCGGCAATGTTATGAACTGCAACCACCCGATCGTGCAGCAGTTTATCTTGGAGTGTCTGCGCTATTGGGTCGTTTCGTACAGGGTGGACGGTTTCCGTTTTGACCTTGCCTCCATCATGGGACGAAACGAGGATGGTTCGCCGATGAGCAAGCCGCCGCTTCTGCAGAGTCTCGCGTTTGACCCGGTGCTTGGAAGCGTTAAGCTGATCGCCGAGGCGTGGGATGCCGGCGGACTGTACCAGGTGGGAAGTTTCCCGTCATGGAACCGCTGGGCAGAGTGGAACGGGAGATACCGCGATGACATGCGCTGCTTCCTGAAGGGCGATTATGGCATGGCGCAGGCGGCGATCAACCGCATCACGGGTTCCCTTGATCTGTATGGAAAGGAGAACCGCGGGGAGAATGCCACAGTCAATTTCCTGAACTGCCACGATGGTTTTACGCTGTACGATATGTATGCATACAATCAAAAACACAATGAGAAGAACGGTTGGAACAATACGGACGGGGCGAATGACAACAACAGCTGGAACTGCGGCGTGGAGGGCGACACCAATGACCCGGAGGTGCTGACACTGCGGAACCGTCTGCGCAAAAATGCTTTTGCGATCCTGATGTGCAGCAGGGGGTCTGCGATGTTCCTTGCGGGCGATGAGTTCTGTAACACACAGTTTGGCAACAACAACGCATACTGTCAGGACAATATCATATCGTGGCTTGACTGGAACCGCAAAGAAGAGTATAACGAGATGTTTGAGTTCTGCAAGTTCATGATCAGCCTGCGCAAGAAACACCCGATACTGAGAGGTCGTTCCGGACCGAGCGGCTGTGGTTTCCCGGAGGTTTCGATACACAACAAGACAGCGTGGAACAGCAACTGCGGACCCGATACACGCACGATTGGCATTATGTTTGCCGGGCGTACAGAGGGCAACCGTGAGGACGATATCATTTACATCGGTGTCAATGCATTCTGGGAGAAAGAGGCGGTGCAGCTTCCGAATCTTCCGCTTGGCAGGAAGTGGCGCATTATTATGAATACAGAGTTTGAGCACACGGTGGATACAGATTATCACCGGTTGACAAAATGGGTGTCAAACGATACGATTGTCATGTATCCGAGATCGGTTGTGATTGCGATTGTAGATAAGTATTAGAAAGGTGTGAGAATATGGCGAGAGTGTTGTTAGTGGATGATGCAGCTTTTATGAGAATGACGATCAAAAAGATGATTGAAGCTGAGGGATACACGGTTGTAGGTGAAGCGGGAAACGGCGCGGAGGCTGTCCAGAAATATATGGAAATCCAGCCGGATGTCGTGATGCTCGACATTACCATGCCGGAGATGAATGGTGTGGATGCATTGAGGAGCATCAAGGAGTTTGACCCGAAGGCAAAGGTCATCATGTGTTCGGCAATGGGACAGCAGGCGATGGTGGCGCAGGCGATTCAGAATGGTGCGAAGGATTTTATCGTGAAACCCTTTGAGAAGGACAGAATTATAGCTGCGCTCAAGAGAGTTTTGGGATAAAAAAATAAAAATTGGAAAAAATTAAAAATAACGGTAGACAAACCGTTATTTTTATTGTATGATTAAGAAAACGTTTTCTGGAAAACGTTTTCTTAACTGAGTGATTTGAGGCAGAGATTCGAAAACGAATTTTGGAACAGTAATCGTGTGCAAAAAGAAGGTGATGTATGAGTGTTTCAATAAGGGACGTGGCAAAGCAGGCTGGTGTGGCGATTTCGACCGTCTCGAAGGTGTTGAATCATTATCCGAATGTGAGTGAGGAGACGAAAGGAAAGGTAAATGCAGCGATCGCTGAGCTTGGCTTTGTGCCAAATACAATCGCCTCGGCATTATCTTCCAAGAGAACCGGAAGAACGGCGCTGGTGCTCGACGTAAACAGGCATGTGCAGACAGTGGATGAGATACCGATGCAGTATATTATCGGGGCAATCAACAAGGCAAAGGAAGTGGGGATGGATATCATCACTGTGTTCTTTACCATGGTTGCCGAGATGAATTTCGACGAGATGGTGCGCTATTTTCAGTCACAGAGCATAGAAGGGTTAATCATATGCGGTCTGTCCAAGGATGACATCATGTTAAGAAAACTGGTGGAGTGCGGCAAGTTCAAGAGTGTGCTGATCGATGCACCCGGAGTCAGTGAAAGTACATCTTGCATTCATATTGACAATGCAAGGGCACAGTATGAGGTTGCCAAAAAATTTTTGGACGGGAAGACATATAAAAAAATTTTGTATCTGTCCGGAAAGAAAAACGGTTATGTATCGGAGGAGCGTCTGAACGGTATGAACAGGCTGGCGCAGGAGCAGGGACTGGATGTGCTGGTCAGAACAGGGAATTTCAGTGAGCTTGCGGCGAGGAAGCTCACCATGCAGTACGCGGGGAGCAAGGATGCGATTATCTGCGCGTCGGATCTGATGGCTATCGGGGCAATGAAAGCGCTGATCGACATGGATATCTACAGACCTGTATGCGGATTTGACGGGGTGAGCCTGATGGGATATGCGGGGAAGCAGATGCATACAGTGAAGCAGGATTTTCAGAAGATTGCAGCCAGTGCGGTGGAAGAGCTTTCCCGTCTGATGCAGGGCGGGAGCGGACAGGATATCGTGACACCCCACAAGTTGATTCGCATTAAGTATCTGGATGTAATTTCATAAAATGGTAGGAACTTATAAACGAACTGTCAATATATCATGAAAATGCTGCATTCCGCAGCGGAAAAGGAGAAAAAGTATGAACGTAAAAGCAAATTTGGAATCAGTTGCACAGAAGATGTATGGGAAGGCAGTCAGGGAGCTCGATGACAGCCAGCTTTACTTCGCAATCCTCAACATGACAAAGGATTTGATGAACGGAAAAGGCGTGATCAAAGGAAGCAAGAAAATTTACTACATTTCAGCAGAGTTCCTGATCGGAAAACTGCTGTCAAACAACCTGATCAACCTTGGCATCTACGAGGAACTCGACGCAGCGCTCAAGGAGGAGGGCAGGGAACTTAGCCGCATTGAGGAGGTTGAGCCGGAACCGTCACTTGGAAATGGCGGACTTGGAAGACTTGCGGCATGTTTCCTGGATTCGATTGCAAGCCTTGGACTTCCCGGAGATGGCATCGGTCTGAACTATCATTTCGGACTGTTCAAGCAGGTGTTTAAGGACAGACAGCAGACCGCGGAGAAGAATGACTGGATTGAGCAGCAGTCATGGCTCACCAGGACAGACATTTCGTTCCCTGTATATTTCGGAAAGAAGAAGGTGATGTCCAGATTGTACGATATTGATGTAATTGGATATGAACAGGGCATGAACAAGCTGCATTTGTTCGACATCGAGACGATCGATGAGAGCATTGTGAACGACGGCATTGACTTTGACAAGGCTGACATCGACAAGAACCTTACTTTATTCTTATATCCCGATGACTCTGACGAGGCAGGCCAGCAGCTCCGCATTTACCAGCAGTATTTCATGGTGTGCAACGGCGCGCAGCTGATTCTGAAAGAGATGAAGGACAACGGCTATGACCTGCACAGGATGTATGACCATGCTGTGATTCAGATCAACGATACACACCCGACAATGGTCATTCCGGAGCTGATCCGCATTCTCACAGAGGACGAAGGCTTTGACATGGACGAGGCGATTGACGTGGTGAGCAGGACCTGTGCATACACAAACCACACAATCCTTGCGGAGGCGCTCGAGAAGTGGCCTGTAAAGTATCTGCAGAAGGTTGTTCCGCAGCTGATGCCGATCATCTGGGAGTTAGACAAGAGAGCGTCTATCAGATACAAAGATCCCAGCGTGCAGATTATCGATGACAGTATGCGCGTGCACATGGCTCATATCGATATTCATTATGGCTTCTCTGTAAACGGCGTTGCCGCGATCCACACAGAGATTCTGAAGAATACAGAGCTGAACAATTTCTACAAGATTTATCCGGAGAAGTTCAACAACAAGACAAACGGTATCACGTTCAGAAGATGGCTTCTGTCCTGCAACAGAGAGCTTGCGGCATGCATTACCAGAACGATCGGAGCTGGCTACAAGAAGAATGCGGCAGAGCTTGAGAAGCTGATGGAGCACATGGATGATGCGGCACTTTTGAAGGAGATCAAGGCGATCAAGAAGACCAAGAAGGAAGAACTTGCAGCGTACCTCAGGGAGAACGAGGGGCAGGACATCAATCCGGAGTCCATCTTTGATATCCAGGTCAAGAGACTGCATGAGTACAAGCGCCAGCAGATGAACGCGCTCTACATTATCCATAAGTATCTGGAGATCAAGAGCGGCAAGAAGCCTTCCACACCGGTTACATTTATATTCGGTGCAAAGGCAGCGCCGGCTTACATTATCGCGCAGGATATCATTCACCTGCTGCTGTGTCTGCAGGAGATTGTGAACAATGATCCTGACGTGAAGGATTACATGAAGGTAGTCATGGTTGAGAACTACAATGTGAGCTATGCTGAGAAGCTCATACCGGCCTGCGATATCTCCGAGCAGATTTCACTGGCATCGAAGGAGGCAAGCGGCACAGGCAACATGAAGTTTATGTTAAACGGTGCTGTGACACTCGGTACAAGCGACGGTGCAAATGTGGAAATTCATGAGTTGGTCGGCGATGACAATATCTATATCTTCGGCGAGAAGTCAGAGCAGGTAATTGAGCACTATGCAAAGTCTGATTATGTGGCGAGAAGCTTTTATGACAAGAGCAGCGTGATCAGGGAAGCAGTTGACTTTATCACAAGCAGCGAAGTGGTGAAGGTCGGCAATGAGGAGCGCCTGAACAGACTGAAGAATGAGCTCATCAACAAAGACTGGTTTATGACACTCCTGGACCTCGAGGATTATATTGCGACAAAGGATAAGATGTTTGAGGACTACAAGGATGAGGCAAAGTGGGAGAAGATGATGCTTGTCAATATCGCAAAGGCAGGTTTCTTCTCATCAGACAGAACGATTGAGGAGTACAACAGGGACATCTGGAAACTGAACTAAACGAAACGAAAACCCCCGGAACGGATGAAATGTTCTGGGGGTTTTCATAATGGAATGGTTGTGTTAAACTGGTATAGAATTGGTGTTGGGAGGGGAGGAGATACATATGGAGAATGTTAAAAAATATGCGTACCTGTTAGACCAGTCAGAGATCAGGGAATTTTCTTTTTATGCGATGCTGGAGCAGGTGAAGTATAACAGGGGAAGATGGTTCCGCCTGCTGATGATTCTGATACTGGAACTGATTCTCATGCCGCGCGTGGCGGGCTGGCTGGCAGTTCTGATCGCGGTGCTGCTTCTGGTGTCTGCTGTATTCACTTATAATCATACTGAGAAGCTCATCTCGGGACAGCAGTGGACGGTGTGGTTAGAGGGCGGTATGTTAAAAGTGGAAAGAGGCGGCAGCAGTGAAGTCCCGTGCAGCAATATCCAGCTGATCCGCACAACGCACCGCCTGCTGATGCTCGGATATCTGCAGACAGCACAGCGCCCGGTGTGGTTTATCGTTCCTCTGCGGGTATTTGCAGATGTGCAGGAGCGGGAAGGGTTTCTGGACAGAATCCGCTGTCCGCAGGAGGTGGAGGATGGCGATGGAAGTGCAGAAGCAGAGGGGATTCAGTTCACTTATGTGCTCGATGAAACAAAATGGGTACAATTCCATAAAGGTGCGGTCGGTATCCTGGCCAGCGGCACACTCGGAAAGGCAGAGCATGTGCGTGTCATATTGCTCTGGAGCTTTTTTACGGTGCTGGCTGCGCTCTCCTGTGTGTATCTGGCAGCAGGACATTTGAGCTGGCGGTCGGTGGTGTATGCTCTGTGTATCGCAATCCTGATCATTGTCAGGGTATTCTTCCGGGATCCGGAGAAAGCGATAAAAAAGCAGATTAAGGCACCAGTTGTCAGAGACAGGGAGTGCGGTGTGTGGCAGGTCACGCTGTCGGAGTCGGGCATATACACAAAGCTGTCCACGGGCATTCGGAATTATTATGCGTGGGAGGTGCTCGGGTGGTATGTGGAGACAGGGGATGCCTTTTACTTCTTTCATAAGGATAAGAAGCATTATGTGCTGATTGCAAAGGAGAGTTTTCAGGACTGGAATCAGGTTTCCGCCATGCATGAACTGAGCGCGCGAAAAGGTGTAAAGTACGTTCAGGGGCGGAAAAAGTACTATTTGCCGGAGTGGGCGTTTGTCCTGATCGTGGTTCTTTTTATCATATTATGTGTTGCAGTTATGTTCATCAATATTTTCTGGGGCCATGTGTGGGAAACGCGTGACCAACTGCAAAAAATATCGCAGGAATCCCGTGGGATATCGTGGCAGGAGGATTTCGGGGAGGCGACAGGACTGGAGCTGGTGAATTACAGGACACGGAGCGTTCAGCAGAGGGAGCAGGCGGAAACGCCGTAGCATCTGGTGTTTGGTTTGAGGGACAGGATATGAGAAAACAAAAGATACTGATTATCATCATAATATTGGTGATACCTTGGATTGTGTCGTGCGGCGGCGAAGGGGAAGTGATACATGGACTGAAGATGACGGAGGTCTCTGAGGAGGATCTGCAGTCCGGGATCATGGATGAGGAAGCAGGGACAGGGCAGACTGCGGACACAGAGCAGCAGGGCCAGCCGGTTCCCGGGCCGGAGCGTCCGGCTGTGCGGGGAATATATGTGACAGGACCCGTGGCGGGCAGTGAGCGCATGAGTGACCTGATCACGCTTGTCGATGCGACAGAACTCAATACGATGGTGATCGATGTCAAGAACGATGACGGAGAGATTACGTGGAAGATGGAGACAGATTCTGTCGTGGAGATGGGCAATGGTGTTGCCTATATAAGAGACATCGGCACGCTGATGAAAACGTTGAAGGAGCACGACATTTACACGATTGCAAGGATTGTGTGCTTCAAAGATCCAGTGTTTGCACAGAACCATGCAGACAGCGCTTTGAGAAAGCCGGATGGCGGTTTTGTCACGGATGCCTACGGACTGGCATGGGTGAATCCATATGACGAGGAAGTGTGGGCGTATCTGACAGAGATCGCGCAGGCTGCGCTCGATGTCGGGTTCGACGAGATCCAGTTTGACTATGTCCGCTTTCCGATCGGAGAGGATGCGGACGCAGCAGATTACAAGACGGATATGTCCGTCTATACAAAGGAACAGGCGATATCAGGCTTTTTGTCCTATGCCGGTGAACGGATACATGAAAGGGGCGGCGTGGTTACGGCGGATGTGTTCGGCACTGTGATTGACAGTCCGACGGATATAGAGCGTGTCGGACAAAACTATGCGGAGCTCGGAAAAAGGGTGGATGTGCTGAGCCCTATGGTCTATCCTTCTCACTATGGACCGGGAGTCTTTGGGTTTGACGTGCCGGACGCGCACCCGTATGACACGGTGTATCAGGCGCTCATGCTGTCGCGGAAAGTACTGGGGCAGGATGAGGAGGAGAACTGTGCCGCTGTGCGGCCATGGCTGCAGGCATTTACAGCGACGTGGGTGAGCGGACACATCTCTTATGAGGCGGAACAGATTCAGGAGCAGATTCAGGCGGTGTATGATGCCGGGTATGAGGAGTGGATCTTATGGAATGCAACATGCCGGTATCCGATGGATATCTCACTGGAAGAACAGACAGAGGATTAAATAATATGGAGAATTCGTATCGTTTTTTTGAGAACAGGGCTTGTCAGTATTTTCCCTGTCATGAGGGGCTGGAGAATTTCAACTGTCTGTTCTGTTATTGTCCGATGTATCTCAGGGAGCATTGTCCTGGAAAACCGGAATACATTGAGAAGGATGGAAAGCGGATCAAGAACTGCATGAACTGTACTTTTCCCCACCGGCCTGAAAATTATGACCGGATTATTCAGATTTTGAAAGAGTAGTGAAGGTCTTTTCTGCAGAGCCGTGCTCATACCGCCACTGCCTGGGCGAGATATGGTACACATTCTTGAACGCGCGCGAAAAGTGCAGCTGGTTTGGATAACCCACTGCATTGCTGATATCACAGATGGATAAGCTGGTGAGTTTTAGGAGCTCAGCAGCTTTTGTCATGCGGTAAGAGATGAGAAATTCCTGGGGGGATTTCCCCATATTTTCGTGAAATATCTTGCCGAAATAACTCCGGTTCAAACCGCAGGAAGCCGCGATATCCTCCACGGAAATAGCGTTTTGAAAGTTTTCTTCGATAAAAGCGACCGCCTCACGGATGTAAAAGTCGCGCAGATTGTTTCCCCTGCTCAGCTGTGTCAGGCTGCAGGAGCGGACCAGACTGTCTATAAAAAGATAGAGGTGTCCGATGAGATGAAAAGGAGATTCCTCCTTGTGGTTGACGATATACAGCATTTCTGATTTCATGGTCTCAGCAAGGTCTTTGTAGCGCGCCTTGTAGACTGGCTGGTCAGGGCTTAGTCCAGTCAGTTCGATCGTCTCCTTCGCGCGAAGACCGTCAAATTCAATCCACACATACTCCCACGGGATTTCGCAGTCAGCGATATACATATTAATCTGGTTCGGAAAGATCATAAATCCCTGCCCGCTCTTGACATAATAGGTGATGGACTCTCCTTTGGTATTGTTGGCAATCAATGTGCCGGTGCCGGAGATACAGTAGTGGAACAGATAATGATTCCGGGCAGCAGGACCAAACGAATGGGAGGGATCACACTTTTCCCAGCCAAACTGGTATAACCCCAAATCGATAAAATTTTCACTTGGAAAAACGGAAAAAATGACTTCACTCATGACAGGCTTCTCCTTTTGTTTTTGTAAGAATGTTATAAAGAATGGTTTTGCAGGAAGGGACAGTATCAGTATATACCATAATGCTAGGTGACTTCAAGTAAATGATGCTAAAACAGCATTTTGGCATAAAACAGGCAAAATGGTGCCATTTACGGATAGCATAATGATATGTTAAGATAGTGCTATCAAAAAAAGAAAGGAGAAAAAACATGAAAGGAAACGCAATAGGGCACATTGGCATATCATTATGCTGTATGGCAGCGGCAGCAGGCATTCAGGGATGCGCAGCTTCCGGTGACAGCAACAAGACAGTGATTGAAATCGTCCAGTACAAACCAGAAGCAGCAGGCTATTTTGAGATGCTGGAAGAACAGTTTAATGCGGCGCACGACGATATTCAATTAAAGATCAGTTCTCCAAACGACGCAATGACAATTTTAAGAACGAGGTTTATCCGTGAGGATTATCCCGACATTATCGGAATCGGAGGAGATATCAACTACTCCTATTTTGTGGATGCTGAGATTCTTGCAGATGTATCGGATTATGCGGGACTTGCAGACATCAAGCAGGCATACCGGGATATTGATGAGGCGCTGGAGCTGGTTCCGACGGAGGGTACATACGCAGTCCCGTATGTGGCGAACGCGGCGGGCGTCCTGTACAACAGGGATTTATTTGAGGAGCACGGATGGGAGATTCCGCAGAACTGGACGGAATTCACAGCGCTGTGTGACGAGATTCAGTCGGAGGGGATTCTGCCTTTTTATTTCGGATTCAAGGACACATGGACTTGTCTTGCACCCTGGAATGCCATGGCGGTCAGCCTTGCACCCGCCGATGTGACAAAGCAGGTAAACAGGGGTGAGACGACATTCGCAGAGGAGTACAGGGAAGTATCGGAAAAATACCTGGATCTGCTGCAGTACGCTGTGGGTGATCCGTTTGCTTACGGTTACAATGACGCCTGCACCGCATTTGCCAGGGGAGAGGCTGCGATGTATCCCATCGGAAGTTATGCGATTCCCCAGATATTGTCAGTAAATCCGGATTTGAATATCGATTCTTTTGTTATGCCGGCGAATGATGATGCAGCGCAAAATACACTGAACTCCGGAATCGACCTTCAGTTCTGCGTGATGGCGGACTGTAAGAACAAGGAAGCGGCCTATGAGGTGCTTGATTTCCTCTATGAGGAGGAGAATATCCAGCAGTACATCGATGCACAGATTGCAATTCCATGTAAGGAGGGCGATTTTACATTGTCGCCAATGCTTGACGGCATGAATCAGCATATCGCTGAGGGCAGGATGACCGATTACCAGGATCACTACTATCCGTCGGAGATGGCAGTTGACGCGCAGATTCAGACGTTTCTGCTGCAGAAAGATGTAGATGCATTCCTGCAGAAATTTGATACGGACTGGCTGCGCTACAACAGAGATATTATCCGAATGGTACAGGATTATGAGCGAACGCATGGAAATTAGGAGAAGGGGTGTGTGAATATGAAAAATGAGAGAAAAAGGACATTTTTGCTGATTACGATTCCGATACTGGCGCTGTTTGTCTGCTTTAACACAATTCCGCTGATTCGCGGCGTGATATACAGCTTTACAAATTTCAAGGGCTTTGGTACATATGACTGGGTAGGCTTTCGCAACTACATTGACCTGTTTTCTGACGCGCGTGTCGGCAAGTCTTATCTGTTCACGTTTAAGCTTGCGATTGTGACAACCGTTGTGGTGAATGTGCTGAGTCTCGCCCTGGCGCTTGCGCTGAACAGCAAGATACGTGCCAAGAGCTTTTTCAGGGGGGCTTACTTTCTGCCCAATATCCTGGGAGCACTTGTCGTAGGCTACATTTTCAATTACTTTTTTACTTATATTCTTCCGGCGTTTGGCTCCATGATCGGTTCTGAATCCCTGGGGTCAAGCATTTTGTCCAACCCGGATTCGGCATGGATTGGTATTATGGTGGTCTGCGCATGGCAGGCAGTGGCGATGAATACGATCATCTATATATCCGGTCTGCAGACGGTGCCGGAGGATGTGTATGAGGCTGGCGGCCTGGACGGCGCTACTGGCTGGAAACAGTTCCGCTACTTAACTTTCCCGTTGATTATTCCATTCTTTTCGATTAATATGGTATTGTGTGTGAAAAATTTCCTGATGGTGTTTGATCAGATCATGGCGTTGACAAAAGGCGGCCCGGCACAGAGTACGGAGTCGATCTCATACCTGATCTACAACAATGGTATGTCAGGGGGACAGTTTGGTTTTCAGAGTGCAAATGCAGTGATATTCTTTTTGGTGATTGTGACGGTTTCCGTTGCGCAGATGAAATTTACCGGTAAGAAGGAGGAGCAGCTATGATGAAGGAAGGTATGACGAAGAAAACAAACTGGACTGCAATGGTGGTGCTGATTTTAGGTCTTTCTGCGATCGCTTTTCCGCTGTATATGACGCTGATTATTGCGTTTAAGCAGCCCTCGGAAATGACAACCAGTGTCAGTGGAATTTTATCACTGCCCAAGACATGGAGTCTCGACAACTTTAGGGAGGCAATGCGGGTGACAGACTTTTGGAATTCTCTCAAAAACAGTCTGCTCATCACGATACTGACAGTTGCGCTGTCCATCATTATTCATTCCCTGATGGGATATGCACTGGGAAGAAATAAGAGCCACAGCAAATTCTACAGCTTTGTCTATCTGTTTATTGTCAGCGGTATGTTTGTTCCGTTTGCGATCCTGATGATGCCTCTGGCAAAGCAGACCGCAGAGATGGGACTGGCAAACTGGTTCGGCGTGATCCTTTTATATGTCGTGTTTTATATGCCGATGAATATCCTTCTGTATTCGGGATATCTTGTCAATATTCCGATGGCGCTCGAGGAGGCTGCAAAGGTAGACGGGGCATCGACATGGAGGACGTACTGGAAGATCATCTTCCCGATTATGCGTCCGATGCATGCGACTGTGGCAGTTCTGACAGCCCTGTCCGTCTGGAATGATGTCATGACACCGCTTGTGATCATGGCAGGTTCAGAGCAGAATACACTGCCCCTGGCACAGTTAAACTTCCAGACACAGTTTGGCACAAATTATAACCTGGCATTTGCATCGTATCTGTTGTCATTGATTCCGATTTTAATTTTCTATTTAATCTGTCAGAAACAGATTCTGAACGGTGTCGTGAATGGCGCAGTAAAATAAAAATTTGGTGTATTTAGGAGAAATGAAGTATGGCAATTCAGTACCAACAGGAAAAACAATTATTTACATTAAACACAGAACATACAACTTATCAGATGAAAGTGGATTCGCTGGGTTTCCTGTTACATCTGTATTATGGTGCGAGAGTATCCGGAAATATGGACTATCTCTTGACCTACTATGACAGGGGATTTTCAGGGAACCCGGCGGATGCCGGGAATGACAGGACGTATTCCATGGATGCCCTGCCGCAGGAGTATCCGCAGGCGGGGACGGGAGATTACCGCAGCACTGCCCTGGTGATACGCAATGCAGATGGTTCTGAGTACTGTGATCTGCGGTATGTCAGCCATGAGATCAAAAAGGGAAAATATGCACTGAAGGGACTGCCTGCTGTGTATGCGGCGGACGATGAGGCTGATACCCTGGAGATTCTGCTGGAGGATTCGGTCAGCGGGGTACAGGCAAAGCTTTGGTATGGTGTGCTGGAGAAAGAGGACATCATCACGAGAAGCGCTGCGATCACAAATTCTGGTTCAGACCGGATATATGTGGAAAAAGCAGCATCGACGTGTCTGGATTTTATAAGCGGAGACTATGATTTGATCAGTTTTTACGGGCGGCATGCGATGGAGCGCAATTTCCAGCGGACGGAGATTGCGCATGGATGCCAGATGATTGGAAGCCGCAGGGGGACTTCCAGCCATCAGTACAATCCGGCGGTGATCATCGCGGATAAAAATGCGGCGGAGGATACAGGGAGCTGTTATGGTATGGTCTTTGTCTACAGCGGCAATTTCATGTGCGAGGCGGAGAAGGACCAGTATGGACAGACGAGAGTCCTGATGGGGCTGCACAGCGACTTGTTCCACTATCCGCTTGAAAAAGGAGAGACGCTGGTGATACCGGAGACGATTCTCGCCTATTCGGCACAGGGATTTGGAAATTTGTCCCGAAAGTACCATCACTGTATCAAAAAACATCTCTGCAGGGGAAAATACAGTCGACAGTCAAGACCGGTGCTGATTAACAGCTGGGAAGCGGCGTATTTTGATTTTGACGGCGGGACAATCTATGGTCTGGCAAAGGAAGCGGCTGCGCTTGGCATCGATATGGTGGTGATGGATGACGGATGGTTTGGAAAGCGGGACGACGATGACAGCGGTCTCGGCGATTGGCAGGTCAACGAGGAGAAGCTGGGATGCTCTCTGGGAGAGTTGATCCAGCGCATCAATGACATTGGGATAAAATTTGGTATCTGGATAGAGCCGGAGATGGTATCGGAGGACAGTGCGCTTTACAGGCAGCACCCGGACTGGGCGATACAAGTGCCGGGGAGAAAACCGGTCCGGGGGAGAAATCAGCTGGTGCTTGATTTTTCCAGGGAGGATGTGAGAGACTATATCTTTGATCAGATCTGCGGTGTGCTGGATCAGGGAAATATTGAATATGTGAAGTGGGATATGAATCGGAATCTCACGGATATCTATTCGTTGAAGAGGGAGCAGGGAAAGGTCACATATGACTATGTGACCGGTGTATACGATTTTCTTGAGAAACTGATACAGAGATATCCAGATCTTCTGATAGAGGGCTGCAGCGGAGGCGGCGGCAGATTTGATGCAGGTATGCTGTATTACACGCCGCAGATCTGGTGCAGTGACAACACCGATGCGATTGACCGGCTGAAGATTCAGTACGGAACCTCCTTCTTTTATCCGGCTTCGGTTGTCGGTTCCCACGTGTCCGCGGTGCCAAACCATCAGACAGGGAGAAGCACCAGTCTGCACACAAGGGGAGTGGTGGCGATGGCAGGCACTTTTGGGTATGAGCTGAATCCTGCGGCACTCTCAGATGAGGAAAAGGAAGAAATCAAAGGTCAGATTGCAAGTTACAAAAAATATGAGACACTAATCTGTCAAGGGGATTATTACCGCCTGTCCAACCCGTTTGAGGACGAGTATGCGGCGTGGGCGTTTGTGTCGGAGGATCAGAAACAGGCGCTGCTGAATGTGGTGATGCAGGAGATTCATGGAAATATGACAGTGAGCTATGTGCGGTTGAAAGGCTTGAAACCAGATGCAGTCTATCAGGATGCGGAAACCGGAGTGAGGTACTATGGTTCTGCGCTGACAGAGGCAGGGATTCCGATGCCGGTTCAGCTGGGCGAATATCAGGCGTATCAGAAATATTTTGTATGTGTAGAAGATGCGGGTGCAGAATGCAGGATTGAATAGAAAAATTGTTTGATTTGGAATAAAATAAATAGGGAATCGGGCAGAGGAGACTCTGCCCGATTCTGTCTGTATTGATAGCAGATTTATTGTGCTTGTCCGCTCAGGCGCTGTTTGATCTGTTCTGATTCGATAGAGAGATCATACACCTGCTTTGCGACACGCTGGATTTCGGAGACCTGTTCCTGCATGGAATCAGCGATATCCTGTGTGACATTTGCCGTGTTCTGTGAGACATCCTGTATGCGGTCTGCTGCGTCCACCATGGCGCGGTCAAGCTCCTGCATTTCTGCCACGAGCGTTTCCATCTCACCCACGGAATCTTTTGTAATCTGCGCAAGCGACTGGAAGTTGCCAAAGGATTCCTCCACGAAATGAACCATCTTGGTCTGTTTTTGGATATCTTTTCTGATTTCCTCGATATTTTCCACTGTTCTGACGATTTCACCACACAGTTCCTTGATGATATCTTCGATATTCTGGGTGGCGGTCTGGGAATCGGCGGCAAGCTTTCCGATGGATTCTGCGACAACCATAAAACCTCTGCCGGCTTCCCCTGCGCGTGCGGCTTCTATGGAGGCGTTCAGAGAGAGCAGTGCAGTTTCCTCTGATATTTCATTGATTGTGGTGATGATTCCAGCTATGCGTCTGGAGTGCTCATCCAGCTTCATAATGTTGGAATACGATTCCTCCATCTTCCGCTCTGTGACAGTGTTGCTGTTTTTCAGACCAGTGACGCTCTGAGTCCCCTGCTCGCCGGATTTCATTGTGTCTCTGGCATTATTCAGAAGGGTCTCACTCTTCTCCTGCAGTTCCCTGAATTTCTCCTCGAGGTCTGCTGCGCGCTCCACCACATTTCTGGCATCTTCTGTCTGGTCATGAGTGCCCTGCGCAATCCGCTCGACAGACTGGTGTGTTCCGTCGATATCGCCAGCAATGTCATTTAGCCTGTCAGATCCCTCCACAACTCTGGTGGTGAACTCCGTAACTGTGACAAGGATTCCTGCCATTTTCTCTGTGAGATTATTAAAGCTGCGCGATAAAATGCCAAGCTCGTTAGGAATGTTTTCGTTGGCTCTGTTCTGAAAGTCTCCGTTTGCGGCATCGCTGATCAGCTTTGTGACGGACACCACTGGATTTACCAGTCTGCGCGCTACGATGACGATAATGAAAATCGCGAGGATGATCGCAGCGAACACAATAACAACAGAGATGAGCGCGGTGCGGTACACGGAGGACATTGCCGCTGTTTTTTCCCTGAGCGTGATGACAGACCAGGAATCGGAGTCGCCCTTTAACGGAATGGGGGCGTAGCTTACATAGTACGTATCACCGTCGCATTTGATCTTCGTGCTTCCGGTGCCGCCGGCCATCGCGTCCGCAATCACCTGCTGATACTCTTCTGAGATGAGAAAGGTTTCCTCCCGTGTCACAATGTTGCCATCTGCATCTGTCACGGTATTGCCGTTTGCGTCTGTCTCAGATACAGTTCGTTTCAGTGTCTTATAGTTATACTGCTCCTCAATCTGCTGATTGTCAGGGTGAGCCACGACCACGCCCTCGCCGTCTATGACAAAGGATATCTCGCCGTTTTCGCGGTCAGAAAAGGTTTCGATAATATCCTGCAGGTAGTCAAGCTTTAGATCCACAGCAAAGATGCCTATGATGCTGTCAGCATCGTACATAGGGAAAAATATGGACGCGCAGGGCATGCCGGTGTTGACCGAATAGTAGGATTGGGAGATGAAGGACTTTTTTTCTTCCATAATCTGCGTAAACCACCAGCGTGTGGAACGGTCCGCCAGCTCACCGGACGAACGGCCTGTCTGCATGCCGTCGGTTCCCTGGATATACAGGAGCTCCAGATAGGTATTCCGCGCGACACAATCCGCGAGAATCGGTGTCTGGATATCTGTATCCATTGTCAGGATGCTTGGATTCACAGCAAGCTCTTCCGTCACGGAATAAGCACCGTCAAGAAATGTGCCGATCTCGCCTGCCATCAGTTTCGATTGTCCCTGTTCCTTCTCATAGATGTCTTTTTCATAGGAGCTAAAGTACATTGCTGTCATCACGGACACAAGTGCTGCGGCGAGAATACATACGATCAGCAGTACGGGTACAAGAAGCTGTCTGAAGATACTTCCCTGTTTCATAGTGCGCCTCCAATCTTATGGTTGTGGGTTTTGGTTTCACAATTACATACATATATTGTATCATAGAGTATTGGTGATTGTTAATACTTTGTTTTAGTTTTTTCTTACACTTCTTTGGTTTTTACGGGTGGTTTGTCTGCCGGGTGGCTTTTACAGAAGCAGCGATTGCGTCCTGCGCGATATCGCGGTATAATATATAGCAGTACGGACAGAATTTTTGGGATTAGAGCAGTGTCAGATCTGCGGCAGAATGGTAATCTGTAAGGAGATTGGGAGTAAAAGGCGGTAAAAAAACCGGATGATCAGAGAAAGGCAGGATGGCGATGGAAAAAATATTGTATGTAACAGATTTGGACGGCACTTTGCTGAATAAAAAGGAACGCATCAACAAAAAAAGTATTGACATTATCAATGAACTTGTGGAAAAAGGAATGATGTTTACTTATGCAACTGCAAGGTCACTGGTGTCTGCCTCCGTGGTGACAGCAGGGCTGACGACCAGGATACCGGTTATCGCATATAACGGGGCGTTTATCTTCCAGCCTGCAACGGGGGCGATCTTGTCGCAGGAGCGGTTCAGCAGGGAAGAGATGAACTGTGTGTCCGGTTTCCTCAGCGAGCACAATATCAGTGTGCTTGTGTATTCTTATATTCAGGGCATCGAGAAGGTTTCATGGATTTCCGGGCAGGAAAACGAGGGCATCCGGCGGTATCTTGATCTGAGGAAAGGCGACAGGCGGCTTCGGCCTGTCGCGAATCAGGAGGAATTGTATCAGGGCGATATATTTTACTTTACATGTGTCGGGGAAAAGGACGAGCTGCAGCCAGTCTACGATATTTTCTCAAAAGATGCGCGGTACCGCTGTACGATTCAGCAGGAACTGTACCGTCCGGAATATTTTTGTGAGATTATGCCAGCCGGAGCGACAAAGGCACATGCGATTGAGAAATTAAAAAAGATCTGGAGCTGTGACAAGGTGATCTCTTTTGGGGATGCAGTCAACGATATTCCGATGTTTGAGATATCGGATGAAAGTTATGCGGTGGAGAATGCGGTGGAAGAATTGAAAGCAGTCGCCAGCGGGATCATTGAGAGCAATGAAAATGACGGAGTGGCAAACTGGCTGAAGGAACATTACAAAGATGACATACATAAATAACTGTCCAAAACGGAGTGATTCAGAAAATTGTCAAAACTACTGTCATAAAATGTAAAATATGTGAGGTTTATCATGAGAAAAATATTAGTTACAGGCGGAACGATATTTGTCAGCAGATATGTCGCGGAATATTTTGCGGGCAAGGGGGATGTGGTTTATGTGCTCAACCGGAATCATCACCCGCAGCCTCAGGGGACGATTTTGATCGAAGCGGACAGACATCAGCTTGGGGATGTGTTAAGGCAGTATGAATTTGATACTGTGTTGGACGTCACTGCGTACACCGGGGAGGATATATCTGATTTGCTTGATGCACTGGAGTATTCCGGACAAAGCTTTAAGGATTATGTGCTGATCAGCTCCAGCGCCGTGTATCCCGAGACAGCGCCGCAGCCGTTTGCGGAAAGCCAGCAGACTGGCCCGAACAAATATTGGGGGGCTTATGGTACCGGCAAGATTTGTGCAGAGGAGGAATTGATAAAAAGAGTTCCCGATGCATACATACTCCGCCCTCCATATCTCTATGGCCCGATGAATATTGTGTACCGTGAGGCGTTCGTGTTTGAGTGTGCAGACCAGAACCGCAGATTCTATCTTCCGGGAAAGGGTAATATGAAACTGCAGTTCTTCCATGTCCGTGATCTCTGCAGATGCATAGAATCCATATTGGACAAGCATCCGTCGAGCCGTATTTTTAATGTCGGGAATGCGGAAAGCATCACGGTGCGGGACTGGGTAGGACTGTGCTATCGCGCGGCAGGGTGCACGGCTGAGTATGTGGAGGTGCATCAGGATATCAACCAGAGAGAATACTTTAGCTTTTATGATTATGAGTACCAGCTTGATGTGTCAGAGCAGAAGGAGCTGATCGAAAGTACGATTCCGTTGGAGGAAGGGCTGAGAGAGTCCTGCCTCTGGTATCGCGGGCACAAGGATGAAGTGGCGCGAAAGGGATATATTGAATATATTGATAAGCTGCGCGGTGTCCATTCACCATCACCTTGCAGACAGAAAAAAAACTGACCGTGCAGGATTTGTACGGGAAGAATCTGCTGCTGCACAGGAACTGGAGTCATTATGTGGACAGGCTCCGCGATGATATCTGGCAGAATCACCTCTGAATACGGATTATTATTGTGCGGTTGGTGTCGATATCACGGCGCATCACATCGGTATGGTGCTGGTCAATTTTGGCGGGAAAATTGTCCGGCAGCAGAGAGTCCGGTTTGATTTTCAGCCGGATATCGCTTACTGCAAGAAGCTGGCGGAGCAGATACAGGCGTTTTATAAGGAAGCAGCAGTCGAAGAGAAAATCCGCGGCAGGTGGAGAATGTTGTGTATTTCATTGACACAGTTTTTCTTTTCCGGATTTAACACAGCAATCTACGCGATCATTCCTGACTGTGCGGAGTACGGACACAGTGGAAGACAGGGCTTCGCAACGACGGTTTTCAGTACGCTTTTATTTCACTGGGAAACAAGGTCGGGATGGCGCTGGGGACAGCTATGCTGGCAGGGCTCCTCGGAAAGTTCGGCTATGTGGCAGACCAGCAGCAGAATGATGCTGTCATTCTCGTCATGCGACAGGCATTTACCACCGTTCCGGGTGTGCTGTGGATTGTGACCGCTGTCGTGCTGTTTTTCTACCGGCTGAACAAGACAAGTTACAACAGGATTGTGGAGGAATTGAAAAAAAGATAATTTAACAAAATGTTTGTTGTAAATGTCGCAATTGTATATTATAGTGGATACAAGGCACGCTGGCAGCGGTGTGGTGTGTCTTGTACTAAATACGAGGAGGATTTCTGTATGAAATCGGATAAAAAACGCTATCTGCAGATTGGACTTACGATCTTTGCCAGTCTCGCAGCGGTTGTCGCATTTTACTTTATTGTTTTGCGGTATCAGGGGTTAAAGACTTATCTTGACATTGTTCTGCTCGCGCTGCAGCCGGTGATGGTGGGCATTGTGATCGCATATGTGCTCTGTCCCGTGGCAAGGTTTTTGGAGCGGCAGTTTCGCCGTGGAAAACGGCTTTCCCGCGCTGCACGTCCGCTCTCTGTGCTGTTTACCCTGATTTTTGCCATCGGTATATTGGGGCTGTTCTGCGCATTGATTCTGCCGCAGGTGGTAGACAGTATCAGAAGTCTGGTGGTAGATCTGCCCGGAATGCTGGAGGTTCAGCTTACAAGGCTCGAAAGTTATCTGGAAACGGACAGTGACGCGGCGGCTACAGCCATGCAGATGATTGCATCTGTTGAGACGTTCCTGATGACATGGATCAAAGAAAACTTGTTTGCTGCAGTCTCCAATGTGGCAGTCAGTGTGTTGTCAATCGGCTCTGCGATTGTGAATCTGGTGGTGTCTATTGTCGTGACCGTTTACCTGCTGCTGGACCGGGAGCGCTATCTGGGGCAGTGCAAGAAGCTGTTTTATGCGGTCAGTCGCAATAAGCGTTTCAACTGTGTTGTCATGGAGGTCGTACATCAGGCGGACCAGATTTTTAGTGGATTTATCTCAGGAAAGCTTTTGGATTCCCTGATTGTGGGGATTATCTGTTTTGTATGCCTGACTGTTTTGAAGATGCCCTATGCGCTGCTGGTCAGTGTCATTGTGGGTGTGACCAATATTATCCCAATGTTCGGGCCTTTTATCGGGGCGATACCGAGTGCATTTTTGATTCTGCTGGTTTCGCCGTCGAAGTGTATTATCTTTTTGATCTTTATTGTCATATTGCAGCAGCTGGACGGAAATATCATCGGACCGCGTATCCTTGGAAATTCCACAGGGCTGTCGGCGCTCTATGTGACTGTGGCGATGCTGCTATTTGGGAAATTGATGGGATTTGTGGGAATGATCGTCGGCGTGCCGCTGTTTGCCACACTTTACTACATTGTTAAGCGGCTGGCGGAATACTCCTTAAAACGGCAGGGAATGCCTGTGAGCACCGCAGAGTATGCGGGAACGGGTGGTGACGCGAAGGCGGAAGAAGAACAGGGCAGTGAGGCGGAATAGATCACATTGTAAGAAGAATCATGGAGGGGTGTACATATGTACACCCTTTTTTCGATATGGCGGGTCTGCCATCAGTCTGTGGTGAAGGTCCACAAAAAGCGTAGGTTCCGACATTATCTGGAAGCAATGGAAAGTGGTGAAAAAATCTCTTGTAATCAACAAAAATAACTGTATAATTAAATATATGATACCATAAAATAGGAACAATCGGAGAAAAAACGGTGAGGTGACAGTTATGTTGATGAGATTTTCGATATCAAATTTTATGTCATTTGGATATAAGCCAAATCCTGAGGAATATCATCTTTATGCAGGACGTTCAGAACAGCATAAAGAGAGAATCATGAATTATAAGGAGCGAAAAGTACTAAAATTCTCTTCTATATATGGGGCGAATGCATCTGGCAAAACGAATTTAATAAGAGCCATAGATACGGGTAGAGATATCATTTCAAATACGATGGAGGATATTGACTGTCAGGACAAATTTTGCAAAAGTGATTCTTCAAATGCAGATCGTCCGACTTTGTTTGAGTATGAATTTACAGTAGGAGAAAAGTGTTTTGCATATGGGTTTACGGTTAATTTGAAACACCGTCTGGTTTTTTCGGAATGGCTCTATGAGATGAAGTCTGCCGAAGAACATGTTATTTTTGAGCGGGTAGCAGAGAATGATGAGTACTATTTTGATGAAAAGCTATTTGCAGCAAAGGAAAACAGAGAGCAGTTTCATTTTTTTATAAAAGATGCAAATCGCATCCGTACTACTTTGTTGTTGTATGAAGTAAAAAGAAGAAAAATAGAAGAAGCGGATTTTGAAATTTTTAATAAGATATTTGATTGGTTTCGATATAAGTTGGTTGTGATTTACCCTGAGACGAAAATAGGTGCAAGTTATTTTTGGTTTGGCAGTGATAACAAAAAATTAGTAAATATCTTAAAATATTTGGACACAGGTATTACGGACTATGACATGCGGGTTATAAACGAAGCAGCATTTAAGGAATACTTTCCAGATGAGAGTTTGGCAGAAAAATTTTTGCGAAAACCGCGTTCTGATAATAGAACTCGTTCAAAAAGTATCCTGAATTTTGGGGAAACGCTCTTTGAATTGGACTATGACGAGACAGGAACAAAGAGAATTGCGAAATTAGTATTCCAGCATGGAACAGATGCGGGAAAGTATGAATATGGTGAGGAATCTGATGGAACGCAGCGGCTCATTGAATTGCTGGATGTGATATTAAATGATGATGAAGATAAAGTATTTGTAATTGATGAATTGGATCGCAGCCTTCATCCACAGATGACAATTAAATTTGTGGAGACCTTTCTCAAATTTTCAGTCGGAAAGACAACGCAGTTAATTATTACAACGCATGAGTCAAATCTTATGGATTTGAGTATTTTGCGAAGAGATGAAATATGGTTTGCCGAAAAAGAACAGGATAACAATACAAGTCTATATACTTTGGAAAAGTTTAAGATCCGATATGACAAAGTAGTTTCTAAGGATTATCTCGCTGGGAGGTATGGTGCAGTCCCTGTGTTTAAGGACTTTGAGTACGTGTGGGGGAGAGAATAGAATTGGAGAGATTGAACTTAAGAACGCCCAAGGCATTTGATTATGCGGACGAGGCGGAAACACTGCAGCCGAGAATTCGTTTTTACTGTATTTCGGAGGGGGCGACAGAGGAGTCATATTTCTTTGGTGTCAGAAATAATAAGACGGAATTAAACATAAAAAATGATGTTTATATTCAGGTAATAGAAAAGCAAAAAGGGCAGGAGACCTTGAGCCATCCCCTGCAGTTGCTAAATGCTTGCCTGTTTCAGATGGGGCATATTGATCAGAATGGAAATCCTGTTTCGGAAAATGAATGGACGGAAAATTGCAAGTGGGATAATTTTGATGCGGAGATAGATCATGTGTGTATTATTTTTGACAGGGATTACAGAAATCTTGAGAAATCAATGGATGAAATATTTGAATTATGTGATAAGCATGGAATCAGAGCAGTGATGTCCAATCCCAATTTTGAGTTATGGCTGTTAATGCATTTTTCAAATATACAACAATATGATGCAAAGATGCTTCTTGAAAATAAAAAGAATTTGCGTCACCAATTGGTCGAGGATGCATCAGTGAATAAAAAATTTCTTGAGATATTAGTGTCAAAGAATCTGGATGGATATTCAAAAGGAAGCAAATTAAAATTTGAAAAACTTCTTCCTTTAATAGATACCGCGATTGCACAGGCAAAGTTATATTGTGAGGATTCAAGAAGTTTGGCTGTTGAATTAGGAACTTCAGTAGGAAAATTGATAGAAGAAATGAGATTGTAGAGGAGGTTTGCGGGGGTGTATGTTTGAATAATGCGTTAGCACTAATAATGTAAGGCTCTTGTCGATAGTAAATATATTGTTAAGCGGCTGGCGGAATACTCCTTAAAACGGCAGGGGATGCCTGTGAGCACCGCAGAGTGTGCGGGAACGGGGAGAACGCGAAGGCGGAAGAAGAACAGGGCAGTGAGGACCGGATAGAGGATGCCATGGGGAGAATATCAATCAGTGTTATAGGTGCAATTCTCCAAGAAGCCGGTTAATATGGCTTCTAAATCTTCTGTAAAATCCTCCTGGCCTGTCAGCTCTGCGCATACTGCGAGTCTGTCATGGACAGCAAATGCTGACACACCGCGGGCATAGGGACTATTTTCGTTTTTGAAGGTGTATGTGATCATCAGATAAGTCTGTCCATTGCAGGTGATTTCTTCCTCGTCTGAAATTTCATAGTTCGATTTTCCTCTGTCAAGCCACGCGTCCATGTTCTCCTGCGCTTTTTCGCTGTTGGTAAATTCCTCCAGCAGCAGATAGAGCTGGGCGTCGTACAGTTCTGCGGTATCGCTGTCGCTGTTTTCATAAGGCTCTGTATCGCCGATTCTCCATGATGCATAGTACAGTCCGTCGCCAGCCAGCGCCTCTTTGTAGTCGCAGAGGATAAGGCTTTCGTTCGTATTGTTGACGGCAAGGTGTCTGCCAATCTCCAGATATGCTTTGTTTTCAATGGGCTCTTCCTCCAAAAGGGAAGATGTCAGCGAACAGCCTGTGAGCATCAGCGTCATACTGATAAAGCATAGAATGTATTTTATGTATGGTTTCATAAATGATATCTCCGTTTTCTGATTTAGTTCGTCTCTTGTTTCCCCGCTGGGCGTATCCGGCAGGGGAACAAGTTTTGGTGAGCATGTGGCAGTTTCTCATCTGCTGCTGATCAAATCCCACAGCGCACTGCACTGTTCCGCATTGTCTGTTGCGGCATCTGTATAGAAGCATCGTCTTCCGATATAAAGTCCTGAGAGCAGTTCCTGACTGCTTCCGGTTATGCTCTCGCCGAATATGCTGATGGAGTAGGAGCCCAGATCTAGTCCGGAAAGCACAGGGCAGTCTGACCATAAGAGAACCTTGTCGTCAGCAGAATAATCCGCTTTGTCAGGGCAGCTTCCGTCAGGACAGGCGAGAAGCTGCTGTTCGCGCTGGAATCGTTCTGGATCGTCCATCAGGAAAAAGTAGCTTTCGCAGTCGGAAATGTCGCCGATTAAAGTGATTTCGGAAGCGGTACTGTAATAAACGGCGTCGGCATTCTGGCTGTTTTGGGCATACTGGTGAATCTGGACGACCACTTTTCCGTCCCCGTTAAAGTCACCGCCTATGGAGGCAAAAGCGTTTTCCAGGGCGGTGATCGTGTCCTGCGGGAGTGCATTTTCGCCGACATAGGCAACCTGGAAATCAGGAGAGGGCTGCCAGAGTCCCAGCGCATTTCCGGCCAAATCGCAGATAATTCCGAACAGTATCACACCGCCGACTACATACCACTTATAGTAATGCCACCAGTTTTTGCGCTTTTCCGCTTTGCTGGGATTTCTGTATTTTTCTGACTGTAGAATGTCTATGAGCTTTTCGGCGTTTCCCGTTTTCTCCAAATCATCTATATTTCCAATACGCATGCTGCATCACTCCTCCGCATAGTTTTGGCTGCCCCTTTTTTCGGATGTCGTTCCCCCGTATGCGTAAGTGACTGGCAGGCAGACAAGCTGAGGGATTGCGGTTACGTTTTCCCGCAGAAGAAGTTCAACGCACATTTCTGCGATTTCCGGCAGCGGCTGTACAATGGTGGAACACACGTAATCTTTGTTTCCAAAAAAGCGTGTACCGTCAAAACCGATGACCTGCACGTCTTCCGGGACCCTTTGATTCAGGCGCTTTAAGGTCTGTATGACGGAGAAGGCGAGACTGTCCGTCACGCAGAAGATTCCGTCAAAGGATAGTTTTCCGTCATGGATATGTTCCACAAGAAACCGCTCGAATTCTTCGTAAGGCTCGCCGTCATTGAGGATTTTCATTTCATAAGAAAGTCCGCGGGAAAGACAGCCGTTTTCAAAGCCTGCCTTTCGTTTGTTGGGTTCATTGGTCAGGGAAGATCCGATCCGCAGAAAGGCGACATGTTTACAGCCAAAGTCTGCTAATTTTTCGGCGGCGAGCTGTCCGCCGGCAAAATTATCGCTGGCCACACATGGTATATTTGCACCCATGGAACGGTCAATTGCCACAAACGGTGTGTTTTCTTCTATGACCAGGTTTGGATTGTAGGTCAGGCCGATGATGCCGTCCACTTTGTTTTGCTGCGCCATCGTGACGTATTCCTGCTCCTGGGCCGAATCAAAGTCAGTGGAGCAGAGCAGCATGCGGTATTTCCGCTTCAGGAGTGCAGTGTTGATATGGTAAGCCAGCGCGGAAAAAAAGGGTTCTACGGTGTTTGGTATCAATAATGCGATCGTATAGGTTTTGCTCGCCTTGAGTCCTTGTGCATAGCTGTTGACCTGATAATTCAGTTTCTGAATAGCGTCCTCCACACGAACCTTATAGGAATCGCCTACGGGCAGTCCGTTGACAACCTTGGACACTGTGCCAAGGGCAACGCCGGCCTCGCGGGCAACATCTTTCATTGTGGGGGCAGAAGATTCTTTTTTCATATAAGTCCCCTTTCCTATATTTATAGAAGCACAAATGGTTGTCCGCAGTGAAAGTGAATATGAAAAAGCGGTTCACCATCTCTTTTGTTCTGTTTTCCATTATAATTCATATGAAATGATTTGTAAAGAGATTTTGTGACTAAAAATTCATGAAACATTTCATGAACAAAAGATAGTTGAATATATAGACAAAATGAACAACTAAAACTGTTAAAAACAGCTAAATGCATAAAAGTAGCTATGAAAATGTGAAAATTCTATTGACTTAAAATAAAGAAAATGGTATTGTATCAATAGCAGAAGAAATAACGTTTCATGAAAATAGCGGATATATATGAAATTTCAAATCAAGTTATTTCATAAAATATTTTAAAATTTTCATGAAAAAGACAAGGTATTAAATTTGCTTATTTACAATGTTCACAAAAAGAAAGGAGAGAGAATATGAGTAAAAAGCCGATTGCTGAGAATCAGGCTGCAGCAGTGTCCGTTGCTGTGAAACCAACAGTAACGATGGGAAAATCGTTGAAAAAACGGATACTGGACAACTGGCAGCTGTATGCAATGCTTTTGGTGCCTGTAGTGTTGACTGTGATTTACAAGTACATACCGATGTATGGTATCCAGATTGCATTCAGGGATTACAAAGCCAGCCGCGGTATGTGGGGGAGTGAATGGGTTGGACTGGAATGGTTTGAACGGTTTTTCACAGCGCCGACATGCGGGCGTATGATTAAGAATACGATATTGCTGAGCTTCTTTAGTTTGTTGTGGAGCTTTCCGATTCCGATTATTCTGGCGCTGATGCTGAACCAGCTGAGATTCCAGCGTTTTAAGAGACTGACGCAGACGGTGCTCTACGCGCCGCACTTTATTTCTACCATGGTTATCTGTGGTATGATCCGTATTTTTTTAAGTCCTTCAGGCGGTTTAATCAACCTGATCGCAGGAACTTCCATTGATTTCCTGACAGAAGCTTCCGCGTTCCGCACGATTTACATAGCTTCCGGTATCTGGCAGGATGCAGGCTGGGGAGTCATTGTATACATGGCTACGCTGGCAAATGTGGACACTTCTCTGTATGAGGCGGCAAAGGTGGACGGTGCATCGATGTTCCAGCGGATTCTCCATATCGATATACCGGAGCTGACTTCTATCATGGTGCTGAATCTCATTATGAGCGCGGGCGGTCTGATGAATGTCGGATTTGAGAAGGTATGGCTGCTGCAGACAGATCTGAACAAGGCGACAAGTGATGTCATTGCGGTATATGTTTACCAGCAGGGTATTGAAAATGCCAAGTACAGTTATTCTACGGCGGTAGGTCTGTTCAATACAGCGGTGAATATTGTTCTGTTGATTGTGGTCAACAAGATCGCAGGCAAGATATCTGAAGACACGAGTTTTGTGTAGGAGGTGTGGTATGAGCGCAAGAACAAAATCCAACAATACGACGGGATTTTCCGAGAGGACGAGTGATATTATCCTGGTTGCCATCTGTGCAGTTGCTCTGTTTATCGTTGCCTACCCGCTGTATTATATATTGATTGCTTCGGTGTCGAACCCATATGATGTATATGCGGGAAAGACATTTCTGTTTCCAAGTCAGTTTACTTTAGATGGTTATAAAGCAGTGTTTGCGGATTCCCGCATCGTGACAGGTTATCTAAACAGTATTAAGTACACAGTGATCGGTACAGTGTTCTCTGTTCTGATGCTGTATCTGTCGGCTTATCCGCTCAGCGTTAAGGATTTGCCGGGAAGAAAATTTTTGAGCATCTTCTTCATTTTTACCATGTATTTTGGGGGAGGGCTGGTTCCTACTTACCTGGTCGTAAAGGATACCGGACTGATGAACAGCATGTGGGCACTCTTTCTTCCGGGCGGCGTTGGTGTCGGCAACATGATCATTATGAGGAACTTTTTTGAGAACAGTATTCCAAAAGAAATGATCGAGGCGGCAGGGATTGACGGTGCATCTAAGTGGACGACATTCTATAAGATTGTGGTTCCCCTGAGCCGTTCAATCATGGCGGTTATGGTTGTGTTCAGCATGGTTGCATACTGGAATGACTGGTTCACGGCATTGATTTATCTGCCGGGTGAGGAGAAAGCCCCGCTGCCGCTGATTCTGAGAAATATCCTGATCAAGAGTTCTGCGAGTGCAAGTCAGGCAAGTACGATATCTGGAGGTTACGCGGAGCTGAATAAATTGACAGAGATGATCAAATTTTCATCGATTATTGTAGCTGCGGCTCCGATGCTGGTGATTTACCCGTTTGTACAGAAGTACTTTGAAAAAGGCTTTATGGCAGGGGCGGTCAAAGGTTAGCATGAAAAGATTTTCTAAGGCTGTAAAGTACACAGCCTAAGAAAATCTAAGTTTCATGCGGAAAGAACGCAAAGGGCAGCGTTCTTCTGGATGGTTTTCGGCATTTGATTGAGCCGGTTATAAGGTATGCTTTATTGAACGCTAAAGGGCAGCGTTCTTCTGGATGGTTTTCGGCATTTGATTGAGCCGGTTAAAAGATATGCTTAATTGCAAATGGTTTTCAGAATGGAAATGGTTGTTATTTATTTTAGAAAGGAAGGAAAATATTATGGGAAAGACAAAATTGTGGAAGAGTGTGGTTTCCTGTGCGATGGTTACAGGTCTTGCAGTGTCGGTGACGGCGTGCGGAGGTAAAACGGAGACGAGTACAGTGGAGCCTGGTGTTGCGAGCAATGATACGTCACAGGAAAGTTTTACTATTATGGGTGCTATGAGCGCTTTGAGTAAAGGGTATGACAGCAATGAGGTTTTGAACAAGATGCAGGAGGATGCGGGGATCAGGATTGAATGGAACTGCATGAGCGATTCACTGGCAGAGCAGGTCAATATCAAGATTGCCGGCAATGATCTCCCGGATGCGTTTATGGGTGTCGGATTTAACAATTACGATCTGACCAACTATGGCGAAGACGGCGTGTTCATTGACCTGACACCTTATCTGACAGAAGAATACATGCCGAATCTGGCAAAGATTCTGGATGAGAATCCCAATATCCGCAGTGCGATCACCATGAACAACGGCGGTATCTATGGACTTCCGGCGGGCGAGCAGATGGGAACTGCAGGCATAGGTGCAGAGAATGATTACAGTATCTATACAATTCCACAGTTTTCCATGATCAACAAGGCATGGCTCGATGATCTCGGACTGGAGGTGCCGACAACGCTCGATGAACTGCATGATGCGCTGAAGGCATTTAAGGACAATGATATGAGTGCGAAATATTATGGAAATGATGCGGGAAGCACGATTCCTATGAGCACTGGTTTTGACCAGTGGTGCTGGGGACAGAATATCTTCTATGCCGGATTTGGATTTACAAACTGGCCAAATGATATCTGCAATGATCTGGTTCTGCATGATGACGGCACGGTTGATTTTGTGTGTGCGACAGACGAATACCGCCAGGCCCTCACCTATTTCCATGACTGGTATGCAGAGGGGCTGATGGACATCGAAATGTTCAGCCAGTCGGACACACAGCTCATTTCCAAGTGCTCGCAGGGTTATGTCGGCGTTGCGACATGGTGGTACATAGAGGAAGTGATGGGCGAGTACGCAAAGGATTATGTATTTCTTCCGGTTCTCGACGGTCCTGATGGGACGCACAACGTAACAGTGCGTACCGGCGGCGGTATCAACAGCGGAAATCTGTGCATTACGAAGGATTGCAAGAGCCCGGCAAACCTCCTGAAATTCTTTGATCAGTGGTATGATCCTGAAATCGTAATGCAGCTCCAGTACGGTCCGATCGATACGTACTTTATCGCAAAAGACGACAACGGGGTATGGCTCAGCATCACAGACGAGGAAGCACAGGAAAAATTCGGCAAGAGTGCCGGCGAGCTGAAGGGTGAGTGTGAAGTGTATGGTCCGAAGCTGATTCTGAGTGATTACTATAACACAACATTCAAGATGGAAGACCGTGCGATTGAGCGTCTGACAGATTTAAACGATTTTTGGATGTCCTATGTTGACAGTGCTGTCACCTATCCGGTTGACTGTGTGTATACAAAAGAGGAGTTAGACACAATTGACCGATATAAGCCTGACTTTGAAAGTACCGTATCAGAACAGGAAGGTCTGTGGATCAAAGAAGGCGGACCGACAGATGAAGAGTGGGAAAGCTATGTTTCCACTTTGAAAAACAACTGTGGTATGGAGGAACTGCAGAAGGTATATCAGGCAGCTTACGACCGTTATACATCAGCAGGGGATGCGGAATAAGAGAGATGACATAATCAAAGGGGACATTTGACAAAAACGTCATGTCCAAAGGGAATCAATATCGGAGTGGAAAAAGCAAGTGCATCTGCTCCGATATTGTTCTATAATAGTAGTGTAAGAAGAAATAGATTGCTTGAGCTGATGGTCAAATCACAGGCTGTCGGCGGAATGGAGGAAGTGTGAAATCACGGATTTCACACGGCAAATTTGTGCTTAGGCACAAATTTGCGGGTAGAGAAAGGAGTATGGCTAGATATGATGAGTCACATTTTGAGGGATGCACGGAAATATGAAGAGACAATGGAGAAGCAGATTGCGAGGGAGGCAAGGCCGGATTTTCATCTGTCCGCGCGCGTTGGCTGGATGAATGATCCGAATGGATTTTCGTATTATGATGGGAAATACCATATGTTTTACCAGTATCATCCGTATGACTGCCACTGGGGTCCCATGCACTGGGGGCACGCGGTCAGTGAAGATTTATTGCACTGGGAGTATCTTCCCGCTGCGCTGGCTCCGGATGAACTCTGTGACATGGATGGATGTTTTTCGGGGAGTGCGATTACACTTTCTGATGGCAGACAGCTGCTGATGTATACCGGAGTGGTGAAGGAACGGCAGCGGGGAAGAGAAGCCAGGGAGGTCCAGACGCAGTGCATTGCTGTGGGCGATGGTATTGACTATGAGAAGTATGAAAAGAATCCTGTGCTGGACAAAAAGGATTTGCCGGAGGGCAGCAGCAGATATGATTTCCGTGATCCCAGGATGTGGCAGAAAGACGATGGAACCTATTGCTGCGTGGTTGGCAGCCGGCCTGCAGACGGAAGCGGGCAGATTTTGCTGTACACAAGTCCAGATGGATTCGAGTGGAAGTTCAAAAGTATATTGGCTTCCAACAATAACCGATTTGGAAAAATGTGGGAATGTCCTGATTTCTTCCAATTAGACGGGAGATGGGTGCTGCTTACCAGCCCGCAGGATATGCTTCCCCAGGGTTTTGAGTATCACAATGGAAACGGAACACTTTGCCTTATCGGGGAGTTTGATGAAGCGGCTGGAAAATTCCATGAGCAGCATGACCAGTCCGTTGATTACGGCATTGATTTCTATGCACCGCAGACAGTGCTCACACCGGATGGACGCCGTGTCATGATTGGGTGGATGCAGAACTGGGATACCTGTGGGCAGCGGACGACGGATGTGCTGTGGTTTGGACAGATGAGTCTGCCCCGTGAACTGTCCATCAAAAATGGCAGATTGTATCAGAATCCGATACGGGAGCTGGATGCGTTCCGTTCGAATCAGGTGACTTACCAGAACATTACTTTTTCGGATACGATGGAACTGGATGGAATCCGCGGGCGCAGGGTGGATATCGAACTGACAATCCGTCCGGGAGAGAAACAGAATATTTACCACAAATTTGCGCTTCGTTTTGCGCAGAATGAGAAGTATCAGACTTCGCTGAGTTTCCGGCCGAGGGAATCTATCTTAAAAGTGGACAGGAAGCATTCTGGGTCCCGGAGGGCGATTATTCATCAGAGGCGCAGCAAAGTGAACAGTCAAAACGGAGAGCTGAAACTGAGGGTTATTCTGGACCGGTTCAGCGTTGAGGTTTTTGTCAATGATGGCGAACAGGTCATGAGTGCTATCCTGTATACGGGGCAGTCTGCAGACGGCATTTCCTTCTTTGCAGATGGAACAGTGAATATGGATATTACAAAGTATGATTTGATTGTATCCTGAACGAAACGTTATATGGATTGAACTTGTGACATTTCATATATGAAAGGAAGCGGGTGTTATTGAAATTCGGGAAAATTTGCAGGAGACAGGGCATTTATCTGGCGGCTGTTGTATCTGCGTTGGCTGTCCTGTGCACGGGGTGTAACGGTGCGGAAAAGGAAGCGGACAGCCTGATGCTCCATCTTGCTTTTGAAGAAAAGGGTGGGACAACGATCGCGGACAGCGCCGGAAAGGTGCAGGATGCCGAGGTACATTATCTGTATAACAGTGCAGTGTATATGGAGAACAAGGAGCCCGGATGGCGTGAAAATGGCGTGCAGGGCGGCTCCCTGCTCTTTGACGGGTGTTCCACTTATGTCGATTACGGTGCAGATGAGATTTGCGTGGGAGGAGATGCCTTCTCTGTCAGCGTATGGGTCGCACCGCGGGCGTTTGAGTGGGATGACCCTGATGCAGCGGAGAATGGAACGGAGCATCTGACTGCGATAGTCAGCCAGTATGATAAAAGTAAAAATCAGGGCGTGCTTTTGGGATATCAGCGCTTTGGAAGGCTGTGTTTCCAGGTTGGAACAGGAGATGACTGGATCACACTGTGGGGCGAAAATGCAAACCTGGAGAAATATCAGTGGAATCTGGTGACGGCGACATTTGACGGAAGCAAAGGTGAAATGAACCTGTACTTAAATGGAAATCAGATAGGTTCCAGGGAAATAGCATCTGGTACAGCAATCAGCCCCGCGGACAGAAAGAAGCTTCTGGTCGGCAAAAACTCCGATGCGGAGCAGATTGCGGCGGGAACCTACAATATGTTCTGTGGTCTGATGGACGAACTGAAGTTATACCAGAGCGTCCTGGGCGAGGATGAAATTACAGTCGGTGAGATACCGGAAATTGCCTTTGAGGATATCTGGATGGAAAATATTCTGACATCCGATATCTATAAAACGCAGTACCACGGCGGTCCGTATCAGCACTGGATGAACGAGCCTCATGCGCCGTTATATTATAACGGCATGTATCATCTGTTTTACCAGAATAATATGGTTGGAACCTACTGGCGCAATATCTGCTGGGGGCATCTGGTAAGTGAGGACATGGTGCATTGGACACCGGTTAAGGAAGCCATCACACCGACTGAAAACTCGGTGGTGCCGGACGGTGTGTGGTCCGGTGGCGCAGCGATGGATGTAAACGGCATTCCCATATTGTTCTTTACAGCGGGAAATGACAGTTATGCAAAGGATGGATTGATTTCGAATCAGAATATCGGTGCAGCCTATCCGGCGGATCTCTCAGATCCCTGTCTGACTGACTGGATTATCTGTGATGAGCTTGCCATACAGCAGACAGAAGGGCAGGGAAGGGCTGGCGAGTTCCGGGACTCCCATATCTGGAAAGAGGGGGATATCTGGTGCATGCTTGTCTGCACGGGGAGCATGGAATCCGACGGCGGAAGTGCTGTCTTATATGAGACGGAGACGCTGGAAGTCAAACAGGACGGCACGATTGATATGGACTGGAAGTACATGGGACCTGTCTACGAGATGGAGAACCAGCCGATGACTTACGGAACCAGCTGGGAGCTGCCGATTATCGTACCGCTTACAAACGAGGCGGGAACCCTGACAAAGTATATTTTTATGATTTCACCGGCACCTGCAGGTCTTGCGGATAACAAAGTTTACTATTTTCTGGGCGACTTTGATGTGGAGACTGGAAAATTTACGCCGGATGAAAGTTTTGACAACAATCCTGCACTGCTTGACTATGGATGCAATGTATTTACCGGACCAAGTGTATTTGTAGACCCGCAGAGCGGCGATACATGTGTGTTCAGCATTATGCAGGATCAGAGGACAGGAGCGGAGGAAGGCGCTGCAGGATGGGCGCACTGCGTGGGACTGACACGAAAAATCTGGCTGAATGACGATGGCACCGATGTAAAGATGAGTCCGATCGATGCACTGCATACTTTGGAGGGCGATGTGTTGGCGGAGGAACAAAACCTCACGCTTGAGCAGGCAAATGAAGTGTTGGCAGACGTGAAAGGGGACTTGTTATATATCAGGGCAGTTCTTACCGCAAATGATGCAAAGGAGTTTGGGATTGAGTTAAAATCGAATGGAAGTACAGACGGGACTTCTTACGCATACAGTGCGGAGAAT
The DNA here is from genome assembly GCA_947177165.1 of uncultured Lachnospiraceae bacterium. Taxonomy (GTDB): domain Bacteria; phylum Bacillota; class Clostridia; order Lachnospirales; family Lachnospiraceae; genus COE1. Next base: position 59,784 of record CAMWTP010000026.1, read on the forward strand.
AGCACGATTTCGGGTGATACAAAGAATAAGGGAGGCGCGGCTTCGCTGAATCACGTTTCTGGTCCGCTTATGCTGGAAGACGGAAAGCTTGTCATGGAAATTTTTATTGACCGTTCTCTGGTAGAAGCCTTTTTCAACGATACAAAGTCCATCTCGATGCGCTCCTATAGTGATTATGATTCGCAGGGGATACAATTGTTTGCGGATGGCAATATTTTAGTTGATAATTTGTATATAACTGATGTACAATCAATATATAGTGCAGAGTGATTGCAGCCGCATGCCGCAAAGCGGCAAAATTCTTTGTCCGGCCGTGTGTATTGATTGAGCAAACGGCTGTGTATTGGGAATGCAGATGCGGAATGATAAACAGGAGGAAGTGCAAAATGGAGAGATTTGATGTGGTGGCTCTGGGTGAGCTGTTGATTGATTTTACAGAGAATGGTGTGAGCGGTCAGGGAAATCCGCTGTTTGAGGCAAATCCCGGCGGGGCGCCCTGCAATGTGCTTGCAATGCTCTCAAAGCTTGGGCGCAGGACGGCCTTTATCGGGAAGGTTGGGAAGGATTTCTTTGGCGAACAGTTAAAGAGCGCGATTACAGAGGTTGGTATCAATGCCGACAGCCTGTATATGGACGAGGAGATTCACACGACACTCGCTCTGGTACATACGTATCCTGACGGCGACAGGGATTTTTCCTTTTACCGGAATCCCGGTGCGGATATGATGCTGCGGGAAGATGAAGTTAGTGAGGATTTGCTGAAAAACACAACGATTTTCCATTTTGGTACGCTTTCCATGACAGATGCAGGCGTGCGCAATGCGACGAAGAAAGCGGTTGATATCGCAAAGGCAGGCGGCGCGGTCATCTCCTTTGACCCGAATCTGCGCCCGCCTCTATGGAAGTCGTTGGATGACGCGAAGGAACAGACCGCCTATGGATTTTCCCAGTGTGATGTGTTGAAGATATCTGACAATGAGATTCAATGGTTTACAGGGGAAGAGGATTTTGACGCTGGTATCCGCAGGCTGAGAAGCCAGTACGATATACCGTTGATCATGCTCTCCATGGGGAAAGAGGGCAGCCGCGCTTACTACAGAGATCTGTGCGTGGAAGTAAAGCCTTTCCTGCAGGAAAATACAATCGAGACGACAGGGGCGGGCGATACGTTTGGAGCGTGCTGTCTGCATCATGTGCTGGAGTATGGGCTGGAGAATCTCGACGAGCAAAAGCTGACACAGATGCTGACCTTTGCCAATGCGGCGGCGTCCATCGTCACGACCCGGAAGGGCGCATTGCGCGTGATGCCGGCAGAGGATGAGGTACTGTCACTTGTGAACGGATTTTGTTAAGGAGCAGCGTGAAGAATGGAATAAAAAGACTATATCGCATCAGATGATACATTGCGCAGAGAGATTTTAGATTATTAACAAGGAACTGGTCAAAAATAGACAAGTCGGGCTATTTTTGACCAGTTCCTGTATTTTTATGGTTTTAACATATGGATAATTTGCTGAAAGGCAGCAGAGTCCCTGACTGCATCGAAGTCAGAATGTGCCAGCCATTTATGAAGCATAATATCCCGACAACTTCTGGAATCATCTGATTCAAAATCAGTGTGTTTCCAATTGGTCTCACCGAGAAGCAGACTGTATGTTGTACCTTCTTCGGGGCGGCTGTCAAATGCAGCTGCATGGTTTGCAGCAATCCGAAGCTGTTCCATCGCCTCATCTGTCTGGCCAAGTCTTGCGTAAATCCGGGCAAACAGGCATCGGAATTGTGCGAGATAGTGACGTGGGTGTACAGCATCTTTGTCACGAATAAGTGCATCAAGCGCCAATGTTTTTTCGCATACAGAAATCAGTTCTTTATCTGGCAGAAGCCGTCCGAAGACCATATTGTATAATCCTGCCCTCAGATTTTCATAACTTTTGCGGATGAAATCCCTTGTGAAAGGAAGCTTTTCATCGTCGTCAAGCGCCCACCATATATGGGATTCGCGACAGAACTGTTGGGGCGGGAGTGTTTCATAGATTGCTCGTCCCTGTTTTTTACGTCCCATTTCACAGTGGTTGAAGGCAAGTCTTGAAGCAGCCTCCAGGCGAATGTTTTGTTCAGGACAGTATTTCATGATACGCTCCCCCAGAGCAGTGATCTCTGCGTCATATTTTTGCATCTTTTCCTTCCAATCAGGAATATTGCCATCTTCGTCCCCAGCTAGAAACAGCGCATACATCAGCTTGTTGAGCAATGTATAATTGTTTGGAAATTCTTTGACGCCTTCGCGGGCAATCTGGATGCAGAGTGCTATATTTCCCTGACTGATAGCTTCCTGATAACGGTTCAGGTATTCGCCAACCTTATTTTTTTCAATGGCATTATCTGCTCCAATCAGTTTATCCACAGTAATTGCAAAAAAGTTTGAAATTTCTGGAAGTAGTTCGATATCAGGATAGCAGGTGCCGAGTTCCCAACGCGAGACGGACTGGCATGATACGCTGAGGACTTCTGCAAGTTCTTCCTGGGTGATGCCCTTTTCCCTTCGCAGGCATTTGATTGTTTCTCCGATTTGTAGTTTCATGGTATGTGCTCCTTTCATAATAGATGCCATTATGTTTGCAGACAGACTTTTTTGTTAAACAATGAAGTTGTTTGCATCAAATAAGGCATTAGATTTAGGAAGCGGCGCTGCTTTCTGGTTTTATTATATGGAACAGAGGTGGAAACATCAAGAACACAATGTGTGAGATTTTTTCACCAGCAGAGTGATTCGGTGATAGTATCAGGAATTGGTCTGACAACGATACTATGATTAGCGATGTGCCATGACAGGCAGATTGCATTTATGCCTTGCTAATTTATGCTGCCTCCCATATAATGGGCTTATATGGGAGGGATTTTTATGGGAATTTATCTGAATCCGAAGAATAAGAGTTTTGAGGTGGCAGTGCGCTCTGAAATCTATGTGGACAAGACAGGATTGATTGCATACACAAACAAGTGTATCAATACAGAGCAGCGTTTTATCTGTGTCAGCAGACCAAGGCGTTTTGGAAAATCGATGGCGCTGAATATGCTTGCGGCTTATTACAGTCGTGGCTGCGATTCGCGTGGGTTGTTTGCTGGTCGTAAGATAGAACAGGATGAGACATACGGAGAACACCTGAATCAGTACGATGTGATTTATCTGAATATGCAGCAGTTTTTGATTGGAGTGGAAAATCAGGATGTGACGAACTATCTGGAACAGGAAGTGCTCGAAGAGCTTCGGGAGGATTATGGGGAATTTCTTAAGAAACCAGACATTGGGCTTGCCGATGCATTGAAGAGGATTTATGCGAAAACGGACAAACAGTTTATTTTTCTGGTTGATGAGTGGGACTGTGTGATGCGTGAGAGGCAGGAATCGGAGCAGATGCAAAAACAATATCTCGATTTTCTGCGCAAACTTTTGAAGGACCAGCCGTATGTGGCGCTTGCCTATATGACAGGGATTTTGCCAGTGAAGAAGTACGGACAGCATTCTGCATTGAATATGTTTTGGGAGTATTCTATGACAGATCAAAAAGTGTTGGAGGAATATACTGGTTTTATGGAGGACGAGGTAAAATTATTATGCGAGCGGTTCGATATGGATTTTTCCGAAGCAGGCAGCTGGTATGACGGATATATGTTCACGAAGTTTCAGCATATTTACAATCCGAAATCTGTGGTGGAGGCAATGCTTTGTCATAAGTATTCAAATTACTGGACATCAACGGAAACTTATGACGCACTGAAAGTATATATTGACATGGATTTTGACGGACTTCGGTCAGATATTGTCCAGATGCTTGGCGGCGGACGTGTGAAAGTAAACACATGCACGTTTCAGAATGATATGCGCAATTTTCAGATAAAGGATGATGTCTTGACGCTTCTGATTCATCTGGGGTATCTCGGGTATGACTTTGAGGCGGAAGAGGCATTTATTCCAAATAAGGAGATTAGCAAGGAATTCGAGAATGCGATCAATGTGAGCGGATGGCCAGAGGTCATGCGTGTTTTAAAGGAATCGGAGAAGCTGCTTCAGGATACTTTGAATGGTGATGCGGACAGTGTTGCCGAAGGACTTGACAGGGCACATACAGAGGTGGCGTCTATTTTGACTTACAATGATGAAAACTCGATGGGGTGTGCGATTAGTTTAGCATACTATAGTGCAAGAAAAGATTATCGGATGATTCGCGAACTGCCCACAGGGCGTGGATACGCGGATGTTGTGTTTCTGCCGCTGCCGCACACAAATAAGCCAGTACTGGTGATAGAGCTGAAATATGACAGGTCTGTCAGTACAGCCATACAACAGATCAAAGACAGACATTACACGCAGGCGCTGGAGGATTATACAGGCGAGATTCTGCTTGTCGCTGTGAATTATGACAGAAGTCGTCCAGATAAGCCGCACAGCTGCATTATCGAGAAGGTCGTGAAATAAAAATTTGATTTCAGTCATGCTGGAAAGAGATCGCTGCAAAGGAAGGCGGGATTATCCAGCTTCTATATAGTATGCGGTATCGATTTTTATACTGATGCGAAATCGTTTTCACAAATATTTTTTGATTTTTACTGGAAAAATTATGAAAAGTAACTATTTACATTTTGCAAATCTGATTGTATTATAATGGAATATGTGAAACGGATAACATATAGCCGCTTCACATTGATACTGCGATAAGATTCAATGTAAAAATCAAATTTAAAGAAAGGAATGGTTTTATGCAACAGGTAAATATTCAATTTAACAGTGCGGAACAGGTGAGACAGTTTGTGAACATGATTGATCAATTTGATACGGACTTTGATTTGGGCTCTGGGAAAAGGACCGTCAATGCAAAAGCCATACTTGGGGTAATGGCATTGGACTTGTCAGGTCCGCTTTGTCTGAAATACTATTCAGATGATATGGAAATCGAAGAAAAAATCGCACCATTTTTGTGTTCACACGCATAGCGTTCTGTTTATTTCAGGTTTAATCATATGTTCTGCTGCCACACAGCATCCTGGCGTATCGTTGTTTTATATGCCCGGATGCTGTGTGGTTTTTTGTTGTACAGTTCTTTAACGTTTTTGTTCCTGATACTGCTTTGCTGTTTACGCCTTTCACAAACAAAATTGTGTCAAAACCAGAAGGGGCGTGAACAGTATTTTTTGTGTTACTCGGTAGTTGTGAAAAAAGTGATGACTGTGTATAATGAAAACAAAACGAACCACCAAACAGTATTTTTCATAAATGCAAGAATTTTGGATTAACAGTCCAATGCAAACAGAATTTTATTGATATATAATATTCCTATCTGAATGGATAAGGGCAGCTGATGAAAAAGGTATGTTTGACAAATACAGTCTGAGGAGGAATAAGCATGACACGGTATTTTAATACAGAAGGGCGCTGCAGGCCAGAGGAACATTATATGGTACGTCTCGATGAACGGTTGGCACAGATGAAGGAACGGTTTGTGGATCGGGGGAAATATTTTGTAATCAACAGGGGGCGGCAGTATGGAAAGACGACGACGCTCATGGCGCTGGAGGAATATTTGAGGGACAGCTATACGGTTATAGCTATGGATTTTCAAATGATGAGCACTGCAAATTTTGCGGATGAGCCGGCATTTATTATCGCTTTTATAGAATATATGGAGGACTTGTATTCTATGGATGAGGAGTTGGAGTGCGCTGTTGAGACAGAGGCATTTGAGAATCTGACTGCTCTAAAAGACATGGAAAAGATCACGCTGGATAAATTGTTTCGCTGTCTGAGCAAAATCTGCAGAACAGCGAAGAAACCAGTCGTCCTGATGATTGACGAGGTGGACAGTGCATCGAACAATCAGGTATTTATCGATTTCCTTGCACAGCTTCGCGGGTATTACCTGGCGAGAGAGAGGCGTCCGACTTTTCATTCGGTGATTCTTGCAGGGTTATATGATATCAAAAATCTGAAATTAAAGATACGTCCTGATTCAGAGCACCAATACAACAGTCCGTGGAATATTGCCGCAGACTTTGATATTGACATGAGTTTTTCTGTTGACCAGATTGAGGCGATGCTGACAGAATATGAATCCGACCATCAGACTGGAATGGATACAAAAACAGTTGCGAATGAAATATACCAGTACACGTCGGGATATCCCTGTCTGGTATCTGCAGTCTGCAAACTTATGGACGAAAGGCTGCCCGCACAGAAAGCCTTTGCGGATGGGAAACGGATCTGGACAGCAGAGGGGATTTCAGAGGCGGTAAAGCTGATGATGAAATCGAATACACCGCTGTTCGACAGTCTTGTCAAACAGATTGACATGTATCAGGATTTGCGGAAAACGATTGAGGAAATTATCTATCAGGGAAAGAGAGTGCCGTTTAATCCGGATGAGAGATCCGTTAATATGGGAAAGATGTTTGGATTTATAAAGGAAGAAAATGGTCAGATTGTCATGTCGAACCGCATTTTTGAAATGAGAATTATGAACCTGTTTATCACAGAGGAATCTCTTGACAGCACTGTATTTAATCAGGGTGAGCGCGACAGGAACCAGTTTTTGCTTGGTGGAAGACTTAATATGGATCGTGTGCTTGAAAAGTTTGTGGAGTATTTTCATGATATTTACGGTGAGCGCGACGTCCAGTTTGTCGAAGAGTATGGACGCAGGTTTTTCCTGTTGTATTTGAAACCGATCATAAATGGCAGGGGAAACTATTATCTGGAAGCACAGACCAGAGATGCAGGACGGACTGATGTCATCGTGGATTATGCGGGGGAGCAGTTTATCATAGAAATGAAGATCTGGAGAGGAAACGAATACAACGAGCGCGGTGAGAAGCAGCTAACGGGATATCTGGATTATTTCCATCAAAATAAGGGATATATGCTGAGCTTTAATTTTAATAAAAAGAAAGAGATTGGTGTGAAGACGATCACGCTTAGGGACAAGACCATCGTGGAAGCCGTTGTCTGAAAAGTAAAAAATGCTGTCCTATTGCGTAATAATCCAATCGCTGTATCCATAAAAATGGGGGCGCAGTGGCTATGTGATAGCCGCTGCGTCCCGGTTTTCTTTTTGCCCTGCAAATTGGAAATTTCGTTTTCCCCAAACTTATAATTTCTCTATTAGCGCAATCAACTTCTCGCCAGTGCATCAATCAATTTCTGAATGCTATTTTCAAGAGTTCTTTCACCCCAGCCAAGATTCCATTCATCATTTGATCCACTGTCAGATACAACGTATATCGCAGTTGCCTTACGAGAACGGAAATTTGCTATTGTAAATAATCCTGCTCCTTCCATCTCAACGCATTTCGCCCCCAGATCGTTTAAATAATATCGTCCTCTCCATTCAGGCTGAACATATCCACCATCAGTTGTCCAGTGATAACCGCGAATACAGGATATCCCCTTTTTCTCCAGCTCCATACAAAAAGAACCTGTCAAATCCTTTGTTGATTCGATTAGTTCACCCTTAAATCCGTATAATCTGGTAATAGAGGTATCGTTATAAGCCCCATCGGTAAGAACATACTCCCCAATCTTATTCCCGCCGGCAAATCCTACATGAATCAGTTCCTTAACGCCTGCTGCATATAAATCCTCTGCTTGCGTTGCAAGCCCTGGTGAACACATCTCACCCTTTGCAAAACCTAAATTGCTGTTATGATTCATTACATATATGCCTCCACCGACATCAAATGTAAGCGTACCAACATTCTTTGCGAGCATCGAATCAAACAGACTATCAGCCAGCAAATAGACTCTATTTGGAACCTTTGTCTGATATTCATCAAAATCGAGCCCCTGCAATTCAATCTCTTTTCGAACAAGAACAGATGGGGCATTATATAAAGCCGGATCTATATTAAATTCTCTTTTTCGCATAATTGAATATGACAATAATTTGCCATTTGCAACGGAATGCTCAGCTTGTCTTATAAATTCGTATCCCCGTTTGCGATAAAATTCAGCAGCTGGCAGCGATGCATCTATAGTTACATACGAATAATTCTTTATTATTTCCTCTTCCAAATAATCCATGAGCCTGGTTCCAATTCCCTCATGCTGATTATTCGGAGTTATATATACCCTTGAAATAGCATTTTGATTCATTGTGCCTGTTCCGAGAATGGCAGTCCCACAACCTATCACATAGGTATTGTCTTGCGAAATGTCATTATTGATATTATCGCGATTATGTAATTCCAAAAAGAAATCCACTACTTCATTCGAATAGTATTTTGAATATATTTCTTTTATCGTTTTACTTACGATTTCATTAATCTCGTCAGACTGATCTAATCGAGCTTTTTTGATTGTTAATTTATCCACTACTTCTTTACCCTCCCTTAGCTGAGAAAATTTTGATTTGTCTGATTCTGAATTGTCAAATTCTATTATATGATTTCAAAATACAAGATGCAATAGCTGTGCAATATTATTCTAGACGTGTTTGAAAAATCATTTCCGCCATTTGTGAAAATGATATGAACTGTTCATCCGCACTTGACAACGGAAAAGCCAAGTAGTAATATAAACATGTATAGTTAGAATTCTAAATAGAAATGGGACGGTGCCATGATGGACGAAAAAAAGCTGATGGAAAAATATGACAAGTTAAACAGGAGAATGCTGAGATACTTTTCCGGTTTTTTTACGGGTACATCAATAACCAGTATTCAAGGTCTTATCCTGCACTATATCATTGTCGAATCAGAAGCGAGGGATATCTTCCCGAAAGACATAGAAGAATTCTTAGAGATTAAGGGTTCTTCTGTCACAAGCCTTATCAGCAATCTGGAGCGCAATGGCTATCTGCGCCGTGAAAGTTTAGACAGCGACAGGCGTTATAAAAAACTTGTCCTGACGGAACAGACACTTGCGATAAAGGACGATATTACAAGCCGCATCAATGAATATATGCACAGTATGTTTGTCGGTATCTCCGAAGATGATTTAAAAGTCTTTGAAAAAGTCATTCTGCAAATGACGGAGAATACGAAATAGGTATTCTTTTACCTATATATTTAGAATTCTAATTAAATGGAAAGGAGGGGTTCTGATGAGATTACCGCCCACAAAAAATAAGATGATTAGTTATAGAAACTAATTTTTTGCCCTTATACTTAGAATTCTAATTAAAGGAGGACTCGATGAATGGATCACACACAGACAACAGCCAATCCGCTTGGCTATGAAAAAATTGGAAAATTGCTTACAAGCTATGCCGTTCCCAGTATCATAGCACTGATTATCAATTCCCTTTACAACATGGTAGACCAGATTTTTATCGGTCAGGGCGTGGGATTTTTGGGGAACGGAGCCACAAACATTATCGCCCCGATCGCAACGATCACGATTGCCATTGCTACACTTTTCGGCGACGGTCTTGCTGCCTTTTTCAGCCTTAGCCTCGGGAAAGGAGAGGGTGAAAAAGCCGCAAAAGGTTTAGGGACTTCGATTCTGTTCGGGAGTGTTTTCGGCATTATCTGGACGGTTCTTGCTTTTGTTTTTTTGAAGCCGTTATGTCTGATATTCGGGGCAACGGAAAATATACTGCCCTATGCGATTGATTATGGACGCATTATTGTCATTGGATTTACCTTTCAAATTGTTGGAAACACCATTAACAGCGCAATCCGGACAGACGGAAGCCCGCGTTATGCCATGCTTTCCATGATGATTGGGGCAGTTCTCAATATCATTCTTGACCCGATTTTCATATTTGTATTTCATTGGGGTGTTGAGGGTGCCGCGATTGCCACCATTATAAGCCAGTTATTTGGGCTTTTGTTTAATATCGCTTATCTGTTCCGAATGAAAACAATCAAACTTTCCAGACAGTCTTTTACTTTGGATA
>CAMWTP010000027.1 GCA_947177165.1 uncultured Lachnospiraceae bacterium
AAAGTGCGTAAATTCAAGGATTTCTAGGTATCTTTCCTTTGTATCAACACCACAGCCTCGACATGCACGGTCCCCGGAAACTGATCAATTGCAACTGCCCTTTCCACCCTATACCCACTGTCCAGCAACACCTCCAAATCCCTGGCAAGACTCGTCGGCTTACAGCTTATGTATACAAGCCTGTCAACCTGAAAATCAATAATCTTGCGCAGCGTCTTGGGATGGATTCCATCACGCGGAGGATCAAGCACAATAAAATCTGGCTTTTCACCGATCTCGTCAATCACCTTCAACACATCCCCTGCAATAAACTCACAATTGTGCAGCCCATTCAACGCCGCATTCTGCCTTGCCGCCCAAACAGCTTCCTCCACAATCTCCACACCGATTACCTTCTTTGCCACAGGTGCCAGCAGCTGGGCAATGGTTCCCGTTCCGCTGTACAAGTCAAACACCGTTCTATCATGCTTTCCCTCTCCGGAAATATCACCCAGGAAATCACGTGCGGTCTCATACAACACCTCTGCTCCCAACGTGTTGGTCTGAAAAAAGGAAAATTGCGAAATCTTGAATCTCAATCCCAGCAATTCCTCATAAAAATAATCCTGTCCATATAAAATAACCGTATCATCACTTTGGACAATATCTGCCAGCGAATCATTCTTCGTGTGAAGTACACCTGCTATTTTTCCTGTCAGAGGCAGCTCCAATAATTGAGCAGCCAACGGCTCCAGATCATGTGTCTCCTGCGTCGTCGTCACAAGTGCGATCAGCATCTCTCCCGTTTTCTGCGCTTTTCGCACCAGCAGATGCCGCAGATATCCCTCGTGACGGATTCTATGAAAATAACTGCTGTTCTTTTCTGCAAAATAGTCCAGCACACAGGCTAATACCATTCTGTAGTCCTCATCCACAATACGACAATCCCGCACAGATACAATGTCATAAAAACTCCCTCTCTTGTGCATGCCCAAGGCGAGCGGGCCATCCTTATATTCATCTCCAAAGGAAAATTCCATCTTGTTCCTGTAGTTATACTGCACAGGGCTCGCTTTAATCCCCTCAAAGATACGGTTCATATACTGTTCCACATCCGCCTCTTCGCCTTCCAATAACATCTGTTTTTCAAAAGCAGGATGAAGCAGTCTCCGCACTTGACTTTCCTTTATTTCAAGCTGTTTCTCATATGGAATGCTCTGATAATTGCAGCCTCCGCACGCTCCAAAATGCGGACAGGTATCGTCCAATTCATAAGGAGCTCTCTCCAGTACCGAAAGTAATCTTCCCTCTACTTTTCCCTTGCGTTTCTTATTGACCCTAAATGAAATTTTCTGTCCGGGAATCACATTCTTTACGACAGCTGTCTCATCTTCACATCTCACAATCCCTTTATTTGGAAAATCGACACGCTCCACGTATCCCTCATAAACTTGCCCTTTTTTCATCAAAACCTCCAATGCAACAAATGAGGGAGCACCGCTTTGCCAGCACTCCCTCAAAACTTTTCCATTTATCGCAACTCTCATTTTACAGTTGTGTACTCATTTTCCTTTGCAGGCTCCTGCTCCTCATCTTCCTCATCATCAAAGAAGTCGTCCTCAAAGTCATCGTCGAACTCATCATCGAAATCGTCAAGGTAATCAGGTGTCATATAACGATATACCGCATATGCAATAGCGGCCACTGCTGCTACCGCACCGATAATAGCCAGTACCCAGAGCACTGTGTTGCCCTTCTTCTCATTATCCTTCTTCAAATCACACTTTGCACAGTATTTACTTAGGATATCATTGCTCACCAAATTCTTATCCTGCAGATATTCCACTAATTCATCCCACTTTTTCATTAAAAAAAGCTCCTTTCTGTTTTTATTTCACGCTCAGCAAAGCATCGTCGTATATATCATATCATCTTTTCAAAAATTTTACTACCATTTTCACACATTTTATCACATTTTTTCACATCACACCTTTTTCAGCTTCGCAAACGCTGCATACATGATTTTATTCCCATACGCATCAAATGCCACAGTCACCTTGAAATCTCTCGTATCCTGCACAATATTTAATACAGTACCCTCACCGTATTTGATATGGCACACGCGGTCTCCCTCCGCGTAGCCCAGATCATCTGCCGCAATTGCCGGCGCCCCCTTGGTGAGTCCGTCCAGGGACTTTGCAATGTATGGCTTGTTTGCCGCCGGTGTCTCCTTCTTCTTTGCCACAGCCTTCGGACGTGATGCCAGGATCTCGGACAAATCCTTTTTTGCGGCAGGCTGTGCAGCCTGCTGAACCACTGCCGTTTTGGGCACACTTGACTTTTCCGCTGCCGGTTTTGACTGCTGCTTTGGAGAGGCCAGCATCTGCGCCGCCGTCTCCCAGTTATTCCGCGGTTTGTCAAACACTGTATCACTCAGTGACTCGCCTTGCGTCCCTCTCTCCGTCTTTGTCCCCGTCTGAAAGGGCTTTGCCTTAAAAATATTCCTCTCGTAAGAATCACACGCATATTCTTCCGCCTCCCAGCGCCTCACACCAGGAATCCTGCAGTCAAGAAGATTGTCCGGAATTTCCTTCACAAATCGGCTGATCGCATTGTACTGCGTCTCTCCCCTGATCATGCGTGCCTTTGCATATGTGATCGTCAAGTCCTCCTTCGCACGCGTGATTCCCACATAGGCAAGACGCCGCTCCTCCTCGATATCCTCGGGATTATCTGAGATGATCGTCATGTAACTCGGAAAGATTCCATCCTCCAGCCCCGACAGATACACACTGGAAAATTCAAGTCCCTTCGCGCTGTGCAATGTCATCAATAACACGCGGTTGTCATCTCTGTCCACATTGTCAATGTCAGCTACCAGCGCCACCTCCTCAAGAAATGCGGACAATGTGGCCTCCTCGCCAAGTTCCTCGCGCTCCATCTCAAAGCTTACTATTTTTGTGATGAGCTCATCGATGTTGTCAATTCTGTCCTTCGCATCCTCCTCACCGGACTCCTCAAGTTCCTTCACATAGCCAGTCGTATCTATAACATCAGTTATTAAATCTTCAAGTGATTCGCTTTGCATCTTTGTCCTGAACATCCGAATCATCGTCGCAAAATCCCTGAGCTTTTCTGCCGACTTTCCTTTTCCCAATGTCGGTATCTCGTCCACCTGCTGCAGTGCCTCATAAAAGCTCAACCCCATATGGTCGGCATAATCCTGTACTTTAGCAATGCTCGCCGCGCCGATTCCACGTTTTGGCACATTGATGATGCGCTTTACAGCCAGATCATCCTTGCCGTTGTCAATCGTCTTCAGATACGCCAGGATATCCTTGATCTCTCTCCGCGCATAAAAGTTGACTCCCCCCACCACATTGTAGGGAATATTCAGTGCGATAAAACTCTCCTCAAGCAGACGCGACTGCGCATTTGTCCTGTAAAGAACTGCACAATCTCTATAGTCACTGACAACCTCCCGTTTTTTGCGTTTAATATCACTTGCTATGTATTCTGCTTCCTCGTAAGCCGTGTCAAAGGCTCTGAAATGAACACGATTTCCAGCTCCCTTATCCGTCCAGAGTGCCTTCGACTTCCTTCTGGTGTTATTCCCGATTACCGCATTTGCGGAGTCCAGAATATTCTGGGTCGAACGATAATTCTGTTCCAGCTTGATCACTGCCGCCTCCGGGTATACCTGCTCAAAATCGAGGATATTTCTGATGTTTGCCCCGCGAAACTTATATATAGACTGATCATCGTCGCCTACCACACAGAGGTTCCTGTTGCGCTGCGCCAATAGTTTGATCAACTCAAACTGCGCTGTATTCGTATCCTGGTACTCGTCAACCATAATATACTGGAACCGTTTCTGATAATTTTCCAGCACCTCCGGACAACTTTTAAAAAGTTCCACCGTCTTCACGATCAAATCGTCAAAATCAAGTGCATTATTTTTCTTCAGCGTAAGCTGATACTCCGCATACGCAGCTGATATCTTCTTTTTCAGATAATCGCCTGCCGCCGCCATCTCATACTCCGTCGTCGAGATCAGATTGTCCTTCGCGGAAGAAATCGCACTCAGAATCGTCTTCTCTTTCAATTGCTTTGTGTCAATCTCTAACCGTTTGCACACATCCTTCATGACGCTCTTGGAATCATCCGTGTCATAGATGGTAAAACTGTTATCGTACCCCAGGCGATCAATATGCCTCCTGAGAATCCTCACACACGTCGAGTGAAATGTGGAGACCCAGACGCTCTCTGCACCATACCCCACAATGTCATTGACTCTGTCACGCATCTCGCCTGCCGCCTTATTCGTAAATGTGATCGCCAAAATATTCCATGCGCTCACGCCCATGCTTTCGATCAGATATGCGATGCGCCTGGTGAGCACACTCGTCTTTCCACTGCCTGCACCCGCAAGGATCAACACCGGTCCTTCCGTGGTAAAAACGCCTTTTTTCTGCTGTTCATTTAATGTATCATAAAGTCCCATTTTCCTTATTTCCTTTTATTTTTCCCATTGTTGCCTGACTTGTAAATTATAACATCGAAATGATATCGTTTCAATTCTTTTTGCCATTTTCACTTCATTTTCCAATCACCCTCATTCCACTTCCTGCATATGATATCAAAACAACTTTTTGAGGAAGATTATGAAAAATAGAAAAAGAATAAAATCACTCTCCATACTGCTGACAGTCGTGCTTCTCACCTCCGCCCTCGTCAGCGGATGCGGAGGAAAAAAAGATTCTGCCGAATCCGCAAAAAAGGTGATATTAAATGAAGTCGCACACTCTATTTTCTATGCGCCGATGTATGTCGCCATCGAGGAAGGATATTTTGCGGATGAAGGGATCAATCTCGAACTCGTGACCGGGTATGGAGCAGACAAGACTATGACAGCGCTGCTCACAGGAGAGGCGGACATCGGCTTTATGGGCAGTGAAGCCTCTGTATATACATACCTGCAAGGTGCACAGGACTACGCTGTAAACTTTGCACAGCTGACTCAGCGCGCCGGAAATTTCCTCGTGAGCAGGATTCCCATTGAGCATTTCAGTTGGGATATGCTGAAAGGCACCTATGTCCTGGGCGGGCGCAAAGGAGGTATGCCGCAGATGGTCTTTGAATACATCCTCAAGATGAACCAGATCAATCCCGACACAGATCTTACCATTGATACAAGCATTGATTTCGGTTCTACCGCAGCTGCTTTCTCCGGCGCCAGGGAAGGGGAGGCTGGATATGCTGATTTCACTGTCGAGTTCGAACCTCATGCCACCTCCCTCGAGACACAGCAAAAAGGCTACATTGTCGCTTCTCTCGGCGTTGATTCCGGCTATGTTCCATACACCGCATTCAGCGCCAGAAAAAGCTATATCGAAGAAAACCCCGATACACTACTCGCCTTCACCAAAGCGCTCCAGAAGGGCATGGATTATGTGGCCAGTCACTCTGCAAAAGAAATAGCATCCGTTATTAAACCACAGTTCCCTGAGACAGAGCTTGACACCATCACCACAATCGTAACGCGCTATCAGGCACAGGATACCTGGAAAAAGGATCTGGTTTTCACCGAGGACAGTTTCACCCTTCTTCAGAACATCCTCATGGAAGCCGGAGAACTGGAGAATTATGTTCCATATAAAGATTTAGTAACCAACACCTTTGCAGAGCAGGTAAAATAAACCGGGTAGGGGATGCCATTTCCCCTGCCCGGTTTTCGCACTTTGTATCAAACCATATTTTCCCTATATTATATGCAGTATCAGGTTCTTTTCCGTCCTGACACCAAGCACGCCGACACCGCGCACAGATATATTGTAGGTCCCCTGCCGATTCAAGTCATATTTCCCAGAAATGTTGATAATATATTCACCTGAACCGTAAACGCCTCCCGCCGCATCCATCAATCCGATCGCATTATAAATATCACGTGGGGATGCGCCAACCGGCAGCACGATCACTTCTTCTGCCGCAACGGCACCTGTCAGATACAATGTCGGCCTGACCTGATTCCATGGATTCTTGCTGTTCATATCCGTGGGATCCCACTTTCTCATAGGATTTTCCGCTGTGAGCTTCACCTCCTCAGGCTTTCCCAGCGGTCCCGGATTCTCGGCATCATCATACACAACAACCTGTGTGCCTGCCTTGCAGTTGTCATAAATCCACTTTGCATCTGCACATGTGAGCCTGACACAGCCAAGCGATGCGGGTTCACCCAGCAAGTTATACTGCTCCCACTCCATATTGCCGGCATTTTTCGTGTAATATGGCACCGAGTGAAACATGATTCCTTTATTGAAACGGACCGCATACTGACCATAGGAACCATCCACCATCAGTCGCCATGTATAATAATCGCTTGTCTTAAAGGTTCCGAGCGGCGTCTCGTGTCCCTCTCGTCCGCAGGAACACACAAATGCTTTGACTGGCACCCGAAATTCGCCTTCTGCATCTTTCTCATACACCGTCACACAGTTGGCCGCACGATTTACCATAATCAAATATGCCGGCTTTGTCTCCTTTGCTTCCGCCGTCAGTGTGGTACTGTCCAGCAATATCCCCACACATATGCACACAGCAAGACAAAATACAACAATCTTCCTGAAACACAAAAATTTACAATCGCTTCTCACTAAAATTCCCCTCCTGATTTTACACATCCTTACAATTTGCTTACACAATTTAGACATCATACACCATTTTTCCATATTTTGCAACAAAAAAACACCCTGTATGGGTGTTTTTTAAGGATTTTTTATAAAAATGGAGTAAATCCCACTCCGCTCAGCTGATCCCTCAACCGATTCTGCAGTCCCATCATTCCGATCGTATCATTCAGATAAGAAGCATAATCCGTCTGCCTGCCCCCGTCTTTCTGGGCAGACATACGCTCCTGTATGCCCAGCATCTCTGCAAAATCGCCGCTTGCCGTGCTCTTAGCTGCCTCCAGTTCACCGTAGTCCTTGACATACAAATCTTCCTTTTCCTCGGAAGCGATCACAAGCGGCTTACCAGAACGCCCGTTATTTTGTCCAATCTTCTGAACGGCATTCATGCTGTAGGGATTGCCATGTATCGAAGAAATCCTATAACTGCCAAATCCAGAGAATCCAGCAATCGCTGATATACCCATAGAATACCTCCTTTCCATCTACCCGGAAACTGTAAGAACATAATTTTACAGTTCCTTATCATTATAAAGCCATTGTCAGACAATTTCAAGTTTTTATCACCGTTTTCATCCAATTTTATTCTCTTTTCTTTTCATCTGCTTTCGAATCCGTTTTTCGAAAGCTGCCGTCCCTGATCTCATCAATCAGCTTTTCGATCAGCTGCTTTTTCATATACACATCGAAACTCAGAAAACAGATAAACGAAAACAGCTTCAAAAATTCCCTGCTGTCCTCCGGCGCATCCTCAAAAGTTCCCATTGCACAGTCATACTCTGCCATGACATGCTGTTTGAGCGCCTCAATCTGGTCGTACCCCACCTGAAAAACCTCTTCATAGACAGATTGTATATCGAACTCCTCTCCCTTGTGAAAAAATTTATCTGTGATCGGTCCCAGCAATGTCTGGATATCGCTGATCGACAAAATGCCTTTGTAATAATAAATAAAAATCAGGACCAGAATGTGCTCCCTTGAATATTTCTTTCTGATTGGGGGCGGCAGGAGATCGTTCTTCGCATAGTTGTTAATCATGGTCTTTGTCATTATCTTATCATCTCCGGGATACCTGGTGGTTTTGCGAAAATTTTTATCCATGAAAGTCGTCACCTGATCCATGTATAGATCAATATTGGGAATATCCGAAGATTTCACATAGCTGATCCGGTCAAAACTCTCCATGATACTATTCAGTAAATCTTTCGTGTTTATATGCATATGCATTACCGTGCCTTTCATATATGATGTTCAATGTCTCGCGACTTCTTCTCTCGGTTTTATTATATAGTATTCAAAACTACTTATCAAGACTATTACCTTATTTTATCGTTCCAAACTTTACAGTTCCTCTGAAATATGTTAAAATATTCAAAACTGTAAAACTTTACAGCGTTAAAGCTTTGTGAATAACATATTCAGTGCAAATCGGGAGGTACAACCATATTATGAATAAGAAAATAAAAACGGATGCCGTCGATCACCTGATCGATGCTCTGCTCTGTCTCAAAACGAAAGAAGAAAGCTACAATTTTCTCGAAGATCTGTGCACTGTCAATGAACTGCTCTCCCTTTCCCAACGTTTTGAAGTGGCCACCATGCTGCGCGATCACAAAACCTATCTCGAGATCGCAGAAAAAACAGGTGCCTCGACAGCAACCATAAGCCGCGTGAACCGTTCCTTAAATTATGGAAGCGAGGGATATGAACTGATCTTCGAGCGGCTCGAGGATAAACAGTCCATCATTGAGTAGGAGCTGACCCGTCCCTGGCTCGTATACAGGAACCCGGACAGACACACTGCCTGTCCGGGTTTTCTCTAACCGTATGTCTCCATGAGACTGAGCGGATCGATGTATTTGTCATGTTCTATGATTTGATACCCCAGCTCCTCTTTCCCCGCCTCAATATCAAACAACGCTGTCGTTTTCGTAACGCTGTCCCCTTTCTCAACCTTAGGACGAGCTCCATTTCTGTACACAGAAAAATATCCGTTTCCATGGTCAATCATCACGATATATCCCACTTCCGCATCACCAGCGATCGAGGAAACCGTGCCGTTTGCCGTCGCAACCACACTCGTACCCTGTGACGCATAAAACACCGCGATTGGATTTCCCTCCAACTCGGTCTCATTCTCGCGGTAGGACGCTGTCCCCTTCAGCGGAAAACCAGTGGGAATATAGGTCCGCGCAATCTCTGCCTCCCGCGCCCGTTCCTGCTGTACCTTGCCGTTTACCGTATCGCTTAGAATCGCAACCTTCTCCTGCAGCTCCTCATTCTCCTTCATTACTTCTTCCTTCTCTGTCAGAAGCGCCTCATTTTGTCTCGCAAGCTCCTCAGTGCGCATCCTGAGCTCCTCCACACTATTGCCGGAACGATCCAACTCGCCAGCCAGAATAAAGCAGTATGACAGCGCTGCTATGATCAGAAATCCAACCGCTGCCATAAAAACTGCAAACACACCCAGACTCATCGAAAAGTGTCTGTCCGTTCCTGCATCCCTGTCTGACACAATCTGTACACTGTAATAAACCTTTTTCTTATCTGCTGTCTCTGCACCGTGCTGCATCACAGACACCTCCTCTGTCACAAGTCATCAATATTCTGCCCGCGTAACCGGAACAACTTCATTTTATCACATAACCTGAAAAATAAACACCCTTTTCTCAAAGACAATATATGGTTTGCAAAAACCAAACATAATATCTTTACTTTTGGCAAATGCTGTGCTATTCTATTAATGCTGCATCGTACATAGTACTGGCAGCGCTTAAATTATTTTGGAGGTTTATATAAAGATGAACAAAGGTACAGTAAAATGGTTTAACAACCAAAAGGGCTACGGCTTTATCTCTGACGAGGCAGGCAACGATGTCTTCGTACATTACACAGGACTCCTGATGGACGGCTTCAAATCCCTTGACGAAGGCGCTGACGTAGAGTTCGAGATTGTGAATGGTGAAAAGGGCCCACAGGCTGTGAACGTAACCAAATTATAAGATTGCTGACAAAAGCTTCGTGACAGACATCACGAAGCTTTTCCTGGATATGGCCGAAACCATCTCAATTCCTTATTCTTCTAAGCACTTCCCCGAATACAAGATTTCCGCCAAAAATGTCGAGCGCACTCCCGACTGTCACATGAACCCGGCCGCCGCCGAGCGCTCTCAACAATTCAATATCCTCATAATCATGCACTCCGCCCGCATACGTAACAGCAATCTTACCCGGTCTGCTGCACCACTCCCCAAGCTGTCTGACAAGTGTCTCTTCAATCCCCTGACTCTTTCCCTCGACATCCACCGCATGAATCAGAAATTCATCACAGTAATCCGTCAGTCTGTCAAGCGTGCGCCCGTCTACCTGCTCCTCCGTAAACTTCTGCCAACGGTCTGTCACAATATAATAACTGCCGTTTTTCATCCGGCAGCTCAAGTCCAGCACCAGATGCTCTTTTCCCACTGCCCTGGAGATTCTGTCCAAATGCTCCATATTGATACGTCCGCCCTGAAACACATAGGAAGTCACAATCACATGGGACGCACCCGCTTCGAGATATTCCGCGGCATTGTCTGCATTGACGCCGCCGCCGATCTGCAGCCCGCCGGGATAGGCGGCAAGCGCGCACATCGCCTGCGCCCTGGTAGCCTCATAATATGGACTTGACACGGGATTGAGGAGAATAATGTGTCCTCCTCTTATCCCATTTTCCCGGTATAATTGTGCATAGTACTCCGCATCATTTGCCGCCACAAAATTCTCTTTGGCCTGGTCTCCCTGATCCTCGAGAGAACTTCCGACAATCTGCTTGACCTGCCCGTTATGGATATCTATACACGGTCGAAATTCCATCGAAACCTCCGCAATAACACTCGTTATTATACTACATCCTTCATGTCATATCTGCCTGCGGGCTTTCCTTTCAAGAACTTAGCCGCCTGCACTGCGCCCTTCCCAAAAAGTGCCTTGGAGTAAGCCCTGTGCGAGAACGTGATCACCTCGTCCTCTCCAGCAAAGATGACATCGTGATCGCCCACAATCGTTCCGCCCCTCACTGCACTGATACCGATCTCCTTGTCTGTCCGCTTTGCCCGCACCTGGCTTCTGTCATAGACATACTCATACTCGTTGTCAAACTCCTCATTGATACTGTCGGCAAGCGCAAGCGCAGTGCCGCTCGGCGCGTCAACCTTCAGATTGTGGTGCTTCTCCACGATTTCGATGTCAAATCCGGCAGGAACCAGTATCTCTGCTGCCTCCTTCAATATCTTGAGCAGCATATTGATCCCCAGCGACATATTCGCCGACTTGAGCACTGCCACCTTCTTCGAAGCCTCCTCGACATGTGCAAGCTGCGTCTCGGTAAGACCCGTCGTACAGAGCACACACGGAATCTGCTTCTCCACACAGTAATCAAGAAGCCCGTCAACCGCCTGCGCAACGCAGAAATCGATCACGACGTCCGCCGCAATGTTACATTCCGCGATACACGGATACACAGGATATGTATTCTTGATATGATCCGACGCATCCACCCCCGCCACAATCTCGATCCCGGGATCGGACGCTATGATTCCCGTTATCATCTGGCCCATTTTGCCGTTACAGCCATGCATTATTACCTTTGTCATTTTTATTCTATCCTTTCACCTTAGGAGCTGTTTCCTCATGAGCTCCTTGTCGTCCGTATACAGCCAATCCCATCCTCAAAGAAGACCGTAATTCTTCATCGCTGCCTCAAGCTTTGCAGCCGTTGCATCCTCCATCTCCGTCAATGGCCGTCTCAGTGTTCCTGCCTCCAGTCCCATCAGGTTCATCGCCTTCTTGACTGGAATCGGATTGACCTCGCTGAACAGCGCTGTGATCAGCTCAATCGCTTCAAGCTGAAGTCTCGCACTCTCCTCAATCTCTCCGGCAAAATATTTTGCGCAGATATCATGCGTCTGCTGCGGTGCAATGTTGGACAGAACAGAGATGACACCTTTTGCGCCCAGCGACAAGAATGGTACGATCTGATTGTCATTTCCAGAGTAGACATCCACTTTTCCCTTTGCAAGTGCCATCAGCTTCGCATACTGGATAAAGTTGTCCGTCGCATCCTTCACTCCCACAATGTTCGGTTCCTCCTCGCAAAGGGAGACGATCGTCTCGGGAAGGATATTCACACCGCCGGTTCTCCCCGGAATATTATACAGAATAATAGGAATATGAACTGCCTGTGCAATCAGTTTAAAATGCTCCTTCAATCCCTTCTGTGTCGCTTTATTGTAATAAGGCGTAACCACGAGCAGCCCGTCTGCGCCCGCCTTCTCTGCCTCCTGTGACAGATAGACCGCGGTCTGCGTGCAGTTTGATCCTGTTCCCGCAATCACAGGGATTCTCTTGTTCACCTGCTTTACACAGAAACGAATGCAATCCAGATGCTCCTCATGTGAGAGCGTTGAGGCCTCACCTGTCGTCCCGCACACAATGATCGCATCCGTGCTGTTTGCAATCTGGAACTCGATCAGCTTTGCAAATGCATCAAAATTCACTTCCCCGTCTGGTTTCATCGGTGTGACAATCGCAACACCTGCTCCTTTGAATATAGACATACCGTAATCCTCCTTAAAAATTAATCTACGCATGATACTAAAAAAAAACCGATCATCTACTCAATAGACAGTCGGCTTTATCATATCCTTAATATACACCCTTCCCGGCATCCCCCCGGATCTGGCTGAAAATGATAGCTCTCCATCTGTTGATGACAGTCATGCGGCTCTTAACCGCATGCCCAAGCGTCAGCCCTCAGGAGGCTTCCACTTTCGGCGTATTTTCCTTTCCTTTTTACGTTAACAATGCCTGACACCTGAATAAAAAGTACTGATAAAAAACGCAACCTCTATCTAATCTTTCAATTTTCTTTTATGCTCTCTATTATATATCGTACCATACAACCTGTCAACCAGTAAATCGCAGAGAAGCTGCATGCGGCTCCTCTGCGGATCGGCTAATATATCCTATAGTTAACTGACTCAATCTTAATAATCTCGTCTGCAAGCTGGCATACATCATCATTGAGCTGTTTTCCTGTCAGAATGATGTCCACATCCTCAGATCCTGCCTCAAGAATATGCCTCAAGTCGTCTATTGTGATAATGCCGTTATCAATCAGGCCAAGTACCTCATCCAGAATCAGCAATCCGCATTCCCCGGTTGTGAGAACCTTTTTGGCAAAATTGAGCCCGTTTTTGATATTGCAGATCTCGTCCTGTTTGCGCTCATCAGAAAGCTGCGCAAATTCCTCCTCACTCTTTTCAAAGCGGAAAATCTTGATCTCCGGTTCCAGCCTTTTCAAAAATTCCTCATTCTGGCATCCCTTCAGGAAATTGATCATCACCACATCCCTGCCCGCACTTGCAACCTGAATCGCCCTTCCAAGCGCTGCGGCAGATTTACCGTGCCCCTCGCCACTGTACACCTGTACGAATCCTTTTTCCATAGATTTATACCTTATGCCCTTTCCCTATAACTGCCAGCCTGGTGCAGTTATGACTAATCCATCGCAACAGTCTGAACATCCTCACTGTCATCAATTATCACTGCGAACATGATAGCATACCGTATAAGATTTTGCAACTTTGAATTCATATTTATATCAGTTTTATACTATGTCTGACGTCTTTACAGCTCTTCTTCATCCTCCTCAGGAAGCTCGAGCTTGCTGACAGAGACCTCGTAGGCAATCCGCTTTTCCAGCTCATCATCAGAAAGCTTTTTCATATACTCTCTCGACTGGATGCGCCCCCACACCAGACAGCGTTCCCCAACCTCAAAATTGGAGGCGTAGCGGGCATTTCTTCCCCAGCAGATACACGGAATGTAATCCGACTTGCCATACGGACGGTTGACCGCCAGCAGCAAATCCGCAATCTCACGTCCCAGAGGAGTCTTTCTGTATACAGGTTCCTTGCACACATAGCCGTCAAGAAAGATCTGGTTCGTCTTGATGTTCTCGCTGATCTCCTCCACAAATTCAATCTCCCTCGCAAACACAGAGAGAACCAGCTTGTTTTTGTGCTCCTCATGCCTGTTGTAAGAGCGGAACTGACCGTTCACCACTACCATCATGCCCCTATAGTCCCCGCTTACATCGAGCAGTCTCTCAGAAATCATCACTGGTATAATATCCATGGACTCAGACAACCTCGCCACCTGAATGTCAACCATATAGAAACCCTCTCCAAAGATTTCATGACTGAACGAGAACTCGCTCACGATTTCTCCCATAACTGTCACCTGATTGTTCTCGATAACCTGCTCATGATACCCATTTTTTGTCTTTAATGTTTCTTGCATTCTCTTCATTCTCCCTTCGTTCTTGTAGTTAAATCATATGCTACTTTATACGGGAAATAAAGCTTGAAATATCGCAGAAAAACCACATATCTGCTACATTTCGACACCAATCGACACCATGTGCCAGGTATCGGTATCCAAATAAGCCGCTTTTTGAAAAATGCCGTAGAAATGTTTTTTTAACATTGCAAAAAGTACGCCCAGGTGCTATACTATTTTGGCATATTTGAGGAGAGTATATAGTGTGAAAAATACTTCTAACGCAGTAAAAAACACTGCCCAAGAAGTATTAAATTTCACACAGAAAAACGCAAAGAACGGCGTTTTTCATTTCTATTTGAGCCGCCCAAGGCGGCATGCCCAATGCGGCATGGAAGATTATTATGGAGGATTTATTGATATGATACAGAAAAGAGAAGATGTCCGAAATGTAGCCATTATCGCTCATGTAGACCATGGCAAGACGACACTCGTGGACGAGCTGTTAAAACAGAGCGGCGTGTTCCGCGAGAACCAGGAAGTCGCCGAGCGCGTCATGGATTCCAACGATATTGAGCGCGAGCGCGGCATCACGATATTATCAAAAAATACAGCTGTTATGTATAAAAATACCAAGATCAACATTATCGATACGCCGGGCCATGCCGACTTTGGCGGAGAGGTGGAGCGCGTCCTAAAGATGGTAAACGGTGTTATCCTTGTCGTCGACGCGTTTGAGGGTGCCATGCCGCAGACAAAATTTGTGCTCAGAAAAGCGCTTGAGCTCAAGCTTCCCGTTATTGTCTGCATCAACAAGATTGACCGGCCGGAGGCACGGCCCTCCGAGGTTGTCGAAGAGGTTCTGGAACTGTTTCTGGAGCTTGACGCGGACGATTCCCAGCTTGACTGCCCCTTCGTGTACGCCTCCGCCAAAACGGGCGTCGCGTCGCTGGAGGAAGACGGCAACGGCGTTGACATGACACCGCTGTTTGAGACGATTCTTGACTATATCCCGGCACCGGAAGGCGATCCCGAAGCAGGCACACAGGTATTGATCAGCACCATCGACTACAATGAGTATGTCGGACGTATCGGCGTGGGCAAGGTTGACAACGGCACCATCGCTGTCAATCAGGAGGTGATCATCTGCAACCACCATGAACCGGACAAGCAGAAAAAAGTGAAAGTCAGCAAGCTCTATGAGTTTGACGGCCTGAACAAAGTGGACGTCAAAGAAGCCGGAATCGGCTCGATCGTCGCAATCTCCGGCATCGCAGATATCCATATCGGCGACACGCTCTGCGCTGCCGACAACGTAGTTCCCATTCCTTTCCAGAAAATCAGCGAGCCCACAATCGCCATGCAGTTTATCGTAAACGACTCGCCGCTCGCCGGACAGGAGGGAAAATACGTCACCAGCCGTCATCTGCGCGACAGGCTTTTCCGGGAGCTCAACACGGACGTATCGCTGCGCGTCGAAGAGACAGAGAGCGCAGATTCTTTCAAGGTCTCCGGGCGCGGCGAGCTGCATCTCTCTGTATTGATTGAAAATATGCGCCGCGAAGGATTTGAGTTTGCTGTCAGCAAAGCAGAAGTATTGTATAAGACAGACGAAAACGGCAAAAAGCTGGAACCGATGGAGCTCGCCTACGTGGACGTTCCCGAGGAATTCTCCGGCTCTGTCATTGAGAAGCTCAGCCAGAGAAAAGGCGAGCTGCAGAATATGGGCAAGGCAAGCGGCGGATACGCCCGTCTGGAATTCTCTATCCCGTCACGCGGCCTGATCGGATACCGCGGCGAGTTCATGACAGACACGAAAGGCAACGGCATCCTGAATACAATCTTTGACGGCTATGGACCTTACAAGGGCGATATCCAGTACCGCAAACAAGGTTCCCTGATCGCATTTGAGGCAGGTGAGGCAATCACTTATGGTCTGTACAATGCGCAGGAGCGCGGCACTCTGTTCATCGGTCCTGGCGAAAAAGTCTACTCCGGCATGGTTGTCGGCCAGAATGGAAAGGGCGAAGATATCGAGCTCAATGTGTGCAAGAAAAAACAGTTAACCAACACACGTTCTTCCAGTGCTGACGAGGCTTTGCGGCTGACTCCGCCCAAGATTTTAAGTCTGGAACAGGCACTTGACTTCATCGATACAGACGAGCTTCTTGAGGTGACACCCGAGAATCTCCGCATCCGCAAAAAGATTCTGGATCCTACTCTCAGAAAGAGAGCCGGCATGAAAAAATAGCAGCTGTAACACAACAAAAAACCCCTGCATATACTATAAAAAACATATGCAGGGGATTTTTATGTCTAATATCATGAAAGCCGAAACCCCGGCTTATTCTGGAGAATTGACCATCAGCGTTACATCATCGCTTGGCTTTATCCCCATAGATAATGCCACTATCACAATATCTTACTCCGGTGATCCCGACTCTGTCGTGCAGACACTTACCACCAACGACTCCGGGCAGACCTCCACGATCTCACTTCCTGCCCCGAATCTGTCTTACAGCACCGAGATCAGTGATGTACAGCCCTACTCAGAATACAATATCTCTGTCACAGCGCCGGGATATGAACCAGTATTTATCTCTGGCACCGAGATTCTTCCCGATGTCACGGCAATCCAGCCAGTCACCATGAATCCGCTTGAGATAGAGCCTCCGGGAGAGACCGAGGAGGATATCATCATACCCGACCATACATTATATGGAGAATATCCGCCCAAAATACCAGAGGACGAGATCAAACCCATGGATGAGAGTGGCGAAATCGTCCTAAGCCGTGTTGTCATTCCGGAATACATCATCGTACATGACGGTGTCCCCCAGGATCCTACTGCCAAAAACTATTATGTGCGCTATACCGACTATATCAAAAATGTTGTGTCGTCCGAGATTTATGCGACGTGGCCGGAAAACACGATCTACGCCAACACACTGGCGATCATGTCGTTTACGCTGAACCGTGTGTATACGGAGTGGTACCGGAATCAATAGTTTCACGTACAAAATCATCCACCCTTATTCGGAATTTAATGCTGATATCCTCATCCTTTACGTCAATTCTCTCAATCAATGAAGCCAGCAACATTCTCTTTGTCTGTACATCCGCCTCGCCAAATAGCTGTTTCCAGTCAGGGGCAATACTTGTAAAACGCTCTAAATCCCCATATGTAATCTCTGCTCTGTCCATTGCATTCTGCACACTTGCATCTTCATGTTTTAACTGCTCCAGCCGTTCTTTTCTTTCCCCTATCATTTTTGCAAGTTCTTCTTCTGAAAAACAATATGTCCCGTGAATCGCATCCGGCAGTTTGTCATACAAAGCCTTTATTTCCTTTTTAATTTTCTCTGTTTCCTTCGCAATCTCTTTTCGCTCATTCTCTCTCTTTTGTATCTGTTGTTCTTTCATTTTCTGCAATTCTTCTGTGATATCTATACTCTTTAATCTGCCTAGATAATCCTCCACGACCTGAAAAATGGTACTCTCCAAGAAATCCTGCGAATAACTGCTTCTCTCCCTGCACTTCTCAGGACAGCCATACCTGCCGACACACGAAACCTTCTCCTCCCCATCTTTCGTTTTCCAATGATTATTATATCCTGTATTCCGCAATTTCTTTCTACAATAACCGCAATATGCAATCCCTAACAATGCCAGCTTTCCTCTTGGATTAAACGGTGCATGGTACTGCTGTTCATACAATTCGGCAGACCTGTTGGCTGACTCCTGCAAATGCGCCCTCTTTGCCTCCCGTATCTCCTGCGCTTTCTCCCATTCCAAGGGGGATATAATTACAATTTCCTCATTTTGTTTTTCCGATATAATCCATTCATTCCTGTCAAGCCTTTTAAAATTATTGCCCGACTTTCTCCTGTGTATTGAATAATATCCCATATATACAGGATTTTTTAAGATACTGCAAACCGTCCCGCCCTTCCACTTTTCTGTTGTAATCGCTGCTATCCCTTCTTTATCTAACTCCTTCGCAATCTTTTCGTATCCATATCCCTTTTGAACATATAAATCATAGATCTTTTTGACAATCTCTGCCTCATGGCTTACAATTTCCAGTTTCTTCAACATTCTTCCATGACTGCTAATCTGTCCAGAATCAACAAGGCGATACCCATAAGGCGCTTTTCCGCCTACAAACTTGCCTGCCTTTATCATTTCTATCTGCGCATCCCTCACCCTCATACTGGTTTTCTTGCTCTCACCTTCATTCTGCCAAAAACGGATATAGTTTAACAACTTATCAATATGCTCCTCACTTTTAAGCAGTCCGTCTTTTACCGTCCATACTTCAACACCCAGCTTGTTTAATGTACTGATATAAAAACTATATTCTTCCCTTCTTCCAATCCTGTCCGACATATAAGTTAACAAAATATCAAATTCATGCTTTCTTGCATCCTCAAGTATCTCCATCAACACTTCTCTATCCTCAATGCCATTTTTATAGCCCGAAACAGCCTTTTCAATATATTCTCTATCAAATACCCACTCTGTATGCTGCTTAATAAAGTTTTTTGTTTCAGCCCTCTGCAATGGAATGTCATCATCATGAAGCTGCTGTCTTGACGATACCCTCAATAATATCCTTACCATTTTTTTATTCATACCGCTTTCCTCCTGACATAATGGGGTTGCCGGAATTTTCCCGACAGCCCCACATCTTCTTTTAAACAAAGAACATTCGTTTTCTATTATTCAATTTTAACGCCGATAACCCTGTTTTTAAAGGATTATTTTCGTCTTCTCCATATAATATTTTTTCAGACGACTGTAAAACTCCTCTGCGTTCTCATCTCCCTGTTCCTCTGAAAATTCAAGAAGAACACGAATGTTTTTCTTTTTATACGAAACATTTAACTGTGCCTTTGTTTTATCTTCCATAACGTCTTTTTCGACCTCTGCATCTTCTTTCCTTATAACATTATGATTCCCTGTATGCCGATATTCTGTTTTTCTATTGATACTATTTTCTTCTTTCATGCTGTGAAATCTCCTTTTTTTGAAATCTCACTTTTTTAATATGTTTTTAACAATTACCCTAACTTTTAAAGTACCCGAATCGAGTATGTGATATGCTTTCCCATATTCATCATGCATCCCTTACACTACTTTAATGCTATATTCCGTCTGCATAAGTCTGTACAATCGAGCTGCGAAGATTACTTCCTCTGCTCGATGTACCCAAGCACCGCTTATATATGCTATACTTCCTATTCACAGGCTACACAATTGCCGCCGATACGCCATGCAATAGCATATTTCCTCTGCATCGGCACGTACATAAAAAAGAAACTGTCAGAACATATCTCCAACAGCTTCTTTCTTCGCAGTACACTTACAAAAATTCTGCTTTATGCTTCAAAATATATAAAATGTCTACATTTTGCGCTTTATTTTTGGCAATTTGGCAATGATAAACCAAATATTTTTAATAGTCATCTACAGCGATGATCTTTTCGCTACCAAACATCATCCGGACCCTTTTCTCCAATTCCTCTGGCAGTTGTTTATTGCAGCAGCTTTCTTCTGCACATTTCCTCACTACATCAGTATTCACATATACACATGACGGTGAGTTTCCTTTTAATAACAAATGACAATCACTGCACATCAGATTATTTCCTGTCGCCTCCCAACATTTGTCATCTGGACAGTTCTGTGTACAATCCATTGTCCAGCATACAGACCACTTCCCTTTTAATATATAATGATGAATTGCTCTTATGTAATCCTTTCTCCCAAACTTTTGTATACTGCTTATTACAGCTTTCTCTATAATATCCGCATATATTCTCTCTGTTGTAGCACACTTTATGTTATTTTTCTTTAATAACTGTTTTAGTTCCCTCCCATGCCCTAAACCATATGTATCGGAATGTTGTTTTAGGACATTGAAACTCTCTATGTCTGACAATTTCGGAAAAAATAATAATACCGCTGGTGAATTTATGACAAGCTGTTCAAAACAGATATAATTGACCAAATGAAAATTTTCCCTCTCCTCCACAATATTTTGTATCAATTCTATTTCATTTCCAACCTCAATATTATCTACAACATTGTCAATACATATTATATATGTATTATCATTCAGATCATAAGAATACACATCACTTATCAATGTCTGTAAAAACTTCCTAATTTTCGTTATACCAATCTGGAAAACGCCTCCCTTTGGTACTTCATTTATCATATCACAAATCTCAGAAGGCGTAATCACATGATAATCTTTTTTTAACACATACTCTGAAATAAGCGTCCAAAAATAATAACCGCTTTCGCCATCTTCACACAATATATATCTCATTGTCAAACTCCTTAATCTGAATACCGCAGACTTATTATTTTATCATTTGCATCTCTTTTTAGTTTCGCTCTTTCTGTATAATCAAATGTCAACTCCCGATTTACCGCTCTTGCAATAATTAAAAAATAGCTCGTTTCATTCTCCAATATGTTTTGTATTAAATCAGGTCTTTGGGTAAAAAGTATATCTGCCTCATCTATTATAAAAAGAGTATTTCTGTCTGTAAACGTTTCTGTTGTACTCTCTATACCATTGACTATAATAACCGTCATGGGGTTATTGCTGTCTATATCAATAACAGGAGTTGTCCCTAAATCTTTACTCACTTTCATTGAAGATATCAAAGCATTACATAAATATGTTTTCCCTGTTCCACTATTGTCAGATAACTTTGTAAAACGCTTTTGCAAGTCTATATAAAAGGTTACCCCATCTGTTTTAAAATGAATAACTGGATGCATACAGTTTTCCTCCCAAAGATGCCAAATCCGAAAATGTTTTGATTCTATAAGTATTATTTACCATGATATCTGCACACTTATCGCACAATATTGCATAATTGCGCGTCAATAAATAAATATCCCTCTCCTTTACCTCATCAATCAATTGCTCTATTACATTGTTTCCACAGCTTGTTATATCAAAATATAAATCTTGTCTGTTATTTTTTATAAACCACCTAATCACTAATAATGTTTTTAATCCCCTTGAAAGATTCGCTGCCGAGGTGACACTATTCATAAAATTAATAATTGTTTTATTTTCCCCATACCGCGCTTTGTCTATTATCCATATCAACTCAATGTCCCTGTTGTCAAATCCATCATTCAATACTGTATTTCTAAACAAATCTTCTATGTTTGTCCTATATTTTTCTTTGTCTGTTTCGTAATAAAAGGTATTTATATAAATCACTCAATTTCCATCTCCTTTTCGTCTGCCTAAGGAACTGTAAAGAAATAACAAGACAAGCAAGATTGTTAAGTTATTTCTTTACAGTTCCTAATTCCTATTATAATGCCAAACGCATACACTTTCAAATCATTGACCTTCATTTTTGATAATTTAGCAATAATCGCAGTTATTCTGTATTTCACATTAGATAACATAGGTTATTTATCATCTATAACCCCACCACTTCATAGGGCTGTTTACTAGTTCTGTATCTGCTTGGCTTAAATCGTACTATAAGCTCCCTATATATCTCCTTCTTTATCCTACTTGAAACTATCTGCGGTTGGGTACCGGAATCAGGGCTACGACTTCACCATCACTTCCTCCACAGCCTACGACCAGAAATGGATTCACGGCCGGAATATCTATGAAAATATCAGCCGCATCGTGGACTCCATCTTCTCAAACTTCCTGTCGCGTCCAGGCGTGCGCCAGCCAATCTTTACTTCCTACTGCGACGGAAACCGCACGACCTGCGACGGACTCTCCCAGTGGGGCAGCAAATACCTGGGCGATCAGGGTTATACGCCAATAGAAATCATCCGTTATTATTATGGAAACGACATGTACATCAACTCCACCACCTACATATCGGGAGTTCCCTCGTCGTGGCCGGGCTATGACCTGACCATCGGTTCCTCGGGTCAGAAAGTCCTGCAGATGCAGCAGCAGTTAAACCGCATCGCCCAGAACTATCCTGCCATACCGCGCATTGTCGAAGACGGCATCTTTGGAACCGCCACAGCCGATGCAGTACGCACTTTCCAGCGCATCTTCGGTCTCGCCCCCACAGGAATCGTAGACTACCCTACATGGTACAAAATATCCGAAATCTATGTGGGCGTATCGCGCATCTCTGAGCCGGGCTGACTCCCCATACAAAGGCGCAGCCATACACAAAAGCTGCATGAACTCTCAGATAAAATAATACAATCGCTCCATCTCCGCAATCTCCGCGCGGGCGCTCGTCGCCTCCACAATCTCTTTACACAGGCGGTCATACTCCTCAATCGGTGCTATGACCGTCATTTCCACATCTGCCGCGTAGATGCTGTCCTCCACGTTCACATTTTTGCCGGCAAGGATATGCTGAATCTTCCCCACTGCATTGTAGTCCGCCTTAATCCTGAACCTGACACCAAAATGCTGACGGGCTGTCTCACACTTCGCAAGCGCCTCCTTCAGCACGCCCGAATACGCCCGGACCAGCCCTCCTGTCCCTAAAAGCGTACCGCCAAAATAGCGCGTGACCACCGCCGCAATATTCCTGATCCCGCTTCCCAAAAGCACCTCCAGCATCGGCCGCCCCGCAGTGCCGCCCGGCTCCCCGTCATCGCTGCTTCTGGTAAATTGAGCCCTGCTTCCTATTACATAAGCAGAGCAATTGTGCCGTGCATCGTAGTACTTTTTCTTCATTTCTTCTATAAATGCTGCTGCCTCCTCCTCGCTGGCAACCGGGCGCACTGTCGCGATAAATCTCGACTTTTTCTCCACCAGCTCCGCCTCTGCCCCCTTCATGAGCAGCACATAATCTTCGTATTCCTGACCATTCACATCCGCTCCCATGTCCAACCTCCATCCTAAAATTGGGCTTTCTTTTGATTATAACACAAACCAAACCTGTATAAAATGAAAAATACAGGTTTAAACTATTATTATCGCAGGAGAATATAAATTCTATATAAACTCTATGTAAACTCTCAAAAAAAATCCTTTATTTGCACAAGGTAATTTGCTATAATGAGAAGAATGAAATTTGTTTACGGAGGTGATTCTATGAATTATGGGAAAAGAGGAACTGCAAAGATCCAAAAATCCCTGACTTCAAAAACCATAAAATTCAAAAAAATGTTCATTGTCTCAGCACTGAAGATTGTATTGATCGGCGCGCTTTCGATCATGGTAGTCGGCGTGTGTTTCGGCATCGGCGCTTTTAAAGGAATCCTGAGCTCCGCACCCGATGTGGATCCTGCAGCGGTTCTTCCGCAAGGATTTGCCACAGTTGTCTATGACGCCAAGGGAAACGAGCTGACAAAGCTGGTGGCTGCCAACTCCAACAGAAGCTATGAGGAGATTGACAAAATTCCCCAGTACCTCTGTGATGCCTTCGTCGCGATCGAGGACCAGCGCTTTTATGACCACAACGGCATTGATATCAAACGTATTCTGAGTGCCGGTCTCATGGTAATCCGGGACAGAGAACTCTCACAGGGTGCATCCACCATCACGCAGCAGATTATCAAGAACAATGTCTTTGACAACTGGACAAACGAGAGTGACATTCAGAAGATCCGTCGTAAGATTCAGGAACAATATCTTGCCCTTGAACTTGAGAAGAAGATGTCAAAGGAAAAGATACTTGAAATCTACATGAATACAATCAACCTGGGTCAGAACACCCTGGGCGTTAAGGCCGCTGCACTGCGCTATTTCAACAAGGAGCCATATCAGCTCACACTCTCGGAATGTGCAGTGATCGCTGCTACCACATCAAATCCGTCCAGATACAATCCGATCTCCCACCCCGAGAACAATAAGACCAGGCGCGATATTGTTCTTGAGAATATGAAGGAGCAGGAATATATCTCGCAGGCCGAGTACGATGACGCGATGGCTGACGATGTCTACAGCCGCATTTTAGCGGTCAATGAGGAGACCGAGAGCAACTCCGTCTATACATATTTTGTAGACGAAGTTACAGAACAGGTTCTCGCTGATCTGATGGAACTGAAGGGATTCAACGAAACCCAGGCACACCGTCTCCTGTTCAGCGGCGGCTTAAGCATTTATACGACGCAGGATCCTGACATTCAGGCGATCTGTGACGAAATATACAGCAACGAAGAAAACTATCCCGAAACGGTAAAGTGGCTTCTAAGTTATGCTCTGACCATTGAAAAGGCAAACGGCGAAAAGGAAAACCACAGCACAGAGATGTACAAGGCATACTACAAACAGCAGAACGCATCATTTGACCTGCTTTATGCAACACAGGATGAGGCCTATGAGGCGATCGAGGCATACAAACAGGCTGTGATGGAGGAAGGTGACAAAGTTGACGGCGAGCGTGTCTCACTGACGCCGCAGCCACAGGTGTCCATCACTGTCGAGGACCAATCCACCGGATATGTTGTGGCCATCGTTGGCGGCCGCGGCACCAAGGAGGCAAGCCGTACCCTCAACAGAGCCACAAACACGACAAGACAGCCTGGATCCACATTTAAAGTTGTATCGACATACGCACCAGCGCTTGACAGCGCCGGTCTGACACTTGCTGACGTGCAGAATGATGCCCCCTTTAACTACACAGGAGGCCGTCCTGTGAAAAACTGGTGGGGCGGCACTTACAGAGGACTCCTGAGTCTCCGGTACGGCATCGCACAGTCGGCAAATATTGTGGCAGTCAAGACACTTACCCAGATCTCTCCGCAGCTTGGTTTTGATTATCTGCAAAACTTTGGTTTCACGACTCTGGTTGAGAAACGTGTGGAAAAAAACGGTTCTGTTATGTCTGACATCGGTCAGCCGCTTGCACTCGGCGGCATCACCGACGGTGTTACCAACATGGAGCTCAACGCTGCATACGCGACAATCGCCAATCAGGGAACCTATATCAAACCAAAGCTATACACAAAGATTGTTGACCATGACGGAAATGTTCTGATCGATAACACTGCACCCGAGTCCAAGCAGGTGATCAAGCAGTCCACCGCATGGCTGCTCACCAGTGCCATGGTTGATGTTGTCACTACCGGAACAGGTGGTTCTGTCAATTTTGGAAATATGGCGATTGCAGGTAAGACAGGAACAACCTCCGATAACAAAGATGTGTGGTTTTCCGGCTATACCCCCTATTACACCGCCACAACATGGACTGGCTATGACAACAATGTGAGCATGAAAACCTCCGCTGAGAGAAATTTGTCCAAGGTCATGTGGAAGAAAGTCATGTCAAGGATTCATGAAAACCTTGAATACAAATCATTCCCGATGGCAAACGGCATCGTCACAGCCTCAATCTGCTCCAAATCCGGAAGACTGCCCATTGCAGGCGTTTGTGATGTGCAGGGATGCGTGAAGACAGAATACTTTGCGGAAGGAACCGTTCCCACAGAATACTGCGATGTACACTATTTTTCGAATATCTGTCAGTATTCCGGACTCACAGCTACGGAGGAATGCCCGTTTAAACAGGCATCTGCCATTGAACAGGTACCTGCGCGTCTGCAGGACAACAACCTTGCCACTGCCCTCACAAGTCTTCCTGAGGCTGACACCGTTGATACTGCTCAAGTATGTCCTCATAACAGCACGTTCATGACAGCGCCTAATGCACAGGAAGTCCTGCAGCAGCAAATACTTGAAATGCAGCAGCGTGCTGCCGCCGCTGCCGCACCGCCGACTCCTGCAGAACCTGCATCTGACACGGATTAAACGCATATTTTAATATATCGAAATCGGGCAGGGGAAGATTTTTCCCTGCTCGCGCACCGGATGCCCGTGTGCACAAAAAAAGAATATCCCAAAAGGATATTCTTTTTTTAAGCTGCTAACCGGAATCGAACCGGTGACCTCAACACTACCAATGTTGCGCACTACCGACTGTGCTATAGCAGCATCACCGAAAAATATAATATCACACCCGGCATATCCTGTCAACTAAATCAGCCGTTTTTTTATCAATTCCTATTAAAATTAATGAATTGTTACAATTATATTAATGAAATATTAGAATAATAAACTATAACTGCGATTTCTTGCCAACTCAGACAACATAAGATATACTAGGCATAAACAGCTACACTTATTATATGCATAAAACCGAGGTGACTATATATGAAGAAAACTACAATTAATGCGATACTGATAGCCATCATAACCATTATGTCTGTCTCGATCTGTTTCCTTATTTTCTGTATCATGACCAGACCGCGCTACGTGATCATCAATGAACCTGAGACAGCTGCCATGATTACAGAAGTATCTGATCTCTCCGAAGAACCACAGCAGCAGTCAACTCCCCCTGCTTCCAATAACGATATAGAAACACCAGTCCCGGAACCGCCTGCAGGTACCATGCACGGTAAGACTTCCACAAGAGTAAATATTCGTGATGCAGCCTCTGAGAATGCGAAAGTACTCAGCACAGTCGACGAGGGAACTACTTTTGATATCATTGAGATACTGGACAACGGATGGACCAAAATTCTCTATGAAGGTTCTGAGGCATATATCTCCTCCAACTTTGTAATCATCACAAACGAGTAAACGGTCAAACATCCTTCTCCTCTGCCCTTCTCCTCGCCCTGAGTCTCACCACGATTCCCCTTTGTGCCAACAGGTCGCCATGATATTTGTCCTTATAATACTCATACGCCCTTTTGTAATTGTATCCGTACTCCGCAAATTTGCGAAGGACAACGTTCATCTCTGCTCCTACAAATATAATATTCATCGTGCCATACAACCACAGAATAAAAATCACGACAGTCGCAAGACTTCCATATGTAACAGAGTAATTTGCGAAATTACTGATATAAAACGAAAATGCCCAGGAGTATACCAGCCACGCAATCGTGGAAAAAAGGGCACCAAAGAACTCATAGCGTATCTTTGATCTCCTGTTGGGAACATTCATGTAAATCAGCAAAAAAAAGATAATCAGAAATACAAGCATACACAAATATTTCCCATAACGGAACAGACTGGAAAAAACAGCCATGCCTGGAACAAACTGAAGCAGCCAGTTAAATATATTGTTTCCAAGCACAATCAGAATCATCATGAGCCCTATCGCGGCAAAGAAAATTACCACATAGGATACTGCGAGTGCATACAGCAACGGTGTTCCCCGCGTCTCCCGAATGCCGTATACTGCATTCATTCCGATAATCACTGCATACACACCTTTGGATGCACAGAAAAGCATCACAATAATGGTAAAAGACTGCATCATCGTGGTACTTTCCGCATAGGCCTCCTCGAGGATCTGATTCAGGAGCGGTGCAAATCCCTCCGGAATAATATTCATCAGATACTGCGTAAATCGCGCTGTGTCAATCGGAAAATAGCTGAATATTGATATGCAGTACATTGCCATCGGAAATAATGACATCAGTAAAAATAAGGCCGCGTGCCCTGCAAACGAGGACACGTGGTCGTATTTTACTTTTGTTATAAAACTAGATATTATTTCATATACGAACTTAATTTCTTTTCTGGTTATTCGCTTCTTTTTATGCATGCTCACTGCTGTCCCTTTTCCTTCGCTTTCTTGATGAGGAACAAATCACTGATCGCCTTGCCGAGATCGTGCGGATATAGCTGTACTACAGGGCTGTCAATAATGTTCCCTACCTTCATCCTGAATCCTACTTTTACAAACCGGTCATCATCCGGGAACTCACAGGCCAGATACTCGCCATCCTGCATAAATTTTGCCTCCGGCGTCGATATATCGGTCTTTCGCTCGAGCATAACACTCATGGCGGTCGCCGCCGCTCCCATCATCTGATTCATCGCTTCCGAAACCGCACTCATGTGCAGTTCCCCCAATTCCATCCTGGCGAAATCGCCAGTCCCGTCGCTTCCCATCATCAGGTCAGCAATCACCTTGGCATCCTGCTCTTCCAACATCAATATACTGCATCCCTTGACGCCCTCCACATAATTAACCTTCACAAAAACCTTCTTGGAGGACACATTCTTCGTGTACTCGCTCTTCTCAACAATCTCAACCTTCGGCGGCGTGATATCCACCGTCTGACGCACCAGCATACTGAGTGTCGATGCCGAACTTCCCAAACATATATTCGATATTTCCCCAATCGCATCTATTTCCATTTCTGTGAAAAAATAGCTGCCCATTCACATACCTCCTTTTCTTACTGCATCAGTGTTTCCGGTTCACATTCCAATGCCCTTGCCAGCTTGCGCACAAGCTTCTCCGGCTGTCTTGTCAAATCACAAAAGGAAGCTTCGCAGTTTCTCACAGCAGACACACTGTACCCCATCCGCTCCGCAATCTGCTGCCTTGATTTTCCCAGCTCCAGACGCCGCATTTTCACGGGAGAAATCCTGGCAAATCTGATATACAGATTTCTTCCATCATAGTTGACTGTATTGACAAGCTGTACAATTTCCCCGGAATTCCCCATCGTATCCTTGTCAACCTTATACATTGATGCAAGCGCCGTCATCAGCTTTTTCATGATAGCCTCATCATCATAATGCCCCAAATTTTCCATTGGTATGTACAAATCGATATACAGCGCCTTGAGCTCTCTGATCTGGTCCTCATCGAGTTTTAAAATGTAATTGTTATCTTTTGACTCATTATATAGAGACAATACCTTGCTCCAAAAAGCATCCTTATCAAATCCAGACATTTCCTCTCTCTATCCCCCGATACAATGATAATTCGGCATCAGCCGACCATACGGTTTTATTATACGCCTTATGCAAATTACTGTCAATCAATATATCTTTTTTGCGGCAAACTGCGATGATATTGTATCATATCCACTCACATGTTACCCTTTGTACTATTTTTAATAAAATTGTCAGAATTTTAATTGTTGACGCATTCGAAGTATATTGCTATAATAGATTTGTTCGATATTTATTTTGAACGATTTTAATTTTTTGTGTTGCGAAAGGAGTTATTATGAGTATCTTCAATGATGACCGCTCTACATTAAACGAGGCTGCCGCTGCTTTGGACAATGATCTTTCTGGCACAGGCTTTGACACAGCGCTCCAGAAGGCATTTGATTCTGGTATGAACCTTGACGAGATTCTGTATGTTGTCTCTACACACACTGACAGAATTGTAAAGAGATATGTTGTGCAGTATCAGCTCAAAAAGGCAGCAAACAGGGATAAATAGCATATTGTAAAAAAATCAACAAATTTCATTTTTTGCTTGCTTTTTTATCCCATTCTGTGATATACTATAATTCGTCAGTGAGCATATGACTTACATAGGCTGACTGAAGGGGCATAGTTCAACGGTAGAACAGCGGTCTCCAAAACCGTCAATGCGAGTTCGATTCTTGCTGCCCCTGCTATCTGTAAGAGACAGTTAAAGACTACAAATTTGGTTTTCCAAGGTTTGTAGTCTTTTTTTTATTTTTCTTTTTTGTGTTGACATTCTCAGACTATTATGATAGTCTATCTTCAAGATCAGACTATTGCAATAGTCTGCAAGTAATCAAAACGAGGAGGATGTATCATGAAACTATTTGATTCCGAATTAAAAGTCATGGAAGTTTTGTGGGAACAGGGACAAAAATCTGCGAAAGAAATCGTGGACGTACTCTCAGAGCGCATCGGATGGAACAAGAACACGACCTACACAGTCATCAGGAAATGTATCGAAAAAGGCGCCGTCGAGCGGGGCGAGCCCGGTTTTGTCTGCAAGCCGCTCGTGACCCGCGACGAAGTCGCGCAAAGTGAAACAGAGCAGCTGATCGACAAGATGTTTGGCGGTTCGAGCGAACTCTTTTTCTCGTCTTTTCTCAAAAATCAGGGAATTTCGGAGGAAGATGCCGCGAGACTTGCAAAGATGATCAAAGATTCAAACTGATATCGGAAAGGAGAACACTATGTTCAATCTGAAAATGAATATGCCGTTTTACTTAATGGTCTTTTATGGGAGTATTATGATTTTTGCAGTTCTCATATTGCGGGGCCTGCTGAAGAACAAGCTTCCGAAATTTGTATTTCCAATTCTATGGGGTGTCATACTGCTGCGCCTGCTCGTTCCGTTTTCACTGAGCAGCCCGCTGAGTATGAAGGTTCCTGAATTTATCCTGAATTATCCTTTTGAGACTGCTGTCACGCAAGACTATGCCATTGCGGAAGATATTCCTGATGACACACCCTTTCAGGAAGCGGAGTACTCCACTTCACTGAAACCCGGAACAGCCACAGAAATCGTACAGGAGGCGGCCGCACCGGAGGCAGCATTCGGTATCGCCTATTCCGGCTACGGAGTGCAGGATCTCTATGCACCGCTTGCATTATTCGTCTACGCTGCAGGTATCCTCGCCACTGCGGGCATTCTGTTCACACAGAAGTATCAATATTCAAAGCGCCTGAGTTCTTCGCTCCTTGTTGAGCATAACGAGACGATCAACACACTCCTGCGCGAGATGGATATGGGACACATTCTGGTATTTACAAACGATGCGATCGCCTCCCCGCTTGTGTGCGGTCTGTTCGCTCCCAGGATTTACCTTCCCACGCGGATGGATTTTGGCAGCACGGAGCTTTTGCGCCACATCCTCTGTCATGAGACCATGCATATCCGCCGGAAAGACAACTGGCTGAAATTCGTCATGCTCATCACACTCTGCATCCACTGGTTCAACCCTCTGGTGTGGATAATGTCCAGGTATCTTGCCTCTGACCTGGAGATGGCGTGCGACGAAGCCGTTCTCCGGCTGTATGACCACAAAAACGAAGCGGAGGAAACGAAAAAAAGCTATGCCCTCAGCCTGCTTGCCATGGCAATCTCCGGAAGCCGCCCGACACTGCTCTACAGTGCCTTCTCGAAAACAGAGGTGGAGAAACGCATTCAGAATATTCTGCACTATCAGAAGGCTTCCGCCCTGCTGCTGGCATTCTCAATCTGCCTTGTGCTGAGCGGTTCCGTCGTCTTTGCCACCGGCGGGCAGGCACCCTTTTATCCGGATATCACTGCATTCTGCTATTCTGACAGCTGCCGCTGGGGTGTATGTGCCAGTCTGACACGGGATGCCCATCTTGGTGACAACGCACAAGACCGCGCCGAAAGACTGATCTTCGACATCATGACCGCAGACAGTACAAACGATCCGGATATCCTTGAAGAACAGATTATCACCGCGCTGTCAAACGAATTTCATGTGGAGAAAAATGCTTTTGCGCTTGATTTTTCACTGTGTCTGATCGACGAGGATCTCTACGCGGAGTACGAAAAATGGGGTCTTGTCCGCAAGGATGAGGATAATGATATGACATTGCTGTACAATGGCGAGACCATACGCACTTACTCCGACAAGATGATCGGGCGCTATATGTCCCAGCAGGAGGGCGCTTTCGACCTTACTGTCGAGCGAAACCGCCTCGGTGAAATCGTTGCTGTCAACGCGTTCCGCGAGGGTGATGCCGAGTACGACAACCGGACAAGAGAACTCGAACAGTCCAGCTGGAAATATGCCTCGTCCACTCCGCACACGGTTAATGCCCTGCAGGAACAGGAAATCGAGGTTACAAAGACGGCGGACAACATCGCGGAAAGCCGTTGACATGAACATTTATTCTTCAAAAAATACTTGAGCAAGATGGATCAAAGAATCAATATCCCTTGCGCCGCCTGTCTCATATGCAGAGTGCATGGCAAGCTGCGGCAGTCCGATATCCGCCGCTGCCATGGATACCTGCGCCATCGCAAGATTTCCCAGTGTCGAACCACCCGGTATGTCCGAGTGGTTCGCATATGTCTGGAGCGGAATATCTTTTTTTCCACACAGATTTCTGACATATGCCGCAGAGTAAGCATCTGTCGCGTACTTCTGCCCTCCGTGATATTTCAGCACAACGCCCCTGTTCAGATACGGCCGGTTTGTCAGATCTGCCTTCCCGCCCTGATTGGGGTGGCACGCATGCCCGTTGTCAGCACTGAGCATAAAGCTGTCCGCCTTCCATGTGCGGCAGACCTTTTCGCTGACTCCCAGCCCGTCTGCAATATTTTCCAGTGTATCCCGGAAAAAGGTCGAGTCTGCGCCCTGTCTCGTGAGGCTTCCCACTTCCTCGTTGTCAAATACAGCGAACACGTCAATACAGCGCTCTGGTTTTCCGCTGACAATCCCTTTTAATCCCGCAAAGACACAGGCCAGATCATCATAGCGCGGCGTCATGATAAACTCGTCCTCCGCCCCCGCCAGAACCGCCTTCTCACAGTTCTCCACAAAGAGGTCGCAAGACAGGATTCTGTCGTCTGTCTGTGACATGGCTTCTGCGACCATCGCACGCAGCATGCCCTTTGACGGCTTCTCCCTGTCATCCGGATTTGTCATGGTCATAAGCGGCAGCATATCATTCTGCGCGCTGAATGCCACGCCGTTGTTCGTGTCACGATTCATATGGATTGCCAGGCTTGGTATCATGCAGATATTGTCCTTTAATTTCACCAGCCGCGATACAATCCCGCCGTTCTCCTCGAGGCAGACTCTCCCCGCGATGGTGAGCGGTCTGTCAAGCCATGTGGATAAGATCATTCCACCGTATTTTTCTGTATTCAGGCTTATATAGACACCCTCCTTCTCGATTTCCGGATTTTCCTTGATCTTGAAAGCCGGGGAGTCCGAGTGGGCTGCGTACACATGATAACCTTTGATCTCATTGACGTCGCACTCCGGCACCCGGAACGCCATCACTGAGGAATCGTTTCGGATTACGAAATAGCTGCCGCCCTGTTCCAGTGACCAGATTTCCTTCTCCGAAAGCTCAATAAAGCCTTCCTGTAAAAATACCTTTCTCATGTTGTCAACTGCATGGTAGCCCGTCAGGCTGCTGTCCAGAAAATCCATCAATTCCTTAATATTTTCATTCATCTTTTTCTTGCACCTCTCTTTTTCCATATATTCGAATCAACTATATTGCATCGATCGCTTCGCCGATACCTCCGACACCGATAATCTTAATTCCGTCCGTCTTGTCCATTCCTTCCAGATTTACTCTCGGCATGATCACGGTCTCATATCCAAGCTTTTTAGCCTCCTGCACCCGCTGCTGCGCCATACTCACCGCACGCACCTCGCCGCTCAGGCCCACCTCGCCAAACACAATCGTCTTCTCATCGATTGCGCGGTTTTTGAAGCTGGACACAATCGCCATGATAAGCCCCAGATCAATCGCCGGCTCGTTGATTTTCATGCCGCCTGCTATGTTGACATAGGCGTCACAGTCTCCAATCTGCAGCCCCAGACGCTTCTCCAGCACCGCCATCAGCAGATTGACCCGGTTAAAATCAGTTCCTGTCGTCTGACGTCTCGGGATTCCGAAGTTCGTCCTGCACACGAGAGCCTGTATTTCTATCAGAATGGGCCTCGTGCCTTCCACTGAGCAGACCACAACAGAACCGCTGGCCCCCGCCGGCTTTCCGCTCAGCATATACTCGGACGGGTTCTCCACCTCGATGAGTCCCTCCTTGCGCATCTCAAATACACCAATCTCATTCGTGGACCCAAAACGATTCTTGACTCCGCGGAGAATCCGGTAGGAGGCATACCGGTCTCCCTCAAAGTACAGTACGGTGTCGACCATATGTTCTAGCACGCGCGGCCCCGCAACTGTCCCCTCCTTTGTCACATGTCCCACGATAAATATCGAAGTTCCCATGCCCTTCGCCAGCTGCAGGAAGACATTGGTCGCCTCCCTCACCTGGGACACGCTTCCCGGCGCTGATGTGACAGACTCCTGATACATCGTCTGTATGGAGTCAATGACAACAATCTCTGGTTTGGTGTGGCGGATCGTCTCCTCCACAATGCCGAGATTCGTCTCACACAGCAGCATCATCGTGTCCTGAAACTCGCCGATTCGAATCGCCCTGAGCTTAATCTGTTTTAGGGACTCCTCCCCTGATATATACAGAACCTTTCTGCCCGAATTGGCAAGCAGCCTGCACATCTGCAGCAGCAGTGTGGACTTTCCGATTCCGGGATCTCCCCCCACCAGTGTCAGGGAGCCCT
This sequence comes from uncultured Lachnospiraceae bacterium, assembly GCA_947177165.1. Lineage (GTDB taxonomy): Bacteria > Bacillota > Clostridia > Lachnospirales > Lachnospiraceae > COE1. The sequence goes on from CAMWTP010000027.1 coordinate 34,020, forward strand.
GCATAATTCCCCCGCCAAGCACACGGTCAAGCTCTGCAATGCCGGTATGCATGCGTTCCTCCTCCCGCATGGAGATGGAACCAATCCTGACAGGCTTTGCCGCCTCCCGAAACGGAGTTATCTTAGCGCTGCCTCCCATACCGCTGCCAGTCACGCTGACCTTCTCCTCCACAAACGTGTTCCACTTTTTGCAGGCGGGGCACTGCCCCATCCACTTGGAGGACTCATGTCCGCACTCCTGACAGAAAAATACTGTAGTATTCTTTTTTGCCATGAAAATCTCCTCATCAAAACTTTTTCATAAAGAAACCCCCTCAGATGAGGAGGTTTCCTTACTATACCTTATTTCTATCTATTTCTTCATCATCTTCACTTCCACTTCGCCGAAGCCTTCCAGCTCCACGCTGACACTGAGCTTTCCAGAAAGGTTTGTCTTCATAACACCTGCACTCTCTCCGGCCACAATCACTTCATACTCGGAATTATCCGCTGCGCCCACTGTAATCTGTGCATCCTGGCTTCCCTCTACCGTAAACGAGATACCGTTTTCACTTTCGCAAAAGTTGTGAACAGATGTGCCCGGAACCGATTCATATAAAAACAAACCGTTTTTTTCCAGCTTGGTGATCTCCTGAAAGGTTTTTACCTTGTACATGTCCCCGGCGTGCTCATAATCCTCAAGCTTTGCCTTTGCCGCCAGCTCGTGATTCCCAAAGCTGATATTTCCGTTACTCTCGGAACGTAGCAATTCCTCAATTACTGCCATTTCATTTGTCCTCCTAAAAATTGATTAGAATTAATTTTCGTTTACACTATAATCATATACTATCTTTTTATCTTTTTCCACAGAATTTTTAGATAATTTTACAAAAATTAACCTTCCGCTTCTTTGAGTTCTTTTACGGTAAAGGTCACCTTGTCACCGCGCACGCCCGCTGTCACGGTATCGCCTCTCTTAACCCGGCCTTCCAGGATTGCTGTGGCAAGCTCATTCTCCACCACGTTCTGAATCGCGCGTTTGAGGGGTCTCGCTCCCATCTTCAGGTCAGAGTACTTTTTCACCAGATACTCCTTCAAGGTGTTTGTAAATGACAGGTCAATATCCATCTGCGTCCTGCACCGCTCACAGAGATTTCTGGACAACAATGTCACAATCTGTTTCATATCCTGCTCTGTCAGCGGATGGAACACCATAATCTCATCGATACGGTTGATGAACTCCGGTTTAAACAGACGCTTTACCTCTTCCATAACACCTGATTTCATTTTATTGTAATCCGCTTCCGCATCTCTTCTGGCGGCAAATCCGAGATTTTTCGGGTCGACAATCCGCTGTGCACCCGCATTGGAGGTCATGATCAGGATCGTGTTCTTGAAACTCACCTTCCGACCTTTGGAATCGGTGATATGGCCGTCGTCAAGCACCTGCAGCAGAATATTGAACACATCCGGATGGGCTTTCTCGATCTCGTCAAACAGCACGACAGAATACGGTGATCTGCGCACCTTCTCGCTGAGCTGTCCTCCCTCCTCAAATCCTACATATCCCGGAGGAGAACCAACCATCTTGGATACAGAGTGCGACTCCATATACTCCGACATATCTACCCGGATCAGTGCACTCTCCGAGCCGAACATCGCCTCTGCAAGCGCCTTGGAGAGCTCTGTCTTGCCCACACCGGTAGGACCTAAAAACAAGAAGGAACCAATCGGCCTGTTGGGATCCTGCAGTCCCACACGGCCGCGCTTCATCGTCTGTGCGACCGCAGTGACGGCTTCCTCCTGACCGATGACGCGCTTGTGAAGGATGGATTCGAGCTTGAGCAGCCGCTCGCTCTCCTTCTGTGTCAGCTTCCTGACAGGTATCTTTGTCCAGTTTGCCACAACCTCCGCGATATCGTTCTCTGTCACGACAAGTCTCCGCTCCTCCTGCGTTTTCTCGTATTTCGCCACTGCCTTGTCATACTTCTTGATCAAATCGTCCTGCGCCTTGCGAAGCTCGGCCGCCTGTGTGTATGCTTCCATTCTGATGGAACGCTCTATCTGAAGATCGTATTTCTTGATCTGTTCTGTCATCTCCTTGAAGCTGTCTGGTACATTCATGTTTTTCAGCCTGATGGCAGCGGAAGCCTCATCGATCAGGTCAATCGCCTTATCCGGAAGATTTCTGTCATTGATATACCGGTCTGACAGCTTTACCGCCGCTTCGATTGCCTCCTGTGTGATCGTCACATTGTGGTGCTCCTCATACTTGTAGGCCACCCCGTTCAGTATCTCAACCGCCTCGCTCTCGTTCGGCTCCTCCACTGTCACCGGCTGGAAGCGCCGCTCGAGCGCCGCATCCTTCTCGATATACTTGCGGTACTCTGCGATCGTCGTGGCACCGATCAGTTGTATCTCCCCTCTTGACAGCGACGGCTTGAGGATGTTAGACGCATCAATCGCCCCCTCCGCACCGCCTGCACCGATCAGTGTGTGAATCTCATCGAGGAACAGGTAAATATTTCCCGCATCGATCACTTCCCTGATCACACGCTTGATGCGCTCCTCAAACTCACCGCGGTATTTTGAGCCTGCCACCATTCCTGCAAGATCAAGTGTCACAACACGTTTGTTCCTGACGGTATCAGGCACATCCCCGTTTACAATCCGAAGCGCCAGCCCCTCCGCGATAGCAGTCTTGCCCACCCCGGGTTCTCCGATAAGACACGGATTGTTCTTGGTGCGTCTCGACAAGATCTGTACGACACGCATGATCTCCGTCTCCCTGCCCACAACCGGGTCAAGCTTCCCCTCCTTGGCAAGATAGGTCAGATCCCGGCTGTACTGGTTCAATGTCTGTGTCGTTCCGTCCCTTTTCTTCTTATTCCTGTTTTTATTGAGATCATCCTTGTGCTGGTTGATATCCTCCCCCATGGCGATCAGCGTATCCATATACAGCTTCTGCACATTGATACCGATTGTATTCAAAAGTCTGAGCCCCACATTCTCGCCCTCTCTCAAGATTGCGAGCAGAATGTGTTCTGTCCCTGTCAGCTGACTCTTGTACTTCTCTGCCAGTCTGTGACTGTCCTCGAGAACTTTTGCTGCCCTCGGCGAGTACCCGTCCCGTTCCATCAGCGCCACATTTCCCTCCGGCGCGATCAGCTCCTTGATCATGCTGATGAGCTGTACCTCGTCCACACCATTCTCATTAAGAACCCGCGCCGCCACACCTGTCTTTTCCTTCACTAGTCCCACAAGAATGTGTTCACTGCCAATATAGCTCTGATGCAAATCCCTCGCAGCTTTGGCAGCTTTCTGCAGTGCCGCCTTTGCCTTATCTGTAAACTGCTGCATTTTTCTGTGCCTCCATGTTATTTTCTTATTTCCTGGTTTTCATTCCTCATATCCTTCGTAGATCTCGTCAATCAGCGCATGCACTTCCTCCCTTGTTATCCGCTTACAGCTGCTCTTGGCCAGCAGCACCTGCATGTCGCGCTTCAAATCCTCCTTCGCCTGCATCTTGTCTATATCAATCGCGATCACCGCACCTTTTCTCCGGTCTACCTTCACAAAACCTTCCTGTTTCAACACAGAATACGCCTTGTTTACCGTATGCATATTGATGCCGATCGTATCTGCAAGCTGCCTCACAGAGGGAAGCGTATCCCCCTCCTGAAACTGAGACGTGGCTATCCCGATTATGATCTGGTTGCGCAGCTGTAGATAAAGGGCTTCATCACTGTTAAAATCAATCTCTATATACAATTGTTCCCCACGCTCCTTCCACTTATCGGCTGTTATATAAATTGTAGCACAATGGTCATATGTACACAAGGGAAGTTATAGATTTTTAAGAAAAAGGCGAAAAAACCTGTCCGATTCCTGCAATCAGACAAGTTCTTTCGTTTTTTCTTTTCTATTCTATATCCATAAAATCCATGTCGTCATCTTCTAAGAGATTCTTTGCCTTGTACCCCTTCTGCGCCTGTCCCTTCTCGTTCGGAATCCTATCGTTCTGCTGCTGCGGACGCCTTGGCGGCTGACCGTTCGCATTCCCCTGCGGACGCCTTGGCGGCTGCTGTCCCTGCTGCGGTCTGGCAGCTCCGCCGTTGCCGGAAGGATTTCCGCCCTGCGGACGTCTTGATGGCTGTCCTCCCTGTTGCGGTACATTTCCATTTGAAAGACTTCCCTGCGGACGCCTTGGCGGCTGTTGGCTTTGCGGATGTCTTGGCGGCTGCTGTCCCTGCGGGCGTCTCGCCGGCTGTCCCTGCGCCGCGCCGACGGAAGCCACTCCTTGCGGACGCCTCACCGGCTGCGGCCCCTGCGGACGTCTCGCCGGCTGCGGCTCATCGTCGTCGTCCTCCAGATCTTCCAGATCCTCTATGTCATCATCCTGATCGTCATCATCGTCATAACTCTTATACCGTTTATAAGAATTTCCCTGCCCCTTGAGCTTGATCAACAGCAAACCTAATGCTGCGATCAGTACCACAATAATCACGACAAGCACAATCACCGGAATCAGTCCTACAGATCCTATGCCGTCATTCGGCGGCGTAATTCCATCCGTTGTATAGACATATCTCTGATAAACATGGTTCTCCGCGTCAAAAAGAAACCATCCCTGTTCCCCGTTCTGCTTCTGTCCGTAGAAGATCAGAAATGCACCATTTTTATATGCCTTGTAGCTCTGTCCGTCCGCGCTGAGCGTGATCAGCTCAAATCCCGGCATGATATAGGGAACCTCGTCCACATTCATAGGAATGACACTGTTATTATCTGCCGGGGCAGGCTCTGCAGGCTGCTCTGGCGGCTGCTCCTCCGGCGGTGTTGTCTCCGCTGGCGGCTGCTCCTCCCCCGGATTTTCCTCCCCGGTGATCTGTGATGTCACCGTATCTGCAGGCACATTGTCTGATGTCACCAGATCTGAACGGATGTAACCAGACTTTTCTTCGTTACCGTAGGTAAAAGTCACCTGATACCACTTCTTGCCGTCTGTGCCGGTGGCCTCTCCGACCACTGTCAAAACCGTTCCGCGGTTTGCCTTCGCCCTCGATTCTGAATTGGTGGAGGCCTCCGCCCTGATGTTTGTGTTATTGCTTATGACTGAGACCTGTCTGGCATCTACCGGAGTCGCTGTGGTTGACGGTACATCTGTAGGCGATGCTGCTGCCCCCCCCTGGGTTGTCGGTATGTTTACTCCATCCGGCACTTTGATCAGGTCACTCCTGATAAAGCCCTTTGTGTCGGAATTCACATAAACCTGATACCAGGTATTGTTATCTGTCCCTGATGTCTTGCTGATGATATCGATTGTCTTTCCCGATGGCACACTTGCAAGTTTTTCACTATTGGGATCTGCCGACGCCCGGATTACAGCGCTCTTTGCAATCACTGTACCCTGTACATCGGCAAGGCTCACCATTCCAATACTCAATACCATACAGAAAAGCATCATTGCCAATATGTGCTTTATCCCGTTTCTTTTGTTCTCTTTCATATCTTATACTCCTTGCGTGCTCTGGCACGCATATTAATCAATCGTTTGAAAGTGACCTTCTTTCAAACGTATACTCCTGTCACGCCTCATCAATCGCTTTTCCGATATCATGGCGCATATACTTATTGTCAAAATCAATCCACTCTGCTGCCGCATAGGCGTTTGCCCTTGCTTCCCTGAGGCTGGCTCCCTTGGCTGTCACACCAAGCACCCGCCCTCCGTTGGTGACAAACTTTCCGCCTGCATCCAGCTTTGTCCCCGCATGGAAACAATAGTAACCATCCTTGCCGTCAAAATTCTCAAGTCCCCTGATTTCGAGTCCCTTGTCATATTTGACCGGATAGCCGTCGCTCGCAAGCACGACACAGACAGCCGCATTGTCCTCGAACTGAAGATCGATCGTGTCAAGTGTCCCGTCGATACAGGCCTCCATCACGTCAATAATGTCGTTTTTCATGCGCGGAAGCACTACCTGCGCCTCGGGATCTCCAAACCTCGCATTGTACTCCAACACTCTTGGACCTTTGGGTGTCAGCATCAGCCCAAAGAAGATAATTCCCTTATATTCCCTTCCCTCCGCTGCCATCGCATCGACCGTTGCCTGATAGATATGTTCTCTGCAAAATTCGTCCACCTCGGCTGTATAGAACGGACTCGGCGAGAACGTTCCCATCCCGCCAGTATTCAATCCCTGATCTCCGTCTTTTGCGCGCTTGTGATCCTGCGCGGAAGTCATTGTCTTGATAGTCCTGCCGTCCACATAGGACAACACAGACACCTCCCGGCCTGTCATAAACTCCTCGATCACCATGCGGCTTCCGGCTGCTCCAAACTGTTTGTCCAGCATGATCGAGCGGACACCATCCTTTGCCTCCTCCAGCGTATTGCAGATCAGCACGCCTTTTCCAAGCGCCAGTCCATCCGCCTTCAACACGATCGGAAAACTTGCCGTCTCCAGATAAGCCAGCGCCTTGTCCGCATCGTCAAAATTTTCATACGCCGCCGTCGGTATATTGTATTTCTTCATCAAATCCTTCGAAAACGCTTTGGAGCCCTCAAGAATTGCTGCGTTCTTCCTCGGTCCGAATACCCTGAGTCCCTCCGCCTCAAACACATCAACGACGCCGCCTACCAGAGGATCGTCCATGCCGATGATCGTGAGGTCAATCTGCTTTTCCTTCGCAAAGGCCGCCAGTTTGTCAAACTCCATGGCTCCGATTGCCACACACTCTGCAATCTGCCCGATTCCTGCGTTTCCGGGAGCACAGTAGATCTTGTCGACCTGCGGACTCTTCGCCACGCTTGCAGTGATCGCGTGTTCCCGTCCGCCGCTTCCCACGATTAACACTTTCATTTCGCTCTCCATATCCTTTCTGTCATAACTATCACATTACTATCATATAACCACCACATGTGTATCAACTGATTCAAAGCAATCCATTTGCGATCATGCTGATCGCCTGCGGCAGTATCACCCATTCCGCCTGCTCCATGACACGCTGCTGGAGTGTTGCTGGCGTATCCTCCGGCAGCACCTCCACTGCCTTCTGCAGGATAATCGGACCAGTATCTGTCCCCTCATCCACAAAATGTACCGTGGCACCTGTGATCTTTACCCCGCGCGCCAGAACGGCCTCATGCACCTTCAGCCCATAGTAGCCCTTCCCGCAAAACGAGGGGATCAGCGCTGGATGAATGTTGATAATGCGCCCTTCATATTTCCTGATCATCATCGGCGGAAGCACAACCAAAAATCCTGCCAGCACGATCAGATCCGGCTCTGCATCATCAACGCACTGCAAAAAGGCCTCATTGAAAAGTTCCCTGCTCCCATAATCCTTCGGCGATACAGCAGCCGCGTCAATTCCTTTGCGCTTTGCCCGCTCCAGTGCATACGCGCCTTTATTGTTGCTGATTACCCTCACAATCTGTGTATTCGTTATCTGACCTGCATCGACGGCATCCATGATTGCCTGTAGATTCGTTCCGCCGCCGGACACACACACACATACTCTCAGCATATCGTTACTCCCTTTTCGCCATCCCTGATCCCGCCGATCACATAGCAAGTCTCGCCGGCTGTCCTGATAGCCTCCATCGCCTTGTCCACATCGGCGGAATCGACTGCCACAATCATACCGATCCCCATATTGTATGTATTATACATCATGTGTTCGTCTATACCGCCCTTTTTCTGCAGCAGCCTGAAGATCGCGGGCACCTCATAGCTGTCCTTTCTGATCTCCGCATGCACACCGTCATGAAGCATCCTAGGCACATTCTCATAGAACCCGCCGCCTGTAATATGACTGCACGCCTTGACCGTGACACCGCTGTCCTTTATGCTTCTCAGCGCTTTTACATAGATAATCGTGGGCTCGATCAGTGCCTCGCCGAGCGTTTTTCCCAGCTCATCATAGTACGTATCCAGACTCTCCTTCGTCATATCAAACACTTTTCTGACAAGGGAAAAGCCGTTGCTGTGCACGCCGCTCGACGCGATGCCGATCAACACATCGCCTACCCTGAGATCCGCACCTGTAATCAGATCTTTCTCATCAACCACACCCACAGCAAATCCTGCAAGGTCGTACTCGTCCTCCGGCATCAGCCCCGGATGCTCTGCAGTCTCACCGCCGATCAGCGCCGCACCGCACTGCCTGCATCCCTCCGCCACGCCTTTTACGATCGTCGCGATCTTGGCCGGTTCATTCTTCCCGCAGGCAATATAATCGAGGAAAAATAGTGGCTCACCACCCGCACAGGCGATATCGTTGACACACATCGCCACACAGTCAATGCCGACTGTATCGTGCTGGTCCATCAAAAATGCCAGCTTAATCTTGGTCCCGACCCCGTCTGTACCTGAGACAAGCGTCGGCTTTTCCATATCCTTGAACTTCTCCATGGAGAACGCTCCTGAGAAGCCTCCGATACCCCCAAGCACCTCCGGCCGCATCGTTTCTTTCACGTATTTCTTCATAAGCTCCACGGACTGATATCCGGCTTCAATATCAACGCCTGCGTTCTTGTAATCCATAACTTCCTCCTATTCAAAGTCCCGCATCAGTTCTGCCGATGCCATTACAGGCAGGACTGATGCTGTATTTGCTATTTCCTGAGATATTCCTGATATCCTATCTCCTGCAGCTTTGCGTCCTTTGCCATGACCTGCTCTTTCAGCTTTGCAGAATAGTCCTTAAGCTTCGCGAGCAGACTGCTGTCCGATGTCGCGAGAATCTTTGCCGCGAGCAGTCCGGCATTTGCACCGCCATTGATCGCCACTGTCGCCACGGGAATGCCCGACGGCATCTGCACGATGGAATACAGCGAATCGCGCCCGCCGAGTGATGTTGTGTGCATCGGAATGCCGATGACCGGCATCGGAAAGATCGCAGCGCACATTCCCGGCAGATGGGCTGCCATTCCCGCCCCCGCGATGATCACCTTAAACCCTCTCTCCTCCGCAGTTTTCGCATATTCAAAGAACACATCCGGCTCTCTGTGTGCTGAGATGATTGTCATCTCATAGGAAACTCCGAGTTCCTCCAATATATCTGCTGCCTTTGCCATGATGGGCATATCCGAATCAGAACCCATCACAATACCAACCTGCGCCATAGTTAACCTCCAATTTTATATGCCTTCACTTTTATTTCCAATCCCTTATAGTTTACAAACAATACCCTCATACGTCAACAAATTATTCCAAATTTTATAAATTTATATTTTACATCCATAATCATCCACACTGGTCAAACGGCTCATTCAGCTCCTCTGTTCCCGCCAGCACAAACCTCCCTTTTTCTATGATGGAGTACGCATGGCCCGCCTTGTCATACGCAATGATGGAACCTAACTCGTCATACGGGATCGTAATATCAGTGTGGCATGCAAAATATGCCTTCGAGGGCTCCGTCTTTCTCAATATCGAGACAGAATTGTCCTTTGCCACGACTTCCTTTCCGTCCTCATTAAAGACCCTGACCTCCTCACTCCTTGAAAAGCAGGTATCGCCAACTGCAAAATGCGGTCCGGTCTTCTCTGCGATCAGGATCGGAAACAGGTTCGCGATGTCGTACTTCTTTGCCGTCATATACGCCGTTGTGTTCGTGCCGATCGCAAACTCTCCCATCGGAAGGGAATCATAGTGATATAACACATTCTCCTTGATATAAGCCCTGTTCTTCTCCTCACTGTCAAAATTCGTACAGGTGTAATCCACGATCATGCCATCCTTAAAATCAATCTCCAGATTGTGATACTCGAGTTCGTTCAGAAATACGCGGCTGACATGAAGCTTTCCGCACGTTCCCTCAAGCACTGGTGAGGTAAACACTTCTCCGACCGGAATATTGACATCTGCGACGCAATTTTCAAAGACAGCCTCCTTCTCCGGGTTCGAGACCGGATAAAGTGCCACGCGAAGATCCGTCCTGTTGCCGTTCATCCCCTTAATCTCCACATACGCTGCCGTGTTGAGCGTATCAATGATCGCCGCCTGGATGCGTTCATAAGTCTTGTAGTCAAGCGTGTTGAGCCTGATTGTCTCATCGAAGATTTCCACAAATCGCTCTCCGATACTCGGAACCGGAAATGCTATGATCGTAAAGCTTCTCTCCTCCTCATTGATATAACTGCTGACTATGTCCTGCGACGCCCCCTTCAACTCTGCTGACAGCTTTTGCTGCCCAGCATCCAGGCTGCACGCCTCATCCCTGGACTCCGGCGCAAAAGGAAGCTCGCCGAACACCTCAATGACCGCCGGACCCGCGTACACTGCCGCCTTTTCCTTCACCGCCTCATAGGCAAGCTTAAGCACCTCCAGCTTTCTGTTTACAAGCTTTTTGTCAAGGAAAAGCGCAATGTCATCCTTATGGTCATACAGGAACTGCCTGTTGGCATCTGCCCCGAAATATCCTTTTTTGCGCACGACAGACTTGCCGAAGATATTGTTCTCACACCGATAGACCGTCGGTTTTAACCCCATCTTTGCAAAATTTGCGATCGCCGCCCTCACCACGCGCTCAAAGCCAAGCATATAGTGCAGATCAACGGTTTCCTTTTTGCCGAGGTCTATATGTGCCTTCTCAAATCCGATGCGGTAGCCTTCCGTATACGTATCCGCCATCAGCTGGATGCGCTCGTCCGGCAGGGAGTTCAGATATTCTGCCATCTTCTCCACATCCGGTGACACATACTCGCCGTACTGGTACAGATAGCTCAGGTCATTCAGATCGCTGTCCTCCACAATCCTGACTGCAAAGTCACAGTCTGCATCGACGAGACTGCGCACTCTGTTGGCCGACGCCGTCTCCGAGTAATCACTCACAAACCAGTACAGCGTGTCCCTGATGTCATTTGTGTTGGGCACCGCTGCTTTCTCAGGCAGGGTGAGAAGCTCCGCCTCCGATTGTGTGTATGCAAACGCATTGTAAATCTCCACAAAAAGCTCCATGCGGATCACCAGGTCCTCAAACTCCTGCTCAAAGGCATACGGTATCATTGCCCTGATCTCTGTGTACAGAAAAGCCAGCAGCCTGCCCATGTCAAGCCCATACTTCCCGCAGGCATAGACTGGATTGGCATAGCTCTCTGCGTAGTGCGCATCCAGAATATCCGCGTACAATGCCCTGTTTTCCTTCCTCAGCTCCTCCAGTCCGGTAATCTTTCCTCTGTTGTCACAGGCTTCCGCCACCAGCAGGATAAACTCCGCCACTTTCTTAAAATAATCCTTGTATTCCTCCGCCACTTCCTGTACTGCTGCAATCTCCCTGATTCTGCCACAGGAAAGCTCGTATCTTTCTCTTATAACTTCCATCTCAAATCACTCCTAAATATAATATGGTAACACTAGCTATTACTGCAAGTATATTCAAAAAAATACCGATAACCGGAAAAATCCGGAAAATATCTTTCTCCATCAGTGAGCGTATCCCCAGGACCAGCCCCGCCGCTGCGTAAATCATGGCGAGAAGCACCACAGCGCCATACTGCATGAGCGCAGTCCCTTCGTTCAGACAGGTCCGGTGAATCGCCAGACAAATCGAAATGCCCGCAACCAGCCCCAATATCGTTGACATGATACCCCACTTCGGGTTTTTCTTATCTGTAAAAATATACCCTTCCTTGCCAAAAATCCGAAACATTTTCACTCCTCGCGTCCGCACACGGAATCCTGATTCCATGACAAATTAACCGTAAATAATTTTCCATGAATAATTTTGGAAATAATAATTTTTCATGGAAATGGGCATTCCGTATGAAATGCCCACCATGCTAAAATAATATCTTTGATTTGCCTGCCAGCAGCCTGCCGCCGCTGATCAGGAGCATCACACCACTCGTCATTCCCACGACAATCGATACCACTCCCAACACAATCGAGAGCGTGCCTGCTCGTCCCATTGCCTTGTATACTCTCTCTTCCATATGCCCCTCCATTTCTATAATCAATCAATTCCCAGTATCCTTATTTCGCTCCGTACTGAGCATAGTACGCGTCAATCGATTCCTTCATCTTATCGTCGATGAGTACCCTGCCATTGTATACCTTGTTGTACAGGTGTTCCACAACCTCCTCCATCGTGACGATCGCACCTGTCTCGATGCCGTATATCTCACGGATCTCTGCGAGTGCATTCTGCTGTGTCCTGCCGCGCTCCTGCCGGTTCAGGCTCACCATCAGCCCCACAATATCCACATTTGCCTGCGCCTTTAGAATCGGGAACGTCTCTTCAATTGATTTTCCAGAAGTTGTGACATCCTCTATGATGACGATCCTGTCCCCGTCGTTCAGATCGCTTCCAAGAAGGATTCCCACATCGCCGTGATCCTTGATCTCTTTTCTGTTAGAACAGTACCTGATCTCCTTGTGATACAGCTCACTAAACGCCATCGTCGTCGCCACAGAAAGCGGAATCCCCTTGTATGCCGGTCCGAAAAGCACATCAAAATCCGACCCGTAATTGTCATAGATTGCCTTCGCGTAATACTCGCCGAGCTTTCTGAGCTGCGAGCCGGTGACATATGCCCCGGCGTTCATGAAAAACGGGGATTTTCTCCCGCTCTTCAATGTGAACTCTCCAAATTTCAGGACATTGCTGTCAACCATAAACTCGATAAATTCCTTCTTGTATTGTTCCATCTTCCCCTTTACCTCCGTATTGTTTATCAATAAAATTCTTACCTGCCAACGCCCGCAAATGCCTGGTCGATATCCGTGATCATATCAATCACCGCCTGTCTGGACGCATCCGCAAAGTTTGCAGGGCCGAACTTACTGTACTTCTCACTCTGGTATGCCGCGATAATCCCCCGCGAAGAGTTGACGATCGCGCCCAGCCTGTTCTCATCAAAGAAGTGGATCAGGTCTTTTCCGGTGCCGCCCTGTGCACCATAGCCCGGCACAAGGATAAAGGATCTGGGCATCACCCTGCGAAGCACCTTTCCCTGCTCCGGATAAGTGGCCCCCACCACTGCTCCCACATAGCTGTAACCCTTCTCGCCCATGAGCTGCCCGCTCCACTCGGCAACTTTCTCGCCGACCACCTCATAGAGCGGTTTGTCCGAAAATGCGACCTCCCCGATGCCCTCGCCTGCCGCACCGGCCGTGACGCCAGTCTGCACCAGTTTATCCTGAAACTCTCCGCTGCCAGGATTTGACGTCTTGACAAGGATAAAAATTCCTTTCTTCTCCTCCTTGCATACATCGATAAAAGGCTGCACGCCGTCCGAACCAAAATATGGATTGACCGTCGCAAAATCCTCGTCAAAGCCTGCACACAGATTGCTGCCCACCTGCACTTTGCCAAGGTGCGCTGCCGCATATGCCGCCGAGGTCGAACCGATATCCCCCCGCTTGATATCGCCGATCACCACAAGCCCTTTTTCCCTGCAGTAATCGACAGTCTTCTTAAAAGCGATCAATCCCGGTATCCCGAATTGCTCATACATGGCAATCTGCGGTTTGACTGCCGGGATCAAATCGTGCGTCTTGTCGACGATCGCCTTGTTAAAAAGCCAGATTGCCTCCGCCGCGCCCTCCAGGGTCTCACCCTTCTCCGCAAAGGCGGCCTTCTTAATATGGTCAGGCACAAACTTCATCGTCGGGTCGAGTCCTACCACGATCGGTGCTTCGGTTTTCTGAATCTTTGCTATCAGCTTATCAATCATTTACTACCTCCATGTTATACCACTTTATTTTGCTGCAACAGCTCGGCATATTTCCTTATATTAGATACATTAACATACTTCTGCTCTGATTGTCCAGCTACAATTACAAGCGTTGGTGCCTGACGCACCCCATATCTGACCGCGAGCTCCATATTTTCCTCCGCGTCAACTACCGTGTAGTCCACATTCTGTAAGTATTTCTTGGCGAGATTACAGTTCGGACAAGTCTTCGTCGTGAACAGATATGTATTGCTTTTTCCCACATATTCCGGTGTCTGCTCCATCTGTCTGATTCCACCGATCCTGCTGACCTTTCCGATATTGTTTCCCATTCTGTACTCTGTGCGGTTCTGATACTCCTGCAGTTTCCCGTCGTTCCAGTTCTGCACCGGTCTGTAGTAGCCTGTGATACGGCTGTAGATCTCCGTGGTCCTCCCGCACTTCGGACACACCTTCTGCTCTCCTGTCAGATAACCATGCTCACTGCAGACCGAGTAGGTCGGTGACATCGTATAATACGGCAGCCTGTAATTCTCCGCAATCGTGCGCACCAGATTTGCCGCTGCCTTCCAGTCTGGAAGCTTCTCTCCCAGAAAAGCGTGGAATACCGTTCCCGATGTATAGAGTGTCTGAAGTTCGTCCTGTATATCAAGTGCGTCAAAGATATCCGTCGTATAGTCAACCGGCAGATGGGACGAATTGGTATAATACGGCCGGTCTCCCTCATGCCCTGCAGTGATGATGTCACTCCACCGCTCCCTGTCATGCTTTGCAAGCCTGTAGGTTGTGCTCTCTGCCGGTGTCGCCTCGAGATTGTACAGGTCGCCATACTGTTCCTGATAGTCAGACAAGCGCTCGCGCATATGGTTCAGCACATCCTTCGCGAACTGCTGTGCCTCCCTGTGGGAAAGATCAGCCCGCAGCCACTTCGCATTGAGCCCCGCCTCGTTCATGCCAATCAGCCCGATTGTCGAAAAATGATTGTCAAATCTGCCGAGATAGCGCTTTGTGTATGGATACAGACCCTCATCCAAAAGCCTGGAGATCACGTTGCGCTTTATCTTGAGAGAACGCGCGCTGATGTCCATCAGACGGTCGAGACGCCTGTAAAAATCCGCTTCGTCCGATGCGAGATAAGCGATGCGCGGCATATTGACCGTGACAACGCCAACACTTCCCGTGCTCTCGCCCGATCCAAAGAAACCACCTGTTTTCTTGCGCAGCTCCCGCAGGTCAAGGCGCAGTCTGCAGCACATGCTGCGGACATCGGAGGGCTCCATGTCAGAATTGATATAATTCGAGAAGTACGGGGTCCCATACTTCGCAGTCATTTCAAATAACAGTCGGTTGTTTTCTGTGTCCGACCAGTCAAAATCGCGCGTTATGGAATATGTCGGTATCGGATACTGGAATCCCCTGCCGTTGGCATCGCCCTCAATCATCGTCTCGATAAACGCCTTGTTGACCATGTCCATCTCCGTTTTGCAGTCTCCGTAGGTAAAATCCATCTCCTCACCGCCCACGATGGCCGGAAGGTTTGCAAGGTCATTCGGAACCGTCCAGTCCAGCGTGATATTGCTGAACGGCGCCTGTGTTCCCCAGCGGCTCGGCGTGTTGACCCCGTAAATAAATGCCTCAATGCATTTCTTGACTTCCTGATAGGAGAGGTTGTCCGCCTTTACAAACGGTGCGAGATACGTGTCGAAGGAGGAAAACGCCTGCGCGCCTGCCCATTCATTCTGCATAATGCCAAGAAAGTTTACCATCTGATTGCAGAGCACGGACAGATGTTTTGCCGGCGCTGATGTAATCTTCCCTGTAATACCGCCGAGTCCCTCCTTGATCAACTGCTTCAGGGACCAGCCTGCACAGTATCCGGTGAGCATGGACAGATCATGGATATGAATGTCCGCGTTCCTGTGTGCATTTGCGATCTCCTCATCGTAAATCTCAGAAAGCCAGTAGTTCGCTGTGACAGCCCCGGAGTTGGACAGGATCAGTCCTCCGACAGAGTATGTGACGGTCGAGTTCTCCTTCACACGCCAGTCCTCCACCTTCACATAGCTGTCCACGACCTCCTTGTAGTCGAGGATCGTAGATTTCATATTGCGCATCTTCTCGCGCTGTTTTCTATAGAGAATGTACGCCTTTGCGGCCTCCGCGTAACCTGCCTGCTCCAGAACTTTCTCCACACTGTCCTGAATATCCTCCACATGGACTCTGTCATCCTTTATTTTCCCCTGGATATCCGCCGTCACCCGCAGCGCGAGCAGATCGATGATATCCTGATTAAACTGCATCTGTGTCGCGTTAAATGCTTTGATGACTACACCGCCAATCTTGTCCAGACAAAACTCAGCCTCACTGCCATCCCTCTTAATAACCTGAAACATTTCGCATACTCCTTCACTTGATTCATTTTTAATCCATCTTAACAGATAGAAAAATCGAAGTCAATCGAACACTACTAAATATTATGTGTTCACACAACATCAAATACAATATCTAGTGTTTTTATGACTTCTGTGTCATAAATGAAATCTGTCTGCCGCACTGTATTCCAAAGGTTTCTCAACGCGTTCTCAAAAATTCATTTTCCTTTTTTGCCTGGGCATCGTCCGGATAAATCTGCAGATACTCCGCCATCATCGTCTTTGCCTGCGCAAAGTTTCCCGTGTACTCGTTTGCAACGATCAGGTTAAACTTTAACTGCTGCAGATAGTCCGAGGCTCCAATCGCAATTCCGCTCTCAAACGCCTCCACCGCCTCGTCATATTTTCCCTGATGCACCAGACAAATCCCGAGACTGTTGTAGATCGCCGCGTCCGGTTCGTTTGTGCCAAGATAAGTCTGATACACAACTGCCGCATAATTCATATCGCCAAGCTTCTCGTAGGTCTGTCCCAGGATCATTGAGAGCTTCGCGTCATTTTTGTTCACAAAAGGGTCCAGATACTTGCGGGCACTCTCGTAATCCTCAAGGTAATAGTTGATAACGCCTTTCTCGCCATCATCGAGGCTCTTCTCCTTTTTCGTCATAAATTCCTGTATATACGTTTTTCCCTGCTCACCGAACCCGGCCGCCTGCATCTCCACATAGGCATCGATCACAAGGTCAAGATCGTTGGAGTCCAGATCGAACGCCTTCTCGAAATCCGCGACCGCCTCATCGTACCGGTTCTGCCGGAGGATTGCACATGCGCGCAGGTAATAGGCGTCCTTTTCCTTCTTCCTGAGCCCGATAATCGCCGAGTAGATTTTCTCCGCGTCGGCGTACTTGCCCTGCTTCATGTAGGCAGATGCCAGATAATAGTTCGTATCATACACAAGCGCAGTGGGTCTGCTCTGCGCATTCTCGATCGACTTGAGAAACGCAGTCTCCGCCTCCGCGTAATTTCCAAGTCCCATATAGGCAATCCCCTGCCCTCTGTAGGAGAGCTCCATATCCTCGTTATTTAAAAGTGCCGCCTCAAAGCTCTCAAGCGCACCCTGAAAGTCATATGCCTCCACCAGCTGCATCCCGGCAAGGAGATTTGTGTTCTCTGGCGCCTTCTCACAGCCGTTCATCAGCAGGACTGCCGCGAACACAACGGCGCTCATCCTCATTGCGCGTATAATTTTTTGTCTTACAACCATAGTAATCCCTGTCGCACTCCCTTCTCATAGCACACCAGCCGCCTGTGATGGCTGCAGCTTTGCCTTGATATGCAAATATCTTCTGATCTGTGCCGCGTTTCCTTTTTTGAGAAGGTGATACTCATACCTTATTACCCTGGAACGGAGCTCACCCACATCGATTTCGTTGAGAAGCTCCGTGAGGAACCTGTTTCTCACAGCGCTCTCATAAATCGACTCCAATGCCTGATTCCTATAACTGCAGTCCCGCGCATATGCGCACAGGATACGCATTAATATTCGAAAAAAGTGCTCCTTCACACAGCACAGCAGCTCCTTGTCATTGTAGCGCTTCACTGCTTTTACAGAATAATCATATAAATTTCCCGCCTGGTCAAGGCGCACCTCCAGGCTGCAATCCTTCACGGCAGTTCCATTTTTTTGCGGACAGTACAGGATCATCGCCTTTGTCATCAGACAGCCCTCACAGTGTTCAAAATACTCTGTCACAAAGAAAAAATCCGTTCCGGCCGGAACATCCAGGAAAAAAATATTGTTGTCCCTGATAATCCTGTTCTTGAACAGCTTCCCATCACAGGTGTTCAGCACAGAATCCGCATACATCAGCCTTCTCGCTTCCTTCTCGTCCGTCGATATCACATCCGGTATGGGAAGCATCTGTGCCTTGAACTTTCCATTCTCACGCAGCACAATATGGCTGAATGCCACAAAATCGGCGTACTCCTCCCCCACTGCGGCCTCAATCTGCTCCCACGCATCCTCGCACAGTCTGTCAGTCGTGTTCAGAAACAGGATGTATTTCCCTGACGCCTTCTCAATCCCGATATTCCGCGCATCGGACGTCTCCCCCTCTTCCAGGATAACCAGCCTGATGCGGTTATCCCGCTCCATATATCTGCCAACAACGGCATCCGTCTCACCCGCGCTGCCGTCACTCACCACAATGCACTCCATATCGATATTTTCCCTGGAACATCTGGTGACGCTTCTGAGACACGCCGCAATCTGCCGCTGCACTCCGCAGGCTGGTATGATCACACTCAAATCCATAATTTGCTCCTATTCCCGATGAAAGCGCTCCAGCACACTCCGTATCGTCTCCTGCAATTCCTCGACCCTGATCGGCTTTGGAATGTGTGCATTCATGCCAGCCTCAATCGATCGCTTATAATCCTCCGCAAACGCATTCGCAGACAGCGCTATGATCGGAATATCCGCCAGCTCCCTGTTCTCCAGCGCACGAATCGCCTTTGTGGCCTTGTGCCCGTCCATGACCGGCATCTGGATATCCATCAAAATCAGGTCATAGTACTTT
Organism: uncultured Lachnospiraceae bacterium; assembly: GCA_947177165.1. Lineage (GTDB taxonomy): Bacteria > Bacillota > Clostridia > Lachnospirales > Lachnospiraceae > COE1. The sequence continues at coordinate 52,631 of CAMWTP010000027.1, forward strand.
GGCTCCGCATTTCTGACCATCTCCAGGGCGACACTGCCATCATTGGCCGTCTCGACGATATATCCCTCGTCGTCGAGCAGTTCCTGCGCGATCTCGCAGTTGATCTCGTTGTCCTCGACCAGCAGTATCCGTTTTCCCTTTAAGTCTATCTTATCCGGAAGCGGATGTGTCTGGTCCTGCTCTGGCAGTTCATCCGGCAGTTTGAACAGCAGATCGACAGTAAACTTACTGCCCTTTCCCTCCTCGCTCTCAACCTCGACACTGCCTTCCATCAAATCCACAATGCTCTTCACGACGCTCAGACCCAGACCGGTTCCCAGCACACCGCTCTTCGTTGTATTCCGCTCCCGCTTAAACGGCTGAAATAAATCCTTCTTGAACTCCTGCGAGATACCCCTGCCGTTATCCTCCACGATAAACTGAAATTTTCCGTAATGCCTGAGCTGCACATCCTCCTCGACAACGGTCAGCGTCACTCTGCCGTTCGGCTCTGTGTATTTCACCGCATTGTCCAGCAATTGGAACAAGAGTTCTTTTATCCTGAGGAAATCCATGTACATCACGCCGTGCTGCACCCGTGACCTGTCAATCCCAAACCGAATCGTCTTGACCTTCACCTGCGGCTGTATTGACCGCTCAAGCTCCGCAAGCAGATCTCCCAGCATCACAATGTTCTCCACCAGAGTCACTTTCCCGGATTCCATGCGTGTAATTTCCAGCGATTCATTCACGATCGCAAGCAGCTGTTCACTTGCGATGCGAATCTGACTCAGACAATTGTCGAGCTTCTCGTCATCTTCCCTGTTCTTCCGCGCCAGCTCCGTATAACCGATAATCGCGTTGAGCGGCGTCCGCACGTCATGTGACATATTTTGCAGAAATGTGTTTCTCGCTATGTAGGCCGTCTGCGCCTGGCTCAGCGCAGATTTCAGCAGTTTCTGTCTCTGAACCTGCTCTGTCATGTCCTTTGTGATCGCCATTGTGACCACATCACCTGTATACTCATTTTTGCCGAGCAGAAAAGCATAGTGATACAGGTGTCTCCTGCCCATGATATCTGTCATCCAGCCATCGTACGTCTGTTCCAGCTCACCCTTGTCATAGCACCGGATCAGGCGCCCCTCATCGATGAACTTTGCAAACTCCTCTGCCTCCTCCGGGTCCATATCCCGCATCCAGAACCGGACATAATCCGAATATTTTTCAAACCGGGGAATCCCCGAATGCTCAAAAAAGTCCTTCAGCTGCCCGTCCTGCATCTGTATGTACGCAGACAAAAACCTGTCCCTGGTCAGATTTACCTCAAAAAAGGAAATCGCATCATATAATATCGCCTTCCGGTACTGGCTCTCCCTCGCATAGATCGCGCGCAGCTCATCATTCATTTTTTCCAGCTCATTCATGCGGTTTTTCAACCGCTCTGTGCTGTCATCGATAAAAACATAAAAAATATCACCGTATGCTTCTGTGCGTATGAAGTGTCCATAGTCCTCAATCCACCGTATCGTACCGTCCTTCTGGATAATGCGGTACTCCACATAGTCAAAATCATAGATACTGTTCGCAATCTGGCTCTGAATGCTCTTCTCAACCTCGTCGATATCCTCCGGATGCACCATTCCCTTGAATGTGTACCCTGTGAGTATGCGAAACTCCTCCTCCGTATCGCAGCCAAAAATACGCAGCACAGCGCTGTTGATGTACAACAGCTCCTCATCACCGCCTGCGCGATAGATAAAAAGACCTCCCGGCATTCCTTCCAGTATAGGCTCAATGCTGGATAGTGTATGCTTATCAAAAGCCTGTCCCCTTCTTTTATGATACACCTCTTTCTCCATACGAATCCCCCACTTTTGTCCTGTCCTTTTTTACCTCCTCTATTATATACCATTTTCCACCACAAAAAAACTAAAAAATAATAAAATAGAAAAATCCCTGACAAACTATTCAGGGATTTTTGCAGTGGACTCCCTGATCAGGAGTTCCGCCTCGTATGTAATGTGTTGGTGCTTTGTCTTTTTCGCTATGATGTCGAAGAGTAATCTCGTCGTGTCTTTCGCCATCTCCTCCACAGGCTGACGTATGGTCGTCAGACTTGGCACAGCATATTCTGCCATATCAAGGCCGTCAAACCCTGCCAGGGAGATGTCCTCCGGCACGCGCAGCCCCGCCTCGTACAGCGCCCTCCGCGCCCCGATGGCCAGTGCGTCCGACACCACATACAGCGCAGTGAACTTCTCGCCATGCTCCAGCAGTTTTTTCGTTGACAAGTATCCATTCTCCACCGAAAAATGGCTCAGCTCATCTGATGTCTGGCAGATCAGCCCGGGATTCACCTCGATACCATGTACTCTCAGCGCATCACAGTATCCTTCCAGACGCAGCCTGCCGACACTCTCCTCCAGCGCTTCCGCCACAAGGATCGCAATTTCCGTATGCCCCAGTCCGATCAGATACTCCACCATTTTTGCGCTCTCCCTGCGGTCATCGACACTGATGCTGGAATACAGATTCCTGCTGATGTTCTCAGGAACAGATCCCACCGTGCTGAACACAAACGGCACACTGAGTTTCTTTAACTTTTCCTCTGAGTGGGAGAACAGGCCGCCCAGAAAGATAATTCCCCGCAGACGCTTTTCCTTGACAACTTTCTGTGCCACATCAACCTCGTTCTCATCCGCCTCTATGTGAGACAGCTCCATCGCATAATGCCTTTTCTTGCACTCCTGCTCGATTACCGTAATCATACTGGTAAAAAATGGATTTGCAATTCCTTTCACAAGCACTGCAATCGCCTTTGCATCCACTCTTTTCAAATTTCGCGCACTATCATTTGGAACATATCCGTATTCCCGGATCGTGTTCATTATCTTCTCTTTTGTCTCCGAATTGATATCCGGGTGATCATTGATCGCCCTCGATACAGTGCTGACACCCACACCGCATATCTTTGCTATGTCCTTGATTGTCGGCTCAAACACCTCATCACCTCAATTCACTTTTTCTTCTTTGCACCGTCCGCACAGACAGCTCTTCCGTATATCTGCGCTAACTCCAGCATATGCAGAGAAAGTGCCTCTGTGCACGCATCGAGCTCCATGCGCCACTCCCAGTTTCCGCCCAGCGTCGACGGCGTGTTGACTCTGGCCTCACCGCCAAGCCCCAGATAATCCTGCATGGGAATCACTGCGGTGTCCGCCACGCTTGCGAGTGCGGTCCGGATCAGACTCTCACAGAGATCGGAATTTCTTCTGACATTCAGATACTTTTTGGCAAAAGCCAGATCCTTTCTGCCCAGGGAAGCGATCCACCCGTTCACGGTATCGTTGTCATGGGTTCCCGTGTATACAACACAGTTGTTATTATATTTGTGGGGAAGATAATCACTCTTCCCGTCTGAATCAAACGCAAACTGCAAAACCTTCATTCCGGGATATCCTGTCTTCTTCACAAGCTTCAGCACGCTCGGTGTCAGGAATCCCAGATCCTCCGCGATCACTGCGCGGTTCCCCAGGGTCTTCTTCATGACCTCAAAAAGCCTGTAACCTGGTCCTTTCTTCCACTCGCCATTCTCCGCCGTCTCATCACCGTACGGAACGGCCCAGTACTCATCAAATCCCCGGAAATGGTCAATACGCACAATATCATAAATGTTGAAACAATGGGAGAGTCTTCTGATCCACCACGCAAAACCGGTTTCCTCATGGTAATCCCACCTGTACAGAGGATTGCCCCAGAGCTGCCCGGTAGCCGAGAACGCATCGGGAGGACACCCTGCAACCGCGATGGGAACATTCTCCTCGTCAAGCTGGAAAAGTTCAGGGTTTGCCCACGTATCAGCACTGTCAAACGCCACATAGATCGGAATATCGCCCACAATACTGATTCCCTTTTTGTTGGCGTACTCCTTGAGCGCTGTCCACTGCCTTGCGAACAGATACTGCTGATAGCTGTAAAATGCAATATCCCCGGCAAGCTCCTTCTCGCACTTTGCCATCGCCTCCGGCTTCCTGAGCCGGATATCCTCGTCCCACTCAATCCATGACACGCCGTTTAAGGAATCCTTGATTGCCATGTACATTGCGTAATCCTTCAGCCACTGTTTATTTTCCTCGACAAATGTCTTATATTCTGAATCATTCCTGAGGTCTGCCCTCTCAAACGCCTTGCGGAGAAGCTGAAACCTTGTGTTATATATTTTCTGGTAATCAACCTTGCCGGTATCGTTTCCGTAATCGACCGCCGAACACTCCTCCGCGGTGAGCAGCCCCTCCCCGATCAGTGCATCCAGACTGATATAATATGGACTGCCTGCAAAAGTCGAAAAAGACTGATACGGGGAATCCCCATATCCTGTAGGTCCCAGAGGCAGAATCTGCCACAACGCCTGTCCTGACGCTGCCAGAAAGTCCACAAAATCATAGGCTTCCTTCGAAAATCCACCTATTCCGAATCTTGACGGCAGGCTGGATACCGGCATCAATACGCCACATCTTCTCATACACATCTCCCTTTCTCCACACAAAATTCGACAGATGTCCACAGAATCATTACCGAACCAGGAATTGTCGGATTTGTTTCGATGTCGGTAACGTTTCCAATGGACAACATAATCATATCACTTTGCACAATAAATAGCAAGATTTAATTTGTCAACCCGCAAATTTTTAGCGAAATTATCCGACATTTTTCAAAACATTTGTGCAACATATATAATCAAATCGTTCAAAGAGAACTTCCCTTACTCACGCGCGGGTCATCCAAAAAGGGCGGCAGGGTTCTAATCCCTGCCGTAAATATCTCTTGTATACACTTTGTTCTCCACGTCCTCAAGCTCCTCTGTCAGACGGTTCGCGATAATGACATCGGAGATTTTCTTAAACTCGTCCAGATCCCGTATCACCCTCGACCGGAAGAAATCGTCCTCCCTGAGACTTGGTTCATACACAACTACCTCGACGCCCTTCGCCTTGATACGCTTCATGATGCCCTGTATCGAGGACTGGCGGAAATTGTCAGAATCAGTCTTCATGGTAAGCCTGTACACACCTACGATATGCGGCTTCTTCGCCAGTATCATGTCCGCGATGTGATCTTTTCTGGTCCTGTTGGCATCCACAATCGCCGAGATAATATTGTTCGGAACATCCTCATAATTCGCCCGCAGCTGCTTGGTGTCCTTGGGCAGACAATAACCGCCGTAACCAAAAGACGGATTATTGTAGTGGTTTCCGATACGGGGGTCAAGTCCTACACCCTCTATGATCTGTTTTGTGTTCAGACCGCGTATCTCCGCGTAAGTGTCAAGTTCGTTAAAATATGCGACTCTGAGCGCCAGATAGGTGTTTGCAAAGAGCTTGATCGCCTCCGCCTCCGTCGTATCGGTGAACAGCGTCGGGATATCCTGCCTGATTGCGCCCTGTTTGAGCAGACCGGCAAACACCTCCGCCCGCTCAGACCGCTCCCCCACGATGATGCGCGATGGATAGAGATTGTCATACAGCGCCCTGCCCTCGCGCAGAAACTCCGGCGAGAAAATAATGTGATCTGTGCCGAACTTTTCTCTGACTGACTTTGTGTAACCTACCGGGACTGTCGATTTGATGATCATGACAGCATCCCTGTTTACCTTCATAACCAGCGCAATCACTGCCTCAATCGAGCTGGTGTCAAAATAATTCTTGTCCGGGTCATAGTTGGTCGGCGTCGCGATGATAATGTACTCCGCGTCCTTGTATGCAGCTGCGCCGTCCGTCGTCGCCTTCAGGTTCAAATCCTTTGTCGTCAGATACTCCTCGATCTCTTTATCAATAATCGGCGATTTTCTGTTGTTGATCATGTCAGCCTTTTCCTGAAAGACATCCACCGCTGTCACTTCATTGTGCTGAGCCAGCAATATCGCATTCGAAAGCCCTACATAACCAATACCTGCCACTGCAATCTTCATATCAAATATCTCCATTCTTTTATAAATTCGTTACAAGTATAGCACATCCATCTGTGCCATTGCAATCCGCTCACAGCCATTCATTCCAAAAATTTTCCACCTTTTGCGAGATTGCCGCCACATTCACCACCTCATACCGGCTCCACTCCCGCGGAAACATGCGCCTATACTGCGGCTCCAGAAAGCGCTCGTCGAGCAGCGCCACCACACCGATATCCTCCGCTGTGCGGATCACGCGCCCCGCCGACTGCAGCACCTTATTCATGCCAGGATAGCGGTAGGCATAGTCAAATCCATTCTCCCCCTGCGCGTCAAAATATTCTTTTAACAGCTGCCGCTCGCATCCCACCTGCGGAATGCCGGTTCCCACAATGAGCGCCCCAATCAGGCTGTCGCGCTTTAAGTCAATTCCCTCCGAAAAGATTCCTCCCATCACACAGAAACCGATCAAAATGGACTCGTCCGCCTCCTCGATCGCAAAATCAATCTTGTCCGCAAGAGCACCGCGCTCATTTCCCTGAAAGCGAAGCAGAAATTCCTCCCGCTGCGCCTCGCTCATATAGTCCTCCTGCACAATGCACTCCATTGTATCCGCATCGTAGTACATCTCCATAAAGCTGTTGTAAACCTGTTCCAGAAAAAGGTGCGATGGCAGAAAAACCATGTAATTTCCATGGCGCTGCTGCACCACCTCATGAATATAGCGTGCAATGCGCTGAAATTCCTCCTCGCTCCGCCTCGCGTATTTGCTCGTGACATCATTTGCAATCAGCAGTGCCTTCTTGTTCTCGTCAAAGGCGGACTTTGCATACACCTCATAGTCCGTCGGCTCGCCGCCCAGAAGCTTCTTGTAATATTGAATCGGCAGCAGTGTCGCCGAGAATAAGATCGTGCTCCTTCCCTTCTGCATACACTGGCGCAGGTTCCGCGACGGGTCCACGCAGAAGAGCTTCAGCATAAAGTCCCCGTCATCCATCAACTGGCTGTACACCACATAATGCTCATCCATGATCTCATACATATTGAGAAAATGCGCCGTCTCAAAATAAAATTCCAGCAGTTCTTTTTTATTCGGAAAGGTGTCATGCTCGTCCAGAAAGTCGTCGATTGCCCCATAGAGACGGTTCAGTGCCACCACAAATCCATCAATGCGCTCCTCCCTGCGATAGCTCTCGCACTGCCGCTTCATGGCGAGCAGCTCCCTGTTGCACTTGTCAAGGTGTGCCGCGACCTTCGGGGCCGCTTCTTTTATCAGCCGCTTTGTGCTCAGAAATGCGTTTTTGAACAGCGCTGCGCTGTACATCTCCCGGCCGCGGTCCAGCAGGTTGTGCGTCTCGTCAATCAGAAATACATTGTTTTTCTTTCCAATACCGTCCGCAAAAAAGCGTTTGAGATACACCCGCGGGTCAAAGACATAATTATAGTCGCAGATAATGACATCAGAAAACAGACTCATATCCAAACTGAGTTCAAACGGACACACCTGATAGCGCGCTGCATACTCCATCACTTTTTCCCTCGTAAAGTGCTCCTCATGCGTCAGAAGGTCATACATGGCATCGTTGATGCGGTCAAAATGGCCGTTCGCGTAAGGGCACACCTCCGGGTTGCACTCTGCTTCCCCCTGCGTTTCCTGCAGCATGTTTTCCTGCTGCCGCTCCTCCTGCTTCATAAAGCAGATCTTGTCCTTCGCCGTCAGAACGATCGTCTTCATATGGAGCCCTTTTCCCTGCAGCAGGCTGAAACACTCCTGCGCCACTGTGCGCGTGATGGTCTTTGCCGTGAGGTAAAAAATCATCTCCGTCATTCCCTCACCCACGGACTTCACTGCCGGAAACACAGTTGAGATCGTCTTTCCTACACCGGTCGGCGCCTCGAGAAAAAGCTTTCTCTTGTGATAGATGGTCTGATAAACGTAGGTGACAAGCTCCTTCTGCCCCTCGCGGTACGGAAATGGAAATTGTAACTGTTTGATTGACGCAGTGCGGATGCCATTCCACGCAAACTGGAAATCTGCCCACTTTTTGTACTCCTGCATCAGATCGTCAAACCACTGTTTCAGCTCCAGAAATGTGTAATCCTCATGAAAATATTTGAGTGTCTCCGTCTCGATATGGCAGTATGTCATGCGCACGCCGATTTGCTCTAAGTGATTTTCCTCTGCATACATATACGCATAGCATTTTGCCTGCGCAAGATGGACACCTGCGGGTTGTGTGATACGCTTCAATTCCCTGTAGGTGCCCTTGATCTCATCAATGATTACTTTCTCCTCTTTCACATTCGCCGGCAGTGCTTTGTCCTTACCGGTATTTTCATTATCAGTATTCTCATTATCGGTATTTTTCGAATCTATAACATATGTTTTTTTATAATGCATCGGATCATGCGCCGCTGTATCATGCTCACCCCAGTTGTAATCAATAATTCCGTCCGCTCTTCCTTCTATTATAATGTCATACTCCGGCGTGTGCCATGTGTACTGCAGCCCGATCTCTGCGTGATACTCACTGCCCATGCGCCGCTGCAGCATCCTGTGGATGCGGCTGCCCTCCTGCATGGCTGTGTCCGATCCTCCCGATTTCCGGTTGTCGATGCTCCCCTCCCGCAGGATAAATTCCACAAGCTGCCGGACTGATACGCGTATCTCCATGTCTGTCCCCTTTTATCTCATATTAGGCCTTTGTTCCGCTGCGGCTCCCCCATCTGTTATGTGTAATCATCTGATAAAAAGCGAAATAAAAACTCTCTCTAAATGACAGTTTACCCCATCACTTAAAGAGAGTCAATTATATCCTCAACGATTCCTGCTTATGCAATTGCAAGTCCGCTCACATAGCTCTCGAACTCATCATTGTATCCCGCATACTGCAGTGTAAGGATTGACCGGAAATCCAGTCCCATCACACCGATGATCGACTTGGCATCCACTGTGTAATGATTGTAGGAAATATCGATATCAAAGTCACACTTTGACGCCACATTCACAAAATTCTGAACCTCCGCAGGTGTCATTTTAATCTTGCGTTCTCTCATAATAACAACTTCCTTTCCACACATAACCGGCTGCGTGACAACAGTCAGGCGCCTCATGCGTTCCACAACTGTAGCGATTCCGTACCCTCATCACTGCAAATGCATCGTCATACCGAACAGCTACTTCACATCTGCAAAACCGAGAAACCTCTGTTTTCACGTATTATAGTATACAATATGTTCAAAGTAAAGATTTTTTGTCAGTATTTGGAACATTTCGGCGATTTCAAATCCCTAACTTTTGTTATTGTATACAATCTTTATTTTCTTTGTGCCTTTTATACAATTCATTCTTTCCAGTTTGATTTTTTTTATGCAATATTTTTTTAATTTTTTCTTATTGATATGTCATAAGCAGCCAGGGCATTCGCGACCTTAAAACGCAGTAAAAGGACCCTTTACGAATCCATTTATCGTAAAAAGTCCTTTTATTAAGAAATCTATTCTGTCCACTTAAACCGCAGTTTATAGCGGCTGTACTGATCATATCGCAAATACTGTTCCTTCTGCAGTCTGCCAATCACAATATATGGCATTACATCCTGCGACGCCGCAAATCGTTCTATCGACTCGATCGTAAAATTTTTTTCTGCCACAAACATTTGATACTGGTCAGGCTCAAGCAGCTTATTGCTGGCAAATAGATCCGCCCGCTTTTCCTTTTCCGTATCACTGCCGTCATCTAAAAACTTCGCACCTTTACCCACGTCCCCATTTACAATATGCCCAATTTCATGAAACAGCGAAAACCAAAAAATATCTGCATAAGAGCCTCTTATTGTCACTATCATCTGATATGTCCCATCACTCTTTTTGGACAGATATCCCTGCACAGGCGCCCCGCGGAAATTTACTGCGACAGAAAAATCGATGCCATATTTTTTCATCACATTCCTTATGTCTGTCTGAATATCAGCGCCCATATCGAGCATTATTTTTTTGATTTCCGTGATCATGGCATCTACTTTTGACGCATCATACCGCGTCTCTACGCCCCTGCCTTCTCCTTCCATCTGACACAGGCGAATCCATGCTCCCAACACGTATGGATTTACCTGCTGACTTGAGGATATTCTAAAAGCTCCGCCCGGCGCCAAATCGCCCAGCCTCGAGATATCACTGATTCCTAATGCTTTTCTCAGAGACAATATCGATGCATCTTTTCTTTCGCCGGCTGGCATTTTCCCTATTTTTCGAAGATACTTGACCACATCAGCCAGCATCTCCCTGACAGCCCGCTCCTCTTCGGTAATTGTCCGCTCCTGATTTAATTCCAACAGCTCTGCATCATAATTCGCCTGCAAATTCAGCCAAAATGATTTGGGTACACCAAGGGCATATTCAAGAGCCATTGCAAAATTGGTAGAAATATCTTTTTTCCCTGCGATCACATTGCTAACGTATGCAGGAGTCGTACCTGTTCTGGTTGCCAGCTCAGCCTGTGTGATTCCCCTGTCCTCCAGAACATCAGCTATTGTTTCCCCGGGGTGAATCATCAAGTCACGGGATATACCAGTTATCTTTGCTGCCATGGTAATCACTCACTCCTTCCACTTCAATCTCATCACATATCAAAACGGTATCTTGTTCCGCATTTAATTCCAGAATCAACCGAGCATTCGGAGACACATGCAAAGAATATCTGACATTCTGATATCCTGTAAGCTGTTCCGGTTTGCCTAAGCCCAATTTCAAAAAATCTCCAAAGCAGTCAGCTGCAGCCAGTCGATCCATATGCTTTTTTATCGTTCTCACCCAATCAGCAGGCAGCGCCCTCTGCATTTTCTTATAGTCTGTAAAATACTTCTCTACCTTACTGTTGGCGTATGTAATCTTTATGTCCCATCACCGCCCTATTAATTAACCATTTGGTTAATATTAATATACTTGAATTTTGGGTCTGTGTCAACAATCTTTTGTATTAGCCGCCCCCGTTTGATATCCTTTTTCCCTGCGAAGAGAAAACGACAATTATTGCATTAAAACGTAACACTTTTTGGGTTGCATTTTATATGATTTCAGCTATACTAAGGAACTGTCAGGAATGATTGCCGGCAAATTATTCTGATCAGTTCCTTGACGTAACCGCCAGAACACACCTATTCTAAATTCAAATGTGTGTTCTACAAAACAAAAGAAACGCCAAAAGGAAAAGTGAGGTGCAAAACTATGACTGCCATGAAATGGTTCTACTCTTTTCTCAGAAAGCACAATCGAAGTATCGCCCTGGGACTTGTGATGGTGACGGTAATCTCCATCCTGGCCATCGCAAAGCCGATCGTATCGGGCTCCATCGTCGACGATGTCATCACCGCCGGAAACTATGGCCTGCTGCCGAAGCTGATCGCGCTGCTGGTCATCATCACAATCCTGCGGGGGCTGCTGCGCTACTGGTCCCAGGTCATCTTCGAGACCTGCTCCCAGGACGTGCTGTATTCCATGCGCGATACCGTCTACCGGAAACTGCTGCAGGAGGACTTCAACTTCTATAACAAGAAGCGCACCGGAGACCTCCTGAGCCGCCAGACCGGCGACATGGACGCCATACGGCATTTCGTAGCATTTGTTATTTATCAGGTGTATGAAAATGTCTTCCTGTTCTTCTTTGCGCTGGTCATGATCTTCACTGTCAGCTGGAAGCTTGCTCTCTGCATGTGCGCAGTGCTGCCCTTCGCGCTGATTGTGACACTGAGCCAGACCAAAGAAGGCCGCCCGCGCTTCCAGAGAATCCGCGAGCAGTTCTCCTCCCTCAACACCTTCGTGCAGGAGAATGTCAGCGGAAACCGCGTGGTCAAGGCGTTCTCCAAGGAAGACTACGAAATCGGAAAATTTAATAAGGAAAATGACGGCTACCGCGATGCCGAGCTCGCCGCCGCAGAAATCTGGACAAAGTATGTCCCGCAGTTTGAATTTCTCTCAAACATGCTCACCGTGATTCTGATGCTGATCGGCAGTATCATGGTAATCCAGGGCAGCATGACGCTTGGAAACTATGTCACGATCAACGGCTATCTGTGGATGCTCATGAACCCGCTGCGCCAGATCGGCTGGCGTATCAACGATATCCAGCGCTTCACCACCTCCGTGGAAAAAATCTATGCCACCTACAGCGAGGAGCCAAAAGTGAAGCACCCGGCAAAGCCAATTCCCTGCCGGAAACTTCGCGGTGATGTCGAGTTTAAGAATGTGTCCTACAGTGCTGACGACGAAGATATTATCCACAATGTCAGCTTCAAGGTAAAGAGCGGTCAGACCGTCGGCATCCTTGGAGCGACCGGCTCCGGCAAATCCACCATCATGAACCTGCTCTGCCGTTTCTACGATGTCACTGACGGGGAAGTGCTTGTCGACGGCAGAAACGTGAAGGACTTAGACCTCTACAACCTCCGCCAGAATATCGGCATGGCGATGCAGGATGTCTTCCTCTTCTCGGACACGGTTGAGGGCAATATCGCCTACAGCAGGCCGGACTGCCCTTTTGAGGCAGTGCAAAAGGCCGCTGTCATGGCTGATGCCGACGGCTTTATCCGCGAGATGCCCGACGGCTACGACACGATTGTCGGAGAGCGCGGCGTGGGACTCTCCGGCGGACAGAAACAGCGTATCTCACTGGCAAGGGCGCTCTTAAAAGAACCTTCTATCTTAATACTCGACGACACGACATCCGCCGTCGATATGGAGACAGAGAGCTACATCCAGCAGCAGCTGGGCAGCATTGACCACGCCTGCACGATCTTCATCGTCGCCTACCGCATCTCCTCCATCAAGGATTCCGACCTGATTCTGGTCCTGAATGATGGAAAGATTGTGGAGCAGGGCACGCACGACACGCTTCTCAAAAATAACGGCTATTATGCCACGGTATTCCGCCATCAGTACGGCGAATACGAAAAATATGTTGACGAAATCGGCCAGAACAAGAAAGGCGGTGAACAATATGGCACGCAATAAATATGACATCGATGAAGTGATGGAGGACAAATTTGACCTCAGCCAGCTTCGGCGTGTGTTTCAATACGTTAAGCCTTACCGGGGACAGCTCGCCTTCGCGCTTTTCCTGATGCTGTCCTCCTCCGCGCTGACCATGCTCTTTCCCATGTTTATCAGCGAGATCATGGATAACTACATACCTGCAAAAAATGTCAGGGCGATTGTCACGATCACTTTGATATCGCTCGTTATTTTACTGTACACCTGCGTGTGCATCCGCCTGAAAATACGCATCACAAGCCGCATTGGCCAGTCGGTCGTACACAAGCTGCGCTCCGATATCTTCTGTCATCTGCAGGAGCTCCCGTTCTCCTACTATGACGACCGTCCCCACGGCAAGATACAGGTGCGCGTAGTCAACTATGTGAACAGCCTGAGTGATCTGCTCTCAAACGGTATCATCAACACGATCACAGACATGTGCAACTTGATTTTTATCCTGCTCTTTATGCTCCTGCTGCATGTCAGGCTGACACTGATCTGCCTGTGCGGACTGCCTGTGCTCTTCGCCGTCATTGTGTTCGTGAAGCGTCGTCAGCGGCGCGCGTGGCAGATCCAGAGCAACAAACAGTCCAACCTCACCGCGTATATCGCGGAGAGTATCAACGGCATCCGCGTCACACAGTCCTTTGTGCGCGAGCGCGAGAATACTTCGATCTTCAACCACCTGAGTGACAGCTACCGCAGTGCGTGGATGCGCGCTGTCAAGTACAACTTCATCATGTGGCCCTGCATCGATTCCATCTCAACCGTGACGACAGCCTTTATCTATGTGATTGGCATTGGATGGATTTCGGGGGAAATCTACGGTGTGACAGTCGGTATCCTGATCGCGTTTACCTCCTACATCTCAAGATTCTGGGAGCCGATCAACACGCTCGCCTCCTTCTACAATTCGCTGCTCACCGCCATCGCCTACCTCGAGCGTATCTTCGAGACGATCGATGAGCCTGTCAATGTAAAGGATTCGGAGGACGCCGCACCGATGCCGCCCATCAACGGCAAGGTAGAATTTCAGGATGTGTGCTTTAGCTATGAGGATGACGTGCAGATATTAAATAAGGTAAACTTTACCGCAAACCCCGGCGATACTTTTGCCATCGTAGGTCCCACCGGCGCCGGCAAGTCGACCATCGTCAATCTCATCAGCCGCTTCTACAACGTGGACTCCGGCAAAATATTGATTGACGGCACCGATATCTCCAGCGTGACGCTCAAGTCCCTGCGCAGGCAGATGGGCATTATGATGCAGGACAGCTTTATCTTCTCCGGCACCATTATGGATAACATTCGTTATGGAAATCTGACCGCAACAGACGAGGAGGTCATCGCCGCTGCCAAAACCGTGTGTGCACACGACTTTATCATGGAGATGGAGAACGGCTACCAGACACAGGTCAACGAGCGCGGAAGCCGGCTCTCGGCTGGCCAGAGACAGCTCATCAGCTTCGCGCGTGCGCTGTTAGAAAACCCGGCGATTCTGATTCTCGACGAGGCGACCTCGAGCATTGACACGGAGACGGAAATCCTGCTGCAGAAAGGCTTAAACAGACTGCTTGAAGGGCGAACCTCCTTCATCATCGCCCACAGGCTCTCGACCATCAAGAATGCAAGCTGCATCATGTACGTCGACAAGGGAAATATCCTCGAAGCCGGCACACACGACGAACTGCTTGCGCAGAAGGGTGAATACTATAAACTGTTCATGTCACAGTATGACTTTCTTGTGGCAAAGTAAGGAACAGTCTTGAATTAACTTCTGCGTTATCCGCACAAGTTATTTTGCGACTATTCCTAGAGCGTGTTTGAAAAATCATTCCTACCATCTGCACGCCCCAATTTGCGTGATATTTGCGCCAAATTCAGGTTACATAGCCCACTATGCGCCCTTCATTTGGCACAAATCTCCCACAAATTGTGACGCACATCTGGCAGAAAGCATTTTTCAAACACGCTCTAATGCAATCAGGCGTATTGATAACAATACGCCTGATTTTTTACTTTATAGGAAATTGCGATTTTTGAGAAGATATAAGAACAAATATTCTGAATGT
>CAMWTP010000028.1 GCA_947177165.1 uncultured Lachnospiraceae bacterium
TAGGCGGAGATGTGGAAAATATTGAAATTCTATTGGATAAAGAAGGACGGACAATGAGATTGATTGATTTGATGCCCGAATATCCACGACATAAATAGAGAGTGGGCGGTCTTAGGACTGCCCTTTATTAAAATCTGCATCTTGACAGAATAAGTTCTATATAGTACTATTAAGACTATGAAAAGGAGACGTCCTTTTTAATGCTGTACAGCAAAACTACCGCTTCTATCCTTGCGAAGCGGTGGAGCAAGGAAAGGTGTGATATCACTGGAAACACGAACAGGTTTTTTGATTTCTCATATTAAGCAGGTTCAAGGGAGAGTTTTTGATCGGCTTTTGCAGACATGTGGTGTAGATGAATTTAATGGACCACAAGGGCATATTCTTTATGTGTTATGGAAAAGTGAAGGCATTCCCATTGTGGAACTTGCACAAAAGACGGGATTGGCAAAAAATACACTTACTGCAATGCTTTGTAGAATGGAAGAAAATGGCTTAATCTGTCGGGAAATTTCAGCTACTGACCGACGTCAAAGCCTAATCAGCCTGACACCCCAGGCCCGCGCATTGGAGAAGCGTTACAATCAAGTCTCCCAGCAAATGAATAGCTTGTTTTTTAAGGATTTTGAAAAGGTGGAAATCAAGGAATTAGAACAGTATCTTGACCGTATTGTTTCCAACCTGGAGCGAGCGGAACAAGCATTAAAAAAAGGAAAGGATATACATGATGGCAAAGATAAAAACGAAGATCGGTAATGATTACTGTCCGCAAACGTTATTTCTTTATGGCACAAAACAGGAAGACGGACAGCCCCATTTTGGTCTTTTCTGTTGGTTTGGATATTATCATTCTTCAGAGGGACTCGGGGTAATGGCTTGTATAGGTGAGGAAAAACAGACCAAGGATTTGATACGCAAAAATGGTGTATTTTCAGCTAACCTCGTATCTGAACAGCTGCTCCCTTTGGCAGATTATTATGGCTGTACCTATGGCAGAACCACACCTGATAAGATGAAGTGCCTGCCTACTGTAGAGTGGGGACAAGTGCTGGATGTGCCAACCATTGCAGAAAGCCCTGTTAGTTTTGAACTGGAAGTGAAAAAAGTAATCCCCATGGGAGATGGCTCAGATATTTTTCTCTGTTTAATCCGTAATGTAACCCAGGATGAACAACTGCTGGATACAACGATTCCCTTTACAGAAAGATTGATGAAGGCTGCTCCGGTATTAGCTCCGGGCGAAGATACATATTCTTCCATTGATGGAAGATATCTCGGAAAATGGGGAGAACCGATGAAAAATCTGACTGATATCAAAGAATAAGCAGCATACAAGGGTCTTAATGAGGTTCTGTGTCATATGCGGAAAAATACAAAGCATATGAACTTGGTTATAACTTGAAAAGACTGTATTGGGGCATGGGTTACGCAACGGAAGCTTCAAAAGCAATGATTCAATGGGCATATAAAAATTTAGGTGCACATGATTTTTTTGCTCGTCATGCGAATGAAAACCACGCTTCGAGAAACGTAATTATAAAATGCGGATTTCAATTTGATAATTATGGAAAGCTTGAAAAATATGACGGGAGTGAAATTTTTGAAGCATCATGTTACAGGTTACATATTGAGTGAAAAACTTGAATATGAAAACTACGATTGTATAAGTGGTTATCGCCCCTGAACATAAAAGAGCAACCTATACTACTCTGCTCACAAGCGGCAAGTTGAACAGCTATCTTGCCGATATTGACGAGCAGGCAGAGGAACGCTTTGAACGGCTCATAGAGGATATGAAGCTGGCGCAGGGTATCTCAGAACAGCTAAAGGCGGAAAATACCTTAGAATGGGTAGGAAGAATGAGTAACATACAGGCAAGCGCAGTTGAAATCATAAATAGCGAGCTGATTTTCAAATAGCAACATTTTTTTCAAAGCCGTCTACAAATTAGTGGGCGGCTTTTTTGCAAAGCTTTTTTGCAAAATTACGCTGTATATCTTGAAAACAAAAAGAGCCTATGATAAAATGCAATTAAATTCAGCGTTTGCTGAAATTATTTCTTTGATCTATGATTTTTGAAGTGATTACATATTCAGTGTTGAGGTGTAGACAATGGCGGTAAGTTATAAGAAATTGTGGAAGATCTTAATTGATCGTGATATGAAGAAAAAGGATTTGTGTGTTGCTGCTGGTATCAGTCATGCTTCAATGGCAAAGTTAGGAAAAAACGAGAATGTCACTACGGATGTGTTGGTTAAAATCTGCACGGCGTTACAGTGCGACATTGGCGATATCATGGAATTAACCCAGGACACAATTAATTGAAAGGGGGGAGAGTACATTGGCAGAGCAAGCGGTTAGAAAAGTAGAAGTTGCTCAAGCAAAGCCTATTTTGAAATGGGCTGGTGGCAAAACACAGATGTTAGGTAATCTTTTGCCGAAAGTACCGGGCTCCTTTGGTCGATATATTGAGCCGTTTTTTGGCGGTGGAGCAATGTTCTTTGCGTTGCAACCGGAAAATGCAGTCATTGCAGACAGCAATCCCGAGCTGATCAATATGTATCAGGAAGTGGCAGGTCATGTAGAGGATGTTATTCAATGCTTAAAACGCTACGAAAACACTTCTGAGATGTTTTATGCTGTTCGTAGCCAGGAATGGACAACACTACCTAAAGCGGAAGCGGCGGCAAGAACGATTTTCTTGAATAGAACTTGCTTTAATGGACTCTATCGTGTCAATAAGCAGGGACAGTTTAATGTTCCCTATGGCAAATACAAAAATCCTAAAATTTGCGATGGAGATGGCTTGAGAGCAGCGTCCGAAGCATTGAAAAAAGCAGATATACTATGTGGTGACTATCTGCTGGTTTTGGAGCATTACGCTCAGCCAGGAGACTTTGTTTTTCTTGATCCTCCGTATTTACCTATCTCCGAGTATGCTGATTTTAAGCGGTATACCAAAGAACAATTTTACGAAGAAGATCACATTGAGCTCGCGAAGATGATTATGACTTTGCATGAACGGGGTTGCCATATCATTTTAACAAATTCCAATCATCCGTTGGTACATGAATTATATGCTCCATTCAATATTGATGTCATTCAAACTAATCGTCATATTTCTTGTAATGGAAGTACTCGTAAGGGTGAGGATGTTATTGTCACTATTCCTCCGAAGCAGCGCTTCTTAATTAAATTGCTTTCACAGCCCTTGCCGGAACAGGTATCCGCTTATCCGTCTACTCGTTTTATGGGCTCAAAAAGCAAACTATTATCTGAGATATGGTCTGTTGCTTCGCAATTTAAGGTCAATACCGTTGTTGACTTGTTCTCTGGCTCCGGTATTGTTGGATATATGTTCAAGGCACAGGGTAAAGCAGTAGTCAGTAATGACTATATGGCAATGTCAGCGACTTTCACCAAGGCAATGGTAGAGAATAATTCCGTTACCTTACCATTAGAAGAAGCAAAAAAACTGCTGATTGAACACAAAGAATCAGATCATTTTGTCGCATCAACTTTTAAAGACCTTTACTATACCGATGAAGAAAACGAATTGATTGATACGCTGCGTACTAATATTGCGAAGATTAAAGATCAATATAAGCACGCCATAGCAATGTCTGCACTGATTCGTGCTTGCACAAAAAAGCGTCCTCGTGGCATATTCACTTACACAGGGCAAAGGTACAATGACGGGCGTAAGGATTTGCAAAAAACACTTGCACAGCAGTTTTTAGAAGCTGTTGAAGCGATTAATAAGGCAGTATTTGATAATGGTCAGATCAATCGTTCAAAACAGGGCGATGCTATGGATTTGAAAGTTGAGCAGGCGGATTTGGTTTATATTGACCCACCGTATTATTCGCCGTTGTCAGATAATGAATATGTGCGAAGATACCATTTTGTTGAAGGTCTTGCCCGTGATTGGAAGGGCGTTGAGATTCAGCAACATACGCAGACAAAGAAATTCAAGTCATATCCCACTCCGTTTGCCACTCGCAAAGGGGCGGTAGACGCTTTTGACCACCTTTTCAAAAAATTTGCTAATAGCATTTTGATCGTGTCCTATTCCTCTAACAGTCTACCTACGCAAGATGAAATGGTAGCAATTATGGCAAAATATAAGCAGCATGTAGAGGTTATCCCTGTTGACTACAAGTATTCGTTTGGGAATCAAAACGATGCAAAAACACACAGGAATTCCGTACAGGAATATCTTTTCGTTGGATATTGATTGGAGGTTACAGCATGAACGAGCAAATAAAAATATGGCTGGTAGGCAATACAGGCCTGCGTAACCCTAATCGCATCCAAGAAGGCTTCTCCATTTTTGCAAGCTCTGCTTTTGTCGGTAATCTTCATGGTCGTGAAAACGAGCTTGGTTTTATGAATTTGCTTGACGAAAAAGGCATTATTCAGAATGAAGAAGGTAAAGACAGTTCTGGTAGCCACGCACGCAAATGGCGTTTAATGTTCTCCAAAAACGGATTGATTTACCCACAAATACAGAAAAAGGACGGGAAACAAGAGGCTCTTGGTGCGTTGGACGATATTACACCGTTCGGTAGAGTTTTTCTTAAAACAGATACATATCCTGCGATGCAGGAATGTTATCTTCGGGCGATGAGTGTAGAACAGTTCCCAATGCCAGATGGTACGCACTATTTCTCCCCACTAAGGTGGCTATTAGCAATTATGCTGGAGCTTGAAAAGCGCACAGGCTCCTCTGAACTGAGCAGGATTGAATTTGCTCTGTGGGGACATACCACCAATCCCAGCTATAATTTGGAAGAAGTAGTTGATAACATTCTGGATTTGAGACAGCGTAGAGCCGCTGCTCCGGCAAAGCGTCCCTTCGACAAGAAAGAGATTGCAAAAAGAGGCGAAAGCTACGATAAAAAGGCTGATAACTTCTTAGATTACAGCGACATGAATATGCGATACCTCCGCATTTCCGGTGTTCTTCAACGCAAAGGCAGAGGCCTGATTATCGTACCAACAAAGCATGTCCTAGCGGAAAAACTTGCCAAAATTACTGCGAGTGCAGCTCCTATTATGGAGCAGTATAAGCTGCTATGCACAGGGGCACCCCTGCCTACTGATGATATAGATGTTGCAAAGGCATTGCTGGACGATCTGATCAAGCAGATGAAAGAACGTCATATCCTGTTTGATATATCTGATCTTCCTCTTGATACTCCTGCCGAAATCAACATTGCAAGACAGAGACTTGAAAATATCCTTGCTCAGACCGACGAAATTCAGTATGCCAATGATCAGCGCAATCATTGGGAAGAAATCAGAGATTACATGACGCTATTGATCAAAGGTGGCGGCAAACTGGTCTATGACGAAGATAATGCCATTGAAGTACCCAAGGATGAAACACCTGCGTATCTTGAATGGACACTCTGGCGTGCAGCATTGGCAATTGATCACATGGTCAATAAACCCTATGAAGTCCGTGGCTTTAAGCTGGATTCTGATTTTATGCCAGTTTCTGCCGCTGGCGGCGGTAAGGGTGATCTATATTGCGAGTTTCGTGATTTCACCATTCTGACTGAAGTTACTATGTCCACATCCTCCCGTCAAGAAGCAATGGAGGGCGAACCTGTCAGACGGCATGTTTCCGATGCCGTTCTGAAATATAACAAGCCTGTCTATGGCATGTTTATTGCTGTTCGTATCGACACCAATACGGCAGAAACATTCAGACATGGTATTTGGTATGCAAAAGGCGATGTGAAGCAGCGGCTGGATATTATTCCGCTGACATTAGGGCAATTCCAGAAATACTTTATAGCAATGTTTGAGGCGAATAAGGCAAATCCTGAAGAACTCAGAGAATTGATTGTTAAGTGTGAATCCCGTAGAGATATTCTGGAAGCTCCTGCCTGGAAGCAATATATTAATACTATTGTGTCTGAAAAGGCATCTGAGCTTGTAGGAAAAGCTGTTGCTTGCAAAGATTCAGAAGAGCTTTTAATACCAGCAGGAGCCGTTGTAAAGCATGAAGTTTTTGGAGAAGGACAAGTTGTTGCACTTGAAGCAAGTTTTCCTGATTGTCCAACAAAAACCATTGAATTACCGTATTTAAAGTCGCTACCGGATGAGGTTAGTTTCTGTCCCGATGGTAAAAGTCTGTTGCATGATCGCTTTGGTAAAGGAACGGTATATGCTTATGTTATTGTGTTTCGAAAAGTTATTATGAGGCTATCTTATCCAACGGCTTTTAAGGATAGCCTTCTTACTATAGAATAGAGCTTATATTTAATGAAGAATGAGGCGACAACAATGGCAAAGAGTATTCCAGCAATCGTAACACCCGAAGTGCTTCGGTGGGCAGAACGAACCACATACATTCTTATTCGCTATTAGTATTCTGCAAAAACAAAAATCTATCAACCCCAAAAATAGGCACAACAGCTACATCGGTTTTAGATTTTTATTGAGCCGGTCGACCATCCATGCAATTCTCTTTTCCCGTCCTGCATCTGTCTTTGCGTCAAGATACGCCTTTGTGTAAGTTTTTTTAACAGATAAAGACATCGCTTTAAAATTTGTACAGGCAGGTTCATAATTTTCCAGCAGTGCGGTAAGCTGGGCAATTTGTTCTTCCGTAACCGCGGCGGGTTTGGGAGCGTCCCACTGTCCATTTTTTTGTGCTTCCTCTATTTTCTTTCTGCCATAATCAGTCATTAGTCCTCTTTCTTCAAGGCTTTTGGCCAATTTTTTGTTTTTCTCTGACCATTTGCTCTTATTCCTTCGCAGGGAAAAATATTTCCTGTAAGATTTATCATCAAGACTCTGCATCTGTCCGTCAATCCATCCAAAACAGAGTGCTTCTTCCAGTGCCTCTTCTGCTTTTAATGTCCTGGGTCCACCGGCTTTGCCGAATAAAAGCCAGACGCCGTCATTTGACAGACAATTGTCATAAAGCCATTTTCTGAAATCTTCCCGAGTGGCAAATTCTAAAATATCACTCATTCATGCACCCTTCCTTTCGCGTTTTTCATTCCTCCAGGAATCCAGTTCAAGGTTTCAGTTAAAGTTTTTTAATTCCATGGCAGAATAATTTTCGTATTGTTTAAACCCATAACGCTCATAAAATGGAATTGTCTTTGGGTCAGAAGGCATAATTTTCACATAGAGCAGCTTATCCAAATATTTCAGTAAATGTTTCATCAACATATCTCCAATATGTAGTCCATGATACTCCGGATCTACCAGAAGATAATGGATAAATGCGACCGTTTCCCCATCATCCAGTGCGCGAACCAGCCCAACCAGGCGGTCATGATCCCATGCAGAGATAACGTGTGTAGAATTCTGCATCGCTCTGACAAGTCTGTCCGGATATTTACCGGACTCCCAATTTACAGACAGAAAAAGCCGCTGCAAATCTTCCTCATTAAAGTTCTTTGTATCTTTATATTCTATTTCCATCTTTTCCTACCTCAAAACATAATTTTCATCGAGGACATTCTGACTTTCATCATCAAATACTGATTTCACAGCATAATTCATCGAATCACTCCTTCATGGTACACGTTCTCAAAAACACAGGTCTATTCATCCAAAATCGGCAGATGATTCAGACAGGGCGGCAGATGCATCATATGATGATCTGTCATGGGAGTTAAAATCATACCTCCCCTTGTCAGCCTTCCCCAATATACTAACAACCAGACAGAGCGGAAATCTGTGGTCACTCCGCCTTCTTCCAGTATTCTCATTACCCATTCTTCCGGTACCATAGACTGTATCTGCTCCAGTGTCAAATTCTCTAATATGCAGCGTGTATTTTTCCCTACTGTAATCATATAATCGCGAAGTGCAGAGACATCGATCCCTTTTCCAAACGCCACTGCTTCATCAAATTCCAGTGCATTTCCAGTGTCTGTAATAGAAGCCCCGATTTTTCTCTGCCACTCAGCATTGAATATCTGGTTCTGATTGACCATTAAAATATTGCTTACCAAATCTTCAATGCGATATGTATGCCAAAATTGCCAGCACATAGGAACTTTTCTCGTTCCTGCATAATGCAGATCCACATCATAGTCCTCTCTTGGTACGATTGCGTTCTGATTTCCCAATAGCATATATTCCAGCACATAATCTGCAATCGTTTTTTCGCTTCTTCCGGATATTTCAGCGGGGTGTACCATGGCATGAACTTCCAATGTCAATTTTCTTATCTGCTCTATGTCTGTTCCCTTTAAAGCTGTTTTTAGTTCACCATATTTTTCCATAATCGGTGCAAATAAATCTTCTTTTTTCATAAGATATCATACCTTCCTTTTTCTTTATCATATCATTTTCCCATACAGAACTTAGAGAAAATCTCATCGACAAGATCCTCCCCGACCTCCTCCCCGATGATTCTGCCGAGCGAAGCATAGGCACTCATCAAATCAATCGAATAAAAATCTTCCGGCATCCGGTCAGCTAAACTTTTCAGCACCATCTCCATACTCTCATATGCCTCCATCAATGCCTCTTTGTGCCGCTGGTTCGTGATATAGATTTCATCATTGACCACAATCTCACCATCAAAAAATAATTGTCTTATCATTTCCTCAAATTCATCGATTCCCGTATTTTCTTTCGTGGAGGTTTTAATAACTGACACATGTGTTATTTTTCTTATGATATCATCCTCGCTGACAATCTGCTCCAGATCTGTTTTATTCAGAAGCACGATCACTTTCTTATCCTCTATCAGCTTCATGATCGCATCGTCATTCTCATCCAGCGCGCGCGAGGCGTCCACCACATAGACGATCAGATCGGCATTCCCCGCATACTTTCTCGCCTTCTCGACACCGATCTTCTCAACTTCATCTTCCGTGTTCCGTATCCCAGCCGTATCAATAATATTCAGCCCCACGCCATGCAGTCTGATGGATTCCTCCAACACATCCCGCGTCGTCCCGGCAACACAAGTGACAATCGCCTTCTCCTCGCCGACAAGTAAATTCAATAGAGAAGACTTCCCGGCATTCGGTTTTCCGACAATGACTGTATTGATTCCATCCCTCAGCATTTTCCCGTTATCTGCACTGTCAATCAGCTTTTTCAGCGCTCCCTGAATCTTTGCCGCTTTTTCCCCCAATCTGTCCGGATATCCGTCCAGACTGATATGCTCCGGATCGTCAAGCGCCGACTCAATAAACGCAATCTCATACAAAAGTTCCTCACGCAGGGAGCGCACCTTATCTGACACACAACCCCTTAACTGATTGACAGAAGATCGCAGTGCAAACTCATTTTTGGAATGAATGATATCCATGACAGCCTCCGCTTTCGACAAGTCAATCCTTCCATTTAAAAAAGCCCGCTTTGTGAATTCTCCTGGCTCGGCAAGCCTGCATCCATTTCTAAGGACTACTTCTAGGATCTGATTCATCACAAGAATTCCACCGTGGCAGTCAATCTCAACGACATCCTCTTTGGTGTAAGTGTTGGGAGCACGCATCACTGCAACCATCACTTCATCAACCAGCAGATCACCGTCATAAATATAACCGTAATGAATCGTATGGCTCTTGACATCGACAAGCCGCTTTCGATTATTTTTCGAGCGATATATCCGATTGGCTGTATCTATGGCATCGTCGCCGCTGATCCTGATAATGCCTATTCCCGAATCGCTGACCGCCGTTGCTATCGCCGCGATGGTATCTGTCTTCATCTGTTATTTCTCCTTCCTGAGAATCGATACAGTTCATTCCTGCCGAAACTGTATCTCATCTGCCATACAAATAGATTATATGTAACAGTTGAGCTTTCGTCTTCCTGTTACGGCATCAAGCCATGCAAAACTGCTTCATGGCGGTTTGATTCATCTCAACACTCACACTTTCTCACATAGCCTGTAAATCCATAATTCGCAGCGTAGTGCGCAGTCCTGGATTGAACTATAATGATTACATCCGTATAATAAAATGAACCTTGGAATATCAAGGTTCATTTTATTATACGCCTGCGAGATACAATTTATTGTATCATAGTCTGTCACTCCTGTTCAACTGTTTCCGCACTGCTTTCCGCGTTATCCCGGTTCAAATTTTTATTTGCGTCCCGGCTGTACTCCCTGTTATTTTTGTTATATCCTTTATTATAATTTTTATTATATCCCTTGCTTCCCCGATAACCTTTGTTATCGCCATAATTATTGTCCCGTTTCGGTGTAACCACAACACGGCGGAACGGCTCGTCGCCTTCACTGTGCGTCGTCACGTATCTGTCATTCTGCAGCGCGGAATGAATAATTCTTCTCTCATAAGGATTCATAGGCTCCAGTGATACCGGCCTTCTAGTCCTCTTCACCTTATAGGCGATATTTTTTGCCAGATTTTCCAGTGTATCCCTGCGTCTCTGTCTATAGTTCTCTGTGTCAACCTTCACTCTGATATACTCACTTGTCCCTTTGTTGACAACAAGCGATATCAGATACTGCAGAGAATCCAGCGTCTGTCCTCTCTTGCCGATCAGTACACCCATCTCATCACCGCTGATATCCACTTCAAGAGATTTCAAGGAATCGTTGTATTTTGTAGTGATCTCTGCCTTGATTCCCATGGCAGCAAACACATCGGACAAAAATTTCTTAGAGACAGCTTCCACATCAACATCCGCAATCGTTTCAACCGCAGCCGCAACACTTGCAATGATTGGTGTCTCAGAAAGCTTCACAGGCTCGATTACCTCCTCGTTTTCCTCTTTCACTCTTGCCCTCACAATAGCCGGCCTTGCTCCCATTCCGAGGAATCCTGCTTTCCCCTCGTCTATCACTTCATAATCAAGCTTATCACTTGGTATCGAAAAATGTCTACATGCCTCAGTAATGGCATCATTTTTGGTTTTACCTTTAAACTCCATGTATTCCATTTCATTTTCCCCCATAAAATAATTACAATATCACTTATTCCGGCGTCAACATACTATTTCTTTTCATTATACTGCTTTACCATGTTTGCTTTCGCAGCGAGGCTTCCCGGTTTCGCATTCTTATTGTAATATTCCGTTGCCTTTCTTACATCTTCCGCCTTCTCTTCCTCGGTCTTTGCAGGACGCTTTGCTGCAGTATTTTGATAAGAAGTCTGTGATGAGATATTTTTTGTATTGATTCTGGCAGCCGCCTGAAGTTTTGTCGGATCAATCCCCTGCTTTTTCAATTTCTCTTTATACTTCTCTACATTTTTCTCAATCTCTGCATCAATATCCATGTTGTCGATATGCTTGTTGATCGCCACCTGTTGAATACTCCTGACCACAGCACCGATTACCCAGTACAGACCCATACCGGCGGGAAGCGTGAGACAGAACCACGCTGACATGATGGGCATCACCGTATTCATCATCTTCATGGACTGCTGCATTGCCTCCGCTGTGTCATTGGAAGGCTGTTGTTTTTTCTTATTGTCATCATTTGTCGCTGCCTGCGGCATTAACTTATAATTTATCCACTGCGTAACTGCAGCAAGGACAGGAATCGCAATCGCACCAGCGAGAAGCAGATAATTTCCCGCCGCAAAAGCAGTCTTCATCGTATCCATCGGAGAGTTGCCGATATTCAATCCAAGGAAATTATTGTAAATATCGATCAGGCCCTTCTCAGAACCGTTCGTGAGAATCAGACTGCCAGCTTCAGAAGTCAACTCTGCCAGACCGAATTTCTCAGAAAGAGCAGCCATATCAAGTGTAGATGTCTTGTTGAGCGTGTCTATGATCGCATTTCTTGTGTTGCCCGCAATGTCAAAATTCTTTGTAAAATATGCGGCGGAGGACAAAGCCCTGACTTCCTCCACACCGTTTGGCGCCTGCATGATCTTGTCCGCAAGGATACCAAACGCTTCACCGATTTTTGTCACATAAGCCGGCATCGCATAGATGACGCGGTAGAGTGCGAACAAAATAGGCATCTGGATCAACAGCTGAACACAGCTGCCTGAAGGAGACACGCCATACTTTGCGTACACCGCTTTCGTTTCCTGATTCATCGCCATCATGGACGCCTGATCCTGTTTTCCCTTGTACTTTGCCTGTACTGCCTGTATCTCAGGATTCATCCTCGCTGAGAGCTTCGAAAACCGCTGCTGCTTAACGGTAAGCGGCATCAATAGTAAATAAATAACAATTGTAAATAAAATAATAGATAAACCGATATTTGGAATGCCAATCAAATTCAGAAACTCGAAAATGCCATTCATGATTAAGCCCAAAAGCTTAACAATGTACTTAAATATCGGAGTTGAATTTTGCGTTAACAGCATGAAATCCATTTTACTCCTCCTGATCAACTAAAACCGATAAAAGGTTTTCAATTTCTTTTCTTTCCTATTATTAATAGAAGGAACGGGATCGTATCCTCCTTTTGAAAAAGGATTGCACCGAAGAATTCTCCATATACAGAGCAACCCGCCTCTCAAGGCACCATATTGTCTGACCGCCTCGAGCCCATACTGGGAACATGACGGGAAATACGGGCATTTTGTGGATTTTAACGGTGAAAGATATTTCTGGTAAAATAAAATGAGCCAAATGAAAAGTTTTTTCATAAAACACCTGTTTCTATCACGATATGAATATTTATACCAATATATTTTTATGAAGTCTCGATACATGGAGCAATGCACTCTCGATCTCTGCAAACCTTGCATCTTTTGCACTGACCCTCGCAACGACTACAATGTCAAAGCCACTGTAAAACAAATCCTCGTGCAGCCGGTAACTCTCTCTGATCAATCTGGTGACACGATGCCTGACAACACTGTTCCCTACTTTTTTGCTAACTGAAATCCCAAGTCTGTTTTTATCTAATCTATTTTCTGATACATACATCACTAAATACCTGTTGGCGTAACTCTTCCTTCGACTATAAACATTCTTAAAATCCCTGTTGCTTTTCAACGATTCCGAAAATTTCATTTTTATCCTCGTTCATCTATAACCACATACATAAAATACAATCGAGCAGGGAAAATCCCCTCCTCCCTACTCGCGCGCCGGACACCCGTCAGCTCCGTTGACATGCTTCCCTGGGATGCCCGTGTGCATAGAAAAAAAGGTCACATACTGTGACCTGTAAACTATGCAGATAATCTCTTTCTTCCCTTAGCACGTCTGGCAGCTAAAACTTTTCTTCCGCCCGGTGTGCTCATTCTGGCTCTGAAACCATGCACTTTACTTCTCTGTCTTTTTTTTGGCTGAAATGTCATTTTCATATTCAAAACACCTCCTTCTCAACTTTCCAATCAGATCTTGATCCAGGCAAATACCATTTCCATTCATATAGATTTACCACTAAAATCCCACAGCCGGCATTTGCACTAACTGGCAAGATACTTCACATAAATTACTTCATGATCGTTTCTTTACAATACATAACGATACATAATCATGTAATCAAATGATATCATCATGCAGCACACAAGCGATATCGATGTCAAGTACCAGAAAATATCATGATGATTATATACCATAAAAATATTGAAGTCAAGAAAAATAATATAAATTTACCGATATCTAAGCCACTAAAACCATAACCACATACTTTCCACAGAAAAAGGTATGAAATCCACAGAATAGCAAAGATATCCACAAATTGTGGGTAACTTGTGGATATCTCGTTGAAAAAATGTAGAAAACTATATGACGCAGAGTTGGAATATTACGAAATACCGCTGTGGATGTTGTATATAACTATTCACAATTTTATCCACAATAATGTGGATTTCTGGTTTATAAAGGTGTAAAAAATCAAATTTCCACATATTTTGGATAAAGTTATCCACAATATCAACAATTGATTGGGGATTTCGTGAATAACTGCAAAAATTTTTCACATTTATTTGCTTTTTTTCCTCATTTGGGTTACTATTAAAGTGTATGAGTATTTTCATTAAAGGCGTGAACAGTAAACACATTTGTAGAGTCAGAGGTATCGCATGAACGAAATAAAAGACAGATGGGATGAAATAAAAGAAATAATCAGAGACGAGTACGACCTTACAGCTATTTCATTCAATAACTGGGTGGAACCCTTACAATTCTATAAGGTGGAGGATGATATCGTTACAATCCTGATTCCTTCAGCCCAGGCACGTTTGCTAAAATATATTCAGAAAAATTATTACTTCTGTTTTAAGGCAACGATATCAGAAGTTATGAACCATGAATATGATGTTGTCTTTATCGCGGAGGAGGATGCCATCGCAGAAAAAAAAGAGGCATCTGCCGAATCAGACAAACCGAAAAAAAGAGTGAGCAGTCTCAAACACGAAAATGCAAATTTGAATAACAAATACAAATTCGATACCTTTGTCGTGGGAAGCAACAATAAATTTGCCCACTCTGCCGCACTGGCCGTGGCCGAATCCCCAGGGGAAGCGTACAATCCATTGTATCTGTACGGAGGTGCCGGACTGGGCAAAACGCATCTGATGCACTCCATCGGTCATTTCGTGTTAGAACAGAATCAGGACAAAAAGGTCTTATATGTAACCTCAGAGCAGTTCACCAACGAGGTAATCGAGTCGATCCGAAGCGGTAATGCCGCCGCCATGACAAAATTGCGCGACAAATACAGGACAGTCGATGTACTTCTCATCGATGATGTACAATTTATAATAGGAAAGGAATCAACTCAGGAAGAGTTCTTCCACACGTTCAATGTCCTGCATTCTGCCGGAAAACAGATCATTATTTCCTCCGACAAGCCGCCGAAAGAAATGGAAACACTGGAGGAACGCTTTCGATCCCGCTTTGAGTGGGGGCTGATCGCCGACATCCAGCCGCCGGACTATGAGACACGTATGGCTATTCTGCGCAAAAACGCAGAGATGTACGACAAGGAAGTCGACGACGAGATTATCCAGTACATCGCCACCAACATAAAATCTAATATCCGTGAGCTTGAGGGTGCCCTGAATAAAGTTATGGCAAACGCACGCCTGAACAAGCAGGAATTGAACCTCTCCCTCGCTGAGGACGCACTGAAGGATGTCATTTACCCTGATCAGAAACGCGAAGTGTCTCCGTCCCTGATTATCGACATCGTCGCAGAACATTTTAATATCTCAAAGGAAGATATTACTTCCAAAAAACGCAATTCCGAGTATGTGCTTCCCAGGCAGATTATCATGTACCTGTGCCGTCATATGACAGAGTCCTCTCTTCAGATGATTGCGGCATATCTCGGAAAAAAGGACCACACTACAGTCATTCACGGTGTGGAAAAGATTGAGGAAAAAATCCAGACAGATGAGGATTTGAGAAATAAAATCGAGACTATTCAGAAAAAACTGTCACCCTCATAAAATATGGAGTGTTCATCTCCATTGTAAAATTGTGAATGATTGTGAATAACTTCATAATTTTTGTGAAGGTTATCCACAGGATATATCTGACGATTTTCTTGTATTTTAGGCTAAAAACGGGATTGTTCACATTTCCACGGCCATTACTATGAATGCTACGGATTTATATATAATTATATATATTTTCTGCACCGGCTGCTCTGCCGACAATAAAAAATGGTGTTAATACCATTTTTACAAATACAGCGAAGGGAGTTATACACATGAAAATTATATGTTCAAAGTCGAACCTCTTAAATGGTGTTAACACCGTTTCCAAGGCTGTGCCGAGTAAAACTACGATGTCAATACTTGAGTGTATCCTTATTGACGCTACAAAAGGTGAGATTAAACTTACAGCAAACGATATGGAACTTGGAATCGAGACAATCATAGAGGGCGAAATCATAGAAAAGGGAATCATCGCACTGGACGCAAAGATTTTTCTGGAAATGGTGCGAAAGCTTCCAGACAATGATGTGACGATTGTGACAGATCCTTCTTATAAAGCTACGATCACCTGTGAAAAGGCAAAATTTAATATTGTAGGAAAATCAGGAGAAGATTTCTCTTATCTGCCGCAGATTGACCGGTCGGAATCGATCTGTGTGTCACAGTTTACTTTGAAGGAAGTTATCAGGCAGACAATTTTTTCCATCGCAGACAATTTTACAAATAAAATACTTACAGGTGAACTGTTTGAAATCAATGAAGATATCTTAAAAGTGGTATCATCAGACGGACTGCGCATCTCGCTGCGGCGAATTCATCTAAAAAATTCTTATCCGGCAAAAAAAGTGATCGTGCCGGGTAAAACATTGAGTGAGATCAGCAAGATTCTGCCGGGGGATCTGGATAAGGATGTCAATATTTTCTTTACCAGCAAACATATTCTGTTCGAATTTGACAGCACAACTGTCGTGTCGAGACTGATTGAGGGCGATTACCTCAAGATTGACAATATCTTATCCGCGGATTATGAGACAAAAGTTACGATAAATAAAAAGGAATTTCAAAGTTGTATCGACCGCTCTACCCTGCTTGTGAAGGAAGGCGACAAGAAGCCGATCATTCTGAATATACTTGATGATGTGATGGAGCTCAAGATGAATTCCGTGATTGGAAGCCTTAATGAGGAGATCGATATTACCAAGACGGGCAAAGACCTCATGATTGGTTTCGATCCGAAATTCCTGATCGATGCGCTGAAAGTAATCGAGGACGAGAACATAGAGATCAAGCTTCTTAACTCAAAGGCTCCATGCTTTATCAAGGATGACGAGGAGAATTATACGTATCTGATTCTGCCTGTGACGTTTAGCTCTGCGAATTGATGTGTGTGGTTATCATATAAAAAATATAGGCAGCTTATTAATGTAGAAAGGTATGGTTTTGTTTTGTGATGGAAGAGGTAAGAATCAGGGATGATTACATTAAACTCGGGCAGGCATTGAAGCTTGCCGGTCTTGTGGAATCCGGCGTTGATGCCAAGGCCGTGATTCAGGACGGTCAGGTGAAGGTGAACGGACGTGTGGAGACACAGCGCGGGAAAAAACTTGTTGACAATGACGAAGTGAGCTTTGAGGGAAATTCTTTTGTGATCAAATCAAAGGCTCTGTAGAGAAGTGAGCGTTGCAGAATGATTATTAAATCATTGGAACTTGAAAATTTTAGAAATTATGAGACACTTTCCATAAATTTTGACAGCGGAACAAATATCCTCTATGGCGACAACGCACAGGGAAAGACTAACATATTGGAGGCGATATTCCTGTCTGCCACGACAAAATCCCACAAGGGAAGCAAGGACAGGGATATCATCAATTTTGCCGCGGACGAGGCACATATCCGCACTTATGTGGTGAAGGACGGGCTTGAGAACCGCGTTGACATGCATCTTCGGAAGAACAAATCGAAGGGAATCGCGATCAACGGACAAAAGATCAAGAAAGCTGCAGACCTGTTGGGATTGCTGAACGTTGTCTTTTTTTCACCGGAAGATTTGTCAATCATCAAGAACGGTCCGGCAGAGAGACGGCGCTTTGTGGATATGGAGCTGTGCCAGCTTGACAGCTTTTATCTGTATCATCTGAATAATTATAACAAGATTGTGAATCAGAGAAATAAGCTTCTGAAAGAGTTGTATTTCAACCCGGGATTGAAGGACACGCTGTCCATCTGGGATTCACAGCTTGTGTCCTACGGAAGTAAGATCATTGAGCGCAGAAATGCGTTTGTCAGCCAGTTAAATGAGATTATATGTGAGATTCATCAAAAGCTTTCCGGCGGGAAGGAAGTGCTTAAGATTGTGTATGAACCCGATGTTTTATCGGACGATTTTGAAAAAAAGCTTGGGGCTTGTCAGGAGAAGGATATCAGGCTGAAGCAGACTTCCATCGGACCGCATCGGGATGATTTTTCTTTTGTGACAGGCGGTGTCGATATCCGGAAGTTCGGTTCACAGGGGCAGCAGAGGACGGCTGCATTGTCATTAAAACTGTCGGAGATCGAGCTTGTCAAAAAAGTAACGAAGGATGTTCCTCTGCTGCTGCTGGATGATGTGTTGTCAGAGCTTGACAGCAGCAGGCAGAATTATCTGCTGAACAGTATCGGCGATATTCAGACGATCATCACCTGTACGGGCTTGGAGGAATTTGTAAATAACCGGTTTGAGATCAACAAAGTCTTTGAGGTCTCAAATGCCGTAGTAAAAAACGTGGACAGAACTTCGGATCATGTATCGCTGTAAGAATACGGAGTCCTTACGGAGTTTCAGATTTCACATCAGAATGGGAGGAAATATATGAGCACTGAGGAGTATGGAGCTGACCAAATTCAGATATTGGAAGGTCTCGAAGCTGTGAGAAAGAGACCAGGCATGTATATCGGCAGCACGTCTTCAAGGGGACTGCACCATTTGGTGTACGAGATTGTTGACAATGCGGTCGATGAGGCGCTTGGAGGATATTGCGACACGATCGATGTCACGATCAATTCCGATAATTCTATCACTGTTATCGATAATGGACGGGGAATTCCTGTGGGAATCAATCACAAGGCGGGGATACCAGCAGTTGAGGTCGTGTTCACGATACTTCACGCCGGCGGAAAGTTTGGCGGCGGAGGATATAAGGTATCGGGCGGACTGCACGGTGTGGGTGCATCCGTGGTGAATGCGCTCTCCGAGTGGCTCGAGGTCGATATCTATTCTGGGGGGAAAATCTACAACCAGCGCTATGAGCGCGGTCATGTGTGTTATCCTCTGAAAGTAATCGGCGAGTGTGAGCCGGACAAGACGGGAACAAAGATATCATTTCTGCCGGATAAGACGGTTTTTGAGGAGACGGTATTTGATTACGATGTGCTCAAGCAGCGTCTGCGGGAAATGGCATTTCTGACGAAAAACTTAAAGATTATTCTCCGTGACCTGCGCCCGGAGGACGGAATCGTTGAGAAGACATTTCATTACGAGGGCGGTATCAGGGAGTTTGTCACATATCTGAACAAGAGCAAGACGCCTCTTTACGAGGATGTGCTCTACTTTGAGGGCAAGAAGGACAATGTGTATGTCGAGGTTGCGATGCAGCACAATGACTCCTACACAGAGAGCGCATACAGTTTTGTCAATAATATCAATACCCCTGAGGGCGGCACACACCTTGCAGGTTTCCGGAATGCGATCACAAAAACCTTTAACGATTACGCGAGAAGCGCGAAATTGCTGAAGGAAAGCGAGGCAAACTTAAGCGGTGACGACATCAGGGAAGGAATGACGGCGATCGTGTCGATCAAGATCGAAGATCCCCAGTTTGAGGGACAGACGAAGCAGAAGCTTGGAAACAGCGAGGCGAGAGGAGCTGTCGACAGTGTAGTCAGTGAGCAGCTCACCTATTATCTCGAGCAAAATCCTGCTGTGGCAAAGCAGATCTGCGAGAAGTCGATCCTGGCACAGCGCGCGAGGGAGGCAGCCAGAAAGGCGAGGGATCTGACCAGGAGAAAGACTGCGCTCGATGGAATGACGCTTCCGGGAAAGCTTGCGGACTGCTCCGACAAGAATCCGGTTAACTGTGAAATCTTTATCGTGGAGGGGGACTCCGCCGGAGGCAGTGCCAAGACAGCGCGGAGCCGCGCGACGCAGGCGATTCTTCCGCTTCGCGGTAAGATTCTGAATGTGGAGAAGGCGAGGCTGGACAAAATCTATGGCAATGCGGAGATCAAAGCGATGATCACTGCATTTGGAACGGGGATTCACGATGATTTTGACATCACAAAGCTGCGCTATGGCAAAATTATCATCATGACAGATGCCGACGTGGACGGGGCGCACATCGCTACGCTCATGCTTACCTTTTTATACCGGTTTATGCCGGAGCTGATCAAGCAGGGACATGTGTACCTGGCGAAGCCGCCTTTGTATAAGTTAGAGAAAAATAAAAAGATATGGTATGCGTACACGGACGATGAGCTTGCGGCGATTCTTGACGAGGTGGGACGCGACCAGAATAACAAGATACAGCGCTATAAAGGACTTGGGGAGATGGACGCGGACCAGCTCTGGGACACGACAATGGACCCCGAGAAGCGCATACTTCTGAAAGTTTCCATGGATGAGGAGGCGGAATCAGAAATCGACCTGACCTTCACAACACTGATGGGGGATAAGGTGGAGCCAAGGCGTGAATTTATAGAGGCAAATGCCAAGAATGCGAAGAACCTTGATATATAGCGAAAACCTGCATTGCGGGTCAGCGGCAGCATGAAGCGTGCGTGAAATCATTTTGTGCTGACTGAGGAAGGAGTATGTCTATTAGTATGGATGACACAATATTTGACAAAATAGAGGAAGTGGATCTTCAGAAAACCATGGAGAAATCGTACATAGAGTACGCTATGAGTGTGATTGCTTCCCGCGCACTTCCTGATGTGCGGGACGGATTAAAACCGGTGCAGAGACGTGTGCTTTACTCTATGATTGAACTGAACAATGGTCCCGACAAACCGCACAGAAAGAGCGCGCGTATTGTCGGTGATACGATGGGTAAATATCACCCTCACGGTGACAGCTCGATCTATGGCGCTCTGGTCAATATGGCGCAGGAGTGGTCCACGCGGTATCCGCTTGTCGACGGACACGGCAATTTCGGTTCTGTCGACGGTGACGGCGCGGCTGCCATGCGATATACAGAGGCGAGACTGAGCAGGATTTCCATGGAACTTCTGGCTGATATCAATAAAAATACAGTCAATTTCGAACCGAACTTTGACGAGACGGAGAAAGAGCCTGTCGTGCTGCCGAGCCGTTATCCGAATCTGCTTGTCAACGGCACGCAGGGTATCGCTGTAGGTATGGCGACCAATATTCCTCCGCATAATCTCAGAGAGGTTATCGCGGCTGTTGTCAAAATGATCGACAATCGTGTTCTGGAGGACAGGGATACGGAGATTGAGGAACTACTGCCCATCGTGAAAGGACCGGATTTTCCTACAGGCGGTATCATTCTGGGCATGCGCGGCGTGGAGGAAGCTTACCGCACCGGGCGCGGTAAGATCAGGGTCCGCAGTGTGACCAATATTGAGACAATGGCAAACGGAAAGAACCGCATTATTGTGACAGAGCTTCCATATATGGTAAATAAGGCGCGTTTAATTGAAAAGATCGCGGAGCTTGTAAAGGACAAAAAGATTGACGGCATCACGGATCTGCGTGACGAGTCAAACAGAGAGGGTATGCGAATCTGCATTGAGCTTCGCAAGGATGTCAATGCCAATGTGATCATGAATCAGCTCTACAAGCATACACAGCTTCAGGACAGTTTTGGCGTGATTATGCTGGCTCTCGTGAACAATCAGCCAAAGGTTATGAACCTCAAGGATGTATTGGTGCACTACATCAAACATCAGGAAGAGGTCGTCACCAGAAGGACACAGTATGATCTGAATAAGGCTGAGGAGAGAGACCACATTTTGCAGGGCTTGCTGATCGCGCTCGACAATATTGATGAAGTGATCCGCATCATCAGAGGCAGCGCCAATGCGCAGGCGGCGAAAGAAGGCCTAATCGAAAGATTCGCTCTCACAGACGCGCAGGCACAGGCAATTGTCGATATGAGACTGCGTGCACTGACAGGTCTGGAGCGGGAAAAGCTCGAGCAGGAGCATGCGGAGCTTTTGAAGAAAATTGAGGAGTATAAGGCAATCTTGTCTGACAGAAAGTTATTACTCGGTGTGATTAAGACGGAGATCATGCTGATCTCTGATAAGTATGGTGACGACAGGCGCACGAAGTTTGGTTATGACGAATCCGAGATCAATGTGGAGGATTTGATTCCGCGCGGTAACACAGTGATTGCCATGACAAGTCTGGGGTATATCAAGCGCATGACGGTTGATAATTTCAAGACGCAGCGCAGGGGCGGACGCGGCATCAAGGGAATGTCCACGATCGAGGATGATTATATCGAAGATCTGCTGATGACATCGACGCACAATTATCTCATGTTCTTCACAAATTTCGGGCGTGTGTACCGGCTGAAGGCGTATGAAATCCCGGAGGCGGGAAGGACTGCAAGAGGCACAGCGATCGTCAATCTGCTGCAGCTGAATCCCGGTGAAAAGATATCTGCAATGATTCCGATTGAGGAGTTCGAGGAGGGCAAGCATCTTTTCATGGTGACGAAAAAAGGTATCACGAAAAAGACGCCGATCATGGAATTTTCAAATGTCAGAAAAAATGGTCTGGTCGCGATTTCTCTTCGGGACGATGACGAATTGATTGAAGTCAAGACCACAGATGACAATTCTGAGATTTTTCTGATCACGAAATATGGCATGTGCATTCGTTTCAGGGAGACGGATGTGCGTGCGATGGGACGCAATGCGATGGGTGTGATCGGCATGAATCTCGATGACGGCGACGAGATCATCGGAATGCAGCTCAACACGCAGGGAAGTGCGCTCCTGATTGTCTCTGAGATGGGTATGGGCAAGCGGACCCTGCTGGATGAATTTACAGTGCAGAAGCGCGGCGGCAAGGGCGTAAAGTGTTACCGTATCACGGAAAAGACGGGAAATGTGGTCGGCATCAAGGCTGTCAATGATGACCATGAGATTATGATGATCACGACAGAAGGCGTTATTATCCAGATTCCTGTGGGTGATATCTCCATTTACAGCAGAAATACTTCGGGTGTCAAATTAATCAATCTGGACAGTGACAATGTGAGGGTTGCCAAGATTGCAAAGGTGAGGGAAAAACTCTCTGACGGAACACAGGAGTTCGATGACGTTGATGAGGCACTTGACAAGATTTCCGACGAGTCACTGGAAGGTCCGGAGACGACAGAATCTGTGGATGCGGTTATGGATGAGCTGATCGGGCGTGCGATGGCGGATGCGGAGACTGAGGACGATTCCGGGGAAGAGGACAGTGAGTAAATGAAGGGGCTGTGCAGGATTAATAAGTGCAGTTTGCGGTTCCTGATATAGACAATAAAAACTACAATCCGTTTCTTGGTGCAGTTATAAAGCATCAGGAAACGGATTGTAGTTTTTATATTGATATGCGATGGAGAACTATATTTTTTGATATAAATAGCTGTTTCCGGTTTTTCCGACCCGGTTTATGATCCCGGTCTCGAGCAGTACATTTAGGAGGGTGCCGGCGCTGCCCTGTGAAATCTTTGCCGTCTTTGCAAGATCCTTCGAAGTGAAGCGTTCGGGGAGTGTGTCGGGGAGAAAGACCATGTAATCGGAAAAAGTGTCGATCCGTATTTCGTCAAAAATGGCGACTGGTATTCCGTCCATGCGCGAGGAGCCTCTCTTCTTGTTGCGTCCCCATCCGTTCAGATAGCGGGTCTCCTCCACGTCGATCAGGCTGATGATAAAATGCAGTTTTGGGTTATCGATAAACATCTTGATCCTGTACAGTTCGGGGATAATCTGATAAAAAGTGCCTGTTTTGGGCGATTTCCGCTTTGGCGAAAGTTCCCCGGTCTCCATATCAAGCCATGACAGCCACTTGGTGTGCGCGACAGGATAGATGATGGTGACATCGTGTTCCTGCAGGAAAAAGTCGAGTTTGCCGCGCATCGTGTTAAAATTCCGGGTCTGGACTTCGTAGATTTCTCCGTCCACGCAGATATCCGCTACATAAGAGCCGATTTTGACTTCATGATAAGCGGGATCCGGGGCATAATAATATTTTAATACACTGTGTATCGTCTTTTCGCGGAGTGTGCCGATTCCATTCTGTCCCTGCAGTGCGCCGACCATTTTATCGCACGCCTCGGAGAAAAGATTTTGATCGATTGTATTTTGCATAGGAGTGTTCCTCAAATCAAGTATTACTGTTTTACGCTTCCGGTACTATGAGGAGGAACACGGTAAGACCGGAAGTGTAAACAGTTCTTTATTATAGTTTATCAGATAATTCATATTTTAGATAGATTTTCTTGAAAATAAATGGAATCGTGATACAATATATTTTTAGAAATATTTGGATATGGTGATTATTGCAATGTTTGTACCTGCCAGTTTTGAATATGTACGGAAAGGATATGACGGCTATGGGAATTGTGCGAAGTAAATATTATGGCTTCATGCGGGGTATCACGGTAGGAATTTCATTTTTTCTGCAGATTGGCCTGATGATCTTTCTGGGAATGTATCTGATGCGGTATTCGATTATAGCGTATTTTATCCTGGAGATTGTGAGTGTGATCACGGTATTTGCGCTGGTAAACAATGCGGAGTCCTACAAGATGAGCTGGATTGTCATTATTCTGGTTCTGCCAGTGTCGGGGCTTTTTCTGTATTTTATGTGGGGGCGCAAGCGGGTGAATTCCAGATATTTCAGGAGTCTGAGAGACAATGACAGCCATATGATGCGGAGCTTAAAGCAGGATGACAGTATCGTGCAGGACCTGGAACGGCAGCACCCGAATAAAGTGCAGATCAGCCGCTATCTGAGAAAAGAAGGATTTCCAATCTACAATAATACGCAGGCAACCTACTATAAGGTTGGCGAGGACGTGATTGCTGCGATGCTGGAGGATATCAAAAAGGCAGAGAAATTTATTTTTATGGAATATTTTATCGTGTCTGACGGGAAGGTCTGGAGCGATATTCTGGAGGTGCTCACGCAGAAGGTGAAAATGGGCGTTGAGGTCAGGCTGCTGTTTGACGATTTTGGGACGCTGCGCATCAACACGCAGGCATTTCGCAGAGACATCAAAAGCCGCGGGATTGAGATGAGTATCTTCAATCCGATTCATCGCGGTGTGACAAAGATGTCCTTCAATTACAGAAATCATAAGAAGATAACGGTTATCGACGGAAATATCGCATATACCGGCGGGTTCAATCTGGCGGACGAGTATGCGAATTATATTGAGCGATTTGGACACTGGAAAGATTCGGGGATTCGGCTGTACGGGGACGGCGTTTACAGTTTTACCTGTTTCTTTCTCAATATGTGGCGTGTTGC
Source organism: uncultured Lachnospiraceae bacterium (assembly GCA_947177165.1). Classification (GTDB taxonomy): domain Bacteria; phylum Bacillota; class Clostridia; order Lachnospirales; family Lachnospiraceae; genus COE1. The sequence goes on from CAMWTP010000028.1 coordinate 24,853, forward strand.
CAACAGGGATGCGAAAATCAATGATGAGGACTATAAGCCAAAGGTGCACATCTATGAGGAAGGTTATGTCCAGCCGTTTATGGGAGGACCGCACAGAAATCCGCATAACCCCACAGAGGGCGCTTACACCAGGATGATCAACAAGGCGAGGGACTACATCTATATCACGACGCCCTATCTTGTCCTTGACCAGAGCATGCGCGAGGATCTGACCAGCGCGGCGCTCAGCGGTGTAGATGTATGTATTATCGTCCCGAAGATCTATGATAAGTGGTATGTCTATATGGTGAATGTCTCGAATTACGGAAAGCTCATGGAGGCGGGGGTTCACATCTATGAATACCAGCCTGGTTTTATCCATGCCAAGAATGTGATCGCAGACGACGAGTGTGCCATCTGCGGGACAATCAATACGGATTACCGCAGCTTTTATCTGCACTATGAGTGCGGGGTGTTTCTGAGTGAGATGGATGCCATTAAGGATATGAAAGCGGATTTTCTAAAGACACTGGAGCAGTGCGAGGAGATGAATCTGATCAGCTGGTCAAGAAGACCGATTGGAAATAAGATCATGCAGGCGGCGCTGAAAGTGCTGTCGCCGCTGCTGTAGGGATTTTATGTGCGCTGCAGCGCATGTACACTGCACTGCGACCGATTGCGGCAGTGCAGTGTACAAGGAAGGAATGAAAGAACAATTATTTACTCGTGATCGCTATGTTGTCACCTGCGCGTTTCCGCACGAGTGTGATGAAGAACCCTAATTTGTCCTCCACATTAAAAGTGACACATTTGTCAGGTTTGCGCCTGGGCATATCGTTCTGATAATAAAAATTTGCCACATACGTCACATAGCTGACTTTGACTGTTCCGTTGTTCACAGATCCGGACACAGATTCTGTCTCGACCTCTTTCAGCTGCGACACATCCACAATCGTCACCCGCCCGGTCCATAAAAAGATACTCCAATACCGTTCTCCTACTTTGCCCCACAGCATCCCTTCTTTTGTTTTCTCACAGAATGTCCATTTTGATTCTGTATTAACATATTCTTCGATAAATTCATTGCGCACCGAATCGTCCGGAAGTTCTTTCGCCAGATATTTCTGGAAGTGATTCAGGATCTTATCCGGTTTGGACTGGCTCTTCTGGCTCCACCAGAGTATGAGCGCCATGATTTCCCCGATGAGCAGTCCCAGAGGTAAATACAGTGACATAATTCTGTCCGCAGCTTTCGCTAAAAATGCGATTGCCAATAAAATAACGAGAGGAATCGCCACACTCAGTGCAGAGAGGCGGTATGCCCGGTTCAGATTGAATGTGCACCAGTCTGCTGCGTACACCCTCTGTTCTGCCAGAAAACGGTCCATAATGCTTGCGGATACATCAGATTGCGCTGTCTGCGGTTTGCTGCCCCGGAGCAGTCCCGCCAGGCTAAAGAGGAATATCAGAACATTTAAGCATGCCGTCACAATGCAGATCCAGATCTCTCCCGTGCCCATATTGTTGATGCTTCCCTGTTTCAGGACATACCATTCTGTCTGACTGTTGCCGTCAAGCAGTTTCCGGCAGATACCTGCAAGTGTTCTGCCGTATTCATCGTCTTCAAAGTACACTTTCCTGTACGCGTCAGAATCCGTAAAGTCAATGTACTGCTCTAATACTTTACTCTCTTCCAGCGCTTTCATCGCACGTTCTGCCTGTTCCGGGGTTGCGCGTTCCAGGGAACCGGCCACGGTTATGGGCGACATGTCCCTGTCAGCCCGCATATCTGCCGAAAGTTCCATACCCCGCAGGAGGCTGCTGAATCCAGGGTCTTTCTCCTCCGGGATGATAGTGCAGATGAACGCGTCGCGGCTCACGTCATAGATAACATATCCGGTGGTGCGCACCCGGTCAGGATCTCCGGAATAGTATTCTTCTACCCAGGAGGCAAACGGGTACGCCGCCTCATAAGAGAGATATGTTCCTGCCGCATCTGCGAGGTTTACTTCCGGTTTGAGAGGTTCTGGATCTGACTGCATCTTTGTGAATTGAGATCCCGCGAGCAGCCAGAATACAACTGCGATGGCAGCAGAACACAGTGTAATGCCAATATGTATCATTTTTTTCATGGTAGTGCATCTCCTTTTTCTTTGTCAAATATTGTATTTCTATTTTATCATTGTTTGACAGAAATGATTATGACGTTTTAAGAAAATATAAACTTTTAATGAGGAATGTTTATTTTATTTGCCTGGAATGCCCGAATCGTGTATACTGATATCAACAGATTACAGTCATATGTTTGCTATATAGAGCACGTAAAGTAATTTCCGGATAGTGGAGGGATAATCAATGTTAAAGGAATATTTGAGAAAGATTGATGAAGTGATAGCGGACGGAAAATATAAGGATACATGGGAGTCGCTTGCCAGATACAGGGTTCCTGACTGGTATGCGGACAGTAAATTCGGAATATTTATACACTGGGGCGTGTACAGTGTTCCCGCGTTCGGCAGTGAATGGTACTCACGCAATATGTACATACGCGGCTCGGAGGAATACAAACATCATATCGAAACGTATGGCGCGCACAAGGATTTTGGATATAAAGATTTCATTCCGATGTTCAGGGCTGAAAAATTCTGTGCCGATGAATGGCTTGACTTGTTCCAAAGCGCGGGTGCACAGTATATCGTTCCTGTCGCGGAGCATCACGACGGTTTTCAGATGTACAAGAGCAGTATCTCCAAATGGAATGCCTATGAAATGGGGCCTAAGAGAGATATCATCGGTGAGCTGTCAGATGCAGCGAGAAAGCGGGGCATCATAAACGGCGCATCCTCGCACAGAGTCGAGCACTGGTTTTTTATGGGACATGGAAAGGAATTTGAGAGCGATATAACCGAGGATGAAAAGTACGGTGATTTTTATTTTCCTGCAATGCTGGAGCCGTCGGATCACCATGATCTATTTTCAAAACCGGAACCGTCACAGGAGTATCTCGAGGACTGGCTGGTGCGCTGCTGTGAGATTGTGGACCGGTTCCATCCAGGGATTCTTTATTTTGACTGGTGGATTGAGCACAGTGCGGTGAAACCGTATCTGAAAAAATTTGCGGCGTATTACTATAACTGTGCTGAGGAATGGGGCGGAGGCGTAATCAATTACAAGCATGACGCGTTTTCGTTCGGGACGGCTGTGGTTGATATTGAGCGCGGACAGTTTGCGGACGCGAAACCGTTTATCTGGCAGACAGACACGGCGGTCGCAAGAAATTCGTGGTGTTATACCGAAAATAACGATTACAAAACACCGGGTGAGATCCTCTGCGATCTTGTCGACATCGTGAGCAAGAACGGCAGGCTGCTGTTAAATATCGGACCAAAAGCCGATGGTACGATTCCAGATGAGGACAAAAATATACTTTTGGAAATCGGCAGATGGCTTCAGACAAACAGAGAGGCAATTTATGGTTCAAAGGTCTGGAGGTATGCTGCAGAGGGACCGACAAAAATTCAGGAAGGACAGTTTGCAGACGGCACGGAAAAGAAATATACATCAAAGGATATCCGTTTTACCGTGAACAATGGATACCTGTATGCCGCTGTGCTGAAGTATCCTGAGAATGGCAGCATTACGATCGGGAGTTTGAGGGAGGCTGACGCAAGCCATCTGCCGTTGTTCCACGGGATCATCAGGGATGTGGATGTGCTGGGATTTGACGAAAAACCAAGATTCAGCCGCGATAACAAGGGGCTGCATATTCAGACGGAGAATGTATGCTCAAAGTATCCGGTTGTGTTCCGGATCGCAATGGATTGATCATGAATAAATATCATATAGGAAGAGGTAAGGAACTGTCAATAAATAACTTGTTAATTTGACAATTCCTAATCGATTGAAAAATTGAAAATATTGAGTGGGGAATGGATCGGAATTTCAAAAATTACTAACAGAAGTTTAAAAAGGCTGCAATGAAAAAAATATAACAAGGATACAAAAATGCGGATTACCATGATTTTTGTATCCTTTTATCAGATTACAAGATTACAGATTACAATTTATTCATTATTCAGAAATAACCCTGCAGCGCTTTTTGTAACATGCGATGCCGTAGCGATAGATCGTTTTCATACCATCATCAAGCAAGACTTCCTCATAATTTCTGTCCCTGATCTGATGCATGGCCTCCTGGCATGCAGTATCGAACGCAGCATTTTCGGCGTATTTTAATTCGATGACAATGCCTATTTCGCGGTCTTCGTTTTCTATGGTAATATCGCAGTATCCTTCACCGGACTCGGCGTTTGACTGAATATCCCAGCCATCCATATTTCCAAAGATACCTAGCAGAATACCATGATAAAAATTCTCTTTCATAGCTTTCCTGACATTAATGTCGCGGATGCTGATTGTCCTTTTGAGGTATGCGTTAAAGCCTTCCTCGATGGCGGTGATATCATTTTCTTCAAATGCTCTGCAGAAGTTTTTCAGCTTTTCACTGTCTTTTACTATTTCTTCATTGAACCATTCACGTACTTGTTCCACATAGATCCAAAGGATTTCCTTATTTGGAATGACAAGCTCTGTTATGTCATTTTCATCAGGTCCGCACTGTGTCAGATAGCCGGTGGTATAAAGCAGGCTCCATAAATTGTCAATTTTTGAGTCCAGATCTCTGTAGGTTAATTCCTGATGTATCTTTTTTTTGATACTTTTACCTTCAATTAATTGTTCAATCTCATTTCTGGTGGAATGTTTTGCCATGCCCACAAATCTTCTGATGATGTCGTTACTGCTTGTGTTTACCCAGTAACTTTGCGGGTTTACAGCTGGGTTCATTCTCAGTTCATGACAGTAACTCACGACATCCCACGGACAGTATATTTCCAGATTCCCGAAATGATAACCATCATACCATTCTTTTATTGCAACATATTTTTCCATTTTGTCATAATATGTGAGCATTTGTCTGATTTCTGTGTCCGTAAAGCCGAAATATTCATTGTATTGTACGTCCTTTATCGTATATACCCTGAAATTATTCAGTCCTGTGAAAATACTTTCCTTTGAGATCCTAAGGCATCCAGTTAATATTGCAAATTGCAAACTGTCATTTGTCTTGAGTACTTTTCCAAACATCCGTCGGATAAAATCTACCATCTCATCATAATATTCTGCCTGATACGCTTTGTCCAGCGGCACATCGTATTCATCAATTAACAGGATTGTATTTACTCCATAGTGCTTCTGCAGCAGATGTGACAATGTGGAAAGACTGTTTTCCAGGGTCTGGTCTGACATAGCATATTCCTTTTTGTCATCCAGTTCGATTAATGCCCTGTATTGGCTGCGTTCGATGTCTGACAGAGCATCACTCTGTGTCAAGAATTGGAATCGAAGGGCTTCATTGCCGATCACATAGCGCAGATTGCTTTTTGCCTGCTCAAAATTTCTTCCAGTCGCATCCTTCAGAGTAATCGAAATCACAGGAAATTTTCCCATATATTCATCACAGAGCTTTTTTTCTTTTGAAATTTCGAGTCCATCGAAAAGAGAAGCATCACTTCCTGTTTCAAAAAAGTATTTGAGCATACTCATTGCCAGGGTTTTTCCAAAACGCCGCGGGCGTGTGAACAGATTTACGTAAGCCATGTTTTCCAGAAAATCCCGGATCAGTCCTGTTTTGTCAATATAGTAAAAATTGTCAGTGCGTACTCTCTTAAAATTCTCAATCCCCATCGGAAGTTTTTTGATCTCCATCGGCATAAGTTATCCTCCCTGATTTTGATGCTTTCATAGTAACATAAGGCAATATATTTTTCTACTGTTCTTTTTATTTTTTCATGATATGCAGTATTGTATTTTACTTTTCACACGCTCTAGGAATCATGTGTCAAAATGTCTGCCTTTTAGAATTTTAAAGACATCGAATGAAGCCTTTCGTTCCAATATGAGTATTTTTTATCAATATTTTCATGTACCGTTCCGATATAAAGGCTATAGAAACAAAAATAAGATAAAGGGGGAACATACATGGATATCAACCAGATTGCAGGAATGCAGCGCCAGGAGCTCATGGACTGTATCAGCGAGAGAAAGAAAGAGATTGAGAGAAAGATCGAAAACGGGGAGACGGAACCATCCTTTTCTATAGGCGCTTCAAGCTTTACAGTGAAAGAATGGGACAAACTGCTTGCCAAAGTAGATAAAAATAACGAGGCAGTCCGCAAAGAGCAGGAGCAGCGCAAGGAGGCTCAGGAGAAGGAAGCTCTGGAGGAGAAGAAAACTGGAAATACCAGTTTTTTGAGCATTCTCGAGGCCAGTGACACAAAGCGCAATTATTATATGGAGAAGATCAAAGGCACTTACAAACCCCCTTTTCCATATGCGGCTTATGCAGATGGTGATACGATCACGTACAACGGTGTGGTGTTTATCTGTGACAGTGAAAAGAATGCAATATGTCTCGGTGATATGTCTAACAGAGGAAATGTGCTGACAATTCCTCTCGAGGGCGGAGGCAGCCTGATGGTAAACAGGGATTCAATCGGTATGCTGGCTGGCGCGATGTCGATGTTTTCCCCGGAGGATGCCAACCGGATCATGCGCGCTATCGCGGAAGACAAGAAGGCGCAGGAGACAATGCAGGAGATTGAGGACGACAAGAACAGTCTCGGTGATGATGCGGATGAAAAAGTAATCGACGAGATGGTAATGGAATTATTGGTTTCTGACAATGATGTGGAAGATTCTATTCTGTAAAAATTTGTAAAAGTTTGTAAAGGAAAAAACGGCCTGGTGAAATTCCAGACCGTTTTTTATTCTTATCTTCTGTTATCCGATTACTTTTTTGACTGCTTCGAGCACGCGTTCCGCCTGGAATGGTTTTACGATAAAATCCTTCGCGCCTGACTGAATCGCCTCAATAACCATCGCCTGCTGTCCCATTGCGGAGCACATGATCACGGATGCGCCGGAATCAATTGCCTTGATGCCTTTTAGGGCCTGTATGCCGTCCATCTCCGGCATGGTGATGTCCATAAGTACAAGATCTGGTTTTGTCTCATTGTACTTGTCAATTGCTATCTTTCCATTCTCTGCCTCGGCAGCGATGTTATATCCGTTTTTTGTCAAGATATCCTTGATCATCATCCTCATGAAAGCTGCATCGTCTACAATTAAAACATTTTTTGCCATTAGTTAGTTCCTCCTCTGAAATAATTTGTAAATGGAATGTGCAAGATCAAACGGGTACAATTGCATAATCGTACTATCAATCAGCTTTCCGATTCTCATTTTAAAGTTAATCTTGACAAAAAGGTCATCCCGAATGTCGTCCGGGAACACATAATCTTCGACAATAATCTGCTGAACGGAAGGCGGAGAGATGTCAATTTTCTTCTGAAACATCTTACTCATCGCCGTAGCAGAGCTTGCCGTCATCTGATTCATGGCTTCTGAAACGGCACTGATATGCAGGGGGGTGATATCACCCTGAGAGTATTCTCCGGTTCCGCCATTTCCCATCATAAGATCGGTGATGATCTTGGCATCATCATCCTTGAGGACGAGCATATTCGTACCAAACAATCCCTCTGTGTATTGTACACGTACCAGAATACAGGAATTTTCATAATCCTCTAAAATATCATTTTTGTGTGTAAGAGTGACGTGTGGCGTCGTAATGGTGATGGGCTGTCCCAACATCAGATTCATCGCTGTGGCTGAGGATCCAATGGAGATGTTGGAGATTTCACCGATTACATCTGCCTCTTCTTTTGAAAAAAAATCCATCGCAGACTCCTTCTTCGTTTGAAACGTATGTTGAACAATCTTATTTTACAAAATTTTTTTATCTTTGTCTATAAGAGTTGTTCATTTTCGTAAAAAAATCACAACGGCATTGTCCTATAGAAATCCGGTCAGTAATTGACAGGAAATTAAATAAATGATAAAAATATATTAAATTTATATAAAGTCATATATTTTTGCTTTTTTTGATTTATTATAAGAATACGTGGGCAGGAAGTGGAGTGTGGGAACAGTGAGTCAAAGAAAAAAAGGAAATAAAAAAATATTGTTTGTTGTTTTTATTTTTACGGTTGCTGTAGCAGGTGCCATAGTATATGCAGCAGCAAACAGACAGATAAAAATGCGACATACAGAGGAGGCAAAGCTGAATCACCCTGATAGTGGCGATGACAACGGTATACAGCACAGACCTCTGACAGTGGAATCAGACGAAAATAGCGGAGAAGAAGAGAATAAGGAATTCGTGTCAGATGCAGAAAGCGCAGTGTTGGGAGAAGAATCTGAAGTGATGGAAACGCAACAGATAACAGATGAGGATCTGGAAAAACAGCGCACGGGGGTAATACTGAGTCAGATGACCTTGGAGGAAAAAGTCGCGCAGATGTTTTTCGTCACACCAGAACAGCTGACGGGAGAAGAAAACATTACTGCCGCAGGGGATGAAATAAAGGCAGCACTTGACAGGTATCCTGTGGGTGGTGTCGTATTTTTTGCAAAAAATTTGCAGACACCGGATCAGACAAGAAGTATGTTGCAAAGTATGCAGGATTATGTGCTGCATACACAGTCACTGCCTATTTTTATGGGAGTGGATGAGGAAGGAGGCAGAGTGCTCAGAGTTGGCTCTAACAGTGCATTTGGGGTGGAGAAGATCAAAGCTATGGGTGTGCTCGCCGGACAGCAGGATCCGAAGGTGATTTATAATGCAGCCAGCATCATTGGCGGATATCTCTACGACCTTGGTTTTAATGTGAATTTTGCGCCCGATGCGGATGTGATTACAAATAACGTCAACCAGGTGATCGGCGACCGTTCTTTTGGCAGTGATCCAAATGTTGTAGCCGAAATGGCATGGGCGTACAGTGAAGGTCTGTATGAACATGGGATATTGGCATGCTACAAACATTTTCCAGGACACGGAGGAACAGTCGAGGACTCTCATAATGGGTATGCCTATACTTACAAGACACTGGACGAATTGAGGGAAGTGGAACTGGTTCCGTTTTGGAGCGGATGCGAAAAGGGGGTCGATTTTATCATGGTTTCCCATGTATCAGCTCCAAATGTGACAGGAAGCGATATTCCAGCCACTCTGTCGAGGGAACTTGTCACAGATCTGCTTCGGAATGAAATGAGTTATCAGGGAATTATTATAACGGATTCGATGAATATGGGTGCTGTCAGTGAACATTACAGTCCGCAGGATGCGGCGGTTATGGCGGTCGGGGCAGGATGCGACATGTTGTTGATGTCAGATTTTTTTGAGACGTCCTACCATGCAGTATTGGATGCGGTTATGGAGGGAAAAATCAGTGAGGAAGATATTGACGCGTCTGTATCGAGAATTATAGAAGCAAAGCTTCAGTTAATGAAATAAATACTTATTTTCAGCAAACCAAATTGTATCACGGAAATCAGACAAAGACTTTTGACGAGTCTGACCGTACAGTATGGATCATAAACCAGAGAGAAACAGGTTAGGGATAAACTATGTCAAAGAAAAAAATATATTATGTATTAACGGTACTTATCATACTTGTCATTACTATTGCTGTGCTGTGCGTTTTTTTGAAACTGCGAAGCAGGAATAACGATGAGGGACAAAATAAAACAGAACAGGAAAGCACACAGATCCCACTGGAGGAGCCTGATACAGAACACCTATCGGAGATTGATACAGTTCCGGTTATAATTGATGATTCGGTCACTGAACTGTATGACGCATTGGAGCTTGCTCTGTCAGACACATCAGAAAATATGGAGGATGTTGTTATTTCCCTGTCAAAATCCGCTGATCTGGGAAACAGCGATGCCATGTATTTTCTGGGAGAGCTTTATTTTCAGGGAATTGGCGTGGAGGCTGATTTGGAGAAGGCAGGGGTATATTTTAAGCAGGCATGTGACAGCGGAAACAGTAAGGCAATGTCAATCTATGGAAAAATGCTCTTTATGGGTGACGGTGTAGAGCAGAATTATGATGAGAGTGCCTCCTGTTTCTTTACATTAGCGGGAGATGATGGTGAGGCATCCTATATCTTAGGTGTCATGTCAAATCTTGGAATGGGCGTTCCGCGCAATGCTGACCAGGCTAATAACTATATTGATCAGGCCTCGGAAGCAGGGTACGGGAAAGCAGAGTCCTATCGCGCGATGATCAGGGATTTTGGCAAGGCGGTTGATGGAACCAAAGCGTTTGCACTGCAGGCAAAAAAAGTACAGAAGCTTGATTATGGGGCGGAATATCAAGATTTGCAGGAGCGCATTGACGCGTATCAGAGTGTATTGAAAGCGACAGAAAATTACAGTGCATTTGAAGATGAGATGACAGCGCTGCTCGGCGTCGATATCAATGGTATCAGCAATTTCACACTTTTTGGGAATAATAATTACCTGTTTCACCAGAATGAAAATGATGGAACATCGTTGCACGATTATATCGGTGACAACCATTTTACCCAGGAAGAGCTGAAGGCAATCGCATCGCATCTGGAAAAAGAGAAAAAATGGATAGAGCAGAACGGTTCGCAGTTTGTGTTGCTGCTGATTCCAAATAAAGAGACGATGTATCCTGAGTGGATGCCTTCTTACATTAGCCGCGTGGACACAATGACAAGGGAAGATTTGCTGGTGGAGTATCTGGTGGAAAACACAGATATCGATGTAATCTATGTCAAAGAAACGCTGGCACAGAATAAGGAGCAGTTTCCTCTGTACTATCAGACGGATACGCATGCGAACATGGTCGGAAGTCTGTTTATGGTGTCCGATTTGCTGAAGATCTGCTGTGGAGTGGAGATTACTCCGGATCTCGACAAATTTGAAATTCATCTGCAGGATTATGTGGGCGATCTCGGTGTGGCGGCAAAATGTACAGACAGGTATGCTGACACAGTTTATTTTTATCCCGGACAGGCTGTGGATGAGACGGAGAAAATAGAAACTTCCATGATGCTTGTGGGTGATTCCTTTAGTGAGTTTATCAATATTGAGGCTGCTTACTATTTGAGAGGTGGTGTTGATCACAGAATGATTACAGAGTATGATTTTGACTATCACAGTGCGACACAGGCGGGATTTGCTTCCGAATCCGTAAAACCGGACTATGTAGTCTGGGAATGTGTGGAACGATATCTGGACAGATTGAAATAGAAGTGAACAATACACGCTGCGGTTAGAAATTAATGGAAATAAGTATTTACAAGAAAATACGATATGTAGTATTGTAATATAATAAGGTGACATGACTTGATGCCTGTAACTATGTGGGTACTGAACAGTTGCCAGTTGTTTTAGATTAATTCGTTACAAAGAAAGGAAATAGTTAGCAATGAGGGAAGATGAACTTATTAATGTATTAAAAGAGAACGGACAGGGGCATATAGTTGAGGCATACAAAAAGCTTGATGCGGCAGGGAAGGAAAGGCTCGCCGCGCAGGTGGAAAAGATTGACTGGTCGATAGTATCCATGGCAGGACATGAAGAGCTTGCGCAGGAGAGAGGAAAGCTCGAACCGCTGTCAGCGCTTGAAGTGTCTGAGATTGAGAAAAATAGGGCAAAATACGAAGAAACCGGTCTGGATGCGATCAAGGCTGGAAAAGTCGGTGCTGTGCTCCTTGCGGGCGGTCAGGGAACCCGTCTTGGATCAGACGGACCAAAGGGAAAGTACAATATTGGACTTACAAAAGAGGTCTATATATTTGAGCGGTTAATCCGCAATCTGCTCGATGTCACGGACAAGGCTGGATGCTTTGTGCCGCTGTATGTCATGACGAGTGATAAAAATAACGATGAGACAATCGCATTTTTTGAGGAAAAGGACTATTTTGGCTATCCAAAAGAGTTTGTCAAGTTCTTTAAACAGGAGATGGCACCCTCCGTTGATTTCAATGGAAAACTCTACATGGAAGCAGCGGATTCCTTGTCACTGTCGCCCAACGGAAACGGCGGATGGTTCTATTCTATGGCTGTGACAGGCGTGTTGAAGGATGTCAAGGCAAGAGGTGTTGAGTGGCTGAATATTTTTGCAGTCGACAATGTGCTGCAGAGAATTGCGGATCCGGTGTTTGTCGGCGCGACGCTTGATTCAGGCTGTGTCAGCGGTGCAAAGGTGGTCAGAAAGGCTGAGCCAATGGAAAAAATCGGCGTTCTCTGCCTGGAGGATGGAAGACCGTCGATAGTTGAGTATTATGAAATGACAGAGGAAATCATCAATTCAAGGGAGGCAAACGGCGATCTTTCCTACAATTTCGGCGTAATTCTCAACTATTTATTCCGTGTGGATAAGCTCGAGGAGATTCTAAGTCAGAAAATGCCAGTGCATGTTGTCGAGAAAAAAATTCCGTATATCGATGAAAACGGTGCGCTGGTCAAACCGGAGACGCCAAACGGCTACAAGTTTGAGCTGCTTGTGCTTGACATGATTCACTTATTTGAGAATTGCCTGTCCTACGAGGTTGTCAGGGATTATGAGTTTGCGCCGATCAAGAATAAGACCGGAGTCGATTCCGTGGAGAGTGCGCGGGCGCTGTTACAGAAGAATGGTGTGGAATTATGATAAAAAATGTGATATTTGACATTGGAAATGTGCTTGTGGATTTCCGCTGGCGCATGCTGATGGAGGATTTGAAACTTCCCAAAGAGACACAGGTGATCTTTGAGAAGACCGTGTTTGGCAGCCGCTGGTGGGGAGAGCTCGACCACGGTATTTACGAGGAGTCCGAGATACTGAAAAATTTCCGCGAGGATAACAGGGATCATCTTGATGAGTTTAACCTGGTGTGGGACAACCGCGACAAGCTTGTGGAATCATATGCTTATGCGGTGCAGTGGATTGAACAGCTGAAGGCTTCAGGGCTGAAAGTATATCTGCTGTCAAATTATCCCAAAGATATCTTCACGCTCCATGCGGAGTGCGGATGTTTTCCGTTTCTTGATCTGGTGGATGGAAAGGTGGTCTCAGGGTTTGTCAGGATGATTAAGCCCAATGCGGATATCTATGAATATTTACTGTCAGAATATGGTCTGGAAGCCTCTGAGAGTGTCTTTATTGACGACAGGGAAGAGAATATCGAGACTGCAAGGAAGCTTGGCATGAAGGGGATTGTGTTCCAGAGTTATGAACAGGCGTGCGGTGAGCTCGATGGTCTGATTGCAGGAGAATAAATTTCGAAAATAATTAAATTATCTCGCCACAGTTCCTTGTGGCGGAAAATGAAAGGGGACATTTTACAGCGGGTACACTGGAAAATGTCCTTTTGTTTGTGTCAGAATTTACAATCGGAGAAATAGACAAGTCAGGATTGTGCAAGCAGGGGGATTTCAATCTGTACGATATAGTCCTCCACCCGGTCAATGACTGTCTCATTGATTCCTTTTTCATAGGAATATCCGCACAGTGTCAGCCCTTCTCTGTGGGCATATGTCAGGATTTCCTGATAGCGCAGGGGAATGGTATCCCAGCTTCCTTTGTGGAAAGCCTTCAGATATTTTCCTTTTGGCTGTATGTGCAGACCGCTCTTATGGTCGGGAAGAGGGATTTCGATAAATAATTTGGTATAGTCGTCAAATTTTCCGCTCAGGATGCTTTCGACGGGTATCATGGAGCCGTAGGAGGCATCGTGCAGCCGTCCGAGCTGATATTTGGATGTCTGGGCGGTGATTAGCTCCACTTCTTTTTCAAATGTGACATTCTGATCGATGTCCACTGTCACCAGACAGCGTTTTTCCTTTTCTACGATGCTGATTTCAGACAGGTCCATTGTCAGGAGGGTGTTCATGTTCTGCCGGTGGTTGGATACGGTCTTTCTGACGGCCTGTAGATGCATGATCTGCAGGTCAAGCTCCGCAATCTTTTCATCCAGAAGACATTTCAGATTTTCGGCGGATCGGTTTATCATGAAATTCTGGATTTCTGTGATGGATACATCCAGTTCCCGCAGGAGGAGAATTGTCTCCAGTATGGGACTCTGGTAATAATTATAGCATCGGTATCCGCTATCGGGGTTGATGGCAGCAGGCTTGAACAGACCGATTTCATCGTACCACATCAATGTTTTTTTGTTTATGCCGTGAAGTGCGGCAAATTGTCCGATAGTAAGCAGCTTGTCTTTTTCATTCATTCTTTGATTCCTTTTTTATCATTTTTTCTATATTTCTATTGACCGTCCTGTTACTGTATGGTTTATGATACGCCACACAGGAAGAAAATGCAAGGAGATTGGAGGAAAAAATTATGGAGAACCAAAATGTATATGAAAAACCTGTAACACTCAGAAATATCATGAAATTTGCCGTTCCGACGATTGCCATGACCGTATTTATGTCTTTTTATACGATGGTTGACGGTCTGTTTGTGTCGAATCTGATCGGCACAAATGCGCTTTCGGCGATCAATCTGACAGCGCCTGTTATCCAGCTTGTCACAGCGATTTCTACCATGCTTGCAACCGGGGGAAGCGCGGTCGTCATGAAAAAGATGGGAGAACAGAAAACGGACGAGGCAAGGGAAGATTTTACATTTTTAATCTTAGTGAATGTCGCTGTGGGGATTGTCATGTGTATAGCCGGATATCTGGCGATAGACCACATCTTTGCCGGAATGAATCTTTCCGCAGATGTAGAAGGGTACTGTACAGAGTATCTGAGTCGTTATCTGATTTTTACAGTGCCGATTCTTCTAATGAATAACTTTACGCTATATATGATTGCCAGTGAGAAGGCAAATCTTTCCCTGATCTGTTCTGTGGCGGGCGGTATCCTGAACATGGTGCTCGATTATGTGTTTATCGCCGGGTTTGACATGGGGATCAGCGGTGCAGCAGTTGCGACGGGACTTGGTTATTCCGTGACAGCGGTGGTGGGAATGTTTGTTTTTAGCCGGAAAAAGAGTCTGCTGCATTTCAGGAAACCAGTATTTCGCTTCAGGATTCTTGCGGGCGCGGCAACAAACGGATGTTCCGAAATGGCGACTGCCCTTGTAACTGGGATCATTACGATGATGTTCAACTGGACAATGCTTCATTATGTCGGGGAGGATGGGATTGCAGCGGTCACGATCATCATGTATGTGCTGATGTTTGCAAGTTCTTTGTATATAGGATATTCTTATGGTGTCGCGCCCATGCTGAGTTTTTATTATGGGGAACAGAATCATGACAAATTGAAAAAACTGATCGCATTGAGTTTGAAAGTAATTGCAGCGATCTCTGCGGTCACGGTTGCAGTTTCCCTGATTCTGACAAGACCGTTGGTGTCTGTGTTTGCCCGGCCGGATAATCCGGTCTACGATCTGGCGGTAACGGGAAACAGAATATGCACAGTCGCATTGTTTTTCGTAGGATTTAATATTTTTGCCAGCGGGTTGTTCACTGCGTTATCCAACGGAATTGTCTCGGCAGTTCTTGCATTTTCCAGGTCGTTTGTGTTTATGCTGGTCATGATGCTCGTACTTCCTTTGATTCTCGGCGTGAATGGTATCTGGCTTGCAACGCCGGCAGCGGAACTGATGGCGCTCGCGATGTCTGTTTTCATGCTGCTGAAATATCGAAAGCGGTATGGATACTGATGCAGTGCAATGTGGGACATCCTTAGGATGAATTGCAGTTCCTTACTTCATAGATGAAAAATTACAAATACAACTTGAAAGCTAAGAATATAAGCTCTATACTATATTATTAAGAAAGAGAAAGCTATGCAGAGCGTGTAAGATCTATTGTTCACAGGACTTTTAGACATGATGTTGCCGCAAAATATGACAGGGGATTTTCGAAGCATAGGTTAATAGAGCGTGGGAGGCGGAGTATGAGATTTATAATACAACGGGTATGTGAGGCGGATGTCGCTGTGGATGGTCAGGTAATCGGACAGATTGGCCGCGGTCTTCTGGTGTTTGTGGGTGTGGCTGACAGTGACGACAGGCAGATCGCGGATAAGATGGTCGACAAGCTGACGAAGCTGCGCATTTTTGATGATGCGGACGGAAAGACAAATCTGTCCATCGCAGATGTGGGCGGCGAATTTCTGATTATTTCACAGTTTACACTGTATGCGGACTGCAGAAAGGGCAACAGGCCTTCCTTTATATTGGCTGGCAAACCTGACTGGGCCAATGAATTGTATGAATATGTTATCAGTGCGATCGAAAAAAGGGGATTTCATGCGGAGCATGGTTCGTTTGGGGCGGAGATGAAGGTATCGCTCTTAAATGATGGTCCTTTCACGATTTTGCTGGATTCGGACGAGATTGTGAAGTAAGGTATCTTTTATCGGAACAACTCCTAATTTAGAAAGGCGTGATCGGCAAGTATGTTTACGACAAGGTTCTCTGACTGGACATGGCAGAATCTTTTCATCAGAATAATCGCTTCTTTGGTAATTGGCATTGTGATTGGTATTGACAGGGGCGCGAAGCGGCGCGGGGGCGGTGCACGGACAACGATTACCGTCTGTCTTGGCGCGACAATGGTAATGCTGTTGGAGCAGTACCTTGAGGAACTTTATCCAGGGCGGCTTGACATTTCAAGAATTGCCGCGCAGGTAATCAGCGGCGTCGGTTTTCTGGGAGCAGGCTCAATACTGGTGTCTGGGCATCAGATTAAGGGACTGACGTCCGCGGCAAGCATATGGACCTGCGCCTGCATCGGGCTTGCGGTGGGGATTGGATTTGTTGACGGCGCAGTGTTCCTCACGGTGATGTGGCTTGCAGGTGTCCATCTGGTGCCATATATTGAAGACAAGGTGTATAAGCACTCGCGCTATATGACACTCTATGTGGAGGTCGAGGACGGGAAGGCGATTACCAATGTGTCCAGGCAGTTAAAAGATAGTAAATGTCTCGTGGACAGCTTTTATGTGGATAAGCCCAAGGCGAAGGGACAGCATTTTCAGATTGTTGTCACTCTGCGGATACAGCGGAAAAAGAACAGAGAAGAGTTTCTTCATACGCTGCAGAGATTGAAGGGGGTTGTGTCTGTGGATGAGATTTAAAAAGAGCTTTTATTTAACTGGATATATGATATAATCATAAATAGCCGTGGATTTAAAAATGGTTGCAGAAATGATAATGGAATCGAGGAGGTAGGAACATGGGCAGACTTGATGGAAAGGTAGCAGTGATAACGGGAGGAAACTCAGGAATTGGTGCCTGTGCAGCAGAGCTTTTTGCAAAAGAGGGTGCAAAAGTGGTCATATCAGCGCGAAGAGTAGAGCAGCTGGAGGCTGTGGCAGAAAAAATCAGGGCAGCAGGTGGAGAAGCGCTTGCAGTCCCCTGCGATATTTCCGATAAGGACCAGTGCAAAGCTGTTATCGCTAAGACGGTGGAAGCATATGGTACGATTGATATTCTGGTGAACAATGCCGGAGTGGTTGATAATGGAATAGAATCGATTGAAAAAGTGACGGACAAGACTATTGACACCCTGATTGATATCAATACAAAAGGAACCCTTTATATCACAAGAGATGCGGCGAAGATTATGATTGAGAAAAAAGCAGGTTCCATTGTGAATGTGTCGAGTGTGGCAGGTTATACGGGCGGCGGCGGAGTTGCCTATGTTGCGAGCAAGGCAGCCATAATCGGCATGACAAAGAATATTGCTATGCGCTGTGCCAGTGCAAATGTGCGCTGTAACGCACTTTGTCCGGGCAGTGTCGCAACGCCGATGACAATGGGTATGAAAAAAGAAGAACTCGATCCGGATATGATGGGGGTTATGGCAAAGCATGCTGATTTGTCATTGCCGGTCTGTATGCCGCAGGAAGTTGCAAATGCAATTCTGTTCCTTGCAGGCGATGAGTCCTCCGCCATTACAGGTCAGGTTATTGTCATTGACCATGGTGCAGATCTGTAGATGGTTATTGATAACAATAGGAGTGCGATCAGATAACGGGAGCCACGAGTGGCTCCCTGTTGTATATTGTCACGAGGGAAAAGAAATTATGGAAGAGATGAATCATGGTTATTTTGAAGAGGCACTGTCGAATTTCACAAAGGATTTTGCGTACGGCGGTGCCATCAGACATTTGGTGGATCATGGCTACACGGTGGACCGAATCATAAAAGAGTTTGACTATCCGATATCGCGGGAGTCCATTGAGAAGATTGTTAATCAGTATCTGGCTCAGAAAAAATGAGGAACTGTGCGCAAAGAATATTTTATAATGTAAGCCTAAGATTGAACTGTTGTTACTTTTCATACCCACGTCAAAGTAGTGAGAATGATGCGCCAAAATCTGTTATAATGAAAGATGAAAAAAGATTTTTAGGTTGTGGATATCGTTCACTCTATGCTATACTATGATCAACAAGGAGCAAACACATGGAAGATATAAAAGTACAATGGCATTTAGGATTCGCCTCTGCCATGAATCTGGAGCTGGCAAAAAACAGGCCGGATTTGACATACCACAGGGAATATAATCTGAACAAACAGGCATTGGAGGTTGACTTATTAGTCATTAAGAAGGACAACAATATAGTAATTGACAATGAAATCGGAAAGTTGTTCCGCAAATATAATATTGTGGAGTACAAATCGCCAAACGACCATCTAAGCATTGACACGTTTTATAAAGCAGGTGCATATGCGAGTCTGTATAAGAGCTATGGAGATGCTGTTGATGAGCGTAAAGCGGATGAAATTACAGTATCTATCGTCCGGGAAATCGAACCTGTAAAGCTGTTTCAATATTTTAAGGAGCATGAAATTCATTATACGAATCCGTATTGTGGGATATATTATGTGACAGATCAGGTTTTATTCCCAACACAGATCATTGTTACAAAGAAACTGAATCCTGCTGAACATATATGGCTTACGGCCTTGTCAGCAGGACTTGGAAAGCAGCAATTGAAAAAGCTGCTTGAAAAAATCGAGACATTTGATTCAAAGCTTGACAGGGAACTTGCCGATTCAGTACTTGAAGTAACAGTAAATGCAAACTGGCAGATTGTGGAAGAATTGAGAGGAGATGGACATATGTGCCAAGCATTATTGGAGATTATGGAGCCGGAGATTAATAAAATCAAAGAAACGGTTAAAGAGCAGGTAACAAGAGAAGTAACAAAGGAAGTAACAGAGTCAGTAACAAAGGAAGTAACAGAGTCAGTGACAAAACAGGAAAGGCAGAAGGGAATTCGATCACTGGTCACATTTCTTAGGAGCAGCGGTCAGGAGGATACAGAAATTATGAATGCGATTATTAAAGTTTATGATGTTTCTGCTATAGAAGCAGAGGGTTATTTATAAGCTTTTTTTACATGGTAAAAAGTATGTATCTTTTTTATAGAATCATCTTTCGTATGAATGCCTGCAGGGGAATTTCATTCCCAATGGACTGGTATATGGATACCGCATCTGCGAATAAGATGATTCTTTTTCAGTTTGGCTGCAGTATTGACGCGCACAATAAAGTATAATAAAAACAGGAGGGGTAACAGAATGGCATTGACACAGCTGCAGAAACTTGAATTGAACAAACGGGTGGATAAAATTTTTCATGCACCCTCCAATGCACCGGCAAAGGGGCATCAACCTGAGATTGCATTTGTGGCGGATGTGTCGGGGAATATTGACGCGGTGCACAGTTCTGTGCGTGATGCCGTGGCATCGCTCAAGGCGCACGACAGGATGTTTCAGAATATGCGCAGTAATATGGTGTACTGGAGCAGCGGCAGGATAACTTCAAAAGTGACACCAATGTCATTTATCCTGATGGGAAAAGCATTTGAAAGTGAGGAACAGCCAGACGAATCGGAAAAGGGGTTCATAGACATAAATGACAACGAAATCGCGGACGGTTTTGCGGGAGACAGTAAAGTCGTGGGTAAGTCAGACGATAATGTGGATAAGTCTCTGAATTTCGAGGATCTTTGTGAATATCTAAAGCTGTATCATGCCAGATGCCGGTGTATTCTTGTCTTTGTGAACTGCAGTTATGAAGAGTTGGAAATGCAGGAGTTTTATATCACCGATAAAGACAGGGCAAAGCAGCAGCTCAACCCGTTTTTGAAATATAGATTGTTAATCATTACAAAAGATAAGATGTTGACGGGAAGCGAACTGATGATGAAATTAATTTCCTGATTTAATGGAATTACTTGTATCGTGCGGTAAGGCAGCTTTATATAAATTTTCAGAAAGTTTATGAGAGCATACCAGAAATTTGGGGAGGCAAAGTATAAGTATGATATATTTTACATCAGACCTGCATTTCTATCATGAAAAAATAATCAAGCATACGCATCGGCCTTTTCATACGGTAGAGGAGATGAATAAAGCATTGATAAAAAAATGGAATGACAAAATATCATCTGCTGATGAGGTCTATATTCTTGGAGATTTTACGATGAAAGGTGCCGATATCGCATCTGCGCTCCTATATTCCCTGAAGGGCAAAAAGTATCTTGTGCGGGGAAATCATGATAACTTTGTGGACAGCGCTGGATTTGACCAGTCGTTGTTTGCATCGATCCAGGATTATATGGAAATCACTTATCTGAACACAAATTTTGTATTGTTTCATTATCCGATTGCCGAGTGGCACGGATATGGAAGAGGGGAAATCGCACTGCATGGACATCAGCATAACCATGAGGAATACAATATCAAAAATCGGAAGGATGGCCTTTTGCGGTATGATGTTGGGGTTGATGCAAATGATATGGCACCGGTCAGCGCGGAGGAGATTATTGATTTCTTTTATTGTCGGTAAATCATAAAAGCTCCATATTAATGGATTTGTGGGTGAATCCATAATTGGCATACATTTTGTGGGCAGCTTCATTTCTGGCGTTCACCTGCAGTTCAATTCCATCATATCCCTTTTGTTCTCTCAATTCTTTCAGAAAGTCAAAAAATGCATGTCCGATTCCTTTTCCGCGGTATTGCTCGTCCACTGCCATCGAATCGATAAAAATGACATCTCTTGTCACTTGATTCTGACTTTCTATGTGACGATATTGGATGAACAAAATCCCTGCCACATGTCCCTCATATTCCGCAGCAAAAAAAGTTTCATCGCGTACAGCCTGTTCATATACTTCTATGGGAAGTACAGTTTCGCAGTATTTGTAGATATCCGGCCGCCAGTCGATATGCATTTGCTGTACTTGCCGCATGATCGCCTCCACGGTCTGATAATCGTCAATGTTTGCATTTCTGATGTGAATGTTCATAATTAATTTCCTTCCTGGTTTGCGAATTTGATGATCATAACTTACTATCTACAACGATGAAATTATAGCACACAACAAACTGGATTACAATGACATCACTCTCGTGTTCCAAACAAAATGACAAAGGAAAAACCGCAAAGGCAAGTCACACCTTCACGGCTTTTTGTGATTCGAATGTGCGTGTCAACCGACAAGTCTGTTGAGACATTCCTGGTACAATTGTTGTGTTTGAATCAGGATTTTTTCAGGTACTTTGTCGAACTGAAACTCGCCATCTATTTTGTGAGTTAGGAGCCAGTCACGTAGAAATTGTTTGTCAAAGGAATTGGGAGATGTGCCTGCCTGATACGTGCCCGCATCCCAATACCTGCTTGAATCCGGTGTAAAGATCTCGTCGGCCAGAACCAGTTTTCCCTCCTTATTCTGACCAAACTCAAACTTTGCATCTGCAAGGATTAATCCTCTCGCGAAAGCATATTTGCTGCATACTTCATAGAGCCTGAAACAGATTTGTGTGATTTGATCTGTCATTTCAGTACCGATTCTGGATGCAGCCTCTTCTATACTTACATTTTCATCATGTCCGATGTCGTGTTTTAATGCGGGGGTCAGAACTGGCTGTTCCAGTTTTTGGGCCTGTTTGTAATCTTTTGGAAGTGTAATACCACAAAAAGGCTCTCCGCTGCTGTACGCTTTCCACATACTTCCATACAGGTATCCGCGCACGATAAATTCAAAGGGGAGCATATTCAGTTTTTCAACCATGACTGTGCGTTCCCTGAAAAATTCGTTCTGAAAAAATGCGGGCATATTTGCGGTATTGTCATCGACAATATGATTCGGTACAATATTTTTCGTCTGATCGAACCAGAAGTTCGATATTTTGTTCAGAATAATTCCTTTGTCTTTTATGAGTACAGGTAATATGTTGTCAAACGCAGATATTCTGTCGGTTGTCACAATCACCAGATTGTTGTCAGAGATATCATAGATCTCTCTGACTTTGCCGCTGTAGATCGGTTTCATATGCGCTGCTTCCTCCTTCTGTTTTCTGAGCGATCAGGGTATCCATACAATGTTTATGCGGTGTTCCTCCACTGCTGCAGTCAAATATTTCTTCCCTGCAGGTGTGGAACAGCCAGTCGTGGTAATATCCGAATAATTCTCCCGAATACCAGGGGTGCCGCTTTTTCTCGTCCCTCCTACGGTCTGGGGCGCGGGTGATAAAAGGTTTTTGGATAAACACATTCAGGGCATTGATGCCGGTGCCGGCGGTATGTGCTTTCAGGCTCTCACAGAGCTCTTTCCGCTCTGACTGTGGGATAAAGTGAAGGACTCCGCTGCTGAATATAATGTCATACTCCGTGTCAGGACGATAGTCAAAAAGATCTGCCTTGAAAAGTTTCAGATTGACTTTATTGTGTTCAGCGAGCCTTTTTGCCTTTTCAATCCCCTGTTCGGACAGGTCAAATGCAGTCACATCATAGCCGCATTTTGCAAAGAAAACTGCATCCTTACCTTCGCCGCATCCAATATCCAGCACACGGTAGGGTCTGACTGGCGGGAGAAGTTTCATGATATCATAACAGATGCAGTTCGGCGTAAGCCCCCAGTAATACTCTTGTGTATTGTACCGTCTGTCATAGTCTGTCACCACACTCTCATAGCCGAGCAGTGCATCGATGGTGGTGTGGAGGGCAGCCGCCAGTTTCGGCAGCATTTCTATATCGGGATATGCCGAGCAGTTCTCCCATTTTGAGACGGCCTGAAACGATATATTGAGTGATTTGGCAAGCTGGTTTTGTGTCAATCCCAGTTCCTTGCGCCTTTTGCAGATGACTTCTCCTGTTTTCAGATTATCCATTTTGATGTTCTCTCCTTTGCTGGTCAATAAATATGGGCCTGGCCTGTGTGAATTTATCCTGCATAAAAATGAAAAGTGATTTCATGACAGCTCCTTATTTTCGTAAAAAGTCGGTTGAGTCGGTGTAGCGGATATGTTGACTTTATTTTAGTATAATTAAAATGGAATCTCAATAACGCAGTAGGGGAATGTAGCGCGGAAATTCGCCTGATGGTTGAGTAATTGTAAAATAAAATAGTAGTACTATATAGCAAAACATCTCTAAAACTGTTTCATCTCCTCTCTTTTTTTGATATAATAGGAAAAATAAGCAAAAGCGAAGGGAGTATCGATATGGGACAAAACGGGAAAGACGGGTATAAGGAGTATTCGACGGATGTCTTGATCAGGCGGTTTCTTCCATATTTTAAGCCATACCGGAGAACATTGTGCGCAGATTTGTTCTGTGCGGCGCTGACCACAGTGTGCGAGATTGTGCTTCCGCTGATTATCCGGAAGATTACGAACACTGCGCTCGAGGACGTGGCGCTGCTGACAGTGCGCATGGTGATTGGGCTGGCGCTGGTGTATTTTGTGCTGCGGATTATCGATGCGCTGGCCAATTACTATATGGCGGATACGGGGCATGTGATGGGCGCGAAGATTGAGACGGATATGCGACGTGATGCCTATGCGCATCTGCAGCTGCTGTCCAACACGTATTTTAACAATACGAAGGTCGGTCAGATTATGGGACGAATCACGAACGACTTGTTCGAAGTGACGGAGTTTGCGCATCACTGCCCGGAGGAATTTTTTATTGCGGCGATTAAGATTGTGATATCGTTTATCATATTGGCGCAGGTCAATCTGCCGCTGACGCTGATGATCTTTGTGTTTGTGCCTGTTATGACGATTGTGTGCCGCATCATCAACAAGAAAATGCGCAGGACATTTAGTGAGCAGCGGCATCAGATTGGCGAGCTGAATGCGAAGATAGAGGATAGTTTATTAGGACAAAAGGTTGTGAAAGCATTTACAAATGAGGCGCTCGAATCAGAGAAATTCGAGGAGGGCAATCAGGAATTTTTGCGGGTAAAGACACATGCGTATATGTTGATGGGATTGTTCAGCACTTCCACGAGAGTGTTTGACGGACTGATGTATCTCACCATCATTATCGGCGGCGGCTTTTTCCTGATGGATGGAAGGATTCTGCCTGGTGACATGGTTGCGTATGTCATGTACGTGTCCACATTGATCGCGACAATCCGCAGGATTATAGAGTTTGCGGAGCAGTTCCAGCGCGGTATCACAGGCATCGAGCGTTTCCTGCAGATTATGGACGCAGATATAGAGATTTTTGATGAGGAGGACGCGGTGGTTATCGTCAATCCAAAGGGTGAGATTGCGTTCCACAATGTCAGCTTTGAGTATCCGGATGACCACAACAAAGTGTTTGCAAACCTCAACCTCGAGATTCACGCTGGCGAGAAGCTTGCCATTGTGGGACCTTCCGGCGGCGGAAAGACGACGCTGTGCAATCTGATACCGCGTTTTTATGATGTGTCCTGCGGGGAGATTACACTGGACGGTAAAAATATCAGGAAGCTGACTTTGAAGAGTCTGCGCCAGAGTATCGGAGTAGTCCAGCAGGAGGTTTATCTTTTTTCGGGAACGGTGTATGACAATATCGCATACGGAAAGCCGGGTGCGGCCTATGAGGAGGTCATGGAAGCTGCAAAGCGCGCCGGTGCGGACGAGTTTATCCAGAACTTGAAGGACAAATATGACACGTATGTCGGTGAGCGCGGTGTGAAGCTTTCCGGCGGACAGAAGCAGCGCATCAGCATTGCAAGAGTATTTTTGAAGAATCCGCCGATACTGATTCTTGATGAGGCGACCTCTGCATTGGATAATGAGAGTGAATACGCAGTTGCAAAGTCTTTGAATGAGCTGGCGAAGGGGCGCACGACGCTCACGATCGCCCACAGGCTTTCCAGTATCAGAAATTCGGACAGAATCCTGGTGCTGACAGATGAGGGAATCGTGGAAGAGGGAAATCATGAAGAACTGATGGAGCTTGGCGGGATTTATCATCATTTTTATGTGATGGCGAATGAGATTAAATAGACATTAGATTATATAACTTGAATCCGCGTGTAGAAAATGATACGATGAAATTATATCACTTGGACATAGTTGTTTTAGAAAAAGGAGATCATACACAATGCAGCAGAAAGACACGCAGGAGAAGGCGCAGGAAACGATGCCCGTGAACAGAAAGGCGAAGGATACCTTTTTCAAGACGGTGTACGCATCGGAGGAGCGCCGGAGAAAACTGGCTTCCTTTTTGTTGGGAATAGAGGGAAAGCAGATCACCACAGCCAATGTGCGCCCGGTGCTGTTTGGAAATAAAGAAAATGATTTAGCATTTGTCTGCGATGCGATTTTTTATGTGATGACGGAGAGCCAGGCGACGATATGTCCCAACATTTCATATCGTTTGTTGGAGTACATCACCGCGGGTCTGCGCTCAACGGTGGACAGTGAGCAGTTGCTGTACAGCAGAAAGCGTGTGTATTTTCCGATACCCAAGCTGTATTTGCTGCAGACAGGACTGGAAATGAAAGCGGAAAATTTACCAGAGAGGGTGCAGTATGATGTTCGCCTGAGTGATTCCTATGTAGCAGTGGATGAGAAATACAGAGAGGAAGCGGCGGAACCGGACTTGGAGGTTGTCGTACATGTGTATGATTTCCGGATGACGCTGGATGAAATGTTTGATTATATTGAGCAGAATATCATTCCAGCGCGCTTCGAAGTCTATGCCGGGGACATGAGAGATTATGCATTGACTGCAAACGGCATTACTTATATGCAGCGTGCGGTGAAGGATGAAAAGCAGGAAAAATATCTGATGCCAAAGAATGTATCAACAGTGGCAGAGTATCTGGAACTGCTGATAAACAGGGATATTTTTGTGGATTTGTTGAATGATAAGGAGGTATGTGATATGACAATGGCACAGTTTTCAAGAGATGATATACTGATCTATCAGGGTCGAGAAGAAGGTCGAGAGGAAGGGATGGAAGAGGGAGAAATAAAGGGAGTGATACAAACTTATAAAAACCTGGGAGTAAGCATGGAAGATGCGAAACGTTATATCATGGATAAATTATATAAGAGTGAGGAAGAGACAGACGGATATATGAATAAGTACTGGAAATGATATTTACATTCTGCATCGTATCATAATTGAAAAGGGAGAAAGAAAATTAATGGCACAATTACAAAAGCAGTCAGAGACAGAAACAGTATCGCAAATGAAAACGGAAAATGATGTGGTATCACAAATGAAAACAGATAATGAAGCGACAGTGGAATCAGAGATGGAAACGTCAGCGGAAGACGTGGTTGAGCAGCAGTCTGACGACTTGCAGGAGGACAATTCATCTGAGGAGTCTGTGACAGAGCCTGATGCATTTGATATTACCAGGAAATTTAAGCACAGTCAAAACCAGATATCCAGCCAGAGACAAACGGCAGAGAAAGAACCGCAGCAGGGGCGCGAAATCCCGAAAAAGCGAAAGTTAGTAGGTGTGACAGACAAAAAAGTTGAGACGAAACGAATCCTGTACTTTTTGGCGTTATGTTTCGGTGTCGCATGGGTTTCGGAGATTTTTGCCATCGTTCCAATGTATCAAAGTGGGAATGTCGATGTGGTGAAGGAAGCAGTGGATATGATCTCACAGCTGATGCTCACACCGGCGCTGGCGGCGCTTGTGGTGCGGATCGGGACGAAGGAAGGACTTGTAAAGTCCGGATTTCAGTTTAATTTTTTTGAGTACAAAGGTTTATTTCTGCTCGGCTGGTTTGGGACGACAGTTCTTACATTCCTGGGCGCAGCGATCTATTTCCTGGTTTTCAGAAACAATTTCGATCCGAATATGACAAACTTTGTCGCTTCGTACAGTGAGAGTGCGGCAAACGCGGGTGCACAGATCGATGCGGTGAATATTGTGGCTGCTTACAAGACGGACTTGCTTATCAAAGTATTTACGGCAGCAGTGCTTGATCTGATCAACAGTTTTGGAGAGGAATGGGGGTTCCGTGCATATCTGCTTCCAAAGCTTTACCGAAAGTTTGGTGCGGTACCGGCGATGCTGTTAAGCGGTTTTGCTTCTGGTTTGTGGTATGCGCCGCTTGTTGCAGTCGGATATTACTATGGAAATGGCAATGCGGGATTTCCAGTGGTGAATATCATTGCAATGTGCATTTTTAGCACAGTGACAGGTGTCATATATTCTTATCTGTGCCTGCGCACGGGGAGTATTTTCCCAGCAGTGTTTGCGCACAGCGCAGTCAATGTATTGATGTCACAGGCGGCATTATTTACCTTTGACGGCGGCAATTTCTTTGTGGGACCGTCTCCCACCGGAATCTTGTCAGGTCTGCCGTTTATCGCGGCAGCAGTGGTTTGTCTGGTTCTTATGCACAGGAATCCGGTCAAGGCGAGTGGTGAACAGTAGGGAGTATTTGATATGACGATGGCACAGTTTTCAAGAGATGATATACTGATCTATCAGGGTCGTGAGGAAGGAATGGAAGAGGGAGAAATAAAGGGAGCAATACGAACCTATAAAAAGCTGGGAGTAACCATGGAAGACGCGAAACGCTATCTTATGGATGAATTTTATAAGAGTGAGGAAGATGCAGACGGATTTATGAATAAGTATTGGGAATGATATTAAATGCCAGACAAAACGCCTGGGATTAGCAGGCGTTTTGGCTGTATCAGATGGCAGTGTGTCATGCCATGCAGGGTATCTTTTTGTCTGTATACAGGATATGGTTGATCAGCCAGCCAAGCAGAAATTCCAATAATTCCTGCAGGTATTCCTGGGGGTTTTCGTCGATCTGGCCGAGATTAATGTTTTCGAGCTTGTCGACAAACGCCTCATGTGCGCGTTTCTGTGCACTCAGACCTTCATAGTGAATCCCTTCCATATACTCCTCTTCATCTGCGAAATGTTCTTTTGTATATTCCTTCAGTTCATTTAAAATCTGGATAATGCTGTCGTAACCGGAAAGACTGTCAAAGTTCTTGACCAGCTGGTTTGCCTTGTCGACAATGCGGAAAAGTTCCTTGTGCTCGGCGTCGACAAGCTCAATGCCGGTCAGATATTCGTCGGTGAACTCGCAGGGATTTTCGCGCACCATCCACTCCTCAAGCGGGGGAAGCTTGCCGATCAGAATATCGCTGCTCAAAATATGACGGTACAGCCACTTTGCCAGGAATTTCACCAGCTCGGTGAGCAGGCGCTGCTGTTCCTCCTCATTATCGATGTTGACAAATTCATACTCCCGTATCTTGTCGCGGAAAAATGCATGCTGCGTGCGCTGGCGGATCAGCTCTGGATCACGGATTTGCATCATATATTCTTCCTCGTGGGAAAAATGGGTTTCCGCATATTCATCAAGCTCTGCGAGGATATTTTTCAGATCCTGATAATAGTCGCTGTGATATTCCGTGCAGGCCAGAGTATAGGCCTTTGAGAGCAGCGCAAACAGATTTCGGTGCTCATCATCTATCG
Organism: uncultured Lachnospiraceae bacterium; assembly: GCA_947177165.1. Lineage (GTDB taxonomy): Bacteria > Bacillota > Clostridia > Lachnospirales > Lachnospiraceae > COE1. The sequence goes on from CAMWTP010000028.1 coordinate 53,483, forward strand.
TTTCGATGCCGGTTATGCAGTCCTGTGTGAATTCAAATATCATTTTTATCATCCTTTCTTTATTGTTTTCTGTGTTTTATGTACAGTGTATATCGTCATTTGCCGGAGATGTAGGTATTCTCCTGGCACTAACGCTCGTTATATTATAAGTCTGCGTGATACAATAATTTGTATCATAAGCCTATGGGATAAAAATTATTATATCATAAGCCTGCGTAATACAATAATTTGTATCATAAGCTCACGTGATACAATTTATTGTATCATAAGCTTGCGTGATACAATTTATTGTATCATAAGCCTGCGTGATACAATTTATTGTATCATAAGCCTGCGTGATACAATTTATTGTATCATATATTTGTGGTTTGTGGTTATATTTTTTCATAGTTCTTCCAATAAGTCTATTCCAAAAAATATTTCACATCAATATGACGCAATTCCGATAAAAAACCAGTAATGCGACTGTCACAATATGCTCAAATATTTTACTTTCAGACTTGACTTTTCATGGTCAGCCGATAAGATATATGGTAATGACGTTACTGTCCAAATGAATGTGATTGCGGAGGGGAAATAATTGATGTACAGGATCGGGATCTGTGATGATGACAAAGAATTCTGTTCGGAATTGGAAGAACAGGTGTATCATATCGCAGAAGAGTTGTCAGTAAAAACGGAAGTGGAAGTGTGGTATTCCGGTGAGCGTATATTGAATGACTTGCGGAATGGCGCGCAGTTTGATTTAATTTTTCTGGACATTGAACTGGTTCAGGACAATGGCATAGCGGTGGGCAGATTCATTCGCAATGAGATGGAGGACATACAGACCCATATTGTATACATATCTGCCAAACAGAGCTATGCAATGCAGCTGTTTAAGGTTCAGCCGCTCGACTTTCTGATAAAACCTGTGTCAGTTGAACAGATTAAGGAAAATATTGTCAGAAGCATCAGGCAGAAGCAAAGCCTCAGAATTTGTTTCGAGTATCAGAAAGGAAGCTCCATATTCAGAGTCCTGACAAAGGACATCAGATATTTTATGAGCATGGACAAAAAAATCAGGCTCATGACAAATAACGGCGAAGAAGAATTTTATGGAAAGCTGAAAAACATTCTAAAAGAGCTTCCCGATGATTTTATGATGATACACCAGTCTTACATTATCAATCAGTTATACGTCAGCGAATACTCCTACGATTCCGTAAAAATGTCTGACGGGACTGTTCTGACTATCAGCAAGCCCTACAGAAAGAGTACAAGAGACAGAATCAAACAGTATCGGAGAGCGGAAATCAATGATGAATTATGATGTGATATCAGAACTGATCATAAATATTCTGCGGGTGCAGCTGATCAGGAAAATGATGGAGCTGTTTCTTCCCGCGGAGGAGGCGGACGACAAAAAAATACAGGCCGGATTTATCTTCTATTATCTGATGACCACTTTCCTGTACAGTATTTTTGGCTGGTCAGTTGTATGCGAGATTGTCAATTACCTGGGCATCTTAGGACTTACGTTTTTTTATCAGGGAGCATGGAAAAAGAGAGTCTGGATATCGGTGGTGATATTCAGTATCAATATGGCGTGTTTCCTTGCGGTGTATTTTGTATCTGTACAGAGGGTTATCGTACATCAGCGGGCAATTCAGACGCTCCTGCTCCTAATCTGCGTCACAATCATAAGTCATACCGCTTGCCCGGCAGACAGCAGGGAAATCGCCTTTGACAAAGGACAGACCTATATTTTAATTGTCATTCCCGCAGCAAGCGTTTTCATTTTGTGTATGCTGCTGTATGGGAAATCGGAGGGGATCACGGCACTGCTGATCTGTGTTTCCACGCTACTGATTAATCTGAGCGTATTTTATCTCTATCATATGATGGCAGAAAATTACAGAAATTTGAGGGAAAATGACATTTACCGGCAGCAGACCTATGCATATAAAAACCAGTTGGATGTGATTATGGAATCACAGAGCCGCATTCGGTCCCTAAAGCATGATATGAAAAACCACATGCTGACACTGCAGATGCTTTTGCGGAAAAAAGACTGGGAGGAAGCCGACAGGTATCTGGGCTCCATGCAGGATTTTATGGCGAACCCGGCAGAGTATATTACGACAGGAAACGACGCGATGGACAGCTTATTAAACTATAAGCTGCAGCGTGCAAACGAGATTCTGAACACGGTGGAGGCGAAGGTAAGCATACCTGAAAAACTGATTCTGCATTCTTTTGATATCAATGTGGTATTGGGCAATCTGCTCGACAACGCAATCGAGGCAGCAGTCCAGACGGAAGAAAAGAAGCTGAAAATCGCGATAAAACTCGATAAAGGAATGTTGTTTATCAATATCCGCAACAGCTGTCAGGGGATTGCAGGCGGAAAGCTGCGGCATCTGGAAACCACCAAAGAGGACGCGCCCAATCACGGGATCGGTTTAAATAATGTGCGCAGAATTGTGGAAAAATATCACGGGGATATGGATCTGATCTGTGCAGACGGATGCATGGAAGTGGATATCATCATGTACATAAAGGAAATGTAACAAGAAACGGTTCACAGGTCAATTTCGTCATCAATATGGTCGTATTTCGCCAAACATCAAAATACCGCATTTTTTGCTGTATAATGAATCCATCTGCAGGACATGTAAAAGATGTCAGTAAATCAGGAACACAGGAGGCAAGAAATGAGAAAAAGGATTTTATCGATGACGGCAGCAGTAATCACATGTGCACTGGCGCTTTCCGGCTGCCAGAAAGCGCCTGAGGCATCGGGCGACAATGAGATTCCCCATGCGCAGAGTGCACTTGACGGACAGATCGCAGACATTGTGGAAAAAAATACAGAGGAAGTATCTGGGCAGCAGTCAGGCGGCGCCTATGAGGCTACTCTGGGGACAACGGACAACAAAATACATATCAGTGCCCAAATACCCGCTGTTCCGGCGAATGCATACCAGATTGTGCTGAAACCAAATGAAGAACTTGACATGGATGCGCTGACTGCATTTCTTGACAGCCCGGGCGGCGATATAGAGGATACTTCGCAGGCACTGCTGGATGAAATCGAAAAGGCGGAATATGATAATACACATGGTGACGATGGTGAAGCAGTTTATTATTCCTTATTCGGCGACCACAGTGCGCTGGAGCTCACCGACGGGGAAAGGGAAGCTTCCTTTTCAAGGCATACAAGCGCATATTACATTGAATACAATCTGAGGGATACGTATTTGCCAAACGCCCAGACTGTAACGGCTGTTCCCGTCAACCAGCCGGATACAGGGGCAGACTTTTCTGTGGAAGAGGCAGAACAGATTTTAGCGGACAAGCTTGGCACACTGGGCATTACAGAGACTGCTTTCCGGGAAATCGAGTTTTGTGAAGGCAATGGATACAATTACTATCGGTTCGATTTTGTCCCCTCCTATGAAGGCATAGCCGTCATTTATGAAATTGGTGGATATAGTCTGGGAGAATTATATCCCTGGGGCCATGCATGCGTTACGCCGGAAGGTGTCGCAATGCTGACGCTGTCGGACTTTTGCGGAGAGACTGCCGGCAAGGAGCCAGTTGCCATCCTTTCCTTTGAACAGGTCGAAAAGATACTGGAGCAGTACCTTGACAGTAATATGATACAGGGGGATGAGCGGCTTACGTTCAACAATATAGCGCTTGAGTACTATCCTGTGCCAAACCTTTCGCACGCGGAGAGGGAGATAGAGTACAGGCCACAGCTTGATCTGATTCCTGTATGGCATATCTACGTGTCGCTTGACGATTATGTTGAAACGATGGCTCAGTGCGACGGACTGGACGGTGTGCATTATAACATCTGCATTAACGCAGTCACAGGCGAAATCGAGAGACTCTCTTAGAATAAGGTTGGATAGAAATGAATTGGAGATTTTTATTACAGGATATCAGAAGGAGCATTATAAATATGGGGTTCGCAGTTGGAATCTGCGGGCTTGGCGCGATACTTGCGTATAATTATGTCACGGAATCGATTCATTCGGGGAGTCCCTATTATGCCATTGTAAACATACTGGCTGTATCGGGTTTTACAGCATTTCTGCCTGTTTTTCCGGTGCTTGGGTATGCGTCTGATTTCTGCGGGGAATATGAGAGCGGATATTACAGACTGATTCTTGCCCGGATGAAATCGCAGGAATTTGCCCGGGTGCGGATCATCAGTGTAGCGCTGTCGGGCGGAGCCATCGTTGCGATTCCCTATCTGCTCATATGTCTTGTGGCTGTGTATCTGGAGGCGCCAGGAATCGCTGATGCCAATTCTTTCGGACTGGACGCTTCCGGGGTAAATGTTTTCAGGGTAGATACGGATGTTAAAATGGTGGTGATTGGTCAGACTTATGGTATTGGCGCGATGGTGGCGGTCAAGGTATTGCTGGGCTTTTTGTTTGGGGCGGCGTGGGCATTGTTAGGACTGGCTTTTGCCGTGTGGATGCCAAACAAGTATGTGTCGCTGATTGCGCCCTTTGTCCTGTACCAGTCTCTTTATATCCTGGCTCCGAAGATTATAAGCCCCGCCCTGTTGGTGCGCGGGGACGACGTAGGTCATCTGCTGTCTGTTGTGATGGAATGTGTCTGGATTTTTGCCGCCGCCGCTGCTGCGATGGCGGGATTTAGAAGGAGATGCCGTGATGAGTAAGGTCATACTGATTACCAGTGGAATGCTGCGGCAGGAAGTGCGAAGTGTCAGGGTGATTATGGGATATCTGCTGGGGCTGACGCTTCTGGCGATGGGATTAAACGATTTTTTGGGATATACTATTCAGATCAAAGAGCCGGTCAACATTTTGGAAGCGTTTATTGTCACAGCGAATCAAAGCATGGCGGGCAGATTCTGGGTCACAGGATATCTGCTGGTCATCGCGGATGCGCCCTTTGTCAAAGGAAATACCTGTATGATTCTGTACCGCAGCGGCAGACGTGTCTGGAATATGGGTATGGTGTCCTATGTTCTTGTCCAGGCATTTTTGTACACAGTGAGTTTTGCGGTGTTATCTGTCGCGGTCAGCATTCCCTATGGCTTTTCCGGGCGACTCTGGAGCAGTCCTGTCTATCTGTTGGCGGCGAACACTTCGGAAGCGATAGCAGAGAAATATCATCTCTATTTTGAAGGCATGGCGATGATGCGGTACATGACAGTTATGCAGGCATTTGGGATTACATGGCTCTATATGTTTTGTTATCTGGCTTTTATCGGAGTGCTTTTGTATGTCTGCAGTTTTGTGCCTGGTGGTTTTTGGGGACTGGTGGCAGCAGCAGCGGTACATTTGGGAGGGGTTTTCATTTCTCTTTTTGCAGCCCTGCCCTGGTGTCCGGTACATTACATTGACGGCGCGGGCAGCCATTGGAGATATCCTTGTATCTTTCTGGCGCTCATTCTGATAATGACAATCGTGTCATTATCTGCCATAGGGAGCGTGGATATTCCGGCAAGGACGGGAGGCGGCGTATAATGGAACAAAGCATTTTTTTTAAATTATTCGGCGGTGTGTCACAGGACGGATTCAGTTGGATGGTTGATTTTGACGAGGTACTCCTGGAGCTTGCGAGATGGCTTTTGCCGATTGGCATATGTCTGCTGGCGGAAGGAGTCTGTATAGAAAAGTGGAGGAAAATAGAACCGCTGTCGCGCTGCCGTTATGGGACAGTGAAAATATGGTGGCGGCAGAAGTTTGGGAGAAGTCTGCTGTATGGTATCCTTGCGGCGGCAATTTTATTGCTATCGGCAATCGTATTTGACATCATAAATGCCGCGGGGATTTCAGGTGAAGTGTGGAAGGCGTCTCTTTTATGGTCTGCACATATTATGACAATCATGTCATTTTTCCTTGTCCTGGATCTGACGAAGTTAAGAAAGCTTGCGCCCGCTATCGTGCTGCTGCTGGAAGGCGTTACGTTTCTTGTGGGATTTCAGTCTATGAAAACAGCCCGGTTTATGTACGGAATGTGGGGAATGTATTTTCAGAGCACATGGCATTACAGTGAGACGGGAGTTTCTGTGCTGTCTTCCCTGACCGCTGATGGCGTGATGATGGTGCTTGGGTATCTGGCCGGGCGTGTGCTGCTGGAGAGGACGACACAGAGTGAGCAGCGATAAGGATCTGCAGAGATTGTTCAGAAAAGTTATGAGGAGATTGGAATCGGAAAAGGAAGGGTTTTGCGTATGCAGGATGTGATCCGTATAGAGAATTTATCGAAAAAATTTGGTGATGTCATGGTACTTGAAAATATTAATTTGAACTTTGAGCGGGGAAAAATCTACGGGATTATCGGTAGAAACGGTTCCGGGAAAACGGTCTTGTTTAAACTGATGATAGGCTATTTAAAGCCGACCGGCGGAAGGGTTGTCGTGTGCGGAAAAGAGATTGGAAAGGACAAGGATTTTGCGGATAATATCGGAATTATCATAGAAAATCCTGGTTTTCTGAACGGATATACAGGATATAAGAATCTCGAATATCTGGCAAGTATACGCCATGTGATTGGCAGGGAGGAAATCAGGGAGAGCATGAAAAAGGCCGGGCTTGACCCGGACAGCAGCAAAAAGGTTGGAAAATACTCATTGGGAATGAAGCAGCGTCTTGGCATCGCGCAGGCGATTATGGAAAATCCAGAGATACTGATTCTGGACGAACCCATGAACGGTCTGGATCATCAGGGCGTGGCAGATGTCAGGGAGATTCTGATGAGACTGCGGGATGAAGGAAAAACGATTATACTGGCAAGCCATAATAAAGAGGATATCGAGATTTTGTGCGATGCGGTGTACGAGATGGACCGGGGGCGGTTAGAGGGGGCATAGGTTAGATTCGGGAAAGGAATGTGGAACATACATTCTGCTTACTGGCACTTCCAGACCAGCATCTTCAGAAAAAATAAAAGAACTGGAGATGGAAGGTGATCATATTTCGTGGGATGAATTGATATGTACGGGATATGAAGTGACAGATAAGGAGATGAAAAAACTTTGCAGGAATATTATGCAACAGAAACATCATTTCTTGCGTCAAATGCCTATGTTCTGCTTGTATCGGAATATTTTCCGTATTCCAAAACACAGTGTGCAGTGTTTAAGGGAACAGAGAGAACGGTTTTTCTTGATAAGCGGGAATTTACCGGCTCTGTCTATCAACAGATTGAGGAGGCAATAACGTTTGTTTTACGGAATATCCGTCTGGGCGCAGCAATTGAGGAGTTGGTCGGAAATTAATGTTTGCTATTGACTGTGACACGATGTCGTACTTTATACTGGATTCAGGAGGTGAGAAAATGAACGATATGACAATCGGAGAGGTTTCTTCTGCGTTTCAAATCTCGACCAGAATGCTAAGGTATTATGAAAAAGCAGGACTAATCAAAAGCACACGAAAGGAGGGTTATGCTTATCGTATATACAGTGCAGATATGGTGAGAACGATACAGCAGATTATTATTTTGCGCAAACTTCAGATACCGTTAAAGCAGATTCAGTCGATGATGGACGGAAACAAGGAAGAGACAATTCGCATCCTGGAAACACGGATTCATGAGATGAATGAAACCATAACATCTGTCCAGACGATCAGGAAAGCTTTGGAGAAACTGTTAGAACTGCTCTGTGAAGATGACTCTGACAAAAATTATATGGACATTGTACAAGAAGATGCGATTGTGGAATTGACGGAATTTCTTCCTCTGAGAAAACATCATGTGAAAGGAGAGCCCAAAATGAGTAATGCGAGCGTCACAAAGGAAATCATAGAAAAAGATCATTGTGTCCGAATCGTACTTTTGCCGCCCTGTACCGTAGCTTCCTATCAATTTGTAGGAGATGATCCAGAGGAAAAAGTAGGAGAAGTCATGGACACATTTATTCGCTCCATCAAATTATATGAAATTAAACCAGATTCCCGCCTGTTCGGCTTTAACAATCCTGAACCACAGCCGGGCAGTGATTTTCATGGCTATGAGGACTGGGTAACAATCCCGGATGATATGGAAGTGCCGCAGCCTCTGGTGAAGAAGCACTTTGACGGCGGTCTTTATGCAGCGTACACCATCAATTTTCCTGATTTTTACGAGTGGAATTTTCTGAAAGAATGGGTTCATGAGAATGAGAAATACCAGGAAGACCACCGGGATTATCTGGAAGAACATCTAAACTGGGTATACTCGTCCCATATGAACTGGCCGGAAAATGGCATCGATGGAAAGATCGATCTGCTTCTGCCGATTAGGACAGGATAAATTAGGAAAGAGAATCCTGATGAAAAAAGAGGGCTGAATCAACAAGCCCTCTTACAACTACAGTTCCCGCAGAGTCTGCATTCTTTCTGCTATATTTTTTTCAAATTCTTCGTCAGAATATTTCGGATCTCTTGTAGCTCTCCAGATATCACACGGCGCTTCTTTACATTTGCCGCAGTGTTCCAGATTTTTCTTGTGAACGACACACTGATAAATGGAGCAGCCCTCAGGGGAGTGAAATACGTTTCCCTCACAGGCATTGCAGCCAGTGCATAGATTTCCGAGACAGCTGCATGTACTGCAGTCTGTGCCGCAGACACTGATTTTGGACTTTCGGTATTCCTCGAACCATTTCTGGACAACGTTTAGCGGGTGTTGTGTCAGACTGGCAGTTTCCTCAATGCTTTTGCCCTGCTCAAACTGCCGGCATGCCACAGAATACATGCTTTCCGATACTTCGATTAAGTGTCCGTCGGGATCATAGATGCGGATTCCGCGCTGCAGCCACGGAAATGTTTTCGGCTCATGAAGGCGCTCCAAATCGGGATACTGATCTAAGAGAGCGATAAACGACTCAAAGTCTTCCGTCTCAAAATAGAGCTCCATGGTATTTGCGTGATACATCATGGTGTCCGCCTGAAATCCTGCTATCTGGTCAAAATGCTCCTGCAGCGTCAACCCGCAGGTCAGTGTTTTGTTCCAGCCCAAATCAAGTGTGACTTCCTGGTCAAATAAATTTTTATAAAATGATAGTGACTGTTCCATGTTCTTTACAGCAATCAACGTGTTGCAATATCTCATAAGCTGATCCTCCTCGACAGTATTTTATGTTTTACATGTATGATACTATAAACCATTATACCGTGCTTCGGAGGATTTGTATTGTATATTTCCGACATTCTGCATCGCGTGCTTTTTGGCGTCGGATATGTTCATGGAGTGATATTTCTTGAAATCGTGGCATAAGTGCGCCTGATCGGAATACCCATATTGATAGGCTGCATCTGCAGTGTGAAAGTCCTTGTTATACAGGATTCCGTTCCACAAATACTGGTATCGCACCAGCGCAGCCAGACTTTTTGGGGACATGCCGATATATTCCAGAAATAATCGCTCCAGCTGCCGGCTGCCAATGAGAAGCTCCTGTTTCAAGTCAGTCATTGCCAAATTTCCTCTGGCGCGCAATATCTTAGAAACGGCTTGAAATATAACAGGATTTTGATGCTTTTCCTGAAAGTGGTTCAGCAGTATCGTTTCCGCAGTTGGTATGAGCTGACGGATATTTTCGATGTCGAATAACCGTTTTTCAATCTCATTTTTGATTCCTGAGAAGTGATAATCCACATCAAAAAAAGCATTCTTCGTATTTTTCATGGACTCCTGTGCAAACATGGAAACTCCCCATGGGTAGAATCGGATTGCAAAACGAAAGAATGTTTTCTTTTCTCTATGCCGATTCGGATAGAGAAAGGTCCGGTCATCAATTCCGCAAAAGCTGCTGTCAATTACATTCTTCGAAAAATCAGCTGTAAATATAATGTCCATACAGGTGTCCGGCGTTACGATGTCTACGGTCTCTATAAAGTTTTCCTCCTGCAGGAATGGCTTTTCCGAGCCCCAGAAACACCGGATATAGGGTTTGAGGGCATCGCACGGCGCAAACTCCATGTAGTCCTTTGTACATTGAAACGGCGTGGCTGTGATCGGATGGTAGATTTTGTGCAAATTCATATAGGTAAGTCTTTCTATGTGTTGTTGTTTGTGTACTGCGAATCATAAAAGTCATTTTGTTAACAATTCGCTGATATGCTGCCGTTCGACAAAGCAGCGCATCCCGAATTTTAAATAAAATTATCACAATTTTGTCAGGGTGTCAATGTCGCTTTTGCGTTGATTTTAGATTTTAACCTCTTTGTTGACGGTTTTTCAGAAAAAGACTATAATTTGATATAGCTTTTTTCGACCAGAAAATGGAGACGATTCCTTTTGGATTATAAGGCATTTTTGAGATTTTGTGAAAAGCAGGAGGTTTAGAATGGAAAATAATATTTTGATTATTGATGACGATAAGGATTTGTGTATATTATTACGAGATAGTCTCTTGAAAGAAGATGTTTATGCGGATATTTCTTTTAACGGGTTTGATGGAATAAAGGCAATAAAAGAAAAAGAATATCAATTAGTTGTGCTAGATGTAATGCTTCCAGGTATTAGCGGATTTGAGATTCTAGAAAAAATACGTGATACGAGTAATGTGCCAATTCTAATGCTTACAGCCAAGGATGATAGTATCTCAAAAGTAAAAGGGCTAAGATTGGGGGCTGATGATTATTTAACAAAGCCGTTTGAAATGGAAGAATTTTTTGCAAGGGTGTTGTCTTTAATCAGGCGGTATACACGCCTAAATAATATAGCTAGCCAGTCAGTTTTGACGATTGGAGATCTAAAAATTAATTTAGAAAGTGGGATAGTAGAACTTATAGGAAAAGAAGTAGAATTATCTGCTAAGGAATACGATGTTCTTATATATTTTGCAAAGAATCAAGGAAAAATCCTTACAAAAAAGCAAATATATGAAAGTGTGTGGAATGAAGAATATGTGTATGATGATAATAATGTAATGGCAGTTATTAGCAGATTGAGAAAAAAAATAGAGAAAACTGGAGATAATATATATATTCAGACAGTTCGAGGATTAGGATATCGTTTAAATAAGGAGTTGTGATATGCGTGAAGACTTTTTGGGTAATATTTATGTTTCTTTTGATTTATGGGATAATTTTGTCAATATATATTATAAAAATTAATCAAAGATTGAGGGAATTTGAAGTAGTTCTTTCTGAAATAGAGGAAGGCAGAAGTAAACAAAAATTTTTATTAAGAAGAAAAAACAAAATTGATAGAGTTGGTTTTAGATTAAATTCAATATTGTACAAGTACGAGAAGGAGATTGAAGAAAATAGTATTATATTGGAAGCAAATAAACAATTATTGACAAGTTTATCCCATGATGTTAGGACACCTATGACAACGTTGATAGGATATTTAGATGCCTTAGATTTGAAACTGATTAGTTCGGATAAGGAAGAAATCTATATCAAATTAGCGAAAAAAAAAGCATATGATCTGAAAAAATATATAGAAGTATTGTTTGAATGGTTTAGACTGAATTCTGATGAAGAACAGCTGGAGATAAAAGTAGCAGATATTACCGAAGTGACGCGGAAAATCCTGTTAGACTGGGTGCCTGTCATAGAGGAACATAGAATTATATATTGTATTGAAATTCCAGAGCGAGCCATATATGTTGAGATAGACGAAAGTTGTTATATGAGAATTGTGAACAATATTATTCAGAATACTCTCACACATAGTAAGGCAGGACAAATATGGATAACAGCGATAGAGAGTTGTGATAGTTTTATTCTTCAAATAAGAGATGATGGCATTGGAATAGCAAAAGAGGATTTAAAATATATTTTTGAGAGATTATATAAATGTGATAAAGGTAGAACACAAAAGGGAAATGGACTGGGATTAAACATAGCACAGCTGTTAGCAGAAAAAATGAATGGAAAGATTAATGCTACTAGTGAGCTGGGTAAAGGTACTACGTTTTCTATTAGATTTCCTATACATAAAAAATAAGAAAAAGGTATTGTTTTTATTTATCTTTCTGCCAGTAGGGTTGTTACTGGCAGTTTTTTGTTTGCATTTATCAGAATGTTTAAATTACAAGGTTTCTGTCAGGGATTTGTCAGGTTCTTGTCAGAAAAAAGGTTTATAGTATAGTACATAGGAAATCTTGAAAGGAGAAATTTAATGTCACAATTTATAATAGAAACACATAATTTAACAAAAGTATATGGAGAGCAAAAAAGTGTTTCTAACTTAAATATGCATGTTCGAAAGGGCAAAATATATGGGCTTTTAGGTAGAAATGGGGCAGGGAAAACGACTACTATGAAAATGTTGTTAAACCTTGTTGAACCAACATCAGGAACAGTTCATATTTTCGGCAAAAATGTTCAGCTGGAAGAAAAGAAAATTTTACCTCGCATTGGTTCTATGATCGAAAGTCCAGGGTTTTATCCCAATTTGACTGGAACAGAGAATCTTAAAATTTTTGCAAAATTACGAGGAATTCCTCGAATCAATGCAATAAAAGATACATTAGAACTTGTAAATTTGCCATATAAAGATAAAAAACTCTATTCGCAGTACTCATTAGGCATGAAGCAGCGATTAGCTATTGCATTAGCTGTTATGCATGATCCGGAAATATTGATTCTTGATGAACCGATTAACGGATTAGATCCGATAGGAATTGCTGAAATAAGAAAGTTTATAGAAGATCTATCGAAAAATAGAGGCAAAACCATTTTGATTTCTAGCCATATACTTTCCGAAATTGCTGTTTTGGCAGATGACATTGGTATCATTGATAAGGGAATACTTTTAGAAGAAGGAAGTATGCAGGCGTTGGAGGAAAAAAATGGTAAATATATCCACTTTAAAGTTTCGGATAATGCGCAGGCTGCCAGAATACTTTCGGTAAATTATAGAGAATCCAATTTCAAAGTTTCAGGAAATCAAGACATAAATGTATATAATCTCACAATACCGATACCGGATATAATTCGTTCATTAGTTAAGGAAAATGTGGATATTTTTGATGTTCACTTGTGTGAAGACACTTTGGAAGACTATTTTAAAAAGGTGACAGGAGGAGAAGGAATTGCTTGATTTAGTCTGGTGTGAGTTTAGCAAACTAAAAAGGAAAAAAATTACATTGATGTTGATTATAATATCATGTCTTTTCCCGTTAATTGTAGTTTCAACTACTAAAAATGGTTTGTCTGGGGATCTGAATACACATTATTTGAAAATGAAATTTGATTTATCTTATACAATGACACAGGGGTATGGACTTGTTTTTCTTGCACCATGTCTTATCGGTATGTTGGCAGCAATACTATTTTTTGTGGAACGAGACAATGATACATTTAAAAATATTAGAACAATTCCTATAACAGTTACGAAAATGATATTTGCAAAGATTTGTGTATTGTTTATATATGGAATTTTTTTTAGTCTGATAAGTGTATCGTTTACTATATTATTTTCTTGGCTTATGAGAGTTGGAATTATATATGATTTGGCATATAAGATAGGATTTAGTGTAATTTTTGGTATTGTGATAACGATAGCATCACTCCCTATTGTTGTCATTATAGTGTATTTTAATAAGTCATACTTAATCTCTACATTATTAGCTTTTTTTTACTCTATTTTGAATTGGGGAATCATCGGAGTGTTTGAAGTAATTGTAGATGAAAGTACTGCTAAATTTTTAAATTTGTTTCCAGTTATTTGTGCGATGGATTGGACAAGCGGAAATTTAGTAAATCATGTAATTAAGGATAATTTATCAAAAGAAGCATATATCATGTTTCCTTCTAATCTTTATGCATTTATTGTGTTAGGGATAACATTATTAGCCTCATTGATGCTTATGATTAGATTTTATAAAAGATGGACGAGGTAGGTTATATGGGCAATATTATATCGGGAGAATTTTTAAAAATTAAAAGATATTCCGTTGTAAAAGCTGGATTAGTCATGATGTCGTTATCTGTATTGATGAGTTGTTTTTATTCGACTGCAAATACAGGTGAAACATGGGACTTTCATTATTTTATACAGCAAGTTATTATTAGTAATTGCACATTATTTTTCCCAATTATTATTACATTAGTTGCAGTATATATTAT
>CAMWTP010000029.1 GCA_947177165.1 uncultured Lachnospiraceae bacterium
AAAGGAGGGTATTTACAGTGTTGGCATTTGATTTTGACAGTCCAAATATTGAAGTGGCAGAAATCTCTGAGGACAAAAGGTATGGTAGATTTATCGTGGAGCCTTTGGAGAGAGGATACGGAATTACACTGGGTAATTCTCTTAGAAGAATTATGCTTGCTTCCCTACCTGGTGCAGCTGTAAGTCAGGTTAAGATTGATGGTGTTCTGCATGAGTTCAGTTCGATTCCGGGAGTGAAGGAAGATGTGACGGAAATCATCATGAATCTTAAGAGTCTGGCGATCAAAAACAGCTGCGAGACGGATGAAGTAAAAAAGGCAATTATCGATTTCGAGGGTGAAGGTGTTGTCAGGGCGTCTGACATTCAGGTTGATCAGGATATTGAGATCATGAATCCGGATCAGGTCATCGCGACATTGAATGGCGGCAAGGACAGTAAACTTTACATGGAAATAATCATTACAAAGGGTAGGGGCTATATCAGCGCAGATAAAAATAAGAGCGAGGATTTGCCAATCGGTGTCATAGCTGTGGACTCTATATACACTCCTGTAGAGAGGGTAAATGTTACCGTAGAAAATACCCGTGTAGGTCAGATTACTGACTATGATAAACTTACGTTGGATGTTTATACAGATGCTACTTTAGCGCCAGATGAGGCAGTGAGTCTCGCTGCTAAGGTGTTGAGCGAACATTTAAAACTTTTCATCAATCTCTCTGAGAATGCGAAGAATGCGGAAGTCATGATCGAGAAGGAGGACGATGAGAAGGAGAAAGTGCTCGAGATGAGCATCGACGAGCTTGAGTTATCAGTTCGTTCTTACAACTGTCTGAAGAGGGCAGGTATCAATACCGTCGAGGAGTTGACGAACCGTACATCGGAAGATATGATGAAGGTCCGCAACCTGGGACGCAAGTCTCTGGACGAGGTATTGGCTAAGTTAAAGGAGTTGGGCTTACAGCTGAATCCGATTGAAGACTAGTGCGGATGAAGATGCAGGCTGAACAGATACACAGATGCGGTAATTCCAAAGCGTTCGCGTTTGTGCTCAAAGATGGAATATATTAATCAACATTTGATAAGTAAGTCCAAAGGGCGTTGTCATTTGTTCCACCAATGAGGGTAGCCTACATAATGTCAGTGTGTTGCTGCATTTTGCAGGTGATGTGTCCTCACAATGAAAGGAGCCAGTTATGGCAGGTTATAGAAAACTCGGAAGAACATCGGATCAGAGAAAGGCATTATTAAGAGGCCAGGTTACATCACTGATTGCCAGCAAGGATGGCAGAATCATCACAACAGAGGCGAGAGCGAAGGAAGTTCAGAAGATCGTGGAAGGTCTCATCGCGTTGGCTGTGAAGGAAAAAGATAACTATGAGATGGTGAAGGTCACAGCTAAGGTTGCCAGAAAAGACAAGGATGGCAAGAGAGTGAAAGAGGTGAAGGACGGTAAGAAAGTTACTGTCTATGATGAAGTAGAGAAGGAAATCAAGAAAGATCTGCCTTCAAGACTTCATGCGAGACATCAGATGCTCAAGGTATTATATACAGTCAAGGAAGTTCCGACAAAGAATGCCGGCAAGAAGAGAAATACAAAGGAGCTCGATCTTGTGGCAAAATTATTTGATGAAATTGCACCAAAGTATGTTGGACGCAATGGTGGATATACCAGAATCATCAAGATCGGTCAGCGTAAGGGCGATGGTGCTATGCAGGTAGTACTGGAACTGGTATAACAGAAAATTGTATTTTTGGCGCTCCCATATTTTGGGAGCGTTTTTGGCAATTAACGATAGACAATTATTCAGAAATACAGGAATGCATGTAGATAGGATGCCTATATTTCTGAATGGTTATCTGGAGATATCAGCCAAAGTAGCGGTAGTTGTCCATACACAGAAACTGTTAGGAAATAGCAAATTTTTTACGGTTTTTTGGAGGAATATGTGATATGACAAGAAAAGAGGCATGTTATTATCTGGGAATACGCGAGGATGCTGCGGAGGAACAGATCAAGAGGGCTTATCGATATAAGGCAAAGCTGTATCATCCTGATGTAAATCCGAATAGGAATGCACAGGAATATTATATCAAGGTGCAGGAGGCTTATGAGTATCTGATGAGCAATCCGAACGATATTTTTCCATCCAATGCGACAGCGAATACTGCTGCAGCTCAGGGGATGAATGGTAACAATCCGTTTTCGGCAAACAATCCAGGCGCAAATGTATATAATGCGTACACTGCCAATTATTTCGGTGCGAAAACGGTCAATGCCAGACCTGCTAAGGTCTATGCCAGCACAGCGACTGCAAAAGCAAGCTATAAGAAGCAGAAGGAGAAAGAGAAAGAGCGGGAAAAAATACAAAAATGGGATGAGGAGTACAAGAGCAATAAGCGGCGTCAGCAGCAGACACAGTTCTACGGAAAAGAGTACACAGACAGGATGACAGGGACATCCAAAAGCAAGGAGGACGAAATCCTTGAGAAGATACGGGCAATATGGCTTGCGGAGACAATTAAGCGGCAGATTGAATCAGACAGAGAACATAAAGAGGTATTGCAGCGGAGAAAGCTTTATCAGGCGTTTATGCAGCAGCAGATGGATGAGGATAGTGTGAAAAGAACTTCTAAGTCTGCAAAAGATACAGACAGGATGAAACAGGTTTCGCCTAAGAAATTCTGAGACAGCGCGCAGGGCAGTATTTTTCATAGATATATGGAGGGCAGGTATGGGGATAATCAAAGTCAGGGATCTGGTTTATGAGTATATACGGCGCGACGAGGAAGGCAATGTGGAGGGTATCACCACTGCTGTGGATGACGTGAATCTTGACATCCGGCAGGGGGACTTCGTGGCGATACTGGGGCATAACGGTTCTGGTAAGTCGACACTGGCAAAGCATCTGAATGCGATTCTGTATCCTACAGAGGGAACGGTGTGGGTAGATGGAAAGGATACCAGGGACGATGCGGCAGTGTGGGATATCAGGCAGACGGCAGGGATGGTCTTTCAGAATCCCGACAACCAGATTATCGGTCAGATTGTTGAGGAGGATGTGGGATTTGGCCCTGAGAATATGGGGGTGCCGACGAAGGAGATCTGGGAGCGCGTGGAGGAAAGCCTGAAGGCAGTGGGAATGTATCAGTTTCGGAAGTTTTCTCCTAACAAATTATCCGGCGGACAGAAACAGAGAGTTTCCATAGCGGGAGTGATCGCCATGCATCCCAAATGCATTGTCCTCGACGAGCCGACTGCAATGCTCGACCCGCAAGGGCGCAAGGAGGTTATACGTGCGGTGAGGGCGCTGAACGATGTGGAGCGCATTACCGTGATACTGATTACCCACTACATGGAAGAAGTGATCTATGCGGATAAGGTTTACGTGATGGATAAGGGACAGATTACACTCCAGGGAACACCGCGTGAGGTGTTTTCTGAGGTGGAGCAGTTAAAAGAACTCAGACTCGATGTGCCGCAGGTGACATTATTGGCGCATGAATTGCGTAAGGAAGGATTTCCCATGCCCAGGGGAGTGCTGACCAATCAGGAATTTCTGGAAGCGTTTGAGCGATGTACCGGTGAGACTGGAGCATAGAATTTTGTGAGAAATCATGGGAAGGGTGGACAGATATGCCTATCATATTGGATAAAGTAAGTCACATATATGGGGAAGATACCGCGATGGCGGTGAGGGCTCTGGACAATATCAGTCTGGTGATACCGGATGGACAGTTTATCGGACTGATCGGTCACACAGGTTCCGGAAAGTCCACACTGGTTCAGCACCTCAACGGACTGATGAAGGCGACTTCGGGAAATATTTATTTTAACGGGGAAGATATTGACGCGGAGGATTTTGATAAGAAAAAATTGCGCAGCAAGGTCGGGCTTGTATTTCAATATCCGGAACATCAGCTTTTTGAGACAGATGTTTTTGCAGATGTGTGCTTTGGACCGAAAAATCTGGGATTATCGAAAAAGGAAATCGATCTGCGGGCGTATGAGGCATTAAAACTGGTGGGACTTGAGGATGAGTATTTTTATCAGTCGCCTTTTGATCTCTCAGGCGGGCAGAAAAGGCGCGTTGCGATTGCGGGAGTGCTTGCCATGAAGCCGGATGTGCTGATATTGGATGAGCCGACAGCAGGCCTCGATCCGAAGGGGCGTGATGAGATTCTTGACCAGATTTCCAAATTGAAAAAGGAGACAGGTATCACGGTTTTATTAGTATCACACAGTATGGATGATGTGGCGAAATATGTCGACAGGATTATCGTCATGAATAAGGGCTGTGTGATGTATGACGACGAGCCGGGGGAAGTGTTCAGACACTATCAGGAGCTGGAGGAGATCGGACTTGCGGCGCCGCAGGTGACATACATTATGAAAGATTTGCGGAACCATGGCTATGATGTCAGTGATGAAGTTACAACGATCGAGGAAGCAAGAGATGAGATTAAAAGTTATTTAATAAGGCTTGCGGCAGCGCGAAAGGAAAGATAGGTGGCGGATTATGCTTAGAGATATCACATTAGGACAATATTATCAGGCGGACTCCGTAATACACAGACTTGATCCCCGTGTGAAGCTTGGGACAACGATTCTCTTTATCATCTCTCTGTTTGTATTTGACGGATTCTGGGGATATCTGGTGGCTGCATTGTTTCTTGCGCTCGTGATCAAGCTGTCAAAGGTTCCGTTCAAGTTCATGGTAAAGGGAATGAAATCGATTGTTTTTTTGTTGTCACTGACAATTATATTTAACTTATTCCTGACACCGGGAGAGCCGATTGTGCATGTCTGGAAGCTTACGATCACGCAGGAAGGACTCAGACTTGCGGTATTGCTGGCAATACGGTTAGGCTTTCTGATCATCGGTTCTTCTGTGATGACGCTCACGACGACGCCAAATCAGCTGACAGACGGACTCGAGAAGATGTTGAGGCCGTTGAATAAGATCAAAGTGCCGGTGCACGAGATTGCCATGATGATGTCGATTGCGCTCAGATTTATCCCTATCTTAATGGAGGAGACCGATAAAATCATGAAGGCGCAGCTTGCCAGGTGTGCTGATTTTGACAGCGGGAATCTGATCAAAAAAGCAAAGAGTCTGGTGCCTTTGCTGGTGCCGCTTTTCATATCAGCATTCCGGCGTGCCAATGACCTTGCCATGGCGATGGAGGCGCGCTGTTACAGGGGAGGAGACCATCGCACCAGGATGAAGCCGCTTCACTATGAAAAGAGAGATTATATCGCGTATGTGATTGTAATCTGTTATCTTGCGGGCGGGATCGCGGCAGGAAAACTGATGCCGGTATTGTTGGGGAGTCTGATAGTATAATACCGATGGATGTTTCATCTGTCCGGATGGTTATGCGCGTTGTGTGATTTAATACGGATTATGATGTGAGGAACTGCAGGAGGAGACAGGATAGAATGAAACGGGTAATGCTGACTGTTGCCTACGACGGCACGAATTATCATGGATGGCAGCTTCAGCCGAATGTGACGACAATCGAGTCGGTGCTCAATGAAGCGCTGAGTGCTCTCTTGAGAGAAGATATCAGGGTGATCGGAGCGTCGAGGACCGACACCGGTGTGCATGCGCTCGGAAATATAGCGGTATTTGACACACAGGCGAGAATGCCTGCAGAAAAATTTTCCTATGCATTGAATCAGAGACTCCCTGAGGATGTGCGAATCCAGGCATCAAGGGAAGTGCCAGTTGATTTTCATCCCAGACGGCAGGACAGCAGGAAAACATATGAGTACAAGATATTGAACAGTGCGTTTCCGATGCCGGTATACAGGCTCTATTCACATTTCACCTATGTGCCGCTCGACATAGTGAAGATGCGGAGGGCGGCAGATTATTTGAAAGGCGAGCATGATTTTAGGAGCTTTTGCAGCGTGTATACGACAGCGGAAACGACAGTGAGGACGATCTATGATATCAATGTAGAAAAAGCAGGAGATCTGATCGCGATACAGGTGACAGGCTCAGGGTTTTTATACAATATGGTCCGTATTATTGCAGGAACGTTGATGGAAGTGGGAAGAGGCAATCTGTCACCGGAGAAAATGGATGAAATTATAGCAGCCTGTGACCGCACAAAAGCAGGACCAACGGCGCCCGCATGCGGACTGACTCTGGTAAAGTATGAATTTACAGGGGAAAATGGACAATCTGTTTAGCAGGCGTGTAAAGGAGTGTGTGTACAGGATAAAAAGCGGGTGGCAGAGACGAGAATTGGGATAAATTTGGCAATTTGGGTCTTGACACACCAGGAACCGTATAATATAATAATTCAATGTGGCGACATGTGATTGCATAATATCAAAGCCCCGATATTTGCAGAGGTGTCAGCCCGGGTATCTAGGTGACTTGTGAGTCTGTGTGGTGCGGTCCGGACATTCCGTATCAGTGGATTCAGGCAGGAATAACCGTCAAAGGAGAGCCGACAGGCTAAGTATATGGAGGTAACATAATGAAAACATTTATGGCTAGCCCAGCTACAATTGATAGAAAGTGGTATGTAGTAGACGCTACTGGCATGACATTAGGACGCTTGGCATCAGAGGTTGCGAGCGTATTGAGAGGAAAGAAGAAGCCGATTTTCACTCCTCATATTGATACAGGTGATTATGTGATCATCATCAACGCTGAGAAGGTTGCAGTGACAGGCAAGAAGCTTGATCAGAAAGTTTACTATCATCACTCAGAGTATGTTGGCGGTATGAAGTCAGCGACTTTGAGAGAGAAGTTGAACAAGAGACCGGAAGAGGTGATCGAGCATGCAGTTAAGGGTATGCTTCCCAAAGGACCTTTGGGACGTGAAATGTACAAGAAACTCTTCGTATATGCAGGACCTGAGCACAAGCATGCAGCTCAGAAGCCTGAGACATTGACATTTTAATCAGTGTATAGATAAAGGAGGAAATGAAAATGGCAAAAGCAGCAAATGCTTCTAGATATTATGGAACAGGTAGAAGAAAGAAATCGATCGCCAGAGTATATCTGACACCGGGTACAGGTAACATCACGATCAACAAGAGAGGGATTGACGACTATTTTGGGTTAGAGACACTGAAGGTTATCGTTCGTCAACCGCTGGCGGCTACAGATACTGTTGACAAGTTTGATGTTCTTGTAAACGTAAAGGGCGGCGGCTACACAGGACAGGCCGGCGCGATCAGACACGGTATCTCCAGAGCGTTATTGCAGGCGGATTCCGATTACAGACCAGTGCTCAAGAAGGAAGGTTTCCTTACACGTGATCCTCGTATGAAGGAGAGAAAGAAGTACGGTCTCAAAGCGGCCCGTCGCGCTCCGCAGTTCAGTAAGAGATAATTTGTCCGTTTTATTGGAAATGGTCATATAATACAAATTGATTGAGATGTTTTTCGTGAGATGTTTTGAAAGAAATGATCTGTCGGGAAACATCTCTTTCGTTTATAAGGGATACTTGGCAAAGAATCGGAAGGGGATTGACTTTTGCACTTTAAAGTGATAAAATTTTTAAAGCTGTAATGCTATATTGAAGTTGGGACTGTAAATAAAGCAATGTAGGAGAAGAGGAAAATGAAAGAGATTGTTAGTTTAATGGACTATCGTTCGAGCATCAAAGTGGTGGATGCGACATTGAGAGATGGCGGACTGGTAAATGACTTTTATTTTACAGATGAGTTTGTCAAGGCATTATATAGGGCAAATATCAAGGCCGGCGTGGACTATATGGAAATGGGGTATAAGGCATCAAGGGATATGTTTGACGAGAGCAAATTCGGCAAATGGAAGTTCTGTGACGATGACGATATCCGGGAGATCGTCGGGGATAACGATACGGATCTCAAGATTGCAGTCATGGCAGATGTCGGGAGATGCAATTACAAGAAAGATATTGTCAGCCGGTCAGAAAGCCCGATTGATCTGATTCGTGTTGCGACTTACCTGAACACAATACCTGCAGCGGCCGACATGATAGAGGATGCCAAAAAAAAAGGGTACGAGGTAAGCTGTAATATTATGGCGATATCCAGCGGACAGGAGAATGATCTGCGTGTGGCACTGGATATTTTGGGAAAAACTTCTGCAGACGTATTTTATATTGTCGACAGCTATGGTTCGCTGTATCCGGAGCAGATCGCGCGTATTGCGGACACTTATATGGAGTTTGCGGGCAAGTATGGCAAAAAGCTTGGCATCCATGCACACAACAATCAGCAGCTTGCATTTGCAAATACGATCGAGGCTGTCGGCGATGGCGTTGACTGGCTTGACGCCACGTACTCAGGTATGGGCAGAGGTGCGGGAAACTGTGCGATGGAGCTGCTGCTTGGCTTCCTGCACAATCCAAGATACAATAATTACTATGTAATCCAGTTTATCGAGCAGTATATGAATAAACTCAAGGAGGATGGTGTCGTGTGGGGATTTGATCTCCAGTATATGATGACGGGACTTCTGAACCAGCATCCAAGAACAGCGATACAGTTTACGAAGGATATGCGAAAAGATTACTCTGAATTTTATAAGGAAGTTATCGCACAGGATTAATATGTTTCATGGACAAGCCGCGGTGATCTGCGGCTGTTTCCTTTGGCAGTGCATTGTATGAGACAACGGAAAGGAGAAATGATAGTAATGTCTGGAGCGGACAGAAAAAAAGCGCTCGTCACGGGGGCATCAAGGGGGATCGGGAAGGCGGTCGCATCGATGCTCGCGTCATTGGGATATGATTTATATATGACGTGTCACAGGAACGTAGAGCTGCTCAACAGTCTGGCAGAGGAACTTCAGGGGAGGTATGGAATAAAATGTAACTGTTATGCTTTTCCGATTTCCAATGAGGAGAGCGTAATTGAAATGTTTCGTGACATTTCACATCTTGACGTTTTGATAAACAATGCAGGAATTTCTTATATCGGACTTTTGGCGGATATGACTTATCAGGAGTGGCATGAGATAATCGATACCAATTTAAGTGCATGCTTTTTGACATGCAAGTATGCTGTGCCGGAGATGGTGAGACGCCGTCAGGGGAAGATTGTCAACATTTCCTCCGTGTGGGGAAATGTCGGGGCATCGATGGAGGTGGCCTATTCTGCGTCGAAAGGCGGGGTGAATGCGTTTACGCGCGCGCTCGCAAAGGAGCTGGGACCTGTCAATATACAGGTGAATGCGGTCGCTTGCGGTGTGATTGACACGGATATGAACCGGTGCTTTGACGAGGAGGAGATGAAAACACTGGTGGATGAAATACCGGCTGACCGGATTGGACGTCCGGAGGAAGTAGCGGAGCTTGTGAAACTATTGTGCACTGGCAATGAGTATTTGACAGGGCAGGTCATAACATTAGACGGAGGTTGGACATGATGGAAAATGGGATATATGATTTATTGATAATCGGTTCGGGACCAGCAGGAATGGGAGCTGCAATCTATGCAGTGAGAGCTGGGTTAAAGGCGGCAGTGATCGACAGAAGTCCTGTCAGCGGCGGACAGGTACTGAGTACGTATGAGGTGGATAATTATCTGGGGCTTCCGGGACTGAGCGGAGGCGACTTAGCTGACCGGTTCCGGGAGCATGCGGACCGGCTTGGGGCAGCGTTTATCGCTGCTGATGTGAAGCGGATAGAGCGCGGTGCAGGACAACAAATCGTGTATACTGTTCATACGGACAAATCTGTGTTCCAGACCAGAACGGTTATTCTCGCCACGGGAGCTTCCCATTCGATGCTCGGCGTGCCGGGTGAAAAGGAGCTTTCCGGTATGGGTGTGTCGTACTGTGCGACTTGTGACGGTGCGTTTTACAGAAATAGTGCGGTGGCAGTGGTTGGAGGCGGCGATGTTGCTGTGGAGGACGCGATTTTTCTGGCGGGTATCTGCAAAAAAGTTTATCTCATACATCGGCGAGACCAGCTCAGGGCAGCAGGCAGTCTGCAGAAAAGGCTGTTATCTCTTGAGAATGTTGAAGTGCTCTGGAACAGTGAAGTGAAAGAGATTATAGGCAAAGAGATGGTGGAAGGAATCGACATTTGTGACAATAAGAGCGGCGGTCGGTATCGGCTTGATGTGGAAGGCGTGTTCATAGCCGTCGGCATCGTGCCGGACACAGACATTTTCAGGAACCTTGTGAAAGTGGATGAGAAGGGATATGTCATAGCAGATGAAACTTGTGTGACATCGGAAAAAGGTATTTTTGCGGCGGGTGATATCAGGAAAAAAGCGATGCGTCAGATTATCACGGCAGTGGCGGACGGAGCGAATGCCGTTCACTCGGCGCACGCATTTTTAACCGCAGAAAAATTGTAAAAGTTACGAAAATATTTATAAATATATAAATAGTCGAAAATGCTAATAATATGGTCAAAAAAGATAGAAAAGTGGAAAAATAGGGAAGAAAATAGCGAAAGTAGACAAATTACTTGTTTGAAAAACAGCACTTTTTGCGGAGTGAGTGCATCTGAGTGCAAAAAGACATCTTGACATTTGCGGCAAAATGTGATAATTTATTTCATGGGTGTAATAATTTCGTAATAATTATCGAAATTATGAAACAGTTGCGATACATCACATACACCACACAATGGAGGATTAATCATGAACAAGTACGGCGTGAAGGCAGCGGCGTGTGCTCTTGTCGGAACACTTTCGCTATCCGGCTACCAGATGACACTTGAAGCAAAGATTCACAATTCATCAGATGTACCAGCAGCAGGAGTTGCTGTTGTGTTGGATGAAGGCAGCACGATACAGGATCTTCAGGTGGAGGTTGTTCAGAACATAGCTTATCTTGAAAGCGCATCAGGTTTACAGCCTAATATTATAAAAGCATCGGAGAAGGTAGCGTTAGCAGATACACCGAGTAATATTGTCCGGTCAAATACAAATGCGGCGACTGCGAAAATATCAACGGAATTCACAGAGGCATTGAGTGAATCGATCAGCGAAGTTGAGACAGAGATATTGACAGTTGAAGGCGAGGCACAGCAGGAACAGGAAACAGAGTTCTCGACAGAACTGAGAACAGAGTGGGAGCTTCCGAAACAGGAGACTTCGGGCGAAGAAGAATCGAATAGTGAAGCTTCAAATGAGGAAACTGCGGAGGAGAATACTTTGCCTCAGGAAACGACAGAAGAGGAATCTTCAACGGAGGAGTCCTCTGAGTATGAGACATCGGGTGAAGAGACAGGCGAAACGGAAACGATTGACACGGAAACGACGGAAACAGAGACAACAGACGTAGAGACGTCAACAGAGGAAACGACCGAAACAGAGGATCGTTCCGAGGAGACGGATGATTTTCAGGTCAGCGCAGGTTTTTCTGCAACAGATACCTATGATAATATTGAGATCGAAGAGAAGACAGCATCCGCGGAGGAGACACAGGAAGATGCGCAGGATTTCTCAGGGCTTGTTATTGCTCAGGTGACGAACTATGTAAATGTCAGAAGTACACCGAGCGAGGACGGCGAGATTGTCGGGAAACTCTACGATAAGTCTGTCGGCGAGTTTATCGAGGAGAAAGATGGCTGGTATAAGATCGTATCAGGAAATTGTACCGGATATGTCAAGGGTGAGTTCTGTGCGGCTGGAAAACAGGCGGAAGAGCTTGCGAAAGAAGTCGGAACGACATATGCTGTCGTAAATACCACGACGCTTAAGGTTCGGCAGGATGCAACCACGGAGTCGGCAGTACTTGGACTTGTGCCGATCAACGAGGAGCTGGTGGTACTCGAGGAGCTTGATGGATGGGTTAAGATTGCCATCGAAGAGGGTGACGGGTATGTTTCAAAGGACTATATAAATCTCAGAACTGATTTTGTACATGCTGAGTCAAGAGAGGAAGAGGAAGTAAGACTTGCCAAGGAGGCCAGGGCGCGCGAGGAGGCCAGGGCTGCCGCAGCGGCGACAGAGACAGCGAGAATACAGAGACAGGCAGAAGCGCAGGCACAGAGATCTGCGGCAAATCAGGCCACAATCGAGTCTGCGAGAAGTATTGCGGCATCATCAGAAGGAAGCGAGATGGGTAAGTCTGTTATTGACTATGCGACACAGTTTGTTGGCAATCCGTATGTATGGGGAGGGTCAAGCCTTACAAACGGTACAGACTGCTCTGGTTTTGTTATGAGTGTGTACTCTAACTTTGGCGTGAGTCTGCCGCATTCCTCATCGGCTTTGAGAAGCCAGGGGTATGATGTCGGAGGACTCAGCAATGCGCAGCCAGGTGATATTGTCTGCTATTCTGGTCATGTAGGTCTTTATGTCGGCAACGGACAGATTGTTCACGCCAGCACATCAAAGACAGGTATTATTGTTTCAAGTGCAACATATCGGAATGTCTTATCAGTGAGAAGAATCTTTTAGGATACATCTATATATTTATTTTCAGGTGGGCGATAGTGATTGCCCACCTTTTTGCTGCAACAGCCCCATACAGAGGAAATATGTGGATAAGGCGGCGCATGGGGTGTGCGGCGGGCAGGTGCAAGGCCGTTCCCCTGCTTGATTTGAATTCTGCATATATGGATTGGAAAAAAGTGCACAAAAAAATATCGCTACTATTTTATGACACAACAGTCATTTTTTTATATGTTCACAATTTATCCACATGAAAAAAAGGGAAAAGTGGCTATAAATCGACTTATACACCGAGTTATCCACATTATCCACAGACAGGAACGGGTTTTCTTGTGGAAAACAGAAGAGTGATATGCGAAAAAATGTTTTGTTAAAAAGCACGAAAATTGAAATTTTTGGGAAAACTAATGACAAATGCATTGACATTGGTGAAGACGTGCCCATGCATAAAAAGTGTCTAAAAAAAGATGTAAAAAAGCAAAATATTTATAATTAATTACAAAAGATGTTGGAAAAAATATGGGAATATGGTATAATCAAAATACAATTAAGGTGACATACTTAATTGCGAAATTAAGTGCGAAGGGATGTGGACAGAATGAAATTTATTATCAGCGGTAAGAACATTGATGTAACGCCTGGATTAAAGGCTGCAGTCGAGGACAAAATTGGCAAGCTGGAGAAATATTTCACGCCAGAAACGGAGGTACACGCGACATTAAGTGTTGAGAAGGAGAGGCAGAAAATTGAAGTCACCATTCCTGTGAAGGGAAATATTATTCGTTCAGAACAGGTGAGCAATGATATGTATGTATCAATTGACCTTGCGGCAGAGGTGATTGAGCGGCAGCTAAAGAAATACAGAAACAAGTTCAGGGCAGATCAGCAGGCAGGTGCGGCGAGCCTTCGAACCGACTTCATAGAGAATAGTTATGATGAGGATGATGAGGAAGTACGGATTGTCCGCACTAAGAAGTTTGACATCAAGCCGATGTATGCTGAGGACGCATGTGTTCAGATGGAACTTCTAGGACATGATTTCTATGTATTCTGCAACGCGGAGACGGATGAGGTGAATGTAGTTTACAAGCGCAAGGGAAATACGTATGGTTTGATAGAACCGGAAAATTAAATAGCATTTTGGGGACAGGCACCAGTAAGTGGTGCCTGTCAATTTTTTTCTGCACACGGGCACACAGAGGAAGTATGTCAGCTGGAGCTGACGGGTGCCCGCGCGTCAGGCTGTCTGTTGCAGATTACAAAGTCAATATAGGTAATGTTTCTGGCAATAAAGGCGCTGAAAAAAGATTTATTTCAGTGTAGGATAGTGGTAGGTGCTTGGTCATTTATTTGCGATTAGGAGGGTAAGAATGGATTTTCAATTAAAAAGAGGGCAGCATTGTGTGATACGGATCGATGGGGGCGAAACGGAGGCCGTAAAGATCGCTGCTGCCAGTCTGGTTAAGGATTTGGAGCGGACACTGGGCATATCGGCACAGACAGCACAGGATGACAGCAGAATGGACAGGGAGGAAGGCACTGCAGAGATTCTGGTCGGAACGCTGGATGTGTCAGCCGTGGTCAGGGAACTTGTGGACTCTGCAGACCTGCATGATGAGGCGGGCCATCTGCGCAAGGAAGCGTATCTGCACAGGATTTGCGGGGGGAGGCTGGTTATTGCAGGCAGCGACAGGCGTGGAACGATTTATGGGATCTATGATTTGTGTGAAGCGCTGGGTGTCTCGCCATGGTATTTCTGGGCAGATGTGCCTGTGCAGAAAAAGCAGGAGTTCGTGCTGCCGGAGGATTATACCAAGGAGGATTATCCTTCGGTAGAATACCGCGGGATTTTTCTCAACGATGAGGAAGAGTTGGAATCATGGGTACAGAATTATATGAAAGAGCCGACGATCGGCACAAAGACATATGAGAGGGTGTTTGAACTGCTGCTGCGCCTGAAAGCCAACTATATCTGGCCGGCGATGCATGTGAATTCCTTCAACCTGACACCGGAAAACGGCGCGCTGGCAGACCGGATGGGGATTGTGGTCGGAACTTCCCACTGTGATATGCTGATGCGGTCCAACAACCGGGAATGGAAGCCATGGATTCAGAAAAAGGGTTATGCTGATGCGGTCTATGACTATTCCATTGAGGGAAGGAACAGGGATATTCTGCGGGAATACTGGAGGGAGAGTGTGGAGCAGAATCGGGATTTTGAGGTGTGTTACACACTTGGAATGCGCGGCATTCACGATTCCGGCTTTGAGACAAAGAATCTGGAAGGAAAGACGGAGGATGAGATCAGAAATGCCAAAGTGGAGCTCCTTGAGAAGATCATCGCGGACCAGCGCGAAATCCTGAAGGACACACTTGGCCGTGAGACGATGATGACTTTTATTCCTTATAAGGAAGTGCTGGAGCTGTATGACAACGGGTTGAAAATACCAGAAGACATGACGCTGGTGTGGGCAAATGACAATTATGGATATATCCGGCGCTATCCGTCTGCGGAGGAGAAGGGGCGCAGGGGCGGTAATGGTATTTACTACCACAATTCCTACTGGTCTCCGCCAAGCATGTCCTATGTATTTATCTGTTCCATTCCGCTCGCACACACCGGAAATGAGCTGCGGAAAGCGTGGAATGAGGGAATCCGCAAGTTGTGGGTGCTCAACAGCGGGGCAATGAAACCCTTGGAACAGGAAATCACCTTCTTCCTGCGGCTGGCATGGGAAATCGGCAAAAAAGGGGCTCTGACAGAGGATGTAGATGCGTTTGTCGCGGACTGGATTGACAATACTTTTACAGGAAAAATCGGCAGGCAGGTATCCAGGCTGCTCAATGATTTCTCCCAGCTGACCAATGTGCGCAAAGTAGAAAACATGGACTATGATGCCTTTTCACAGACCGCGTACGGCGATGAGGCAGCGGTGCGCATCCGCCGATACGAGGAACTGTTTTTGCAGGGAAACATGCTGTATGAGAAACTGCCTGCAGAGGAGAGGGACGCTTTTTTCCAGCTGGTGCTGATGCGGATTCATGCTGCTTATTTTACGAATCTTGCCTATTATTATGGGGACAGGAGCACACTGATGTACGATCGCGGGAATATGCAGGCGGCGGCTTTCTATACAGGGAAATCGAGGGAGGCGGAGGATGCGCGCAGTCGGCTGCTGCACTATTACAATCATGTGATGTGCGGTGGAAAATGGAACGGCATCCTGAATCCGGAGGGTTTTCCGCCTCCGAGAGCCGCCATGATGCCGGTCTGTACGCCGCCATTGAAAGCCTGGGGTGAACCTTCCATGCGCATCGACATCTGGAATGGGGATAGGGAGCTCTGCTTTGCGGTTCCCGGGGAAAAATGGATTGACATTGGCAATATGGGAACCGGCGAGTTTGAAGTGAGCCTGCAGGCGCCGGAATGGATGACGCTTTCGGAAAAGAGGGCAGTGGTTCACAGGGAAAAGAGAATTCTCATTGGTGTGGCTGATGTCTCTGATGACCGCAGGGGAGAGCTGGTGGTAGAAAACAGGAACGACGGAAGCAGCCAGCACATTCCGGTCAGGACGATAAAGCAGGAATATGAAGAAGCTGACTGTGTGCCGGAGGAGGACGGGCTGATTGTGCTGGACAGCAAAAACCAGCAGTCCGGGGATTTTAAACTGATCCGCAGACTTGGGCGTATGCAGGGAAGCCTGACGGAAGCGTGTGTCCAGAGAGAACCGGGGGAGCTGGCGGAAGCAGAGCCGCTTCACTACACTTTTGCGGTGCGCAGCGGGGGAGATTTCCTGCTGGAGATACACCGTTTTCCTTCGCTTAATTCCGCTGGCAGGATTCGGATAGGGATATCCGTGGACGGGGGACCAATACAGGTTGCGGAGTCTCTTTCCAACGATGAGTGGCGCGGGAACTGGAAGAAGAATGTGCTCAACAACGTGGACCGCCTATATCTGAACCTTTCCGTTCCCGATGCAGGAAAGCATCAGCTCTGCGTGTGGGCATTAGACCGGTATTTTGCTTTTTCGCGCATTGTGATTTACACAAAGCCCAGAATGGAAAATAACCTGGCCGGTGTCAGGGGGGCGCAGCCTCTGCCAGCGGAATGGGAAATGAATACATGGTGTGACTCATTTTATGGGAAGTGTGAGCTGCTGCCCCGGCCAATATTTTATGCCGCACCTGTGAATGACAGTGACACGCTTACTGTAACCTGCCAGGTGATGCAGGCGGAATGCTTTGGAAACAGTGTGACAGCAGACTGGTATCTGACGCGGGGGAGGCATATTTTTGAGGAAGCAGACGGTGCGATACAGATTGATGCAGCAGCAGCACTGGCAGAGAGTGACTGTGCATGGGCGGATTCCGCCAGAGAGGATGGGCTGTGGAGACACTGCAGCAGTGAATCCTTTGGACGAAGCGGAATTGCCATGTACATCAGGACGCCGGAATTAAGCTGGGAACCGGAAAACGCACCCAGCCTGAACTATCGCATTGGATGTGCGGGCGGAACATATACTCTATGGATGTTGTCCAAATTCAATGTGCGTGAGGAAGGCTTTTTCGGTATCGGAACAGATGGGAGCATTCTGCCGCGTGAAAGGCTGTACGGAAATGGCAGCCTGTGGCGATATGAGGCAGAACAGGTTTACTGCTGGATACCGGCAGCGGAGATGGAGCTGGAGGAAGGAGAACATATACTGCATGTATATGCCCTTTCTTCCGGTATGCGGTACGACAGGTTTTATCTGACGCGCGGAACGGAGCGGCCGCCGATGGATACAGAGTGGATGAAAACGGACTGTCAGCAGGGGCGCTTTTAAATCTGAGTAAAGGGCGGCGGCATCTCTCTCCTGAGAGACTGGCGGTATTCTGTCGGTGTGCAGCCCATGAATTTTTTGAACACTTTATTAAAATAACTTATGTTATTAAAACCAACAGCGCCAGCTATCTCAGAGATGGATTCATGTGTCTTGCGGTGCATGTACTTGGTGGATTCGGCGATGCGGTATTTCATAAGATACTCGATCGGGGAGAGTCCGGCAGCCCGCTTGAAGCAGCGGCAGCACTCACTTTTGCTGACAAGGATAGCGTCGGCAATGTCATCTAATGTGACAGATTCCATAAAATGTTCCTGAATGTAGATCATGGCCTGCTTGGTCCGCTGTGCATCCTGATTGGCAGTGCGTGCAGAGATCTTAGAGCTGGCGGCTGTCCTGGAAGGGAGCTGGCTGTACAGGAGATTCCACAATTGCAGAATACATGCTTTTGACAGCAGCTCGTAACCGGACGGACAGTCCTGATTGAGTGTGATCAGTTGTTTCAGGTGTGGCAGAAATTGCTGGTACAGGCTGTCATCACCTGTGATGTGCAGATGATTGAAGGACTGGTTGGCGATAATGGGGGTGATATATTTGTTTTCCAGTTCTATCTGACCAAATCCAAGGATAAAGGATGGATTCACGATGACAGAACTGAAAATGACACCATCAGCTCCGGCTGGTGTGATAAAATGCCTGACAGCCTGATTGATGAAGACGATATCGCCCTCGGAGACCGTGATATTGTCTTCATCACAGGTTATGTATGCCTGTCCTTTTTGAATATATTGAAATTCTATCTCGTCATGCCAGTGCCAGTATACAATGGGGGCGTTGGGCGTGGTGCAGTCGACTGTTGTGAGTTCCACGGGATAGCCGCGGAGCAGGAGCCGTTGTGTGCGTTTCATGTAATAATCGGGTTCCATAACAGTGTCATCTCTTTTCCTGATTTATTTGATACAATTCTCATTTATATGCCGAGTGATACATAAAGCTTAGACAGAGTATAACATATTTGATATTTTTTTCATAGAAGTTCATTCATTTTTGCAGGGCAGTATGTTACTTTTCATGAAGTTTATGGCGGACGGAGAAATTGTTTGATGGCAGGGACGCTGCTGGCGGGTGTCCGCGTTTTTTGTATTTAATGCATAATAAAATATTTTATTTTTAGATAAAATAAATGTTGTTTCTTTTCTTATTTTATGGTAAAAATATATTATAAAATATGTAATCGGAGGGTTAAGATGAAAACAGGAAAAAATTACAAGTTTTGGTTTGCGACAGGTTCACAGGATTTATATGGCGATGAGTGCCTTCGGAACGTGGCAGAGCACTCAAAGATTATTGTGGAGGGGCTGAACAAGTCTGGTCTGCTGCCCTACGAGGTGGTGTGGAAGCCGACCTTGATCACAAATGCGGTGATCAGAAAGACGTTTAATGAGGCGAACGCTGACGAGGAGTGCGCGGGCGTCATCACATGGATGCACACCTTCTCACCGGCAAAGTCCTGGATTCTCGGTCTGCAGGAGTACAGAAAGCCGCTGATGCACTTTCACACACAGTTCAATGAGGAGATTCCTTACGACACGATCGATATGGATTTCATGAACGAGAACCAGTCAGCGCATGGCGACCGCGAGTACGGCCATATCGTGAGCCGCATGGGCATCGAGAGAAAGATTGTGGTCGGCCACTGGCAGAATCCGGATGTGATCAGGAAGATTGCACAGTGGATGGTGACTGCAGTAGGATTGATGGAGTCCTCCCACATCAGGGTGTGTCGTTTTGGCGACAACATGAACAATGTGGCTGTTACCGAGGGTGACAAGGTTGAGGCACAGATCAAGTTTGGCTGGGAGATTGACCATTACAATGTCAATGACCTGGCAGAGTATGTCGATGCGGTTTCCGCTGCGGATATCAGGAACCTGACGGACGAGTATTACAGCAGGTATAAGATTCTGACAGAGGGCAGGGATGACGCAGAGTTCAGAAGACATGTCGAAGTGCAGGCTGGCATCGAGATTGGAATGGAGAAGTTCCTCGAGGAGAGGGATTATCACGCGATCGTTACACATTTCGGCATGCTTGGCGGATTGAAGCAGCTCCCGGGGCTTGCGATCCAGCGTCTGATGGAAAAAGGCTATGGATTCGGCGGCGAGGGCGACTGGAAGACGGCTGCGATGGTTCGTCTGATGAAGATTATGGCTTCCAATGTCAAGGATGCGAAGGGTACTTCCTTTATGGAGGATTACACATACAATTTCGTGCCGGGCAAAGAAGGCATTTTGCAGGCGCATATGCTGGAGGTATGTCCGAGCATCGCGGACGGCGATATCTCGATCAAGGTATGTCCGCTGTCCATGGGTAACAGGGAAGATCCTGCAAGACTTGTATTTACATCAAAGACGGGTCCTGCTGTGGCAGCTTCACTGATCGACCTCGGCAATCGTTTCCGCCTGATCATCAATGCGGTTGACTGCAAGAAAGTGGAGAAGCCGATGCCGAAGCTTCCGGTTGCAACTGCATTCTGGACGCCGCAGCCGAATCTCACGGTAGGTGCGGAGGCGTGGATTCTGGCAGGCGGCGCACATCACACAGCATTCTCTTATGACCTGACTGTTGAGCAGATGGTAGACTGGGCGGATGCGATGGGTATCGAGGCTGTCGTGATTGACAAGAATACAGATATCAGGACATTCAAGAATGAACTGAGATGGAATTCGGTTGTGTACCGTTAATCACTCGAAATACAGGCGTTTGGGCTTTTCGACAAACTCGACTTCGTCGAGGTCTGCGAAGGCGTCCACAAAGTCCTCCCGCACTGTAGCGATAGCGTAGCCGTTGATCAGGGGTTCGATGTGGATCACTTCTGATTCGAGACGCTCGAGTGGTCCGTGATATTTGACGATTAATTCCCAGGTTCTGGTGGCGGGGGTGTACCCTGTGCCGAGAACCTGGGATTTTTGCATCTCGGCTTCAGTCGAAGAGAGGGCGAGATTGAGGAGATTTTCAAGCTTTGCGTTTGGCATGGTGTGATTCCTTTTGACAGGGATTGTGGATTCTATATAGTATATTCCGGAAAGTGCAGAGTGTGTTTGAGAACAGAGCATTTGGCATGAGATTATGTGTTTTGTGCAGTAAAAAACTGTATTGAGTGTTTCGCTTTTTCAGTGTTAATTTGGTTCGTTATCACTATGGTCATTTTAGTATTCTGGCAGAGGGATATAAAGAAAAATTATCGGTTTGGAGGATGTATTGCAGTGGTTAGATATGATATGCTATACTGATAATGATAAGGCGATGAAGCGGATAAATAGATGATTATTAACAGAGGAGTGTGCCATGGCGATCAGGACAAAGCTTCCGATTGGAATTGAAAATTTTAAGGAAATACGTACACAGGGGTACTATTATATTGATAAGACAGGGATGATTAAGGATCTATTAGAAAATTTAGGAAAGGTACATTTGTTCACACGTCCAAGACGGTTTGGAAAGACCCTGAATATGAGTATGCTGAAATATTTTTTTGAGACTGGCAGTGACAGCGCGCTTTTTGATGGACTTGATATTTCTAATGAAAAACAGCTCTGTGAAGAGTATATGGGGAAATTTCCGGTAATTTCCATCACTTTAAAGGGTGCTGTAGGAGGGAATTTCGCAGAAGCGAAAGGAATGCTTCGGAGAATTATAGGGAAAGAAGCGATGCGGTTCCAATTTCTGATGCAAAGCGACAGACTGTCAGAAACCGAACGCAATCAGTATGAGGCACTCGTTAATACAAATAAAACAGGTGCATTTACAATGTCAGATGAACTATTGAAGGACAGTTTGCAGATATTGTCACAATTTTTGCAGAAACATTACGGGCAAAATGTGGTTATTCTGATGGATGAATATGATGTTCCTCTTGATAAAGCATACCAGTCAAATTATTATGATGCTATGGTGGAGCTGATTAGGAGTCTGTTTGGAAATGCATTTAAAACGAACGACAGCCTGAATTTTGCAGTGTTAACGGGATGTCTTAGAATATCTAAGGAAAGTAATGTCTCGGCTATTGCCGAGACATCGGAAAAACGCTTAAAGCGTTTTTCTCAGACATCTCCCTTAGGAGATGTCTTGTTTACTGGTTTGAATAATTTTTGTGTATACACAGTAAAAGATGTTCAATATAATGAATATTTTGGATTTACAGATAAAGAAGTCAGGGAAATGCTGGAATATTATGGATTTATGGAGAAATATGACACTGTCAGGGAGTGGTACGATGGATACCATTTTGGGGAACTTGATATCTACTGTCCATGGGACGTGGTGAGTTACTGCCATGCCCTGAAAATGAATGCATCTGTGGAACCGCAGAATTACTGGGTGAATACGAGTGGTAATGATATCATCAGAAGCTTTTTGGGCAGAGCAGGCGCGACGACCAGGAATGAGATCGAACAGTTGATCAATGGGGGCAGTGTCAGGAAAATGATACATCAGGAGCTGACCTACAGGGATTTGGATTCCAAGCCGGATAATCTGTGGAGTATTTTATTCACAACAGGTTATCTGACGCAGAGCGGCGCAGAGACTGGGGAACTGACAGGACTGGTTATTCCAAACAAGGAGATACAGTGGATCTTTGTCCAGCAGATTCGTGAGTGGTTTAGGGAGCAAACGACACGGAATACAGATAAACTGGAACGTTTTTGCAGGGCGTTTCAGGAAAATGATGCCACGGCTGTCGAAAAAGGATTCAATGATTACCTTGGGGAAATGATCAGTATTCGTGATACAGGCGTCAGGAAAGGGATGAAAGAGAATTTTTATCACGGTCTTTTGCTTGGTATTCTGGGACATATGGATGAATGGATCGTCCAGTCAAACGCCGAAGCAGGAGATGGTTACAGTGATATCAGCATCGAGATCAGACGGAGAGAGATCGGTATCGTAATTGAGCTAAAATATGCT
Source organism: uncultured Lachnospiraceae bacterium (assembly GCA_947177165.1). Classification (GTDB taxonomy): domain Bacteria; phylum Bacillota; class Clostridia; order Lachnospirales; family Lachnospiraceae; genus COE1. The sequence goes on from CAMWTP010000029.1 coordinate 22,160, forward strand.
GAGAATGGTGCGTTTGAGGATGGATGTAAGGAAGCGATGCGGCAGATTAAGGACAGAAGATATGAAGAGGCATTGATCAAGGAGGGCATGCACACCATATATCGGTTTGGAATTGCGTGCTATAGGAAACAGTGCAGAGTTGTGTCTGAAAAGCGGGAAGCGTAAAATATTGCTGCATCAGCCGCATTAACCGAATCGATTATAGGCGAACTGCTCTAAAAAGATAATTTCATAGAATTAGAAAAGTGCACGGAAGGCATTGTCTGCAATCCGTGCATTTTTTGTGACGATATGCGTCTCAAAGGAACAAAATTGTATCAAAATCATGCAGGATGCAAACGCGAAAAAAGCACAAAATAGTTGACGCATGTAACACATAATGTTATAGTAAAAATATAGTTGACACATGTAGCACAAAATAGAACAGGAGTTGATAGCGATGGGAAATACGATTTTAGGACAGAGCGAGTGGATTATTATGGAGAAGCTATGGGAGCAGCAGCCGAGGACGATCATGCAGCTGTTTCACTCGCTCGAAGTCGAGCCCGGTTGGAGCAAGAGCACGGTCAATACGCTGCTTGGCAGAATGGTGGACAAAGGCATCATTTACTATGAGGACGGCGGGAAAGCAAGACAGTATTATCCCAGGCTGAGGCGCGAGGATGCTGCGGTGGCGGAGACAGAGAATCTGCTGTCGCGCGTTTACAAGGGTTCTGTGAGTATGATGATGAGCACCCTGGTAAAAAAGAGGGATTTCACCAGGGAGGAGATTCAGGAATTATATGACATTTTAGAAGGATTGGAGGGAGGGCATGACGGTAAATAAATCGTTTGGGCAGCTTGTTTCGACAACGATTTTTCTGGTGCTGGTATTGCTGCTCCGCGCCATATTTTACAACAGAATATCCAAGCGTGTATGCTATGCAATGTGGCTGGTCGTGGGCATTTACCTGCTGGCGTCCTTTGGGGAGTTTTCCAATTCGTTTCAGATATTAAATGTCTTTCATGTGGTTTACAGGGCAGCAGAGACAGAAAACGGGAGCGGAGCAGGAGGACGGGACAATCTGCAGCCGGGCGGCGATTATGGTATGCAGGACGTAGCAGAGTCCGATGTGAATGCAGATGAAGTGTGGAGACAGGCGCAAAACAATCGTCAGGATAATCCTGCCAACCATACAGCCGCGCCTGAACAGGAAAATCAGGCACTCAATGGGCAGGAGCAGAGTCAAATGGATAATACAGGCCAGAATACAGCAGCTCCAGCAGTGGTATCAGGGGCAGGACAGGAGAAGGAAGGTCAGACGCGGGAACAGTTGACGGGAGAACAGCGGGCGAAAGAACTGTGGTTAAAAGGCGTCTGGCTCAAAGGAATCTGGATTGCCGGCGGTTTGATCTGCGCAGCGGTGTTTGCAGGTAGCAATCTTCAGTTTGCAAAAAGACTGCGAAAGAGCAGGCGACTGCTGGAAACGGACGGGAAGTTCCAGAAGCTTGCAGGGCGCGGAACCATTTCAGTATATCAGACAGAGGAAATCAGCACACCGTGCCTTTTCGGTGTTGTGCGTCCGGCAATTTATCTGCCCAAAGCACAGATGGAACCGGATCAGTGCAGTTACGTGCTGGCACACGAGTACACACACTACAGACACGGAGATCACATATGGGCGGTGCTGCGCTGTATGTGCATCAGTCTGTACTGGTATCACCCGCTTGTCTGGCTGGCGGCGCTGCTGTCGGGACGTGACAGCGAGTTTGCCTGTGATGAGAGTGTGACCAGAACATATGATACAAAGGAGCGCAGGGCTTACGGAGAGACATTGATTCTGCTTGGAGCAGGAAGGAGGGACAATATGAGGCTGTTTACAGGTGCTTCTGGAATGAACGGAGGAAAGCAGGAACTAAAGAAACGCATCACACTGATCGCAGCGCGGAGAAAGCAGCACGCAGGTACAGCAGTGCTGGCATGCATTTTGCTGCTGGGAGTGACAGGGTGTACGGTTGGGAGTCCGGCTGTTGGAAATGAGGGGAGCGAGCCGGGCCAGGAAAGCAGGAATGATGAGAATGGAGAGCATATAGAAGAAGCGACACAGGCTGTAGGGACGGAGCTTGCAGACGAGGCAGACGGAGATCTCGTGCCGGAACCCTACGACTTTGCGCGTATTCTGAAAAAGACGCAGGAGAACGGAATCGAGTATTACAATGTCCTTACGGAAAAGTACATGCCGCTTCCGCTGAACGAGTGGGCGAAGATTAATATTTTCACGGAACAGGGCAGCGCAATGGATGCTTACGTCCGTTTCACGCAGGTCATCAGGGATGCGGATGAGATTAAGGAGCACATCAACCATTATGTTGAAGTCAGGGAAATCAAGGAACCGTTTGGCATGTTGGAGACTGACGGGGGGCAATGCGTGTTACTGCAGTATGAGATTCTGATAGCTGGTGATGCCAAATTGGAAGATAACGACAGAATACCGTCAATGGCGCTCGACTATCCGCTCCGGCTGTATTCCACCATGGAGAGCGGCAGGTTTGAAAATTATCAGGGAATCGAGCGTAGCGTCTGCGATTTATCGATTTTGGAGCAGGACAGAATCGAGCCGGGCGACACAATCAGAAAGGAAGTGATCTGCTTTATTCCCAGGGAGTACACAGCGTACGGAATGGAGCTTGCCTACATGACAGCGCAGAGGACGACCAATATGGTGTACTTCAAGCCAGAGTATGAGTAGAAAGTGTTCGCAACCCACATCAAGATTCTGCGGCATGCCTTGTGATATTCTTTTGAGGTAACCATAGAGAGAGGGAGGAGACAGCCTTGTATGAGTGGAATGAAGCGATACAGACAATGATCTGCTGGATTGAGGAGCATTTGACGGAAAATCCGTCCCTGCAGGAAATGTCAGAACAGATTGGCTATTCGCCGTATTACTGTTCGGTAAAGTTTCATGAGGTGGCAGGAATGACAATCCGCAACTATATCGCGGGGAGACGGCTTGCGCAGGCAACGCTGGAAATCCGCGACACCGATGAACGGATACTGGATATTGCGGTAAAATACGGATATTCCTCACAGGAGGCTTTGACGAGGGCTTTTGTCAACGCATACGGGTGTACACCCGCTTCATACCGGAAAAATCCAGTGCCAGTCGTGCTTTCCAACCGGCAGGTTGTTTTCCTCCCGGAGCATTATGTGAATAGAGGAGGAACTACAATGAACAAAACACTCTTGACAGATGCCCACGTCAGGGTCGAGCACATTCCGGAGCACAAGTATATCGGTATCTGGGATAAGGCGGCAGGCGATTATGGGAGCTTTTTCGGGCGGCACGACTGCGATAAGGTGTGCGGAACGATCGACAGTATGAGTCATGTGTCCCACCCGATTGTGACCTGCCATACAGCGGGATGGTTTTATGATAATGGCACAAAGGGGTACTTTTATGGATTTGGCGTGCCGGCAGACTATGACGGTGTGATACCGGAAGGGTTCGATATCCGCACAGTTCCGGCAAGCGATTATCTGGTATTTTTTCATCCGCCCTTTGACTATCTGAAGGATTGTGGGGAGGTCATGAACAGGGTGGAGACGCTGGCATGGAATTTTGATCCGTCAGCAAATGGTTATGAGTGGAATGAGGAGGTCTGTCAGGATTATCAGCGTCACTATCCGGAGGTAATCGGATATGAGGTGCTCCGGCCAGTCAAAAAGAAGAAATAGTCTGCATGAAATCAAGACGGGAAAATCAGGAAATCTTTCTGAATGGAAATATTTTTAATCAGAAAGATTTTCTGATTTTTTCTTGACAAATATATCGGCAGGTGATATATTAAATGCATGATATATCAGATAGTGATATATCGTGAGACGATGAATAGGGAGGAACAGATATGGAACGTTTTGAGAAAGTTTACAGTCAGGGAATGATTGATGTAGTTGAAATCTGGGTTGACACAGAAACAGGTGTCAATTATGTGTTTCACAGGAATGGAAACGCAGCAGGTTTTACACCCTTGCTTGACAAGGATGGAAAGCCGGTCGTTACACCATAATTTCCCCGGATATGCATTAAAAAGGACAAAAATCTGAAACGAGGTGAGCTTATGGGAGAAAAAGAGAATCCGCTGACAGAAGCTGTCTATTATATTCTCCTGGCGGTGAGGAAACCGAATCACGGCTACGGAATCATTCAGGAGGTAGAACAGCTGACGAACGGGCGCGTCGTGCTGGGTGCAGGGACGCTGTACGGTGCGATACAGACTCTTCAGAAAAAGAAGTGGATTGACATCTACAGTGTCGACACAGAGTCCAGAAAGAAAAAGGAATATATGATTACGGACTTGGGCAAAGAGGTTTTTGAGGCGGAGAGAATACGGCTGGAAGAATTATTGAGAAACGCAGAATTGATGGAGCGTGAATGAGAGGGGAGCTGTTAGGAAATGATAAAATTTCGTTTATACTTTGACAAGGACGCAGAGACAGAGTGGCTGAACCAGATGGCGGCGGACGGATGGGCGATGATAAGATTTTTTGCCGGATTTTACAGTTTTGAAGCGTGCGAAAAAGGCGAGTATGTCTATCAGATTGATTTCGGTGACAGGCTGTTTGCCGTCAGCAGTGATTACAGGGAACTGATGCAGGACGCAGGAATCGAGATTGTCCAGACATGGGCATATTGGGTGATTTTGCGCAAAAAAGCGTCCGGGGGCAAGTTTGAATTGTATACAGATGTGGCTTCCTGCATGGAACACTACCAAAAAATCCGCAGACTGTTCAAGGTGGCGATCATCATAGAAATGCTCTGTGCTATTTTTGAACTTTGCATGGGCGCCATCGGGGGCGTGACGCTGGGATATGTCTTTGCACTTCTGTTTGGAGCCTTATTAATAGGATTGTTGAATACAGTAATCAAATTGAATGATACGATTGCGGAATTGAATGCCAGGATGACTGGAATTGAGAGAAGTGGCAGACACCGCAGTATCCCAGCCTTCATGGCGGTCGGAATGCTGATGAACGCCTGCTCCATCATGTTGACAGACACTGTTTCTCTGGGAATCAGACATACCATACAGATTTTGGCAATCATATTGCTGGCGGCCGGACTGTTTCAAATGTGTTCTGGCAGGAAATAGAAAGTGGTATCAGCGGATAAATATCACAGAGACGGGAATACTGATTTTACAAGATATAATAAAATCAGGAGGCACGAAGCAATGATTGAACAGGATACAATCCGACTCTTGCGGGAGTGTGATGCGGGGATTAAGATGGGCGTCTCATCGATTGATGAGGTCATGGCGTATGTCAGTCATGACAAGCTGCGCAAATGTCTGGAGGACTGCAGGGAAAAACACGAAAAATTACAGGGCGAGATCGAGACCATGCTCACAGAATACCACGATGACGGGAAGGAGCCGAATGTCATGGCAAAGAGTATGTCGTGGATGAAGACGAATATGAAGCTTGTCATGAATGAGTCGGACCACACGATCGCAGACCTGATGACAGACGGTTGCAACATGGGGGTTAAGACACTGCACAAGTATCTGAATCAGTACAAGGCAGCGGACGAGAAATCCAAGGATATCGCGAAGCGGCTGATCAATATTGAGGAGAAACTGACACTAGATATCAGGGAATTTTTATAAAATCTTTATTTAATTTTTGCTTTTGGGCAATATTTGTTGACCGTATCCCATTTATCAAGTATAATTATAGTAAATATTTGCTAAGAATATCATAAAAAAAGTTATGTGATTTAGATAGTCTGCAAACTTTTTTTGCTTGTAACTATAGAGACAACGCATTGGTTATGGTATTTTTCACAAATAGGAACTGCGTAGTAAGTTGAAAGGGTATGGTTGCAAGTATGGAAAAAAGGAAAGAAGCTACTACAAATGAGGTATTAGGGAAGAATAGTCAGGTTGCACGCTTGAGAAAGATTGTAAAACAGACGAATTTTTCATTAGTGCTCGGCATTGTCCTGCTTGTGTTGCTGTTTTTTGCATGCATCAGTTATGCGGTTGTCTCGAATGAGCAGCTGGAGAGTACGATGTACCTGAATCAGTATCGTCTGGGCTCCAAGGCGCTGACTACGGCAGTGCAGTCTTATGCAGTTTCTGGTGATACGATGTATTATGATGATTATATGAACGAGTTAAATGTTGACAAGAACAGGGATATCGCGTGGGAAGGTCTGGAGACGAACAACATTAAGGACCATGAGTGGGCGCAGCTCAATGAGATTGCTGCTCTTTCCAACAATCTGGTGCCTCTTGAGGAGGAGGCGATGGCAGCAGTGGCGGCGGGAGATACAGCTTCTGCAATCGAATTTGTGTTTGGAGAAGAGTACTCCGAAACGATTCAGAAGATCAATACCATGACAGATGCGGTCATTACCGATATCCAGGAGCGTCTGGATTCCTCCAAAAAGTTGTTTATGGTGATACAGATTATCTGTGCTGTTGCTTTTCTTGCAGGTTTTATCAGGCTGTCACAGCAGTGCCTGAGGACGATTCATTTTTCGCAGACAGAGCTGCTTGCGCCGATTATCAAGGTTTCGGATCAGATGGCACAGCTCGCAGACGGGAATCTGCATACGGATTTTGATCTGAAGGAAGATGACAGTGAGGTTGGAAATATGGTTGCTGCCATCCGGTTTATGAAAGATAACATGGCGGCGATTATTGATGAGATTTCCTATATTCTGGACCAGATGGGACAGGGAAATTATATATTGGCAGTGAAACAGAACTATGTGGGCGAATATGTGAAGATCAAGGATTCCTTTAACAAAATTATGGCGGATATGCGCAGCACAGTAAGTACGATACAGGAAGTGGCGCAGGAGATTGACAGCGGTTCGGCGCAGCTTGCATATGCGGCGGACGATCTGGCAACGGCATGTACCGGGCAGGCAACGGAGGTTTCCGATCTGATGATGCTGTTGACGGAGCTTGGCAACAGTATTGCTTACAATGAGCGGGAGGCTGAGGAAGCTGTGAAGATATCCAATCTGGCAAGCTCCACACTGGTAGTAGGCGGTCAGAAAATGGATGAGCTCAGGGAGGCAATGCAGGAGATCAACCAGTGTTCCGAGCAGATTATTTCAGTAATTTCGGCAATATCGGACATCGGTGACGAGATTGATCTGCTCTCCCTGAATGCCTCCATCGAGTCTGCGAGGGCAGGCGAGGCCGGAAGAGGATTCGCAGTAGTGGCAGAGCAGGTCAAGAAGCTTGCAGAAGCATCCCAGAATGCGGTAGGACAGACGTCCGAGCTGATCGAGCGGACTGTTCAGTCTGTTGAAGTCGGAACCAGGATATCCCGCGAGGCGGCTGCCAACATGGAGGAAGTGCAGATGGGAGCCGAGGAGACGACGGGCCGCATCAACGCTATCGTGGAGAAACTGAAAATGGAAGTCGAGAGTATTGCCCATATCAACGAGAGCATCGGTGTTGTTGCGGGGATTGTGGACAACAACTCGGCGACGTCGGAGGAGACGGCGGCGGTCAGCGAACAGCAGAAGGCTCAGGTGGAGTCCATGGTAGATCTGATAAGTAAGTTCAAAGTATAATGAGGTACATAACCCCTTTGCGCGCATATGATATTAGTGAGATCAGTAGAAATGATGGCGCGTGGAGATTCTTATGAATGATTTGGAGAAGGCGCAGTCCTGCATTACACAGGTGACACAGCAGGAGCCATATCTTACGGGTGAAAATGTGATTGTCGCTGTGCTCGACAGCGGGATCGATTATTTCCTGCCGGAATTTCGCGGCGCAGACGGGCAGACGCGCATTCTGGCGATATGGGATCAGACTGGGCAGCCCGGTGAGGAACAGGGAAAAATGCCGCCTCCGGGATACCAGGAGGGTGTACTTTACACAAGAGAGATGATCAATGAGGCACTGGCTTTGGGGCGCGGGAGCGGTCAAAAGCTGGTGCCTGTTTTTGACGTATCGGGGCATGGGACAGCGGTGGCAGGTGTGGCGGCCGGGACAGGGATGGGGGTGGCACCCAGGGCAGATCTGCTGATCATCAAACTTGGCAATCCGCAGGCGGACTCTTTTCCGAGAACAACACAGCTGATGCGCGGAATCAACTACGCGGTCAGTCTGGGTGTGGAGCTGGGAAGACCGGTAGCGGTCAATCTCAGCTTTGGAAATACATATGGAGACCATCAGGGAAATTCGCTTCTGGAGCGCTTTGTTGACAACGCCTCTGAGATTGGGAGAAGTGCCATTATCATAGGGAGCGGAAATGAGGGGGCGTCAGGAGGACATACGGCGGGTGTGGTGCGGAATGGCAGCCGTGTGGTGGAGCTCGCGGTGGCTGATTATGAGACTGGACTTAATATTCAGCTGTGGAAGTTTTACCAGGATGTATATAACCTGGTCATCACCTCGCCCGGCGGGGAGCGGATGGCGCTGGAACTCTCCAATATCAGGGAAGCGCAGGCGGTGCGGCGGACACTGGAGCAGACGCAGCTGCTGTGCTACCTGGGAAAACCGCTTCCCTACAATGTGCAGCAGGAAGTTTTTATCGATATGATACCAGCGGGAAGCTATCTAAACAGTGGTGTGTGGCGCATGGAACTTCAGCCGGTATCGCTGGTGACTGGGGAATACAGGCTGTATCTTCCAAGTTATGCGGCGAGAAGCGCCGCAACTGGATTTTTCCTGCCGACACCGGAGATGACGATCACGATACCCTCGACAGCAAGGCGTGCTGTCACGGTTGGCGCTTACGATGTATCGCGCAGAAGTTATGCGGATTTTTCAGGAAGAGGATATGTGTACCACTACAGTGACGGCAGGACGGATATGGCGGGCGGACAGCAGATTATCGCTGATGTGAAGCCGGACTTGTCAGCGCCGGGGGTGAATATCACAGTGCCTGTGCCGAACGGGGGCTATGAGCAGGTGTCAGGGACATCCTTTGCGACACCGTTTGTGACGGGGGCGGCTGCACTGTTGATGGAATGGGGAATCGTCCGCGGAAATGACCGGTTTCTCTACGGAGAGCGGCTGAAAGCAGGCCTTATCCGGGGAGCACAGTCATTGGCCGGAGTCCCCGCGCGCCCGGACAGCAGGATTGGGTGGGGAACTCTGTGCGCGGAGCGGGCACTGGAGAGTATGCAATGAAATGAATAAAAGGGATTACTGCGTAATAGGACAATCTGACAGTTGAATATGTATAGAAAAAATACAAAAGTCAGAAAGGAATGTGATAGGATGCAGATATATGTAGTCCGGGAAGGAGACAGCATAGACAGTATTGCGGCGGCATTTGCAGCCAGCGCGGAGGAAATTGCCTATGACAATCAGATTTCCAAACCTTATCCTCTTGCTGTTGGGCAGGCATTGCTGATTCCAGACGCAGACAATACAGAGCAGAAAAGAGCAGTTCGTGTCAATGGTTACGCATATCCGTACATACAGGATCAGGTGCTCTCTGAGACACTGCCATATCTGACAACTCTCTCCGTGTTTTCCTATGGTTTTACCACCAGCGGAAATCTGGTGCCGCCTCAGGCGGATGACAGTCATATGATCCATGAGGCATGGCAGTATGGGACGGTTCCTGTTCTGGTTTTGACGCCGTTTGACCAGACGGGGATGTTCAACAATTATCTGATCAGTGAAATTACCCACAATCCCGCGGCGCAGCAGAATCTGATTGATCAGATGTTTTTGACGATGGAGGAGAAAGGGTTTGCCGGAATCGATCTTGATTTTGAGTATATATTACCGCAGGACAGGGTGGCGTATGCGGAGTTTGTCGCAAATGTCAGGGCGCAGGCGGCACCAAGAGGTTATCCGGTCTCAGTGGCGCTGGCGCCGAAAACGTCGGCAGACCAGAGAGGTCTCTTGTATGAGGGAAAGGATTACAAGCTGCTCGGCGCAGCGGCGGACAGTGTGCTGTTGATGACCTATGAGTGGGGATATACCTACGGTCCGCCTATGGCGGTCGCGCCAATCAATAAAGTGCGGGAGGTTGTGGAGTACGCAGTGACGGAGATTCCGTCAGAGAAAATAGACCTCGGGATTCCAAATTATGGATATGACTGGACACTGCCCTTTATTCAGGGAACCTCCGCGGCACGGACAATTGGAAATGTGGAAGCCGTCCGGATTGCGATTGAGAATCACGCGGAGATACAGTTTGACCAGACGGCCATGTCTCCGTTTTTCCGCTATGAAAAAAACGGGGTGCAGCATGAGGTATGGTTTGAGGATGTGCGGAGTATGAGAGAGAAATTCCATCTGATTCCGGAATATGGTCTGCGGGGAATGGGTTACTGGCAGATTATGAGGCTGTTTCGTGCAAACTGGCTGCTGCTCGCTGATATTTTTGACATAGTAAAATAGGAGTTACAGTTTCTGGCTGTGTGTATCCCTTCTGATTCTGGCACAAGCTGATGTCAGAACAGTGACAACTGTGATAGGCAGGATAAAATTCCGTGGCTTTCTGTGTAGACTTTTGGCGATATTTAGTGTAAACTAAAAAGAAGTATGGAATAGATACAAAGGAGTGAGTACACTGGTTAAGAGAAGATATGTGAGGTCGCGCTCATTAAAAGATGAAATGGTGATCGACCAGGCGATTGTGGACAGGGCGGGAAGAATACTGATATCAAGGAACACAATGCTTGACGCTTACCATATAGCGTCTCTTATCAGGATGGGGGTTCCCGGGGTGTATATACGCGAAGGGGAGGAAGAGGAGCAGACTGACGGAGGAGAGATAGTGATAGCTCCCTCAGTGCAGAGAGAGATAGAGAAACAGACAGTGAAGGACAGGGCAAAGGTCAACCTGTCCGAGAGTGTGAAAGCGAGAGTGGCGGAGGGAATACAGTATCTCTACAATGACACGGTTTCAGAAAGCTTTACGTCGACAACCCGCAGCATTACAGATGACCTGATGAGGGCAATCTCTGACAATGATGCGATTGCTGTGGATATCAGTGCACTCAAGATCAGTGACGAATACACCTTCAAGCACAGTGTCGATGTGGCTACAATGGCGATGATTGTCGGGAAAAAGCACGGACTGAGCGGGCAGGAAGTCTATGAGCTTGGCATTTCTGGGCTGCTTCATGATGTCGGCAAATCCAGGATACCCAATGAGATTCTGAACAAGGCTGGGAAGCTCACTGATGATGAATTTATGATGATGAAGCAGCACTCCCTTTTTGGATACCAGATTTTAAAAGAAAAGGAGGATCTCTCCAACCCGATCAAGCTCGGTGTGCTCCAGCACCATGAAAAGATGAATGCGAAGGGGTATCCGATGGGAGTTGCCTTCGGGAAGATTAACCTGTTTGCACGCATCATATCGATTGCAGATATATATGATGCGCTCGTGACAGAGCGGCCGTACAAGAAGCCGTTTTCGCCGAGAGATGCAGTGGAAATGATTATGTCCCTGACAGAGGAGCTTGACATCGATGTGATGAGAAGCTTTCTGGAGAGTGTGATCCTATATCCGGTCGGGACAGATGTGGAGCTCAGTACCGGGGAGCGTGCGCGTGTGATCGGGAACAATTCCCAATATGTGTTGAGACCGAAGGTGATTGGTTTAAAATCAGGAAAGACCTATGACCTTTCGGAGATTGAGAATGCGAGTATTATAATATTGTAGGGAGGCTGTTTTTCGTTGTTTGTATACAATGTGAATCATAAGATACGGAACAGGATAAGTTTGATGCTTGCGGGCATTATGCTGGTATTGTGTTTTGCTACAGGGCATGTCAGGGCAGCAGATGCGTCGTTTCTTCCGATGTACCGGCGTGCAGTGGATTTTCCGCAGGGGGATTTGTCAAGACTGGCGCAGGTGCTCAGGAAAGCGCAGGACGGCGGGGAGATTACCATAGGATTTCTTGGCGGTTCGATCACGGAGGGGCGCGGCGCTGCCAACATACAGGATTGTTATGTTTCACAGGTATATAAATGGTGGTATGACACATTTCCCCAGGCGACGATCAATGTGATCAATGCGGGGCTTGGCGGTACGTCGTCCTATCTGGGGGTACATCGTGTCGATGAGGAGCTTTTGGCACACAGTCCGGACCTGGTATTTGTAGAGTTTGCAGTGAATGATACTGCCGATGAACTGCACACGAACAGTTACGAGAATCTGATCCGGAGGATTCTCACGGCGGATAGCAATCCGGCGCTAGTGCTGTTATTTGCCACCAATGAGGTGGGCGATAGCCGCGAGGAGACAGAGGCTGATTTGGGGAGATATTATGATCTGCCGATGCTCAGCTATGGCAGGGCAGTACTGCCGGAGGTGGAAGCCGGAAGCTTTGCATGGCATGAGATTGCGCAGGATATCGTACATCCCAATAACAGAGGTCATTCTATCTTTGCAGGATTGATTACGACTTATCTGGAAGAGATTTGTTCAAGACTTGACGAGATAGAGATCGATGAAGAGCGCCTGCAAAGGTACGAGCTTCCGGAGCCGATCACGCCGCAGATATATCAAAGTGCCCATATTGAAAATGCGGCGACGATTACACCGTGTGCTGAACTGGGATATGGCGTTTATGATTTTAACTATCATTTTATGGATAACTGGTATGCTTTGGAGGACCGATCTTATCTGTCTTTCGAGGTGGAGGCGTGCAGCATAGGGATTCTATATCAGAGGACAGAGGAAGGCACTTTCGGGCAGTATGATATCTATATTGATGGTGTATGTGTCAGAACATTGGATGGAAACTTTGTCAAATATGATGGCACGGAGACAGAGGCGGAGGAGCTGTACAGGGCACCGGACGGAGAAAGCAAAAAGCATGTGATCACGATTGTAAAAAATCCGGAATCTGTCAATATAGATTTTGTTATTATAGGTCTGTTAATCAGTTAACTAAAAAAGAATACCTCTTTTGAGGTATCCTTTTTTAGTTAATGATCTTTTTCCAGTTTGTGATAACTTCTTCGCAGGCATCAGGATCCATGTCTGCGACAGCTTCACAGAGATTAATGTACAGTTCATGATTTTCGTCGTTGAAACTGTAACCGTCAAGCGTATGGATGGCGTCATCCATTTTATCCATGTCGAGATCGTCAATGGCCTGTTTCATCTCGGCAAAGACTTCTGTCAGTATGTCTGCCGTGATTGGCGGTTTTCCTTCTGTCTCCTGCTTTTCGGGGAAGAAGGGGCTCAGGATATTGTGATAGCTCTCGTACATGGCAAGCACATCATCTGTATTCTGGAGAATGATATCGATATCGTTGGCATTTCCGGCAGCTTCCAGCGCGGCAGCGCGGTCAGAGAGTTCGTCTGCACCGATCTGTCTGGAAGCGCTCTTGAGAGCATGGACTTCCACCGTATAGTTGTGCCATTCCTCCTTCTCCTTGTAGGTCCGTATCAGCTTGAGTTTTTTCGGAATCGCATGATAGTAGTCCGCAAGGATAGTCATAAAGAGATCCTCGCTGCCCAACAGTTTCAGGGCACCTTGGATATTCAGCTCGGGAATATCAGGCAGCACGACCGTTTTCTTGGCTGGAGTGGTTCTGGAACCAGAGTGTTTTCTGATCTTCTCTTTTGGCAGCCATTTGCGTATTGTGTTGACGAGCATGCGAACCTCAATTGGCTTGGCGACAAAATCATTCATGCCTTCCTTGATAAACATCGTTTTGACATCCCCGATGACATTGGCTGTGAGCGCTATGATCGGTACAGCGTCATATTCAGAGTGAAACCGCCTGATGATTCGGGTTGTCTCGATACCATCCAGTCCAGGCATCATATGATCCATCAGTATCATGTCATATATCGTATCAGATATTTTACTGATTGCGGAATTTCCGCTGAGAGCAGTGTCAATCTGCATATTCAACGGTTCAAGGAGCCCCTGGGCCACTGTCAGGTTGATAGAGTTATCATCAACAATGAGAATTTTTGCATCCTCAGCAGTAAAATCATAATATTCATCGGAGGATACATTCTCAGTCAGGTTGAACACTTCGTGGTTGTAGATGCCGGCCAGTGCCATGACAGACAATGGCTTGTGTACAACCATCACGTTGGACGGACTGAAATCTGCAGAGGTATCATACGGAACAGTCACAACCGTATTGAGCTCAGGATGCGAACTTACAAAATCCTGAAGAGTCTGGTCAAAGTTCCTGGAAGGAACAAACAGATAGATATCTTTCAGGGTATCAGCATGTTCAGTCAGGTATGATATGATATCAGTATCCTTTAGGTCGGTGTAGTCAATATCCAGTTTGTGCATATCTCTTTTGAGCTGGATCTGGGCATATGTATTGTCGAGGAAACCAACTGCGTGGCAGGGCGGAGTCTCGGACAGTGTGATGGACGAATCTGCGTCAATCACTTTCTGGGGAATCGAGAAGGAAAAGGTAGAACCTTCTCCATACACGCTTTCCACTGAGATATCACCGTTCATGAGCGTGACGAGCTGTTTACTGATAGCGAGTCCCAATCCAGTACCCTCGATATTGCGGTTTCGCTTGCTGTCAACCTGCTGGAAAGACTTGAAGAGCTTCCCAATGTCCTCGGGTTTGATTCCGATTCCGGTGTCTGATACAGAAAACTGCAGATTGATCGTGTCTGCCGAGACCTGCTCAAAATCATATTTTAAGCAGATCTGTCCCACTCTGGTAAACTTGGTAGCATTGTTGGCAAGATTGGTAATAATCTGCTTAATGCGAATGCTGTCTCCATAGAGCACCTTGGGGATATCGGGATTGATGTCGAGCACAAGCTCCACATCGTCCTTGTCAATGCGCGTGCTGATAATGGTTGCGATATCATTGATCATGGATGCAGGTTCGTAATTGGCGGTGACAATATCCATTTTGCCTGATTCAATTTTTGAGAAGTCAAGGATGTCGTTGATAATAGTGAGCAGTGATTTCCCGGCAGCCTTGATCTGGTTGATATAATTTTTGGCAGTTGGCGTCATCTCCTCACGCAGAGCCATCTCTGTCATGCCGATGATGGCGTTCATGGGAGTGCGCAGCTCATGGCTTGTGTTTGCAAGGAAATCGGACTTGAGATTCGCGGCCTTTTCGATTTCAATGTTTGCCTCTTTCATGATGTACTTGTGGTAAGCAATGCTTGAGAGGGCGCTTGTGAGTGTGTAAAGGAAAAGGGCGGCATTTTCAAGCTTGTCTTTTTCGACAATCGGCACACTCATCACAGACTGCAGATAGTTAATCAGGTCAATGCCGATCTCTGCTGCAACCTGCATGATCCGTGTGATGTCGGGCGGGGAGGTGAGAACCTGACCGCCGACAAAGCAGCCGACCATCTTCTCACCAGCCATAATCGGTGCGGCAAAATCCATAAGCCCAGCATGGCAGTAATACGTCACGGAAGAACCGACCTTCAAGGCAAGTTCGGCGCCGTGTTTGTCGCATTGCTGGCAGCGCAGACAGCCAATCGGTGAAGTTCGTGTGTATTTGTTGCAAAAATCAGTAAAATTTGTTCCCTTGGTGACTGGAACGCCCTCGGCATCGGTGATGATAGCTGCAAATCCCGTCATTTTAGAAAAGGAGTCCTGCAGGCGCTGGAGCATTTCCACTTCAAAGAGATCAGTGATGGTTATCTCATTATTCATATGATATGCCTCCAATCCAATACGGTTAATCTACCAGTTCCTTGATTTTGGCAAGTAGTGATTCCTTGTCAACAGGCTTCAACAGATATCCCTGCGGCTTTAGTGCAAGCGCGCTCTTGATTTTTTCCACGTCGTTGATTCCAGTGAGAAATACAACGGGAATCGTCGAGAGGTAGGGATCCTTCCGAAGTTCTTCCAGGACAGCCGGTCCATTCATCTCCGGCATTTCATAGTCGAGAAGAATCAGGCTGACTTCTTTTGTGCTCAGGAAACGCAGTGCTATCTTTCCGCTGATCGCAGTGGCAACCTCATATCGGGTATCCAGATATCCTTTGATGGTTTTGTGAATGATGGTGGCATCGTCGATGACAAGGATGCGGTGACGGTCTGGAGCTTCCGGCTGTCTTCCGCCGATCTCTTTGGAATCGGGTTCCTTCTCTACCGTATCGAACGCTGTGTCAAGCTTTGCAAGCGTGTCAAACGCAGCGGCTGCGTTGGCATCCAATGCTTTTGCGAGCGATATGTTTGCCGGTGAGGACAGAGAGGACTTATGCCTTTTGATAAATCTTGTGATCGTATCCTCCATGTCAGTAGTGGACATTGGAAGCTTAATGCTCAGTTCGGGAACGCAGTTCGGAATCTTGGATGCAAAATCCAGACTGGCGGCATCCCCGATTGCGGCAAAGGGGATATCGCCTTTTCCCAGCACATCGTGAAAGCTTGCAATGGTGACGAGGTCGTCTCTTGTCTCCGCGCGCATACAGTAGATGAAAATGTCAGGGTTGAAGTATTGGACATGATTTTTCAGATCATCGAACTGAATAGATGACGTCATGCACTCAAATGCAAAATCCATTTGCAGAAAAAAATTGCTGATGAGTTTTTTGCTGTTTCCAGCCAGCAGTACCTTATATTTCATTGAATTGTCCTCCTGGTATGTACTATTGTTGGCAAAATTATTGTCATAAGATATCAAATAGGAATTTGACAATAATATTAGGTTTATTTTATCATAAAAAACGAAAAGAATAAATAAAAAAATAGATTTTACCAAAGGATTTGAAAAAAGAGGGGCGATGTCCCGGAGGACAGGAACCCACAAGCGCGCTGTGTATGGCAGATTTGGAACAGAACAGCCCTCAACTGCATGGCGGCAGTTGAGGGCTGTTTTCCAAGTGCGATCGATTTTTAAAGCTTGTCTTTGATCTCGCTGTGAAGCTGCTGCAGCGATTTGACATCGGCATTGCCGTTTTTCTGGACATATAAGATGCCCTTTGCGGTGGCTCTTGCCCCAGCGATGGTGGTCATGTAGGGAACTCTGCCCTTGATCGCAGCTTTTCTGAGATAGCTGTCATCGTGGACACTGTCCTTGCCGACGGGAGAGTTTATGATCAGGTCAATGCTGCCGTTTGTGATGAGGTCGAGGATATTCGGGCGACCCTCATGGAGCTTCTTGACAGGTTCCGCGTCAATTCCGGCTTCAGTGATGATGTTGTATGTCCCCTGGGTTGCGAGAATCTCAAATCCGGCATCGTGGAACAGCTGCGCGATCTCGACAACTTCCGGCTTGTCCTTGCCGTTGACAGAGATCAGTACCGTCCCGCCAAGCGGCAGCTGTGTCTGGGTTGCCTCCTGCGCCTTGTAGAAAGCCTCGCCATAATAGGGCGACAGTCCGAGCACCTCGCCTGTCGAGCGCATTTCTGGTCCGAGTACCGGGTCTACTTCCGGGAACATGTTGAACGGGAAGACCGCTTCCTTCACGCCATAGTACGGAATGTCCTTCTCCTTCAGATCTGGCACGGGAGACGGGCGTGAGGTGATCTCCGATGTAATGATGTCGGTTGCAAGCGGCACCATGCGGATATTGCACACTTTGGAGACAAGCGGCACCGTACGCGATGCGCGCGGGTTGGCCTCGAGCACATAGACTTTTCCTTTTTCGATTGCGTACTGCATGTTCATCAAGCCTTTGACGTGCATTTCCTCTGCGATTTTCTTCGTGTATTCCTTGATGGTCGCCACATTTTCTGCGGTGATATGCACGCTTGGGATAATGCAGGCGGAGTCGCCGGAGTGGACGCCCGCAAGCTCGATGTGCTCCATGACTGCAGGAACGAAAGCGTGTGTGCCGTCGCTGATCGCGTCCGCCTCGCACTCGAGCGCGTGATTCAGGAAGCGGTCAATTAAGATCGGTCTGTCGGGAGTCACGCCGACGGCTGCATTCATGTATCCAGCCATGCTCTCATCGTCATACACGACTTCCATACCGCGTCCTCCTAACACATAGGATGGGCGAACCATAACCGGGTAGCCGATTTTCTGGGCGATTTCCAGCGCCTCCTCAACGGTCGTGGCCATACCGGCTTCCGGCATTGGAATGCCGAGCTTGTCCATCATGGAGCGGAACAGGTCGCGGTCCTCTGCAAGGTCGATCACAGAAGGGGGCGTTCCAAGGATTTTCACGCCGTTTTTCTCGAGTTCCGACGCCAAATTGAGCGGTGTCTGACCGCCGAACTGCGCGATGACGCCGAGCGGTTTTTCTTTGTGGTAGATGCTGAGCACATCTTCCAGTGTGAGCGGTTCAAAGTAAAGCTTGTCGGACGTATCGTAATCGGTTGAGACAGTTTCCGGGTTACAGTTTACAATGATGGTCTCAAAGCCAAGCTCCTTCAATGCCAGTGAGGCGTGAACACAGCAGTAGTCAAACTCGATGCCCTGACCGATTCTGTTTGGTCCGCCGCCGAGGATCATGATCTTTGGCCTGTCTGTATGGACGGGGTTTTTGTCCTGGACAGTCCCTCCGGCCATGGCATTGTAGGTGGAGTAGTAGTATGCGCTGTCGGGAGTGCCGCTCACATGAACGCCTTCCCATGCCTCCTCCACACCGAGTTCAATTCGCTTGTCTCTGATAGTATCCTCCGGAATTTCCAGAATCTGGCTCAGGTATTTGTCAGAAAAGCCGTTTTTCTTGGCAGAAATCAAAGCTTCGTCAGACGGAAGTGAGCCTTTGGATCTGACAAGCGCTTCCTCCTCCTCGACGAGCTCCTGCATCTGCCTGACGAAATAGTGTTTTACTTTGGTGATGTCATAGATTTCGTCAACGGTCGCACCTTTTCGCAGCGCCTCGTACATGATAAAATGGCGGTCGCTGGAGGGATGCGCGAGCATGAGCAGCAGCTCTTCTTTTGTCCTGGTGTCGTAGTCCCTGGCGTGACCGAGTCCGTATCTGCCGGTCTCGAGGCTGCGGATTGCTTTCTGGAATGCTTCTTTGTAGGTCTTGCCAATGCTCATGACCTCGCCGACAGCGCGCATCTGTGTGCCGAGCTTGTCCTCTACACCTTTGAATTTCTCGAAAGCCCAGCGTGCGAACTTGATCACGACATAGTCGCCGTCGGGAACATACTTGTCCAAAGTGCCGTACTTGCCGCACTCAATATCCTTCAGCGTCAGTCCGGCTGCAAGCATGGCGGAGACGAGCGCGATCGGGAAGCCGGTTGCCTTGGATGCAAGCGCGGAGGAACGGGAAGTTCTGGGGTTGATCTCGATCACGACGATGCGGTCCGTGACGGGGTCGTGGGCAAACTGCACGTTGGTGCCGCCGATCACCTGAACGGAATCTACGATGCGGTACGCCTGTTCCTGGAGCCGTTTCTGGAGCTCCACGGAGATTGTGAGCATCGGAGCGGAGCAGAAGGAATCGCCGGTGTGGGTTCCCAGAGGGTCAATATTCTCGATAAAGCAGACCGTGATCATGTTGCCCTCGGCGTCACGCACGATTTCAAGCTCCAACTCCTCCCAGCCAAGGATGGACTCCTCGACGAGAACCTGTCCGACAAGGCTTGCCTGCAGGCCGCGCGCACAGACCGTTTTTAACTCTTCCTTATTATAGACGAGTCCGCCGCCCGCACCGCCCATGGTGTATGCCGGGCGCAGAACGACGGGATAACCGAGCTTGTCGGCGATGGCGAGTGCCTCCTCGACACTGTAGGAGACTTCACTCCTTGCCATCTCAATGCCGATGGCGTCCATGGATTTCTTGAACTCGATGCGGTCCTCGCCGCGCTCGATGGCGTCAACCTGCACACCGATTACCTGCACATGATATTTGTCAAGAACGCCTTCTTTGGCAAGCTCTGCACAGAGGTTTAATCCGGACTGGCCTCCGAGGTTTGGAAGGAGTGCGTCCGGGCGCTCCTTGGCAATAATCTGCTCTAAGCGGCGGACATTTAATGGTTCGATGTAAGTTACATCTGCAATCTCCGGGTCGGTCATGATGGTTGCGGGGTTTGAGTTGACTAACACAATTTCATAACCAAGCTTCCTGAGGGCTTTGCAGGCTTGTGTTCCGGAATAGTCGAACTCACACGCCTGTCCGATAATAATCGGACCGGAACCGATGATCAGGACTTTGTTGATATCATTTCTTTTCGGCATAATAAACCTCCATTTACAATAATATATATCAGCGTAAATCATTGAAACAAAAAGCGAAGCTTTTTGCAAGACGAGCGCGTATGCGCTCGTCTTTACATTGCATAACCAGCCTCAAATGCCGCCTTGTTGATCTCGACGGTCTTTGGCGGAACGGTGGACTCAATGACTTCGAGCCACTGTTCTTTGTCAAAATCCATGCGTTTTGCGGCGACACCGACGACGATTGTATTGAATACCTTGGCATTTCCGAGCTTTTTTGCTTCCTCCATGGCGTCGACATCGACCACGTTGTAGTCTTTTTTCAGATTTTCGATAATATTCTCAGGATACTGCGCGGCGCCTGTCACAACGGTGATCGGGTCAATCCGCTGGTCATTCACGATAATAACGCCGTCTTTTTTCAGGAAATGGGCGTATCGCAGAGCTTCGAGCCGCTCAAAGGCAATCAGCACGTCTGCCTGTCCTTCCTCCACGATGGGTTCTGCGACAGAGTCGCCGTAGCGCACGAAAGTGACAACGCTTCCACCGCGCTGTGCCATGCCATGTACCTCGGAGAGCTTTACATCATAGCCTGCCTTCGTGATGATGCCGCCAAGGATACGGCTTGTGAGCAGTGTACCCTGACCGCCCACGCCTACGATCATTATATTTTTAGTAGTCATTATATTATTTTAACCTCCGTATTTGATGCACCTGCGAAAACGGCGCAATGATAGTTGTCTGTAAGTTTTATTCGACACGTTCAATCGCGTCAAATTTGCAGCGCTTCATACACAGGCCACAGCCATTACACATGGTATCGTCTATTTTGACAGTTCCGTCCTCGTTTTTGGTGAGGGCAGGGCAGCCGGGAACGAGACACATACCGCATTTTTTACACTTTTCAGGTATGGCAATGCATTTTGCTTTGGTAGCCTGCGATTTTAAGAGTGCGCAGGGAGCACAGACAATAATGACGGAGACCTCATCGCGGGCAACTTCGCGCTTTACGACAGTCTCCAGCTCATCAATGTCAAAAGCATCGACTTCGTACACATGCTCGACACCGATTGCCTTACACAGGTGGTAGAGGCTGATTGCCTTTGTCTCCTTGCCGTTGAGCATCTTTCCGGTAGCGGCATGGTCCTGGTGGCCTGTCATACCCGTGGTGGAGTTGTCAAGAATCAGCACCGTGCCGGTGGACTGGTTATACACCATGTTCATCAGGGAGTTGACGCCTGTGTGGAGGAATGTGGAGTCTCCGATCAGTGCCACCCAGTTCTTGATGTAGTCTTTGCCCTTTGCCTTCTCCATGCCGTGTAAGGTGGAGATGGAAGCGCCCATGCACACAGTCGTGTCGATGACATTTAACGGTGCGACTGCGCCGAGGGTGTAGCAGCCGATATCGCCGGCACCGTGGATGCCAAGCTTTTTCAGGACGGAGAACGTGCTTCTGTGCGGGCAGCCGGGGCACAGAATAGGAGGGCGCGCCGGTACCTGTGCAGGTGCGGCAGTCTCAGTCTTCATGCCAAGGACGCGCTCGCGGATCATGTTGGCGCTGTACTCACCCTGCAGCGTGAAGAGTTCCTTGCCGATACAGTCGATGCCCCAGGATTTGACCTGCTCCTCAATCAATGGCTCAAGTTCTTCGAAAATATAGAGTTTGTCAACTTTGGAGGCAAATTCTTCAATCAATTTCCGCGGAAGAGGGTGCACAAGACCAAGCTTCAGCACGCTGGCATTTGGCATTGCCTCCACCACATATGTATAGGGAATGCCGCTCGTGATAAATCCGACGGAGGTGTCTTTATAAACGGCCTTGTTGATCGCGAAATCGCAGGCATCCTCTGCCATCTGTTTCAGGCGGTTTTCCACATGGACATGGCGTCCTTTGGCGTTGCCGGGCATCATGACATGTTTTGCCGCGTTCCGCTCGTAAGGCTTGTCCGGAATCTCCTGCCGCTCCTCGAGGGTGACAGGACCCTGGGAATGTGCCAGTCTGGTGGTGGTTCTTATCATAACAGGTGTGTCGTACCGCTCACTGTACTCGAAGGCAAGCTTGGTGAAGTCCTTTGCCTCCTGGGAGTCGGACGGCTCCAGGACGGGAACCTGCGCCACGCGTGCCACACAGCGGGAGTCCTGCTCATTTTGTGAAGAGTAGAGCCCGGGATCGTCCGCCGCTGCAAGGACAAGACCGCCGTTTGCTCCGATGTAGGATACTGTGTAGAGCGGGTCGCTCGCCACATTGACACCGACCATTTTCATGGATGCCAGGGCGCGCACGCCGCTGATGGATGCGCCGATGGCAACTTCCATGGCGACTTTCTCATTCGGAGCCCACTCTGCGTAGATTTCCGGGTATTTTACGATATTTTCACTGATTTCGGTGCTGGGAGTTCCGGGGTAAGCGCTGGACACTTTGACGCCGGCCTCATAGGCACCGCGGGCAATCGCTTCATTGCCTAACATGATTTTCGTTTCGCTCATTTGTTAATTCCTTTCTGTTGTCGATTTGCGTTTTTCCTGATTTTCCGAAAAGCGGCGGCTGTGCGGTTTGCTTTCGACTGCCGCCGCTGACACTATTACTATGATAGTGAAAAAATGGAGTTACGTCAATTTATTTTGCATAATTTACAAAATCTTCTGGAATTAATTCATAGTCGACGGCGGACTGCAGTTTACCGAGCTGATCTCTCCATGAATCTTTCCGTACCTGCAGCTTTCTGAATCCGAGTGTCTCATAGACATGCTGGGCCCGCTTGTTGTTCAGATTTGTGTCGAGAATGATTTTCTGGTATCCGAAATCCTTGAAAAGAGATGAGATCATCATGCTCAGCACGATTTTTCCATATCCTTTTTCCTGCTCGGAAAAATCGCAGATTTTGATTCCGATTTCAGCTGTCTTTCTGCCTTCCTGGTCGGGGATCCGGATATAATTCATCTCACCAATCGGCCGGTGCGAAAGCTCGATGATCAGCCGCCTGTGCTCATCGGTGTCCGCCCTGATCCGCTCTGCGATCCCGGCTGGCGTTTCGCCTGTTCCGTTTGGGAAACCTGCATGCGCCATGACAGCGCCGTCATTCCACCAGGATGCCAGCAGCCTGGCGTCATCGGCTGCTGCGTTTCTGATTGTTAGGTCTTTGTAATTTAATAACATATGTAATCTTCCTCCGCTTAATTTGAAATATTTTATTGAAACAACATTGTTTTGGGAACTGTTCCCATTTGGGCGAATGAGTGAATGGTAATCTTATTTTATCATAGAGGCGGGAATAAAATCAAATAGACATTGTTATTGTGGAATAAATGCAATATAATATAATCAGTTTTTCACACGCACGTTAAAATAGTGGATTTGTTATTGCTTAGGCGTTTGCCGATAGGGTGAAGCCATTCATGCAGGAAAGGAAACATACAATGAAAAAAACATATGTAATTGGTATTGCGGGCGCAAGTGCGAGCGGGAAATCCACAGTGTCAGAGCGATTGGGGAATCTTTTTGCGGATTATGATGTCCGTGTGATTCATATGGATGAATACTATCGGGAAGCGGCGTGCCGCCCGAAAATCATTGGAATAACAGATGGTGTGGAATATATAGACGACAACCACCCGGCAGCGTTAGATCTTGACCGATGCTGTCTGGATGCGCAGGAGGCAGTGGGCAGATACGACATTCTTATTATAGAAGGAATATTTGCATTTTGGGATGAAAGGATTTTCGCGCTGTTGGATTTGAAGGTCTTTGTCGACTGTGACCCGGACGAGCGGTTTGCAAGACGTGTGTCAAGGAATTTAACGTTTGGACAGAGTCTGGAGGAGATCACGGGCAGGTATGTCCAGGCTGTCCAGCCGCAGCAGAGAGCGTATGTGGAACCCGTAAAGTGGAAGGCAGATATCATATTAAATGGCTTTCTGCCGTCGTCTGCAGGGGGTGAGATCGTCGCGGAGTGGGTGAGAGGGCAGCTGCGCGATTAAAAAATAAAAAACAAGTTTACTTTGATGCTTTAAAGTGGCATAATGTATATAAATGCGCCATGCAGAAACAATGCCTGACCGATTCTGATCGTTTCTGCGATGTGAACTGCAGGGCTGGTAAAAAGAACGATAAAACGGATAAAGGAGTAACAAAAATGCCAATCACAGACATTTTAGAGAGAAACTGCAAACTGTATGGAAATGATATCTGCCTGGTGGAAATCAATCCTGAAATCAAGGAGACAAGACGCGTCACATGGAAGGAATACGAGCTGATGGAGCCAAACCCGGTGACACACTACCGCCGGGAAATTACATGGAGTGTGTTTAATGAGAAGGCAAACCGTTTTGCCAACATGCTGATTCAGAGAGGCATCAAGAAGGGGGACAAGGTGGCCATCCTGCTGATGAACTGTCTGGAGTGGCTTCCGATTTATTTTGGCGTTTTAAAGACAGGTGCGCTGGCAGTGCCGCTCAACTTCCGCTATGCGCCGGATGAGATCGAATACTGCCTGAATCTGGCGGAAGTGGACGTCCTTGTATTTGGACCGGAATTTATCGGGCGCGTGGAGGAGATCGCGGAGAGTATCAGCAAAAACCGGCTGTTATTTTATGTGGGGGATAACTGTCCGAGCTTTGCGGAGGATTATATCAGTCTCACAGCGAACTGTTCGAGTCAGACACCGATGATCGCGCTGACAGATGCGGATGATGCCGCGATCTATTTCTCATCGGGGACGACGGGATTTCCGAAGGCGATCCTACATAACCATGAAAGCCTGATGCACTCGTGCAAGGTGGAGCAGAACCATCATGGCCAGACAAAGCAGGATGTATTTCTGTGCATTCCGCCGCTT
The DNA here is from genome assembly GCA_947177165.1 of uncultured Lachnospiraceae bacterium. Lineage (GTDB taxonomy): Bacteria > Bacillota > Clostridia > Lachnospirales > Lachnospiraceae > COE1. The sequence goes on from CAMWTP010000029.1 coordinate 47,013, forward strand.
TACCACACTGGCGCGAAGATGCACTGGTTTGGAAGCTTTCTGGAGGGCAGCAAAGCAGTTTTGCTGAAAGGGACAAAGCCGGAGTTTATTCTGGATGCCGTGTCAAAGGAAAAGTGCACAATCGTGTGGCTGCTGGTGCCGTGGGCGCAGGATATTCTCGACGCGATTGACAGGGGCGATGTCAGGCTCGAGGATTATGAGCTCTCCCAGTGGAGACTGATGCACATTGGTGCACAGCCGGTTCCGCAGAGTCTGATACAGCGCTGGAAGAAAGTATTCCCGAATCACCAGTATGACACGAACTATGGTCTCAGCGAGTCGATCGGACCAGGCTGTGTGCATCTCGGTGTCGAGAATATCCATAAGGTGGGAGCCATCGGGAAGGCAGGCTATGGCTGGCAGGTAAAAATTGTCGATGAGAACGGTACACAGGTGACACGCGGCGAAGTTGGCGAACTGGCCGTAAAGGGACCGGGTGTTATGACCTGTTACTACAATGATGAGCAGGCTACGAATGAGGTGCTTCGCGGCGGGTGGCTGTTTACAGGAGATATGGCGCAGGAGGACGAGGACGGCTTCATCTTCCTTGTGGACCGCAAGAAGGATGTCGTCATCAGCGGCGGTGAGAATATCTATCCCGTTCAGATCGAGGACTTCCTGCGCACCAACAATAAAGTGAAGGATGTGGCTGTAATCGGTATCCCGGACAAGCGTCTAGGAGAAATAACAGCTGCTATCATAGAGGTGAAAGAGGGTATGAACTGCACGGAGGAAGAGATTAACGGATACTGCATGAAGCTTCCGAAGTACAAGCGCCCGCGCCAGGTGATATTCGCGGATATCCCGAGAAATCCGACAGGCAAGATTGAGAAGCCGAAGCTCCGGAAGATGTACGGCGGCGAAAGCCTTGTAGCGGTGCAGAACAAGTCATAAAAAAACAAAGCAAGTCTAAGGCGCCAAAAGACACCGCCTAAGACTTGCTAAGTTTTTAAAAGAACGCAAGAGCAGCGTTCTTTGGATAGAATTTGATAGTCAATTATTGGAGATTGCAGATGGATTTATTTGAATACATGAGAAGTACAACACAGGAAAAAGAGTCGCCGCTTGCCGCCAGACTCAGGCCAGCGACACTTGAGGAAGTGGTGGGGCAGTCGCACATCATCGGCAGGGACAAGCTGCTGTACAGGGCAATCAAAGCGGATAAAATAAGTTCTGTTATTTTTTATGGGCCGCCCGGGACAGGCAAGACGACACTCGCAAAGGTGATTGCCAATACGACTAGTGCAGAGTTTACGCAGATCAATGCGACGGTTGCCGGGAAAAAGGATATGGAGGAGGTCATCAACAAGGCAAAAGACACGCTTGCCATGTACGCAAAGCGCACAATTCTGTTTATTGATGAGATTCACCGCTTTAACAAAAGTCAGCAGGATTATCTGCTCCCTTTTGTGGAGGACGGGACGATTATCCTGATCGGTGCAACGACAGAAAATCCTTACTTTGAGGTAAACGGGGCGCTGATTTCACGCTCTGTGATTTTTGAGCTCAAACCTTTGGAGAAGTGTGACATCAAGGAGCTGCTGAAAAGAGCTGTGTATGACACAGAGAAGGGGATGGGCAGCTATGACGCGGAGATTGACGAGGACGCGCTGGAATTTCTGGCAGAATTGTCAGGCGGTGACGCGCGCCATGCCCTGAATGCCATAGAGTTAGGCATTATGACGACAGACCGGAGTGAGGATGGGAAGATTCACATTACGATAGAAGTCGCGCAGGAGTGTATTCAGAAACGGCGCGTGCTGTACGACAAGACCGGAGACAATCACTACGACACGATATCGGCATTTATCAAGAGTATGCGCGGTTCCGACCCGGACGCGGCGGTCTACTATCTGGCGAAGATGCTCTATGCAGGAGAGCAGGTGGCGTTTATTGCGAGGCGTATCATGATCTGTGCTGCGGAGGATGTCGGAAATGCAGATCCCATGGCGCTGAATGTCGCTGTGAGCGCATCGCTTGCGGTGGAGCGGATCGGCATGCCGGAGGCGCAGATTATTCTCGCACAGGCGGCTTCCTACGTGGCGTGCGCGCCGAAGAGCAACGCAGCGTGCAACGCGATATTTGCGGCAAATAAGGAAATCAGCAGAAGTGGGAATCTGCCCATACCGACACACTTACAGGATGCACATTACAAGGGGGCGGCAAAGCTGGGACACGGAACGGGTTACAAATATGCACATGACTATAAAAACCACTATGTAGCGCAGCAGTATCTGCCGTATGAGCTTACCGGAAAGCAGTTTTATGAGCCGTCGTGGAACGGGTACGAGGCAAAGATCAGGGAGCATATGCAGCGGATTAAGGCAGAGGCACAACAGGAGGGGGAAACAAGGAATGGAGACGCCAGGGAACTGTCTTGAGACAGTTCCTTAGAAAAGCGTCTCCATTAAATATTTGTAGATTTGTTCATTTTTGCTGTACCAGCTCTCGCAGATCGTTTCCGCCATATCCTCTGCGGGGACAGAGATTTTGATATTGACCAGCTCGACATTTTTCTCGCTTGCGCTCAATTCTGCCTCATATTCTCCGGATGTTGTCTTATAATATTTGGCTGTGATGGCCGCCTCGTTTTTCAACTCAAGATGCTTCTCGACGAGAAATGCATCGATGTCTGCGATGATGGCATCGCCGATGCGGTTTCCAAAATAGGACAGCGTATTGCGTCCCTCCTCAGTGATGGAGAAGAGGGTGCGGTTCAGGGAGCTGTCCGTTCTGATCAGCTCTGTATCCTGCAAGTCGGCGATCACCTGCTGCAGCGTCATGAAATTGGTGTACTCCTTTTCCAGGATAAAGCTGCTGAGCTGTGAGTAGGATAGTTTAAAGTTCACTTTATCCAACATATACAGAACAATCAATTTGTATAATGTTAAGGGATCCTGCGTCATAGGTTAATGCTCCTTTGGATTTGTGATTGCCACTTGTGTCAGCGGTGTGCCGCGTCGTCTTTTTCAGCTCTGCCCTGACACAAATGATAGGTCTTGGACTGCCATGTATTGCGCCGGCGTATTTCCTGGTGGAGTGTATTGAGGACGCGTCTCTTGTCAAGACTCCACAGAGGGGCGAGCAGCAGATCTCTCGGCCCGTCGCCCGTCACGCGATGTATCACCATATCAGGAGGGAGAACCTCAAGACAGGAGATTATGATATCAATATACTCCATCATGTCAAGAATATCAAATGTTTTCTTTTTGTATAATTCGACCAAATCTGTGTTTTTTAAGACATGTAACAACTGTAATTTAATCCCGCTGACACCTTTTCTGGCAAGAAAATGGCAGGTTTCGAGCATCATGGGTTTGTCCTCTCCGGGAAGTCCGATAATAACATGAGCTATTGATGGAATGGAGATTTCGCGGAGACGAATTACAGCCTGTTCAAATACAGGGAGTGGATACCCGCGCCGTATGAGTACAGCGGTGTCCTCATGAATAGTCTGCAGGCCAAGCTCAACCCAGATGAATTTGTCACAGTATTCCTGATTTAACCTGTCAAGCAGCGAGAGCACATCGTCTCCAAGACAGTCTGGTCTGGTAGCGATGGATATTCCGACGACGGAAGGCTCATCCAGTGCCTCGCGGTAGAGTGCTTCCAGTTGTGGGACCGGGGCATAGGTGTTTGTGTACGCCTGAAAGTAGGCAATAAAATGACAGCCGATATTTTTGTTGTGAAAATGCTGTTTTCCCTGCTCAAGCTGGGCTGCGACAGATCCATCCCCGGACTCTCTCTTAACGGCAAAATCGCCGCTTCCTCCCGCACTGCAGAAGATGCAGCCGCGGACACCGCATGTCCCGTCGCGGTTTGGACAGGTCATGCCAGCGTTGAGGGCAATTTTGTATATTTTTTCGCCATATCTGTTTTTGAGCTCATAGTCAAGTGAGTGATAGGGCTTATCGTTCCAGAGCATCATCGTCCTGTTTTTCCTATTTTATGATGTGTGATTTCACTGCTTCGGCAACGAGATCGGCAACCTTTGGATTAAAAGCTTCCGGCATAATGTTATCCTCACTTAGCTCATCGTCGGGCACCAATCCTGCAATCGCGTTGGCTGCAGCGAGTTTCATCTCCTCTGTGATCTGTGTGGCGCGTCCTTCGAGGGCGCCTTTGAAGATGCCCGGAAATGCGACAACATTGTTGACCTGGTTCGGGAAATCGCTCCGGCCAGTGCCGACAACACGCGCACCTGCTGCCTTTGCCACATCGGGCATGATCTCCGGTGTGGGATTTGCCATGGCAAAGAGAATGGAATCGGATGCCATGGACTGAACCATTTCAGGCGTCACAATATTCGGGGCAGACACGCCGACAAAGATGTCCGCTCCTCTTAGGGCATCAGCAAGTGTGCCGGTCTCATTGTTGGGATTTGTGATCTTTGCCATTTTTTCCTGCATCCAGTTTAAGCCTTTTGTGGAGGTCGACACAATACCGACTTTGTCGCACATGACCACATTGGTAAAGCCGTAGGTTAACAGAAGTTTTGTGATGGCGACACCGGCGCTTCCCGCACCGTTTACAACGACTTTGCAGTTTTCTTTCTGTTTTCCGACGACCTTGAGTGCGTTGATAATACCGGCGAGCACAACGATCGCTGTGCCGTGCTGGTCATCATGAAATACCGGAATATCGAGGATTTCCTTCAGGCGCTCCTCAATCTCAAAGCAGCGCGGTGCGCTGATATCCTCGAGATTGATGCCGCCGTAAGCTGGAGCGAGCCATGTGACAGCCTTGATGATCTCCTCCGTGTCCTGCGTGTCGAGACAGATGGGAACAGCGTTCACGCCGCCAAATTCCTTGAAGAGAACCGCTTTGCCTTCCATGACAGGCATCGCGGCATAGGGACCAATGTTGCCAAGGCCAAGGACAGCGCTGCCGTCAGATACGACAGCGACAGTGTTTGCCTTCATGGTATACTGATAGGCGGCGTCTTTGTCCTGCGCGATCACTTTGCAGGGTTCTGCCACGCCGGGCGTGTATGCGAGCGAAAGTGCCTCCCGTGATTTGACAGGGGTTTTGGACACTGTCTCGAGTTTTCCGTTCCATTCCTTGTGAAGCGCCAACGCCTGTTCCTGAATTGTTGTTTGAGTTGCCATATGTAAAATCTCCTTTATTAAATCATTGAAAACCTTGATAAATAAGCATCTTATTATAATGTATAATAAATCTTTGCAATTCGCAATAAATTCTTCTTCCTATTTTGAGAAAAGTGCGGTATAATATAAAAAATCAGTGTGGAACTGTGCGTAAGTTACTGATGGACATTACGGATCAGCAGAAAAATAACAGAAACATCCTAACAGTTCTTTAATGAGTGTGACGCTGTCATCCGCAGTATGGTATCGTAGACAGCGTAGTACACTGGACAGATAAAGTCTGTGATTGCATCTGATTATTTTAATAACATTTCAAATGTTTTCCAATTAATAATAAGAAAAATTCATATATTTGGTCTGGTACAGTGCTGTATCTCTCAATAGTGGGATAGAGCATGGTCTGGCTGAGCGGGTGGAGACTGACAATCGTGTCAAAAATACATCCATCGGAACGGAACATGCGGCAGGATAATAATTCTGTCTGTCGGTGTGTTACAGTGCTCAGACGGCTGTTTTCAAGGACCTTTGCGAGGGTGTTGATGAGAATGGCTGTTTTGTGCGGTCCGGTAATGACTGGTCTGGGAAGATCACAGTTTCAAAGTTTGCGACAAAAAAGAAAACGGCAGATTATTATTGGACAGAAATCTATCCATATACTTTATGATGATACAGCTATGTATGCTGTATGCGGCGAAAGATGGCGAATCTAAAAATATACTAGATATTTTAAATTTTAGAAAGGTGGAAACAGGTACATTTTATGAAGGAAAAATACGAATCACTGGCACTTGCCGAACTGAGAGAAATTGCAAAGGCACGTGGAATGAAACGCATAAGCGGACTGAAAAAGGCAGAGTTGATTGAACTGATGCTGACGGAGGATGAGAAGGACAAGGAGGCTGGGAAGGATGTTGAGCCCAAGCCGGTGCTCCGCGGCATGAAAGAGCCATCCTTTGTGACATCATCAAACAATTCTGGCGACAAGACGAACCGGTACGAGCGCAGGGAGAGGACACCGAGAGCGCAGAGCGGAGATAGCGCAGAGCGCCCGTCGAGAGATCAGCGCACAGGTGACAATAACAACAGCAACGCAGAGCGTCCGCCAAGAGAGCAGAGGGGATATGCAGACAACAGTAGTACAGAACGTCCGGTGAGGGAACAGCGGACAGCGCCGGAAGGGGTGGAGAACAGACAGTCTGACGAGAAGTTTCCGTCAGAGCTTGACAGCGGTATGACAGCAAGGGGAATCCTTGAGGTGATGCCGGATGGATTTGGCTTTATCAGAAGTGAGAACTTCCTGCCAGGCGATAATGATGTGTATGTGGCGCCGAGCCAGATCCGCCGTTTCGGACTGCGAACAGGTGATATCATAGAAGGAAACACGCGTATCAAGACAATGAACGAGAAGTTCAGCGCACTGTTATATCTGAAGAAAGTGAACGGTTTTCCGCCAGAGCTTGCCACAAGGAGACGCAGTTTTGAGGATATGACGCCTGTCTTTCCGGATAAGCGCATCAAGTTGGAGACGCCTGGGGCCAGCGTGGCGATGCGGATTATGGACTTGATGAGTCCTGTCGGCAAGGGGCAGCGCGGTATGATTGTATCACCGCCAAAGGCTGGTAAGACGACGCTGCTGAAGGAAGTGGCAAAGTCAATTCTGAAGACGGCGCCAGATATGCATATGATCATTTTGCTGATCGATGAGCGCCCGGAGGAAGTCACTGATATTAAGGAGGCGATTCAGGGGCCGAATGTCGAGGTCATCTACTCGACTTTTGACGAGCTGCCAGAGCATCACAAGAGAGTTGCGGAGATGGTGATTGAGCGCGCAAAGCGTCTTGTTGAACACAGAAAAGATGTCTGCATCCTGCTTGACAGCATCACCCGGCTGACGCGCGCCTACAATCTCACTGTTCCGCCAAGCGGCCGCACTTTGTCAGGCGGACTTGACCCGGCGGCGCTGCACATGCCAAAGCGGTTTTTCGGTGCGGCGAGAAATATGCGCGAGGGCGGAAGCCTTACAATTCTTGCGACGGCGCTTGTCGAGACAGGTTCCAAGATGGATGATGTGGTGTACGAGGAGTTCAAGGGAACCGGTAATATGGAGATGGTGCTTGACAGAAAGCTTTCTGAGAAGCGGGTATTTCCGGCAATCGACATCCCGAAATCCGGTACGAGGCGCGAGGATCTGCTGTTGACGCCGGACGAGCTGGAGGCGATCAACGTGATGCGCAAGGCGCTCAACGGACTAAAGTCGGACGAGGCTGTCGACAAGATACTGGATATGTTCTATCGCACGAAGAACAATACAGAATTTGTGGAGATGGTGAAAAAGATGAAATTTATATAATCATCAGAATTTTCATAGAAAAAGTGCTTGCATAGAATGAAAAGCTATGCTATACTAAAAAAGCTGTTTATACAGACAAGTATCTGAAAAAGAAAATCATATTCATTATAACTATAGAGAGGTGAAAGCAATGAGAGAAGGAATCCATCCAAATTACTATCAGGCAACTGTTACCTGCAACTGTGGCAACACTTTCGTGACAGGTTCTACAAAGCCTGAGATCCACGTGGAAGTTTGTTCAAAATGCCATTCATTCTACACAGGACAGCAGAAGGCTGCATCGGCTCGTGGACGTATTGATAAGTTCAACAGGAAGTACGGCGTAGAAAGCAAATAAGTAGCGGAAACAAGGTTGAGGTAAAGAATATCTCAACCTTTCGTTTTATACATTATATATAAAGAGGTAAGATAAATGGCAAAGAAGAGACAGGCACAGTATTCCGGAATAGGCGGACAGGCTGTTTTAGAGGGCGTGATGATGAAGAACAAGACGAAATACGCCGTGGCAGTGCGCAAGCCCGACGGGGATATTGATGTGCAGGTAGAGGAATATCAGGGAGTCTGTGGTGATAAGAAGTTCGCAAAGCTGCCCTTGATCAGGGGTGTTTTTGCCTTTATAGATTCCCTCGTGCTGGGCATGAGGGTGACGATGCACTCGGCATCTTTTTATGAAGAGGAGGAGGCGTCACCGGAGGAAAAGGCAAAGGAGGAAGCCAAAAAGTCATCGGGAGGCAGAGCTGATGATATCATGATGGGAGTTACAGTGGCGGTTTCTGTGGTCATAGCTGTGGCGCTCTTTATGCTGCTGCCATTCCTGATATCGGATCTGCTGGGGAAATATATCCGCAATACGAGTCTGGTGGCGATATTGGAAGGTCTTCTGCGCATTCTGATTTTTGTGGGGTATATCGCGGCAATATCACTGATGAAGGATATCAGGCGGTTGTATATGTATCATGGGGCGGAGCACAAATGTATCAACTGTATCGAGAGAGGGCGGCCGCTCACCGTTAAGAATGTTATGCGGAGTTCCAGACAGCACAAGCGCTGCGGAACCAGCTTTTTGCTGTTTGTCGTGCTCGTGAGCGTGATTGTGTTCTTTTTTATCCGGGTTGACAATCTGGCGTTAAAGCTTGTTCTGAGGCTGCTTTTTGTACCGGTGATTGCGGGGATATCTTACGAGATTATCAGGCTTGCCGGGAGGTGCAACAATATCCTGATCCGCATCATATCAGCGCCGGGAATGTGGATGCAGCGCCTGACGACGAAGGAGCCGGACGAGGATATGGTGGCGGTAGCCATCGCTTCGGTCGAGGCGGTGTTTGACTGGAGGGCATATCTGACAGAGACATTTGGTTATGAGGCTGATGACCTATGACGTACAGGGAATTGTATGAGTATGGAAGGCTTGCGCTCGAGGCGGCAGGAGTCGCGGAGTCGGCGCTGGACGCGAGGCTGTTGCTTGAGTATATCTGCCGCGCGGACAGAAATGAACTGCTCGTTCACGGCGACTGCGAGCGAAGCAGTATGGAAGAACAGTTTTATAGAACCGTCATAGAGAAAAGGGCAGCCCGGGTTCCGCTGCAGCACATTGTCGGCGAGCAGGAGTTTATGGGACTGCGCTTCAAAGTGAATGAACATACACTGATACCGAGACAGGATACGGAAATTCTTGTTGAGGAGGCGATGCATCACCTCAGTGACGGGATGCGCATTTTAGATCTGTGCACAGGCTCCGGCTGCATTCTGCTAAGTCTGCTGCAGTACAGCAATGAGTGTGAAGGTGTCGGCATTGATATTTCTGATAAGGCACTGATGATTGCGAGGGAAAATGCAAAGCGGCTTGGGCTTGAAGCAGCTTTTCTCGAGGGGGATCTGTTTGCACCGCTTGCGGATTTTGTGTCGGATAAGACTACGGACAGACTGTTTGACATGATTGTGTCCAACCCGCCTTATATCGAGACGGCCGTGATCGGTACCCTGATGCCTGAGGTGCGCGAGCATGAGCCGGTTCTGGCGCTTGACGGCGGAGAGGACGGGTTATATTTCTATAGGAAGATTGTTGCGGAGGCGCCAAATCATATGAGAAAGGGTGCGCACCTGTTTTTTGAGATCGGTTGTGAGCAGGGGGACGCTGTGATGTCCCTCATGCGGGAGGCCGGATTGATGCAGGTTGAGATATCGAAGGATTACGCTGGACTGGACAGGGTAGTCAGCGGAGTGAAAGGATAACTAACAGGGGGTTTTGAGATGTTTGATAAGTTAGAGGATTTGCTTCATCGTTTTGAGGAAATCTTAAATGAGCTCAATGAGCCGACGGTCACAGAGGATCAGAAGCGTTTTCGGGCGCTGATGAAGGAGCAGAGTGACCTGACGCCGCTCGTTGAGGCGTACAAGGAATATAAGAAATGTAATGAGACAGTGGAGGACTCGCTGGCGCTGCTGGATTCCGAGAGTGACGAGGAAATGCGGGAGATGCTGAAAGAGGAGCTGAGTGATGCCAAAAAGCGCATCGAGGAGCTCGAGACGGAAATGAAGATCCTGCTTCTTCCGAAGGATCCGAACGATGACAAGAATGTCATCGTGGAAATCCGCGCAGGAGCGGGCGGCGACGAGGCAGCACTGTTTGCGGCAGAGATTTACAGAATGTACGTTCACTACGCAGAGGGCAGACGTTGGAAGGTGGAGCTTGCGGAGTGCGAGGAGATCGGTATTGGAGGCATGAAGAGTGTCACCTTTATGATATCGGGACAGGGCGCTTACTCTGTCATGAAGTATGAGTCCGGTGTGCACCGTGTACAGCGTGTGCCGGAGACGGAGTCCGGCGGGCGTATCCATACCTCCACGATCAGCGTGGCAGTGATGCCGGAGGTGGATGACGACATTGACATTGTGATCGAGGACAAAGATATCCGCATCGATGTCATGAGGGCATCAGGAAACGGCGGGCAGTGTGTCAACACGACAGACTCCGCAGTCCGCCTGACGCACTATCCGACGGGCATCGTCGTGTACAGCCAGACAGAGAAGTCACAGCTGCAGAACAAGGCGAAGGCGTTTGCACTGTTGAAGGCAAAGCTGTATGACATGGAGCAGCAGCAGCGCCACGACGCGGAGGCGGAGATGCGCAGGAGCCAGATCGGCACAGGTGACCGCTCGGAGAAGATCCGGACTTACAATTTCCCGCAGGGGCGCGTGACAGATCATCGGATTAACCTCACCATATATAAGCTTGACAAGGTGATGAACGGCGATATCCAGGAGATTATTGACGCATGTATCGCCGCCGACCAGGCTGCGAAGCTGGCGAAGATGAATCAGAATTGATAGGAACAGAGGAAATTTGCAAATATAGTATTTTGATGATACAATAGAAGCAACAAAAATTGCAACGATGAAAGGGACTAATGATATGAATGTTCAAATGCAGGTCTGTGGATTAATTATTTTGTTGCTGATATTGTACTTTTATAAGAGGCAGGATACGGTCGGGCTGTATACGGAAGCCTTGTTCCGGCGGGCGTTGTATACGTGTATGGCGTGTCTTGTCCTCGATATCCTGTCTGTGATTCTCATTGTGAATCAGGATCGTCTTCCGGGGCTGCTTGTGAGGGCAGAGTGCAAAATGTACCTGGTCTCCCTGGTTGGGACAGGCTATGTGGCGTTGGCGTATGCCTGTGCAGATGCTTTCAGTCTGACAAAGGTGAGCAAGTTTGTCAAAATGATAGGTGCTGCGTCAGCGGTGGCTGGTATTGTCATATTTCTGCTGCCAGTCAATATCTTTTGTGAGGGAAGGGATGTCTATACATACGGTCCGGCCTGCATTGCGACGTATATAGGGGCAGTAGTGTTGTTGCTGGCAACGCTGTTTTATACGGCGAGGAGTGGGAACGGGATGAATCCCAGACGGCGCAGGGCGATCCGCATATGGATGATTATCTGGCTGGCGGCCGCGGTAATCCAGCTTATGAACAGCGAGATTCTGCTGGTTGGATTTGCGAGTGCGTTGGGAATTGTTGTCCTGTTTTTTGAGCTTGAGAATCCTGAGGCGAATATCGACAGAAAGACAGGTTTTTTCAATGCGAGGGCGTTTATAGACTATGTAAAGCATAAATACAACAGCAGTGAGGAAGTTGCCGGTATGCTGGTCTCGCTTGACAATGCGCATTCGAACGATATACGGATCGAACACATGGCTGATATCATGGCAGAGGTGACGGAGCTGATCAGAAGGATTCCGGAGACAAAGCGGTTTAAGACGGACGACAGGGAATTTACACTGGTGTTTGACAACAGCGAGCAGATGGAGCGCGCATATAATATGATAAACCAGAGGTTTCAGAGGGAATGGCTGGAGGATGCGGATGACAAAACCCCGGTAAGCCTGCAGCCGTATTATGTGCTGGTTCCGACAGGGAGCGTTGCGGACGATGCAGATGAGATGCTGGGATTTCTCCGGTATTTCAAGGCGCACTGCATGGACAATCCTGAGAATCATGTAAACATTATTGATGAGAACAGTGTGGCGAAGAAAAAAGAGCGGGATGCGATGCTCGCAACGATTGTCAAAGCGATGGAGGAGGACAGGGTGGAAGTTTTCTTCCAGCCGATTTATGCGACACACACGAAGAAGTTTGTGTCGGCCGAAGCGCTTGTGCGCATTCGACGGGAAGACGGGAGCATTATTCCTCCCGGTCTGTTTATACCGATTGCCGAGGAGACCGGACTGATTGTAAAGCTTGGCGAGCGGGTCTTTGAAAAGGTGTGCCGGTTTATCACGAAGCATACGCCCGAGCAGTACGGCGTGGAGTATATCGAAATCAACCTGTCCGTGGTACAGTGCGAGGCGAAGTCGCTGGCAAAATGCTACAGTGACATTATGGACAAATATAAAATCAATCCCGCATTCATCAATCTGGAAATCACGGAATCAGCGTCGATTGTCATGAGAAAGACGCTGCTGGATAACATGAAGACACTGATCAATTACGGTGTGAGTTTTTCCCTGGATGATTTCGGAAATGGCCAGTCCAACCTGAACTATATCGTGGACATGCCAGTGCACATTGTCAAGTTTGACAGGGATATGACACAGGCGTATTTTGAGAGTGAAAAGGCGAGGTATGTACTGCAGGCAGCGACGGATATGATACAGGGGCTGGGACTGAAAGTGGTTGCGGAAGGTGTGGAGACGGCAGAACAGCTCAGGGAGCTTGAACGGCTGGGAATCGATTACATACAGGGCTACTATTTCTCCAAACCCATTGAGGCTGACCGATATCTTGAATTTCTGAAAGTGAAGAATGTATAAAATAATGACCAATAAAAGACACTTTAGCCTACTAAAGTGTCTTTTATTTTAAACTCTACACAACACTATAACATAACAGAAAATATAAGTCTAGTATTTTTGGAATTTGAAGGTATAATTTTATTTGTAGCAATCACAACATGCAACCCTGGCGGGGATGTGCGGGAATGGACGATGCTGGCGCTCCGGTTTCTGGTTGGGCGCAATACTGGCGGTTCTGGCACGCTCTTGTGGGAAGTACATGTATAAACCTGCACAGACGCAGGTAAGGGACAATGGAAGTTCCTGGAAAGGTATGGGTAAAATATGTCAGAGAACAAAACATCACAAAACAAGGAATGGCGGAAAGAGGAGGCGCATTTAAAGGAATGCAGGGCACTGATTGCATCCAATGTTGAGGAGTACAGGCAGCAGTATGAGTCGCGGCACAGGGAGACGAAGGAGCTGTTTGACGCGGTGCAGAGCGGCAACGTCGAGCTGTACGACCAGATGATGACTTCCCGGAGTCTGGAAGAGCACAGCCTGAATCAGCTGAACAAAAATCAGGCGGCATACGACAAGCCGTTTTTTGGCAGAATTGATTACCGAAATATGGACGAGCGGCTGTTTGAGTCAATCTACATTGGAAAGCACGGTGTCCTGAGAGACAAGACAAATGTGGAGATTGTGGACTGGCGAGCACCGATTTCCAGTGTCTATTATGAAAATGAAATCGGACTGGGCACATACAGCATTCCTGACAGCCACAGTGATGGGAAAGGGCGCGAGTACCGCATAGACCTGAATCTGAAACGCACTTATGACATTGAGGAGGGGCGTCTGCAGGGCTTTTACGACAGTGATGTGGCGGCAAATGATGAACTGCTGGTGAAGTATCTGAGCAAAAACAGGGATGCCGTGCTCGGTGATATCATTGCCACGATACAGAAAGAACAGAATGAGATCATACGGGAGAGCCCGTTTCACAATATTCTCGTGCAGGGAGTTGCGGGGAGCGGGAAGACGACAGTGGCGATGCACCGGATTTCCTATATTATGTACAACTATAAAGAGCGCTTTATGTCCAATGAGTTCTGTATCGTGGGAGGGAGCGATATTCTGATTGATTATATTACAGGCGGCCTTCCGGAACTGGATGTGTATGATGTAAAGCATATGCGCATGGATGAGCTGTTGACCCATTTGCTGAAAAAAGAGTGGAAGAAAAAATACAAAATCATACCGCCGTCGCCTAATCTGGCGTGGAAGAGCAAGATGCTTTTTGCATCGGAGCTGGAACAGCATCTGCAGCGGCTGCGCAGTCATATCCTTGGAAACTGTGTGGTGTGCGATGAGGAGATCGGAATGCTTCTGTCCCAGAAAAATAATGACGATTTCATCAACGGAAATCCCGCTTACTCCATTAACCGGCTACTGGTGACACTTGACGAGCGGCTGCGAAACCGCATCAAACTGCAGTGTCAGGACCGCGAGGAGGTCGGTATTTTCAAGAGGAAGCTTGTACAGTACAGGAACTATTTCTCAAAATACTGTTACAAGGGCAGTGTGGTGAATCTGTACCTGCAGTTTCTGGAGGTGTATGGAAAGGCGTATTATATTGATATGGCACCGGTGGTTGAGCAGGTGGCGCGCGGTGTGTTTGATGTGTATGACATTGCGGCGATGCTGATTATTTATTACAGGACACTGCAGAGAAAGCCGGATGAGGAGTTCGGACAGATTTTTATCGACGAGGCACAGGATTTTGGCCCGATTGTGTACTATGCGCTGCGGACAGTACTGCCAGAGTGTTTCTTTACCATCATGGGTGATGTGTCCCAGAATGTTAATTATGAGTGCGGCATGAACGAGTGGCATGACATGCGGCAGAAGATTTTCGCCGGCGGAACGGACAGTTTCCGCGTGCTGGCAAAAAGCTACCGGAATACGATTGAGATATCGGACTTTGCCGGGAAGATACTGAGCAGCGCTTCTAAGGGAGCTTATAAGATAGAGCCGGTCATCAGACATGGCGAACCGGTGCATTTTGTCGAGAGCATTTCGATGGAGGAGGCTGCCGGCATGTCAGTCGATATCCTGTCAGACATGCGGCAGAAGGGGTATGAGACGATGGCGGTCATCTGCTTTTCTGGTGAGGAGAAGGAGGATGTCATCAGGCGCCTCAGCCGTCAGATACAGCTCACGGACTCGGACAAGAGCGGATTCAGTAAGGGCGTGATGGTGCTCAGTGTGCCGGAGACGAAGGGACTTGAGTTTGACTGTGTTCTTTTGTGGAAACCGGACCTGCGCGGGTATAAGGATAATCCGAAGCTTGCAAAGCTCCTGTATGTAGCCGCAACGAGGGCACTGCATGAACTGTTTGTAATTCAGTAGGGTATTGCTGTGGCAGTGCGGTAAATTAGTTCCGGTTTTGATTTCAACAAAAGCGGACAAAATAGGAATCTGACATAAGTATTGCGTGTATGGTCAATAGAAGTAATAAGGGCAGCGGTGCAGAAACAGGGCGTGTTGCCGCTGCCCAGCGAAAGGAACAGTGATGAGATGGGGGAAAATTATAAAGTACACAGGCTTACAGCGCCGACAGACTGGGTGGTTGAGGTGCCAGGCTCTAAGAGTATGACGAACAGGGCGCTGCTGATGGCAGCGCTGGCGGATGGCACGACGACACTGAGAGGAGTGCTGTTCAGCGATGATTCAAGAAATTTTCTGGGTTCGCTGCAGTCACTCGGATTTCGGGTGGAGATCGACGAGGCGGCAAAAGCCGTTACGGTGGAGGGACTGAATGGAAGAATCCCGGTCACAGAGGGCGAAATTTATGTCGGGAGTGCGGGAACAGCTGCAAGATTTCTGACAGCGATGCTTGCGATGGCAGAGGGAACCTTTGTGGTAAATGCCTCGGAACAGATGAAGAGACGTCCCATGAAGCCGCTTTTTGCGGTGCTGGAAAGTATGGGGGCAAAAATCACCTGTCTGGAGAAAGAAGGCTTCCTGCCTGTCCGCATCAGAGGAATCGGTGGCAGGCTGCCTGTGCATGAGATGTGCCAGGTAGAGCTGGATATCAGCGAGAGCACACAGTTTCTGAGTGCCCTGATGCTGATATCCCCGATGGTGAAGCAGGGGCTCCGCATTACAATCACAAGTGAGCGCAAGGACGGAGCCTATATACGGATTACGCGCAAAATGATGGAACGGCTTGGCGCAGCAGTTGATTTCGACGGGATCAGTTATACTATGCCAAGCGGTATTGCGTATCGTCCTGGATGCTGTCAGATAGAGCCGGACGTGTCGGCGGCGTGCTACTTCTATGCGGCGGCAGCGCTCACCGGCGGAAGGGCTGTGGTCAGGCATGTCACAAGAGCGTGCATGCAGGGCGATTTGAAATTTCTGGAGCTGTTGGCGCAGATGGGATGTTCTGTCAGTGACACGCCTGACGGCATCGAGGTGCGCGGAGCCGCCGGCGGCAGACTCAAGGGAGTCACAGTGGATATGAAGGACTTTTCCGATCAGACGATGACGCTCGCGGCGCTTGCACCCTTTGCGGACGGTGATGTCCGTATCGAAAATATCGGACATATCAGACTGCAGGAGTCAGACCGCATCCATGCGATTGTGACAGAGCTCATGCGGCTTGGCATCTCCTGTGAGGAGGAGTCAGACGCCATAACAATACATCCTGGCATGCCCAGACCTGCGGTTGTGCAGACTTACGATGACCACCGCATGGCGATGGCATTTGCGCTGATTGGGCTGAGGGTAGAAGGAATAGAGATAGCAGATCCGATGTGCTGCAGAAAAACATTTGAGGATTATTTTGAGGTA
Organism: uncultured Lachnospiraceae bacterium; assembly: GCA_947177165.1. GTDB lineage: Bacteria > Bacillota > Clostridia > Lachnospirales > Lachnospiraceae > COE1. The sequence continues at coordinate 63,640 of CAMWTP010000029.1, forward strand.
CTCGACAGGCTGACAGCCAAATAGGGGGACAGGCACATAGAAACAGAGTGGTGTTAATACCCACTCTGTTTTAGTTTTGCCACGAGCTGTACATAGAATTCCCTGACATCAAATTCCGGAATATTCTCACGGTTTAAGTCGATCATATCGGCGTGTGAGATACCGCGGCTGCCGCTTACAGTGAGCATTTGAAACGAGTCTCCCCACGGAAATGATTTCTCACTGACAAGGCCATCGTTTGCCCCGTCAAAGTATTTGGCAAGGTGATAGGTGAAGTTCAGGGGAAAACGCCCGCTGCCTGCCTTGTTGAGTGTGGAACCGACACTCTGATACAGAATACCAGGCACATCAGGATATGTTTCATTGAAATCTTTACAGAAGGCTGCGGTGAGATTGTTTACTGCTGCCAGGAAGTCGGGATTTGGATCGCCGAGCTTAAGCAGTGCGGCGTTGTAAGCCTTCGCGACAGCATTCTGCTCCGCCTGCGGAATCTTTGTGAGCAGGTAATCTGCAAACGTGCAGCCCTCATGCGGTGTACTTACGGTCGTGAGTGTGGCGACATGCTCTGCGATGCCGGGGAGGTTTAGCGCATATCTGCAGTCCAGTCCACCTTTGGAGTGGGCGATGATATTCACCTTGTCACAGCCGGTCTCCGCAACAATTTTCAGAATCCGATCTGCAATCTCATGCCCGCTGGTTTCGACAGCAGCAGCGGACTGGTGTTCTCCATAAAAGATCGTGGCGCCGTTATTTTCGAGAGCCTTGGGAATGCGCCCCCAGTAATTGAAGTAGCGAAAGTCCCGGAAGAAAACGCCGTGCACCATGAGAATGGGATATTTTGTGGCGCAGATCTGCTGTGTGCGGCGCTGCTCGTCGGTGATGATTTTCTGGTTTTCCAGCGTGATTTCGTCAGATACAAGCCGGATCATTTTCCCGAGGACAAAGAGATGGACAATCGGTATCATACCACAGACGACAGCCGTCACGCGCATCTTGACGCCAAGCTGCTTCGAGGAGAAGAAGATACGGAGCATGCCGTTCCAGAACACAACCGCTTCCAGAGCGATGGCAGACAGTGTATTGACAATCCAGAACTTAGGATTCTGAAAAATATCTGCGGCAGCGGGCAGCCGGGTAAAGCTCAGAAAAAACAAAATGACACTCAGGACGGCGGAACATAGAAATTCCAGGAGCAGGGCGTTTCCGCGCGCGCATGTTTTAAGCCGTTTCGTGCGCGGCAGAATCCATGTGGGAAAAAAATTTACTGCGGCATACAAGAGAAGAAATACCCAATACAGGCTTGTCATTTTCTTAACAAATAAAAAATTAGATGCAATAAATATAATGAGTGCATAGAGCACACAATTCAGGATATATAAAAATTTGTTGTGCATCACGGTATATTCCTTTCAGTTTTATCGGGAAGTGTTCATAATAGTTTATTGCATGCTTATTATACATCGGTTTCTTTTTGGTGAACAGTATCGAAATAGACAAAAGTACAGAGTTCTATTTATTCATTGTGCTTAAGGTAAAAATCATGTATACTATCTGAAGTAGAGAGTACCGTTGCAGGATTGTTTTGGCCGGCAATCACAAACATGCGCTGGATCCGATTCTTGTGGATTGCTGTACGACAAGGACAGCACATACGTTGGCCAAAAAGGATCTTCACGATGGCGCTTTTGGCTGGCTGTTTCGCGGTGCTGGGACAATTCCGGTGGATCATCATGCAGAACACAATCCGGAAGCGCTAAATGAGGTCACGTCTGATATAAGAATCGCGGGGATGTCATACAAGCAGCACTATATTGATGAGATCGACAACGTGGAGGATTACTGCAGAGTATCTGAGGAAATATGCAGATTCGATATGACGCGTGCGAGAACGAATTACCCACCTGTTTTAGAACTGTGATGTGTCTGGATCATCAGAATGCTTGTATTTGATCAGTTCACCGGCCTCGACATTCAGATACCAGCATAATTTGCAGATTAGGACAGCATCGATACGCTGAAAATCATCACGGCAGTACCGGTTGAAGTTGGAGCGCGGAATATCCAGATCCTTGCAGATTTGGTTTTTGCTGATCCCCTTTGCTTTTAGAATATCATTTATTCGCAGATATAAATTACCATAATTATCATTTGTATGTCTCATATGAAAATCTCCTTTACTTTTCATCCACAATTATATATAATGAATGGAAGTATAGCAATTCACTATAAAGTCACTCACTATATAGTTAGGTACAAAGGACGAAGGTTTCATGGAGAAGAATGAATTTAAGGATCGGTTATTTGATATTTTGAATGATACAAACTGGCTTCCGATACAGGATATTGTCACAGAGGACAATAATGATATATTGAATATCTATCTGACAGATGGCACAAGATTTTCTGTACATGTGGAAAACAGAGGAAGCTGGAGTATTCAGGAAGTGTAATACCAAATGTATGGGAAAAGAGCGATAACTGTCATATAATAGAAGGAAAAATAATATATTTTATAAAAAGCAATAAGAGGACAGTTTATGCTTGGCAGAAGCAATGGAGACAATGATTCACAGACCAGTGGTGTGCTGATACAGTATATGCATGATATCAGCGCGTATTTGCGGGAAGTACATATTTCAAGAAAGACAACGGCGCTTGCGGCAGCGGTTTTGGTGCTTGCGGGGCTTCTGGGATTGCGATATAAGGAGGCGGGGACACTTCTTCCTGTCAGTTCCAATGTGGGAGGGAAGGAGCTGCCGATCTATTGTGTGCAGACTGAGGAACCAAAGATTGCATTGACGTTTGATGCTGCATGGGGGAA
>CAMWTP010000030.1 GCA_947177165.1 uncultured Lachnospiraceae bacterium
ATTTTTCCACCAAGGGGGTAGTGCGCCCAAAAATCACGTTATAGATTCACACTTCCCATACAGTAATCAAAACTATTTCTACAATATATGTCATATTGTTATATAATCTCTCTCTTTGAGAAAACATAGACGCCATAATTTTTTACAAATAATCACCGGATTTCTCTCCCCCATAATATCATGCATTAAATATTCTTTTTTATCAAACTTGGCAAATTTTTTACTTCTCAAATCAAGTTGCTCCTCGTTCTTTAACATATCTCTCATTATTTCTATTTTCTTAAGATAATCTTTATATAATGTATAATAAAAAATTGGCTGTGCATATCCTGGATATAAATTAATTCCTATATCTACCTGATTGTTAATTAAATATTTCATTGCTTGAAAATGATAAAAAATAAGTGTGTGGATTCCCTTTTCCTCTTCAAATTTGATCTTAAACTCATTGCCATTTTTTTCCTTCAGTCTATATCTTGCAATATTCCATGGCGCTACACCAGCACCCGGATGTTTCAATACATGAACACCATCAAATCTTTTTTCCCAATCGTCAAGATACTTTTGATCCCCAAAATGGATTCCATCCTGAACAGCTGTACACAACTCCAAACACCGATCGCACCACCAGTTTAGTATATACATGCCATTATCTGTGGCATAAAATGTATTAAACTCAATGCAAAATCTTCCTGACAGTTGTAAGATTCTGCGGTTTTCAATATTATTGCTCAAACGATGTTCTATAATACTCACATCACATCCACTTGCTTCTATTTCATCAAAAAGAACTTGTGGATTCGCATAAAAGTACATGTCAGCATCAATATATGTACACATACTTTCATGATATCTCTCTATCACATATTTTATTGCATGACAAGAACAGGTCCAACAATACTCCTGTTCTGTTCTATTTGATTTTGCTTCGAGTAATCTTTCATCTTCAAATTCGTGCAAAGATATTGGTATCAATTGATCACATCGATACTTTTGAAGTACCTCACAACATTTATTATCAAAGGCAACAACATATAATTTAAAATTGTCAGTCACTCTCTTTAACGATTGAAACATAACAATTCCCTTATCGAGATAACCACTGTTAAACAACGTGCAAAATATCATCATATATCCACTTTCCCCTATTACACATAATTTAGCTCCTCATCCATGCTTTCTTGTCCCTGATCTCATATATTTTGTCACAGTTCTGTATCGTCGACAACCGATGCGCAATAATAATCAATGTTTTCGTTCCCTGCAGCGCATCAATCGCTTCCATCACTGCACGCTCTGTGTCATTATCAAGTGCTGAAGTTGCCTCGTCCAGTATCAAAATATCCGGATCATGATAGAGTGCCCTGGCAATCGCAATTCTCTGTCTCTGCCCGCCAGACAGCTTGATACCGCGCTCCCCGACAACTGCGTCAAGTCCACCCTCCATATCTTCCACGACTGACTTCATCTGTGCCTGATCCAGCGCATGCCAGACTTTCTCGTCTTCTATCTCCTGCTCGGGAATACCAAATGCTATGTTCCGCCTGATCGTATCATCAATAAGAAACACCATCTGTGGCACATATCCTATCATTTTCGACCAACTCGATTGTATGGAAAAAATATCTGTACCATCAACCGTTACTTTACCTCTTTCTGGTTTTAATAAACCTAGTAGTATATCTGCCAAAGTAGACTTTCCCGCACCTGATTCACCGATCAATGCCACTGATTCCCCCTTATTTATCTCAATATCCAAATATTCCAACACCAACGGCAGATTATCCTGATACTGCCAAGATACCCGCTTTACTTCTATTTTAGAACAGAATCCTGTCATTTTTGTTTCATTCATCTCAGACTCAATATCTCCAATAGTATCCTGATATCTTTCAGCATCTATCAGATTATCATAGGCGGCTTCCAAAGACGGGCGCATATATACAAGTCCATTCATCGCGTTTGTCAGGGTTGACACTGAAGGCAGTATCCGCACAGCCGCAATTCCTATTGCTCCCAATGCCGTCACAAACTCTAAGTTATTTCCCGCCTTACCATAACTGACTGTAACAACAACCAGCAGACTTCCAATAAATACAGTTTCTATCAAGCGGCTGGGTGTTTTGCTAATCCAGAGATATGTTGTATTACTCTCCGCCGCCTTCTGCGCAGAATCAGCGAATTGCTGTATAAAATAAGATTTTCGGTGCGCTACTGATATTTCCTTTATACCGTTAACCGCCTGATTCATATGCTTAAATTTCTCAGCAAACGCTTCCCTTGTCTGCGCTCCGCATCTACCTATTATCCCTTTAAATCCCATAATGATCACAAGCGCTGTAATCACGGCAACTGCCAGCAATGACAATGCCATAAACGGATTCATACATATCAAAAAGATGCCAATGACAAGGCACGTTAAGCCTTCCGAAAAAATACTTGAATACCCATCTAAAACAGAAGCCACATTCACAATATCACTGTTTACACCACGGATAATCTCCGCACTATTCGTCCGCAGGAAAAATGTGTACGGCTGCTTCATATATGAAGACAGCATTTTTACATTCAAATCTTTCTCCAGTCGATTCCTGTAACGGCTCTGATAGTAATTCACATATAATATAAAAGCATTTTTCACAATATATATCACAATAATCACGCCAGATACCACATACATGAGCTGCCTGTACTCTGTAATCTGAAATAGATCTATAATCGGAGTAACATACTGATTTGTCATGATCTTCTCCGGCTCAAGCATGGTGATGATAAATGGAACGATAACCCCTACTCCCAGCATCTCTAACATCGACACGATCATAAGCAGAAAAAACAGGATGATTCCGTCCCGTTTTTGTTTCCTATTCAATATCCGTACCAATTTTCCAAACATGGAAAAAAAAGTTTTTACGTTCCTCATACATTCCCCTTAAAAAACCTTGTCAGACAATAAGCTATCCTGGCGCTGAACTCATGGTACCTGCCATCATGCATTTCTTCATATTCTCGTATTGTAGCAATGATATAATCTTATGCATTCCTGCGTTGTTTTTCAGTATCTCACTATTTAAGTTCATATGCTTTTGCATATCATTTCCGCACTCATTTCCATTAACCGGAGATATTTTATCCTCAGTTGAAAACCCAAAACTCCTCTAAGCTTTTCGTCTGCAGGCGATATGCAGGTTCTAAAATTATACCAGTTTTGTTTCTTATGATTGCAATATTCAAGAGAATCCTGCCATTATATTCCTATAATCCATTTGCGCATTTTCGCAGATCATACACTCTGATCTGGTCAGATATCTATGATCAGGATGCCTTGGCATAAAGTGTTCAATGTCACAATCTGTATTATTGAAAAATTCAGGCTCCACCCTCTTTTGTATATACAGCATTCACTCTTCTTCCTTTTCTGATTATGATCCGTGCTTTAACGGTATCTGCATTTCTACTACATGTAATCTGATCAATCTCGTCTGCCACTTTTTCTGCTTTGTCATACTCCCTGTTATCCAGCAATCCATACATTAATCCGACTTTCTGCTTAATAACATAACTCACAGAATCGGTGTGCGTGGCATCTTCAAGCACTGTGTTGGAGTCGACTCCAAAATATGGGCAGATACGTTCACAACTGATTTCTTCCTGCTGCCTTTCGAGCCTAAACACGTTGTAATCATCTATCACTTCTCCCAAAGCTTGTGGGGAATGTGTCGTTATGATAAATTGTATATTAGGAAATGTTCTTTTGAACACATTAACAATTTTCCGCTGCCACGAAACGTGCATATGCAATTCCATAATGTATCTCCTTATTTTAACATTGTTCCCACCAAGCTGCAAGCAAATACGATAATCTTTATTATTCCTCATCAAAATTGATCCGCTTCTCCTCCACCACCAGCGGTCTTTTGATTACGCGTGTATTGATATTTAATATATATTCTCCCAGTAGCCCGATAAAGAACAGCTGCAGCGAACCGATCACATAGATCCCCAATATCATCGGCGCATTGCCCGCCTGAAAGCCATTCCAGTTGACAAGCTTCATGACCAGGTAAATCAATGCTACCAGCAGACTAAGTCCGGATGAAATAAATCCCAAAAGCGTGGCAAGGCGCAATCCTACTTTCGTATATGAAGTAATACTCAGCATCGCCGCGTCATACAAACTATAAAAATTATTGTGTGTTTTTCCGGCTCTTCTCTGCGGCTGCTCATACTCGATCTCTTTTCGGTTGAACCCATGTCCATACTCCGCCACAATACCACGCAGAAACGGAATCGGATCATCCAGTTCCTTCAAAATATTGATAAAAGTCTTGTCATACAGACCAAACCCTGTAAAATGCTCTATCATCTGCGTTGCCGACATACTCTTGATCATTTTGTAATAAACAGATCTCAGAAAATATATGACTGGATTCTCCCTGCTGCTTGTCTTGATCGCAGAGACAATCTTGTGTCCCTTTTCCCATTCCGCCACAAATCTTGGCACCAACTCCACAGGATCCTGAAAATCGCAGCACATGGATATCGTGCAGTCCCCTGTCGTCTGGCACAGTCCATAAAACGGCGAATTGAACTGTCCGAAGTTTGTCACATTAAAGATCGCCTTGATCTTCTTATTCTGCGAGCAGATCTTCTCAAGCTTGTCTCTCGTCCCGTCCGTAGAACAGTTATCGATAAACAGAATCTCATATTCGTAATTACTCAGTTCCGTTTCCAGCATATTCACCACTGCCTCGCTGATTGGCTCCACATTCTCCACTTCGTTAAAACAGGGAATCATCACACTAATCTTTTTCATTTTACCCTCCACCAGATATACCACTTCACCCTATCACACTGCGGACTGTATCCCGAATCCCTTCCTCAAAGGTTACACCGGGTTCAAATCCTGTATCCTGTCTAAGCTCTGTAAGATCTGCTCCCAGATACATGACCTGCTTCTCGCTATATGGGATATCTCCCATCCCCAGCTCTCCTGCAAATCCGTTTTGCTCTTCCACTGCTTGACGAATCTGCAGGATGTAATCTTTTAACGGTTTCATCTGTCCGCTCCCTAACACATATACCTTGTTATTAATCCCTCTCTCTGCAAGAAGCAGCATCGCTGCCGCTGCATCCGCACTGTAGAGATAATCCCACATCTGTTCGCCAGGTGTGAATCCTGCACGCTCACCGCATGCCAGTTTTCTGATCGTGGACATTACCATGGAACCCTGTCCATCATATGGTCCGTATACGCTGAGAATCCTCACCCAGATATGCCTCATTCCCAATGCTCCACACTGCTGCCTGCTCATCTGACCCGCACATAGCTTCGCCATACCATATCCATTCTCAGGCCAAACAGGTGTCTGGGCTGTCAGTAAACCCTCCACCCTTCCGTACTCCGCCTGCGAACCAGCCCCGATAAAAGTATCGCAACCAAGCCTGTGTGCCAGCCCCACTGCTTCTATTGTATACTGAATGTTTCGAATTTGCAATGGCATATCATCGCGCAACGCACCCGTTGTCCCTTCCCATGCAAAATGATAAAAAATATTGGCGCTCTCCGTCTCTGCTAAACCAAGCTCTTTCCTGCCAAGCCAACTCAGATCCGCCAAGTCAGCCCTAACGACGTGAACATATGGATTCTGTGGTATCTGTTCAATCCGTGATGACTTTTTATGGCAGACTGCCACCACATGAATCTTCTCTTTAACACATCGTTTGATGAGTGCCATACCGATCGTACCCGTAGGTCCTGTGATGACTATCTTCTTATCCATTTCAATAAGTTTCTCCCCTCCCGAACAAATACTTTTTAAAACACCAACATAGAGATCGTCCAGTCCCCATGCTGATACTCCCTATATTCTGCGTCCGCATAATGTTTCTGAACCTGCTGTGCCCTATCCCCACCTAACAGTGATGAATATATAAAACAATGTTTGTCCTTTTCCTGCAGTGGCAGCTGCATAATGTCTGCCTCACCATTCCATTCGTATGTGATGAAAGAAATCGTATCCTCCCCCTCATAGTTCGACCTCTTCCTGTCCTTCACTGACCAATGTGTAAGCGCAGAACATCCGTACTCATAATTCTCCATCTCCTGCATCAGCCCGTCAAAAATATTCGGCGAATCGCCATACATCGGCATAATCACCATGCAATCATTTTCAACTGCAAAAGCTATTGCCTCATTGACCGCATACTCCATATCCAGCATCTGTTTGTTATAGATCATACTATCTCCCGGAACTGGCGCTCCAGTCGTAAACATCCGTCCCTGCCCCGTATCAAGCACAGCAAAACACAGTCTACTGACAGGATCGATCGTCAGATACGACGATGCCAGCATCAGACAGGCAAGAATGCCAACTAAGATATCTACCGCTTTTTCCTTAAGCATCCTTAACAGCAGATATCCTCCGATCAAATATAATACTGCTGGCATCTGCGCCGCATACCGTGCGTGGTTTACAGTCTTAAACACAACATTAAACAGCGTAAAACCCAGTGTGCTCACTGCCAGTGGTACAAACCACCAGGCCAGCCCTTTCTTTACCGCTCTCCCTGTCGTCAGGCAAATACTTCCCAAAACAATAATACCTGTAAAAATCCAGCTAAAATTAAATATATATAGAACTTTCAGCTTGTCTGCCATATAAACCGCATCAAGTGCAGTTCCCCCATTTCCAGCGTTCCAGCCGCCCAGAAAAAGATAGGTAATCACCCACAGCATGCCCGTAAGAAGCATCGGATAATAGTATATCCTCCTGAACAGACTGCTGATCCTTTCTGTGACCTTTACATCATTCTGCTGCACGATCTCCACGACCACCATGCCCACACATAATGCTCCATAGGAAACGATTGCCGGTTCCTTAGTAAAACACGCAAACAGCGCTGCCACAAAATGCAGAACCCACTCCCGTCTCAGCCAGAAATACAGCATACAGACAAACAGACACATCGTCGCATAATCGAGACTGTAATAATTGACCATACCGAGCGTATACGGCGACCATGCATACATAGCGGTGAGCAGCAGGTAAGTCCACCTGCTCTTTCCCGGAACGATCTGACGCATGATCCCCCAGAATGCCACGATACTTGACAGGTACATGACCATATTTGTCACTGCCATCGCATAACCAGTATCTGGAACAATTGCCCTAACGAGACAAAACAGCACGCCATAACCTTGTGCCAGGTGCGCGTATGCACCCAGGCTGCTCATAGAATGAATATCCATCGCCCTGCAGGCCTGTTCATACAATGCGCCGTCCCAACGAAACTGCAGCATTGTAGGAAATATGCCTAGGGTACCTGCTGCCGCAAGCAAAATAATTAGTTTCCAATTTGTCTTCAACCATAACAAAATCCCACAAAGCCCTTTGACAAATGAACACTTCAAAACACGCCAGCTGTAACCTAATGCTAAGATCCATATGATATCTGACAACAACAGCCAAAAACCACCAGATCTTATATCGGATAGAAAAATCAATGCAAATGCGGCAAGAATACCAAAATTCAAAATTCGGAGCTGTCTTCCAAGATGCGGTGCCCGCCAGTACGTTTGAAAAAGCATTACACAGCATACATAAAGGAATGCCGTAATCAGTGTACTTATAAAGTGCAGTACCTTGAATACATCTCCCTGATATACAATTGTCGACAGACACCACGTCATGTAAAATGCCAGAACAGCACAGACGCCTGCAAGCAAATTACATACCTTATAATGTCTGCCTATTATTTTTTTATATGCACCATACCACATACTTTCCCCAAGACCTATTCTTCCAAGAAAATATAAACTGCATCCTTACCGTAAAAATTCGCTATTGTCCGGTTTGCATGCTCTTTGTCTATATCATAATACCCTATTCGAAACTGCGGATTGATCATACAAGTAGTATCCTTCACCTCTTTGACCGTAATCTCGACGATACTTCCTGCCGCTTCCTCAATCTGTTTATATACTCCTATACAATAATCGGAATACTCTTTGTATATCCCGTTATACCACTCCCGTGTTTCACGCACAAATGGAACTTCCTTAGACTTCCGATTACCTACTATCACAATCAGCACCAATGCAGAAACGATCAGTATCACATTCTCTAAGCGACATGTAACTGCAAAAGATGGGAACTTTCTCTGGAACCATCCTCTCCAATAAAACAATGTCAAAAATGTAAACAGATAAATTGCAGCATCTGATATAAAATTACTCCGACATATAATTGGATATATATCCTTCCCATATCCCAACATCACTGGAAATATAATAGTTGAAACAAAACAAAATGATACCATGGAAAATAGACCTGGCAAATAAAATCCATACTTGCTGTTATTACTCTTACATATAAGCAAATACACTAAGAGAATCACAATAATCGCAATATATATCGGATTTTTCAGAAACATTTCCATCCTGGAAAACGCATATGCAAAGGAATCTATCACTGCCTCAATCAATCTGCTGAGCGTTAGAGGCTCCCCTGCCCTAATATAATTTCCGGGAGCCAATCCATTGATCATCGCTCCTACCAGAACTACTCCAAAGACAGTTCCCGACACTGCTTTTTCTTTCTTAACACAGAATCCCCAAATTGCTGACAGGAAATACAAAATACAACAGAAAGCAGCAATATTCAACGCTCCGCCACTTCCCCAAAATCCAAGTATTGCCGCCAAAATCGCCGCCTTTTTACTTCTGCTTTGTAATGCATACAAAAATAAGGCAATACCGAAAAATATAAATGATGTTATCAACAAATACTGAACCGATGTGATAAACCAGTAAAAATCTTCTTGTTCTCCATAATGAATGAGCGCATTAAAACATAAAAGCAGCAAAATATACACTGGCAGTATCTTCTTTCTATTATATCCCATAACATAAATTATTACAGTCCTCAACACTGCATACACTGCCATATAAAAGATAATAGCATTTAACAACTCAAATATACGAATTCCCCAAACGTTGCAATTAATAATTGCCGAAAAAAAATACCCAAGAAAAGACGATGTATAACACCCGCAAAACGTCTTATAATACTCCCACGTCTTGGCAAGCGACATAGTGATTAAATTATACCCCTGCTGCATCAGTTCCCGTCCATAATATGCATAATGAAAATCATCCTGCACAGGATAAGAGTACATCGTCAGTACAAGTGAAGGCAACGTTAAAACAATAATCAATCCTATATAAATGATATACTTCACTATCTGCAAGATTTTCTTCTGCATCACTTCTCAACCTCCTAAACACGTTTTACCAATTCATCCTCATATGTTGTACCAAATAATATAGGTATTCCAACCATTAATGGGTATGTGTACCGCAATAAAGCTACCGGTCCCAATAAAATTGTTAAAAATAATGCACCAAATGGTATAAACAGCAATATTTTATGATACTGCCTTCTAATAATGACCTCTGCCAATAAAAATAATATAATCCAAAATACAATTCCCGTGCAAAATACCAAATATAAAAAAGGAACCCTTAAATAAGTACTCTCCCTACATAATTTCTGCAAAAAATTGTACAATCTTGGAAACTTGCTTCCATGCTCCTCCGCGGTTACTTCCGGGAACTCAAAATACATTCTATAACAAGTCGAATCTGGAAGAATCTCATGCGGATACCAATTTCCATATGTATTAGCAAGCACTGCATTTAAATATACATCCGGGTAACGCATCCCCAAATCAATGTATAATTTCATATATTTAGATATGTTGTCTAAAAACTCCTTACTGTCAAACTGGCATTTAGCTGCATCTGAGATGTGTGACTCATACCACGGAGCATTATTTCCAAATAACCGCTGTATCATTTCTTTCTCTTCCTGCGATAAAGAGTTTTTAACCTTCTCCTTATACGTTCTAGCTAACGGCTGTACGATCATTGTCATAGCCTCCCGCGAATCGCCCTTAGGAATTTGCACAACATCCATCAAAGGCCCTGTGTAAATATAGTACCCTGCTACGATAGCCATACAAATCAATCCAATCCGTTTATAATACTTCTTTGCGTAATACATTAGAAACGGTATCATCGCAATCAAAACATATACACCATTATTACGCAGCAAACATAACAAACAGCAAACAATTACAAAATAGCAGCAATGAAACCAATTACGCCAGTGAATACACCCCCCCCGTATTACTTTTACTAATTCACATAAAACTAATATGAATGATGCCGCAAATAAGGTATCTTTTGTGGTTGCGGCAGCCATCAACGGATTCATCGGAAAAAATACAATCCACCCTAAAACAACACAAAGATAGATCAGATTAAATCCCCAATTTTTTAGACATGTTAAAAGGTATGCAAAAACTGCTGATAAAACGCCCATCTGGATAATTGTATATGGAATTAACCAGCTTTTCCATCCTAAGCCCTGAGCAAGCATATTCATTCCGTGAATAAATAATGTATGAACAAGAGGATGATGTGTCGTTATCTCCACAAGCTGGCATGGTCCATCGTAAATTCCCAGCCCTGGATAACAAGCCAAATACACAGGCAGCCACCCCAAAAGAATAATCCCCCACATCAGCAAAAAGTAATGCGACGTTTTAATCTTTACCTCAATATTAACAATCGTCCCCAATATCCCGGAAATAGGAAACCTGCACAAATTTGCACTGAAATACATTATTATTGTCCAAATAAAGATTCGTCCCCATGTTTTTCCATTCATATATGCGACAGTATCATATTTCATGATATCATTTCCATAAACAATGCAAAATGCATATATAATAGCCAAAAACAATATAATTCCTTGTTTTCGTTTCAATTCTTTTACTCCTCTAATATGGGTATATACATATTCGCTCTCAGCTCTTCCTCCGGCAGAAACGGTGCCAGATCCTCAAGCGGTGCGCTGAACAGCGTGCCATCCGGCAGCTTCTTCGCGCTGTTTTTTGGCTCCCAGCCCTGCTCTGTGTCTGTAAAAATTTCGCAGAACACAAACCCTTCCTGTTTCAGCGCCTGTTCCACCACACTTTTCATCTCTGTGTTGCTGTGCGCTTCCATGTATGGAAATCCAAATGCTGACGCTATTTTAGAATAATCCGGAAACGACAAATCCCTGCTCTCCGGACCGATTCCAACCTTGCTATGTTCATGGAACAGATTCTCCTGCGTCTGGCGAATACTGTGATACCCTTGATTGTTGATCAGAAACAGCTTGATCGGAAGATTATTTGTAACGACCGTCTGCAGCTCCTGAAGGTTCATCATAATGCTTCCATCTCCCTCCAGACAGACTGTTTCTTTCCGCCCTCCCGCGATACAAAGCCCAATCGCCGCGGGCAGCCCATAGCCCATGCTGGCAATTCCATTATTGATAATAAAACGCGTTCCTTCTTTGATTACCCAGTTCTGATGTCCCGCCACACAGCAGGCACCATTGCTTACCGCCGTGAGACTTCCCTGCGGCAATACACTGCTGATTTGTCTGATAAACGCGTACACGTTTGCTGTACTTCCGTTCTCCTTCCAGTGCTGCTCATGTGTGACCGGATATTTCTGTTTCCAGCTTCTGCACTGCTCCCGCCACGCTTCACCTGCAAACACGGTCACATCACCAGCGAACGTGTTAATCTTCTGCAGGAAATCCTTTGCGTCAGCCCATATCCGCACATCGACATGCACTGTCGGCTTATGCAGCTCAGCCTGATCAATGTCAACCATCACCACCTTCGCAGCCCGTGCCCACGTCTCCCAGTTGTAACCGACCTGCCTGATCGAAATACGGGTTCCGATTGCCAGCACAAGATCCGCATTCTGTACGGCAAAATTTCCTGCCCGTTCTCCCATATTTCCGCCACGCCCGCAATACAATGGATGCTCATCCTCAATCAAGTCAATACTATTCCAATACGTAACGACTGGAACTCCCAGCCTTTCTATCGCTTCCCGAAACTCCTGATAACCTCCGGAGAGCCGTATTCCACCGCCTGCATATATGACAGGACGCTGCGCCGTCCTGATCAGTTCAAGCACAGAGTTGACTGTCTCCTCCGAAACCGGCGGAGGCAGCATCTCATCAGGCGTGTATCCCTCAAGTTCTTCTGTCTCTATATAGCATCCCTGATAATTTACAGGAATATCGATCCAGACCGGTCCTGGTCTTCCCGTCGTTGCCTGATACCATGCTTTTTCCAGCATGTAACGTATTTTTTCAGGCTCTTCCAGCATTTCCGCATACTTACACATACAACCGACAGCCTTTGTGATATCAAACTCCTGATCGCCCACCGCGCGCAGTGCCATCCCGCCTGCACATTTCTCGGCGTACCTGGCCGTCGTATCATAGCGCACCTGACCGGATACGATAAACATTGGTATCGAATCTGTCCAGCCGCCCACAACGCCTGTTATTGCATTTGTGCCGCCTGGACCAGTCGTAACGCACACTGCTGCAATACGGTTCTCAAGCCGCGCGTATGCCTCCGCCGCAATCGCACATGCCTGTTCGTGATGATTGTACGTACAGCGGATACGCCCGTGATGACCAAACGCATCATTTAAGTGCATCGCGCCGCCGCCTACAATCGTAAAACAGTCCGTCACACCGCGGTCTGCCAAGAAATCAACTACATAATCAGCCAGTCTCTGTTTCATATCCTACTCCTTATCTATGCTCATCCTACGCATCTATCATCGCCTTATAATACGGTATCGTCCGCCTGATCCCTTCCTCAAAACTGATCTTAGGCACAAACCCTGTATCCTTTGTAATATCATATATACTCACGCAGGAGCTGAACGCCTTGTCAGACAGTGACGGAATATCTCCGATACCAAGCGGCAATTCCGGATTAATAATATCCCTGATCTGTATGATATAGTCCTTAAGCGGTTTAAACACCCCGCTTCCGATACCATAAGTCTTGTCTGCTGCCCCTTTCTCACCGATCAGCCAGAGGGCACGCACAACTTCTTTCACATGCAAAAAATCCCACATCTGCAGCAGATAGCCATAGCTTGGTTTCTCTCCGCGCAATAGTGAGGTTATCGTATAGGTGATGATATTATTGTCCCGTCTGCCCTCCCCAAACGTGCTTGGCACCACTGCCCAGTTGAAAGGGATCTTCAACAGCCTTGCCTGCGTTTCCAGCATATAGTGCACTGCTGTTTTTGCTGCGCCGTACATATCATTCGGCGTCTGCCTGCCGTTGATATCCATGATGTTTTCGGAGAACGCATACTCTGCAACTGTTCCTGTCGCAACAAACCGTTTTGCTCCTATCTCGTTGGCAAGCTCCAGCATCTCCATTGAAAAGCGGATGTTTTCCAGCTGAAGCTCACTTTCATTTTTTAATTCCGTGGAGACGCCTTCCCACGCCAGATGATAAAACACATCAACTTTCTTCTTCTCAATGCGCATCTCCTGATACTGCTGCGAGTAATACTCAACAAACTGTATATATTTACTGTCAGACTGCAATTTCTTCCTTGCACTGGCAAGATTTCTGACAAGAACAACAACCTCAATCTCATGGGATATCAGTTCATCCACCAGCCAGCTTCCTATAAAACCGGTTCCCCCGGTCAACACCACTCTATCCATACACTTCTCCCTTATGTCTCATCATCACAGCTTCTCCTAAGATTGATCCGCCGTTCCTCCACCACGATTGGATGCTGCATCACCCTGATATTGATATTTAATATATACTCTCCCAAAAAACCCAAAAAGAAAATCTGAACAGCTCCGACAAAAAATATCCCCACAATAATAGCCGCGGTTCCGACATCGTAGTAATTCCAGTTCACAAGTTTCAAAACAACGGTGATAAATGCGACTAAAAAGCAAATACCCGCCATGATCAGTCCCAAAAAGGTTGCCATCCGCATGATCGCCTTCGTCGACGAGGTAAGCCCCAGCATCGCCACATCATAGTAGCGCGCAAAGTTAAAGCTTGTCTTTCCTGCCTTTCTCTTTTCCTGTGTATACTGTACTTCGGTGCGCCTGCATCCATACTCCGCCACAAGGCCGCGCAAATACGGCAGCGGGTCCTTCATTTTCCGCAAAAGCTTTACAAAGGAGGCGTCATACAGACCAAAGCCGTCAAACTGCTTGATATGCTCCGTTTCTGAGATTTTTGACAATATCTTGTAATAGATGCCTCTCACGGCATACATCAGAGGGTTTTCCCTGCTCTGGGATTTGATTCCGGTAACAACCTTGTAGCCTTCCTCCCACTTTGCGACAAACTGCGGTATTACCTCCGGCGGATCCTGCATGTCCGCGTACAGCATCACTGCGCAGTCTCCCTCCGCCTGGGACAGCCCATAGTACGAGGAGCGGGAAAAGCCAAAATTCGTCGCGTTGAAGATTGCCTGCACACGATGATCTCTCCCGCACAGCTCCTCAATGATCGCTCTGGAACGGTCAGCGGAAGCATTGTCGATAAACAGGATTTCCATATTATAGTCTGCCAGTTCTGACTGAAATATACTGCTTACCCTGTTGTACACAGCCTGGATATTCTGTTCTTCATTGTAAGTCGGTATCACTACAGTGATTGTCTTTTTCATACGTTCCTCCATCTGTATCGTTTTCAGCCCTGTTCCTTCTGTTCCGCCCGACGTTTTAAGCACCGCACAATTCCTTTTGGCACCTTTATCATATAATACCACACCGGAAAATTTTCTTTCAAACTTCTGTCATCTTCCCTGCGCATAATATCATTATTGATCGTCTGTGAACTGATTCCCTCCATGCTATCGACAACCGCGATCGTCCTGTCAATGTACCGCATGCTGCACTTATTCTTATGCGCGCGCACCACAAAATCATAATCAGCCGTGATCGTATACTGTTCATTGAACCGATATGCACGCATCAGATTTGATCTCGTAAACATTCCCTGGTGACATATCATTCTCCCCATCAGCAGCAGACGCATGACGACATGCTTTCCCTCATATTTTTCCAGATGCTTACCATTCTGCCTGATCCGGATCACATTTCCGTATACGATATCTGCGTCCAGACAGGGTACCACATCTGCAAGAACATGTTTATCCGCAAATATGTCTCCACTGTTCATGTAGAGAATGTACTCCCCGCTGCAGACTGACGCTGCCTTATTCATGGCATCATACAACCCTTTGTCCTTCTCCGAGATCACCCGTAGCCTGCTGTCGGTCTGGTATTTTCCGATCAGCTCCAGCGTCCGGTCTGTTGAGCTGCCGTCAACTATAAGATATTCGATATTCTGATAGGTCTGTTTTAACACGGATTTCATGGTATTTTCGATCGTTTTTTCCGCATTAAAGCAAACCGTGACAACTGTTAGCTTCATATTTTTATCTTCCTGCCATTAGATGCAATAAACGAAATAATAGGATAAAGATCCACGGCGTATATGCGATCATAGCTGCACACAGCTTCATATAAACCGGTATCCTGCATTTTACCAGAATTTCCCTCATATTCTGCCGCAAATCCCTGCAGAGCTTTTTAATCACAGGACGGTCGAAATTCCCATTTCTACACATGGCTGTGATGACCGCCATCTCGTACTCTATATGATACCCCAAAATCTCCAGACGATATTGCGGAAATGCACGAATCAGTCCGTCTCTCACCTGCATATAGTTGTCCAACGCCTGTTTATGCCGCTCTGTATACCCTGAACGGGAGATATTGCCACCAAACATTCTCCTGTGATACAAGGTCGCCTTCAACACCCTGACACTGGCAGCATTCCTGAGCACCTGCAGCAGCATTGTATAGTCCTCACCAATGGTTATATGTTCTCTAAAATCAATATTTTCAAACAGTTTCTTCCTGTAGAGTTTTGCCCATGGCCCTGTTGACAGGCTCCTTGTCCCATGAACTTCATAAACACTCTGTGCAAAGGCTGTCCAGCCTGTCACATCTTTCTGCGGCAATGGATTTTGTTCTACGATCTTTCCGTTCTTGTATACATCCTCATACGTGCAAAACACAATGTCCGCTCCTGAACTGCTCAGTTCTGCTTCCATTAGAGTCAGCATATTCCCGCTGATCCAGTCGTCGGCATCCACGAACATGACAAGGTCCCCTTGCGCCATCCCAATTCCGCATTTTCTGGACGCCGCAGGTCCTTGATTTTTATTGTGTATTACATGTACATTCCCATGCTGCGACGCATATCGATCACATATCTTCCCGCTGGCATCGGTTGATCCGTCATCGATCAATATGAGTTCCAGATTCGCATAGGTCTGTCGCAGTACACTTTGAATGCACTTATCCAGATAAGTCTCTGCATTGTACACAGGTATGATAACACTGATTAAATCATTCATTCTTACTCCCATAAACTCAAATCAATCATTGCATTCTCCGCCATGATACAAGCCACCTGATAATTGTTCATGGAATCTATTTCGATCGAAATCTCATCCGGCATAATGTAAGGAAGCGAATTCTCAGAATGAAACGACTGATGTGTCTCGAAATAATCCCACCTTGCGATATACATGCAGCCATTCATTGTATATTCTTTTTCCTGATCCTGCCGCCTGACATTGTCCAACTGCTGTATTGCGTGATAAAAATGCGAAAGTCCGCCGTTCTCATCAAGCGTATGAACAAAAACGCTGCTTACCTCGACTTCCTTCATTCCAAGCAGCGTATCCGCATTTCTCTCTTCTATCAGATGCAGCGCATTCTCCAGATCCCTGTAACTTGCAAACGGAGAAGATGGCTCCAGCAGGCATACATAATCGTAACGCTCCTGATCATGCTCCTTTACCCACGCCATTGCATGCGACACAACGTCCATGCTGCCTGCCGTATCCGTTGCCAGCTCAGCCGGACGCATAAATGGCACTTCTGCGCCGTATTTCCTGCTGACCTCCGCAATCTCCTCATCATCTGTTGAGACAATAATCCGCTTATCAATATTACATTTGCGGGCAGCAATGATTTTATACGCAATCAGCGGCAGTTTTCCTACCATTCTGATATTCTTGCGGGGCACCCCTTTGGAGCCGCCTCTGGCAGTGATAACAAACAATACTCTCATCGTGTACTCCTAATTATACTTTCTAAATACCGGCTTGATCACGTTGCCAACAATAAACTGCTTTACATCACCGTTTAACGCGTCGCTGTATATCCTCATCGCCGCTCTCGCCGCATCTAAGGTTTGATCGATTTCCTTCTCCCCGTGCTGATAGGCAATCGCAATATAGGGCATCAGGATTCCCCGCCTGATCATCTCCTGGCAAAATACTGTCCGGTATTCTAACGACGGCTTCTTGTCCTTATCACATACCACAAAATTAGGAGAACATTCCGCACCCTGTGTATAAAAATAATCCTGCAGCGAATATTCCTTGGCAATCTCATTCAAACCATCAACAAGTTTTCTTCCCATATCCCATATGTGATCCGTGACATTCAGCTCTTTATACACTTTGATCGTCTCCACAAGCGCTCCAAGACTGCTCATCTCCGCACCGTGCGTTGTGGAAACGAGAAAAACGCGTTCCTTGCCCGGTGTCAGACCGCCCAAATCCATGATCTCACGTCTACCGCCCAGTGCCGAAACCGAAAATCCGTTTGCCATACCCTTTCCGAAAGTGACAAGATCCGGCTCCACACCATAGTATTTGCATGCTCCCTGCAGGTCCCAGCGAAAACCAGTTATCATCTCATCCAGAATATATACAACCCCGTATTCCGTGCACAACTTCCTCACTTCCTGAAGAAAGTTATCTGCTGGTTCCTCCGAATCACAGGGCTCCATAATCAATGCCGCAATTTCTCCTTTATACTGCTCAAATAACTTTTTTACCGATGCAATATCGTTGAAACTGAACTGTAATGTCAAATCTTTGATTTCCTGCGGAATCCCCGCATCCGTCACAGTACTTCCTATAAACCAGTCATCATAGGAGAAAAATGAGTGCTCTCTGCACCGTGCAATATATTTCTTGCCAGTATAAGCCCGCGCCAGCTTCGTTGCCGCCGTTGTGACTGTAGAACCATTCTTTGCAAACTTTATCATATCTACCCAAGGGAACAGACTGCACATTTCCTCCGCCGCTTCGACCTCTATTTTCGATGCCTTCGACGCCGTGTTTCCATTATGAATCTGTCTGATCGCGGCTTCGGAAATCCGATCATAGTCATATCCGATCGTCACAGACCTGCACGCCATCCCGTAATCAATATACTCATTTCCATCCACATCCCATGTATGGACACCCTTGCTTCTCTCAATCACTCTCGGTGCGTTATCTGGGAACACCTCGTCCGTTCTGCTGTAAGTGTGCGCCCCCGCCGGGATCAACAAGTGCGCCTTTTTTCCATACTCCTCATTTTTGCTCATGATTTTTTCTCCTTTCGACTGTGCCCTCAATCTCGTCGATGATTCGCAATGTTTCCTTATCTTTCTCAAAACTGTACAACGGCTGACCGCCCCTGATCACCTCAAAAAATTCCTCAATTTCCTTCGCGTACGCATATTCATTGATGAAATCACCGTATCCCTTCTCATGGATGTACGCACCTGTCTGTATTTGCTCCAGCTCTCCTGTTGCAATATTCTTCTCATACAATAAATCCGGTGTTCCATCCCAACGAATGTACAGCCCCTCGTTGAGTATCTCCAGACGACGCACTGCTTGTCTGCTCGCCACATCGACCAGCAAGTTTCCAGCCGTTCCGCCGATATGCTCGATCTGAATAAGATACGTATCCGGAAAATCAAATTGTAAATCCGTCGTTTTCCTGCTGATGACCCTCACTGACTCAATTGCCCCAAATGCGTTCTGCATCCACGGCAACTCGATTGCCAGCAGCTCCCTGCATCCATTCGTACTTTTCTGACTGACAAAGAAATCCTTGAGATTATCCCACGGATGCCAGTCCGGCAGATACTGGCCTACATGATACTGGTACACACACGGCTTTCCGTTCTGTCTCACCTTCTCAGTAATATATCGCATCTCTTCTTTATAAAACGGCGTGGAAGAAAGAAAGAGTACTTTCTTTTTTTCCTCCGCCAGCTGCATATTCTCTTCATATAAATCAGAAAGAAGATTGATCTCAGAAAAGACATGACACCCTTTTTCCAGACACTCTCTTATAATCAATCCATGGGACTTCGGTGATGTACACACAAATGCACAGTCAATCTCAGCTTTGATCTCACCCAACGAAGAATAGCAGTCGATCCCATACTCTTTCGCTACCGCCGCCATTCTGTCCCCATTGCTGTCTATCCCCGCGATCTCCACATCCGGAAAAAGCTGTCTTAACAGCCTGATTCTCCTCTTTCCCATCGATCCCAGACCAATCACACACACTTTCATTCGTTTTCTCCTCCAATCGGCCGCTAATACAGCTTGTACACTGCCATCTCCTCGTTCTCAAACACATTCTCTCCCAGTGCCTCCGACAATTTGAAATCCGGCGAACGGTACTTACTCTGGATAATATAATCAATTCCCTTCTCCCTGAGAATACCCACTGCGCTCTCGTCTCCGTCATAGCATGCCCTGCCTGGTTCGATATCGCTGTCATTCCGGTAAAAAAAGATACGCCGCTCCGTAAAAACTCCAGGATAGTAATACGACTGATACGCATTGATGAAAAAAACATCTGACAGGAATACCGCATCTGTCTCCGTATTTTGCCGAATCCAGTCATACGCCTGATACTCGCTCTGCGACAACTCCCAATTCCATGTGGTCTCCTCATAGGGCTTGTTCCGCAAAATTGCATAACCAATGCGCGCATGTACCTGAAGATGTCCCCTATAGTTCCCAAGTATGGTCACATAGCCTATCATCAAAAACAGTATGCCAAGCATAGTGTTCTGCACTGCTTTATAGAGATACCCTGTCTTTCGCCCCCCCCCAAATAAATCATCTGCAGCAATACCCGCCAGAACCGCCGCAAAAGGACAGACTGATAGAATAAAATACATCTGCGAATCACCATCATAATGTATATGATACCCCATTACACTGCCAATTACAACCATAACAAACATAATCGTCTGTTCTATTGAAATATTGTGCCGTACAGCCTTATAACCTGAATAAAGTATCGCCGGTACAAAAGTCCATGGATTCACGAGAAATATATATTTGATGTACCCGGACAGCCACATCAGTGCGGAAAGCAACTTATCGCCCAGCATCTCAACCGTTTCTCCCGTACTAGCTGTATCTGGCACAATGCTGATCATATCCGCCGCCGCTGCCTCCATCACATAGGTTTGCTGCCGGCCTGCCAAAAGCGACAAATAAACAATTCCAAAGCTCACCAATGATACTGTACCATAAATTATAGCCTTTGCGTACTCCTTCCTGACAAACATCCAGTATATACACATAATACCAATACCGCACAGAACAATCATGCCCGAAGGACCCTTTGTCCCCGTGCAGACCGCCAGATAGAGTGTCAAAGCTGACACGATAATCGGATTAATCTTTTTTTCGCCGTTCTGTATAAACAACAGCAGCAATATGACCATTTCAAAGCTGGCAGCAATCTCAAACGACATCGGAACCAGATACATATGCCATATATATGTCACCACGGACAGGTCTTCTAATCCCGTAGAAAACAAAATTAGGACAAGTGTGAGCAGCGCCGCCTTATAATTTTTTATCAGGCGCATCGTGAGACAGCCCGCGGAAAGCCCGAGAAACAGCACTCCTTCAATAAAGGAATACCTCACGGCCAGATTGAAAACCGGCATATCTGTAACAAGCGCCGCTACCGCCTGCTGCATCGAACCAAAATAATGATATTTATAATTGTCATATAATGCCCGGAAATCAATCGGAAGAAATTGCTCTTTCAATGCGATCGTATTGCCAATCCAAAATAAAAGGTCATTGTGAAAATCCTTCCCCTGCTCTGTCAACGCCCATCTCAGGGAAAATGCAATTAAGTAGATAAAAAACAACAGGGCTGTTGCCACAATTCCAATTATCTCGCCTTTACCAATATGAGTTTTTGTAATACAATCGGTATTCGTTTTGCGTACCAGTATTCCTACGGATACTACTGCCAAAATAAGATAAAGAATTTTTATATATGCTCCAAGCCCGAAGGGAACCGTCAAAAAGTAAACGCCTATATTTAAGACAAAGCCCCACACATAGCTGAACAATATGTTTTCCATTCGATTTAACTGACTGATCGGCAGCAGACAATTCACCGCCGCTCCCGGAAGAATAACACATGACACCTGAAACAGAAAAAAGGATACCGCCTCCATAAACGGTGCCCGATGCGCAATGGCTGCTATCACTGTCATACATAATACTGACAGTGTCAGATATATCTGCGGATGATATGCGGAAAATAAATGTTCTTTCTTTAACACTGTCATTCTGTCTCCCCGAATACGTCAGACTTACTGCGTTTTACCGCTTTTCCCTCTTTTATTTCATAAATTATGTCACAGTTTCGTATGGTTGTCAATCGATGTGCCACAATCACCATTGTGATCTGCCCTTGGAGCGCATCGATCGACTCCATAACAGCTTTCTCCGTCTCATTGTCCAATGCCGCAGTAGCCTCATCCAGGATCAATATTTCCGGCTTATTAAATAAAGCTCTCGCAATCGCAACTCTCTGCCGCTGTCCTCCAGAAAACTTGATTCCCCGGTCTCCAACGATTGTATCCAATCCTGCAGGCAGTGTTTCCACAAACGCTTTCAGCTGCGCTTGTTCCAACGCCTTCCAGATTTCCGCATCATCGACATCTTTCAGCCCAAATGCAACATTGTTTCTTATTGTATCATCAATTAAGAAAACGCTCTGCGGAACATAGCCCACAATCCCTGCCCAGGCTTTTGGAATCGTATATATATCGCTTCCATCCATATATACACTTCCCTTTGCCGGCGTCAATAGCCCCAGGACAACATCGGACAAGGTCGTCTTCCCGGATCCGGAAGTCCCTATCAGAGCAACGCTCTCTCCCTTATGAATATCAAATGACACGCCGTCCAACACCGGTCTTACCTGCCCCTCATACTGCCACACGATATCCTTTACCGATACCACTTCCTGAAAAGCGACTGTTCCGCTTATTTCCTGTCCGCCGTTTCTGCGTCTGCTTTCCTCCTCGCACGCTTTTTCATACGTCTCCGCTTCCAGAACATTATCGTACACATTGTCCAGCCGCGGCTTATTATACACAATCCCCGTGATGCGATTTGAAATCTTGCCGATCGACGGGAGCAGCTTGAAGGCTGCCATTGCAAAAGATCCCAGCTTAGGGACGAATGCAACCATATCAACCCCCATCAGCAGCCGTATTAACACAATTCCGATCAGCCCACTGAGACAGACACCTTCTACAATCCGATCCGGAGAACCGTTCACAATCTCATAGTTTCTCTGTGTTTTTCTGACCGTCTCAGACGCTGCATCATACTCTTCTATAAAAAGTTCCTGCCGCTGCATGGCATAGAGCTCTTTCACGCCGCTGACCGTCTGATAAATTGATTTATTTTTCGCCGCATGGGCATCCATGTAAATCCGACCTAACCGTTTCATTAAGGGTTTGAAAATCAATACAATCCCCATCATAACCGCAAGAATCAGTACAACAGCTGCTACCGCTGTTATAGGTTCCGTATAAATGATATAGGCAGCTATCAATACCGTAGCAAGCATCTCTGACAATATTGTAAACATATTGGATAATATGGTATATACACCCTCGATGTCCTCGTTACATCCGCGCAGAATCTCTGCCATATTCACATTCATAAAAAATGTATACGGTCTACTCATATAGGAATGCAGCATTTTGATCGACAGCTCTTTTTTTACCCTTGTACTATAATCATATGATACATAGTAAGAAAATACCATAAAACAGTTTTTCAAAATGTAGACCAAAATGAGTCCCAGTCCGACCAGAATCAAAACGCCGTTCGCGGTATCAATCCCCAATAACTGGATAACCGGACGCAGATACTTTGACTCCATAAGCATCTCCGGCGTCAGGATCGCCTGCAGGAAAGGAAGCACGGCAGATACTCCCAGAAGCTCAAACCCAGAACCAATTATTATGACAATCAGTACAACGAAGGCACGCTTTTTCTGCTTTTCCGGCAATATATATATCAGCTCATGTATAATCTTCTTAACCGCTGCTAAATTGTTTTTCATGCTTCTCCCACCTTAACTGCATTCTCTACTTGACTGTATCTATAGATTCCTGACCATTCTCGTGTCATCTCTGCAGCACACTGTATAACTGTCCTCCAGATTTCGGCGCACTGTAGTGCCTGCGCCCACAATACACCCGCTCCCGATCATGCGCTCCTGTATCACTGTCGCATTTGCACCAATCAGCGTCCTCTGCCCTACGCGAACCCCGCCGCACAGCACACTTCCCACCGAAATGTGTGAAAAACTTCCGACATCACAGTCATGTTCGACTATAGCCCCTGTATTAATGATACACAAATCTCCAATGTGCGCTGCGGCATTGATCACTGCCCTTTTTCCAACAAATATCCCCTCTCCCATCACTGCATCCTCCGCTATGACAGCCGAAGGATCCACAATATTGGGAATGGTATATCCAATTTTTTTCAGGTCGCTGTACAGCATTTCCCGCAGCGCACCATGCCCCATATATCCAATCGACACAAAGGCATTTTCTACACCATTCCGAAAAAACTGCTCCATCTGTGAATCTACATTCAGTACCTTATACCCCCTGTAGGCAATACCCTTCTTCTCCTCAAGATCGAGAAATCCGACTATATGATACTTCCCTGCGCGCTCAATGCTATCCACAACACTGTGCGCATGTCCGCCGATTCCCAGCAAGATAATGTCTTCCACTGTTACTCCTTTTCAAATACCTAATTCTTTCAGTCTTCTCTCCATGCTCTCCATCGTGTCGAACTGTCCCATGTCCATCCACGCATTCTCCCCGATAGGATATACACCAATCTTTTGGCTATCCTCTTTCATGCGAAGCAGAATATCCGGCATACCTATTTTCTCGCTATCTGAAACATAGTCGAAAACATCCGGTTCTAATATATAATACCCCGTATTTGTAAAAAACGACAGGTTCGGTTTTTCTTCAAAAGAAGAAATCTCCCCACCTTCTGTAAAATTCACCACACCGTAAGGAATCACATAATTTTTTAACGAACACACCATTGTCACTTTGTTTTTCTGTTGCTTATGATGCTTTACGATCTTCCGGACATCTTCCAGAATAAGCACATCACAATTCGTCAGCACAAAAGTTTCTGATACCATATCCCGCAGCAATGATATACCACCACCAGTCCCAAGCGGTATATCTTCGTCACAAAATTTTAAACGATACTGTGTATCAAGATCATTAAAATATGCCTTGATCATATTTTTCTTATGATTCACGATCATATAGAAATCCTGACATCCGATCCGCTGAAAAGAATGAATAATCCGCTCTGTTATCGGAATATCCGCAACCGGTATCAACGGCTTTGGCAATATTTTTGTATATGGATATAATCTGGTTCCCAATCCTCCCGCCATAATGACGACAGGAATATCAATATTATTCTGCTGCAGCACTAATTCATTTTCATTCCACAATACTATGCTGAGAATTGTCCTGTCCTCATCTACGATCGGAAGTGCATCAATGCACTGCTCACGCATATACTGCAATGCCCGCTGCCGCCCCGCTTCTACCAGATATTTGGGGTTATAATTCGCAGCATTTTTCACAGCAGCGCCCAAGTCGCCCTTTTTCAGAATCCAGCGTCGGATATCCCCGTCCGTCAGTGCAGCAAGCAGTTTTCCGTCTTCCGCAACAAATAAAATCTTTGTCGCTACCTGATCCAGATGCTCCATTGCCTCCAATACTGATTCCTCTTCACTGATTATCATGTTCGCTATATCTACCATCATCATCATCCATCATTTATTTCCAGAACTGTATACAGCTAATCAAGGCAGGCAAGATGACTTATGTTATTAATACAGTTCCTGTCCCTCAATTTATACATTATAGATGTCCGTTTTATACTTAGCCATATTGTTTCGCAAAAACCCGATCGTCTCCTCCAGCCCCTGTTCCAGTGTATACAGCGGCTGCCAGCCCGTGAGTTTCCTAATCTTGGCATTGCAGCCCAACAGTCGGTTTACCTCGCTTTTTTCCGGCCGAAGCCTCTGCTCATCACATATGATACATGCATTCGGATTGATCTGCCGAATCAGCTCTTCTGCCAGCTCCCCGATCGATATTTCCTTCTGGGTTGCGATATTGATCTCCTCCCCAATCGTCTGATCCGATTCAAAGATAGAGATAAATCCATTCGCAGTATCCTTGACATAATTAAAATCCCTTGTCGGGGTGAGGGCTCCCAGCTTAATCTCTGTCTTTCCCGCAAGAAGTTGGGTGATCACTGTCGGAATCACCGCTCTTGCCGACTGACGCGGTCCGTACGTGTTGAATGGTCTCACAATCGTAACCGGCAGATCAAA
The DNA here is from genome assembly GCA_947177165.1 of uncultured Lachnospiraceae bacterium. Taxonomy (GTDB): domain Bacteria; phylum Bacillota; class Clostridia; order Lachnospirales; family Lachnospiraceae; genus COE1. The sequence continues at coordinate 25,533 of CAMWTP010000030.1, forward strand.
GGACCGATAAAAGGATTCCGCAAGCCTGTCCGCACCGATCTTTGTTGCAGAGTATGGCGACTGCCCCTGAAACGGATGCTTCTCATCGATCGGTACATACTGTGCTGTCCCATACACCTCGGAAGTCGACGTGATCAACACCCGCTGCGTCCCCAGCTCTCTGGCTGCCTGCAGCACATTCAACGTTCCTTTGATATTGGTGTCCACATACGTATCCGGCGAGTGATAACTAAACGGGATTGCGATCAGCGCAGCAAGATGAAATACAGCTGCGACATTCCGCATTGCTACTCTTATCCCATTGGGATCACGCACATCCCCTTGAAATATTTCCACATGCTCCATGATATCTTCTGGAAGTGTATCAAGCCATCCCCATGTGTTAAAGGAATTGTAGAATACAAATGCCTTTACCTCATATCCTTTTTTTACTAATTGCTCTACCAGATGACTACCGATAAAACCATCTGCACCTGTTACTAATATTTTCATACTCCTCCTCCATCCGATTTCTCCAATCAATTTTTACCACATATAATATTCCCAATCGCCTCAAGAGCGTTCTCTCTTGCATTCTCTTTCCATATAAGGTCAACCGCGCTCTGGTCTGTGTTTTCTTTCTCTTCCAATAATTCCTCGAACTCCTCCACATTGTGAAAAACTTTCGCCAATCCAATATCAATCAGCGGCTGAATGTATTGGATCCATTCCGGCCGGTACATCACATATCTTTTTACATCAAATATTGCTGCTTCAAATAAAACTGTTGAAATTGCTGCCACATGATGTTTTGCCCCCGCAAGCACTTCATACAGATTCTTCTCCTGAGGAATTATGCAAATCTCCGGATATGCATCAAATATAGAATACAATTCCCGCAAATATGGATACTCCCGCGGATGCGGCTTAAAGCAGATATGATATCCTCTCTGCACATTCCTTTTGTAAAAATCGATCACAAACTGCGCCTGTTCGATTCCTATTTCATCAGAGTAAAATACAATTGTCTTTTCATCCGGCATTATACTGCTATATTTTCGCCGTTGACTGTCTAAAAAGGGATTGCCGACTGCAATCGGCTGCATACAGACCGGTAACTGAATATACTGATTCCAAAAATTCCCATATGTGAAAAGAAAATCCGGAAGCACTTTCCCTGCACCTGTCAATTCTTTATAATTGTACGCCTCGTGATTGCTGATCAAACCATGTTCCAACTCTATTACCGGAACATGGAGCTTACGCGCAGTCTCATATAAAGGAAACAATACACTCTCATAATGATCCACTACAATAATCACTTTGGGGGTTATTTTCTTTATTAACCATTGGTAGTACCTTCCATATACTCTGTGATGGATAACGACATCCCTAACTGACTGAATCATCTGCTCCTTCGAGATCACAACATGAAATTGGTTATATATCTTATCACATAAACCTCTAATAAACTGGTCTTCTTCCGCATCCGCAAACATTCCCGGCATCAGTTTTGATAAATGATACTGTATCCCCTGTGCTAATTTTGCAGCTGCTATACCGATTCCCTCGCATTCCGTATACTTTTTGTCTGTGTTTCCCTTACCATAAAAGCACCTTTGAATTGAAAAGTGTTTATTAAACTCCCAGAAATCAAAATATGGATCCACCTGTTCGCCATCAATATACTGAATGAACTGCTGATCAAAATACAACAAATCACATGGCTTAAGTAACATTCCTTTTCTCAAATCACACAAATTTCCCTTTAATAGAGAAAACAACTCATTTAAATATTTTTTCTCTTTCCGAATCTGATCACTCGTTGTAGCCTTTGTTTTCAGCCTTATATTTTTTTTCCCAACACTGCACCTTATATATTGCCAATAACTTACATTCTTGTACTTTCGCGAAAACAGGCCTTCATCCCTTTCAAATTCGAGAAATTGGCTCAACATGTTATCCATACGCTCTTACACCCCAACTCTCAACGCATTCCTCACCTTATCGCACACCTTGTCAATGTCCTCCTTCGTCAAATACGGGTGCATCGGCAGCGACAGGCACCGTTCACATACATTCTCTGTCATCTCATATTTCAGTTCGTTCGGATACTCCTCGAATGCCCTCTGCAAATGCATCGGCTTTTTATAATATATCGCGCACGGTATTCCCTCCGCAGAAAAAGCATTCATGATACTCTTTCTCTGTTCACTGCTCTTTAGACATATTGTATACTGTGCCCAGCTCGACACCATATTCTCTTTTACAATCGGTATTTTGACAAGATCCTGCAGTCTCCTGGTGTACGCATCCGCCGCCTGACTGCACAATTCAACTTCCTCGTCAAAAAACGCAAGCTTTTCCATCAGAACTGCAGCCTGCAGCGTGTCAAGTCTTGAATTCATACCAATCCGCACATTATCATACTTGTCCTCTCCTTTGCCATGTACCTTATAAGAACGGATCAGCTCCGCCCACGTATCATTGTCCGTAAAGACAGCACCTCCATCGCCATAGCATCCGAGCGGTTTGGCCGGGAAAAAGGATGTCGTGGAGATATCGCCAAAGCTGCAGGCTTTCCTGTTTCCAATACTTCCGCCAAACCCCTGCGCCGCATCCTCAAGAATCAGGAGATTGTATTTGTCTGCAATCTGCCTTATTCGCACAAAATCTGCAGGCTGCCCAAACAAATCTACCGCTATGATAACTCTTGGCTGCAAATCTGTCTGTTTTATCACATACTGGATTGCCGTTTCCAGACTTTCAGGGCTCATATTAAAAGTATCTGCGTCAATGTCGACAAATATCGGCACTGCTCCCACTGTCGGTACGACCTCTCCACTCGAGAAAAATGTAAAGTCTGGCACAAATACTGCATCGCCCCCGCCTATATCCCATACCATCAGTGCAAGCTGCAGCGCATCGGTTCCATTTGCGCAGGAAATGCAATGCCTGACACCTGTATATACTGCAAGCTGCTGCTCTAGCTGTCTTACCGCACTCCCATTGATAAAATCAGTCTGCATAAGTACCTTCTGTATCGCCGCATCAATCCCGGCTCTATGCCGCCGGTACTGCTCCTTTAGATCCCGAAACTCCATGTTAGCCTTCCCTTTCTGGACAGCCTTTTATTTGTCCCTGATAAAAATGTGCTTGACTTTCCTGCAAAATTGATACAAGTTCTCACTGTTTGGATAATCTTTCTCCGTCTTATACGGCAGGGTTAAGATCTTTTTCCACTCTTCCTCTGTGATATCCAGCTTTTTCAGAACATAATCTTTCTCCTCCTCCATTTCCTGCTCTGTACTTGGGGGTGTCGCCATTTCTCGCAGCCCTTCTTCCCTGGTCATCTCACCGCCGACAATCAGGCTTGATATATGATCTCTTCTCTTATCCCATCCGTACCTCTGTGGGAGATATGTCTCCTGAAAAAACTTTGTAAATCGGGATTCATAATGTTTTCCGCCGTAATACTTCCACCCAAATTCTCTCTCCAGCGTCTCGATCGCCATCTTTTTCGAATAATCGATATAGTCCAACGGCCTTACAATCGTTACACTCTTCCACTCTCCTATAGAAATATAGCGTTTAAAAAAATTCTCATGCGGATACTTTTTTAAGCTGATCTTTCCTCTGCCGCATTGTTTGTAGATTCCCTTAATATTGATCCAGTCCCCCGCAGGATACTGGTATGCCTTGGAAAGGATCCCCTCTGTCGCATAGTTGTCCCCCCTCAGCACATATTTCGTGTGAAATTTTTTGATCATATGGTTTGTCGCCGCGACAAAACAGTGATCCTGCGGAACGTCAACTTTCGCCATCCCCGAAAACATATAGGCCCTCTGCAGTTCTTTCATTGTGGGCCAGTCTATCACCACAGTGTGCAGATCGTATCCCAGCTTACTGCACATGCTCTGAATATTCTGGACTGCGAGTTCCGAATTCCAGCCTGCATCCACATGTACTGCCAAAACTCTCAGCCCATACTGCTTTGCCAGATATGCAAGATACGAACTGTCCACTCCTCCAGATATACCCAATAGACAATCATATTCTTTTCCTTTTCCATCTTCCTTTATTTTGTTAAATACAGACTCCAAGTATTTTGTACCCTGCTGCTTTTTATACTCCATCTTCTTTGCAACAGCGTCAAAATCATGGCAGTAGTTGCAAACCCCGTTTTCATCCAAAATAAGGTTTGGATCACTCGTCGTGTCCATGATACATCTTTTACATATTTTATATTCGCCCATCATTTTGCTCCTCAAATATATTGCTCTGAATAAGCTCCTTCTCTTCCGGAAAATTGATTAATACTGCATCCCTGCTTCCAAAATATACAAACAGACTTCCCGCAGCCACTGCATGAGCGCCTGCATCCAGTGCACTCTTCAAATCCTTCAGACCACCAGCACCACCACAGGCAATTACAGGAATTTGAACACTCCTGGAAATTTCGGAAATCATTTTGATGTCATATCCTTTTTTCATTCCATCCCGGTCGATAGAATATAAAAGAATCTCTCCTGCCCCCAGTTTCTCGGCTGTCACTGCCAATTCCACAGGAGTAAACTTAGCCTTTTGCGTTCCATCCATTATATAGCAATTGTCCCTTCCCAATCCCTTTTTGTAATCGATGGATGCCACGATACTCTGGCTTCCAAAATAGGCTGCCGCCCGTCCAAACAAAGCAGAATCCTGCACGAGGGAAGTATTTAAGACCACCTTCTCAAACCCCATATAAAATATTTCCCTAATCTGCTCAAAGGTTGTTATCCCCCCCCCATAGCTTAAGGGCATAAACGCCTCCGTTGCCATGTTTCTGAGCAAGTCCATACGGGGCGCTCTGCCCTTTTTTGATGCCGATATATCAAGGACACACAGTTCATCTACGCCCTTCTCGTTAAAAATCTTGATCGCATTAATCGGATCGCCCAAATAATTGGGATTTTTAAAACGCTTTGTCTTTACCAGATTACCCTCGTCGATCAACAAAGTTGGAATTATCCTTGGTCTACTAATCACTGTGCGCATTCCTCCACAAAATTTTTTAACAGCTGCATGCCAAACTGATGGCTTTTTTCCGGATGAAACTGTACCCCGTAGATCTGCGCTTTCACAACAGCAGCTGCAAATGGATATCCATAATTGCATGTCATCAGCACATTGCTGGCATCATCGCATCTTGCATGATAGCTGTGAACAAAATAATAGCGCTGTATCCTGTCAAGATTCCTCACAATAGGAGCATTTTCATCGACGATCTCTATATAATTCCAGCCCATATGCGGAATCTTGTAGTTGCTGTCTAACTGAAACCGGATGTTGTCAAACGGAATCAGTCCTAAACCTTTTTCTTTGCCCTCTTCACTGCTCCGTCCTAACAGCTGCATTCCCAGACAAATGCCGAGCAGCGGCTTTTTCTTATTCTGCGCAAAATCGATGATCGGTTCAACCAGATGGAATTTTTTTAAGTTGATCATCCCGGTATCAAATGCGCCAACACCTGGCAGGATTAATTTATCAGCCTTTTCTATCACATCAGGATCACGGCTGATCAGAACATCTTTTTGCCCCACTTTATTCAGAATATTCTGTATGGAACCCACATTTCCCATTTCATAATCAAGTATCACTATCATTGCTATACACCTGTCATACTATCATCAACATCTTTCAATAATGTTTCCCTGCTCGTCAACTGTACCGCAGATGCGCGCTGGAACTCCCATGACTAATGCAAAATCTGGTATATCCTTTGTCACAACGCTGCCTGCCGCCACCATGGCGTATCTCCCGATCGTATGTCCGCAGACGATGGTAGCATTTGCGCCAATGCTTGCCCCTTCTTTAATTAATGTCTGCTGATAATGATCCTTTCCCTTCGGATATTGCGCTCTCGGTGTCAAATCATTCGTGAACACACAGGATGGACCAAGAAACACCCCATCCTCTATTGTCACACCCTGGTACACTGAAACATTATTCTGGATCTTGACCCCATTGCCGATCGTGACATCATCTGCTATATTTACATTCTGCCCCAACGAGCACTGCTCGCCTATGAATGCCCCCGACTGGATATGACAAAAATGCCATACCTTAGTGCCTTCCCCTATCTGAACATTCTCATCAACATAACTGCTCTCATGCACAAAATATGCCATCTCAAAACCTTCCCATAAAATCTGTCGTCGCACACTGCCCAAGCGGAAGCTTTACAATGCTTCCCTCCGCCGCAGACTTATAAATCGCAAGCACCAGTTCCAGCGCACGTTTTCCAGCTACGGCATCAACATAAGGTGCCCGATCCTCCTGAATCGCCTGCATTACATCCGCATATAACGGTGTGTGCCCATATCCGTATACGTTCGGCGGATTTTCATGAAACTGCCTCTTTACCTGTTCGGGATCATCCAACATGTCCGAAAAGTTCCATTCCTCTATAACGTTCACAGAAGTACCGCCTGCTTTTATCGTTCCCTTTTCACCAAACAAATACAACGTCTCCTCAAGGTTTCTGGGATACACATTCGTTGTTCCTTCTATAATTCCATATGCCCCATTCTTAAAATGAATTAACGCGATCCCAAGATCCTCCGCCTGAATGTAATCATGCTTCAGTCGGTCCGTCATCCCGACTACACAGTCAATCTCATCACCCATCATCCAACGGAGCAGATCGATATTATGAATGCATTGATTCATCAGCGCACCGCCATCCTGTTCCCACGTACCGCGCCACTTTGCACGGGAATAATACTCGTAATCCCTCGCCCACCTAATATGCGCCGTCCCATGAAGAAGCCTTCCGAAGCGCTCCATCTCGACAGCTTCACGAATCTTCTGGATAGACTTATTAAAACGGTTTTGATGACATGCACACACTTTTACATGATATCTGGCAGATGCTGCTATGATCGCATCTGCATCCGCCATGGACAGTGCAATCGGCTTTTCGATAATACAGTTGCATCCATTTTCTATGCAAAACACTGCGATCTCAGCATGTTTACCACTCTCTGTACAGATTGCCACAAGATCCGGCTTTTCCTTTTTTACCAGTTCTTTATAGTCTGTATACCGCCTGGTGCTCGCGCTTAATCTGAATTTGAGCGCTTTGTCTTCCATACACGCCGGATCGATATCGCATATCGCTATGATTTCAAGCTCGTTATTCTTCGCTGCCACAATGTGATTCGGTGATATTCTGCCGCACCCGATTAATGCATATTTCATATTCTATATCCCTTTTCTATATCTATTTACACTACAACCTTCTATTTCATCACACCTCATCCAACACCAGGCGTGACAACGGCGTATCATATTTCTGTTGATGCCTGTGTATAATCTTCTGCAGCTGTTGTCTGTAATCCGCACTCTGAAAGACCATTCCTTCCTTTAATCTGTCATAGTTCGTGCACGAATCGATCAACAAAAGATTCTTCCCACATTTAACCAGCGCGCTGTCCTCCAGGATACTAACCACCGTACCGTTTGCTGCGGAATCATACAGATAGCAGACATCTTCTGCCACAACCGGACGCGATGACCAGACAATAAACTCGATATCATCACAGACCGTAAACGCTCCAGGATATGGTTTCGCCAGTGCCCTTACCATATTGTTGACCGCGATCGCATCCCTGTTCCAGTCGATCATGCCATCTTCCCTTTTTCTCTGCGGAAGATAATAGCCCTGCTCGTTCTGTACAGTTCCTTCCTTGCGCGCGATCCGTCCGTTCTCAATATTTTTTAAGATCATGTCCGCCTTATACAGATTGATCTTGACATAGCTCGTCAAAATATTGTCTGTGTCCATATACTCAAACTCTCTTGTATCAATCACTGCACCGTTATCTGTCCCTTCCTCGATCCAGAAAATGGAGAGGCTAAACTGTGTCTTTCCCATCATGAGCGCCCAGTTCTGCGGACTTCTTCCTCTTCCCATGGTTATCCCCTCATGACTTCCATGTGCCCCTATGATGCCGATACTGCATTGCCTGATAAACCACGATGGGATAAGTCTCTGCCAGCTCGCCACAATGATCAGATCAATATCCAGCTGTCCCAGCTGTTTCTGGTCGCTTTCATCCGACATGTTGTAAGATTTTAATTTAATACAATTAATTTCCCTCTCCCTGCAAAATTCCGAATAGTCATGATACTCCGGCGTCTTATTATCTCCATCATCATTTAGTGTAATAATCCCTTTGACCGGCATTCTAGCACAAAGAATCTCAGAGAGAAGTTTTCCGTTTAATGTTGCATTTAAAAGATATATATTCATCGTATTTCCTCAATCCCCATAATCTCCGGCAAATCCGAGATATTTTCAGTCAAAACCTGATACCTTTCCGCATTTGCACTATTCACAAATGTTCTGACTGCCTGGTCCCTATCAATCTCATGAATGTCATACCAAAATGGATGCATCAATATCTGTACTCTGTGATACTGTCCACTTTGAATGATGTCCTCAATCGGTTCCCGCCAAAATCGCCTCGAATCCGAAAAATACTTAAATTCATTAAAAAATTGATCACTGTACGTATTCACCATTCCCGGAATTTCCAGGTTGGAACACAATATATTTTTGCTTGGTCTATGCATGGAAACCTTTGTAACCAACACACCCACAGCTTTAGAAAGAATTTCAGCTTCCTCGAGGATTCTATCTCTGATCAGATCTGTATTGCCCATCTCCTCCGGATATCTTGCCTCGTCAAAATGCAGCCCGATCTCATGCCCGCATTTTCTGATTTCATCTATCATGCTTCTGCTCTTTCTGGAAAACACATTATAAAAATCGGATGTCAGCAACACAAAATAGGTACTTTTGATATGTTCCTTCTGCTCAACCGCTGACATTTCATATGCATCCTGCAGTCTGAAATCCACATCGTGGCGCAGGATCGCGCATTTGTCATAGTCTGCAAAATTATCGTATGATGCAAACTGGTAGCCTTTTTTTTGCAACAGTTGTATTAAACCAATATATGATTCATATGAGAATTGCATAGCGCCTCCATTGTTACTTTTTTAGCTAATACTTTCCTGGCAGCTTCTTACTTCGTTTCCTCCCCTGTTATATAATCTACTACAGGTTTCATAACAACAGACATGTCCACTTTTTTCTTTGCATAAGACCGGATTTTATCCCTAAGCACTTCTCTTGAGCCGTATTTCTTCAAAATATCCTCATAAAAGCGAAGTACCTTTGCGATGTCCACTGTCGAGTCATCATTCGCAAACCCCAAATAGAAATCTACATCATCCTTTCCGAAAGAATCCTCATAACATCCTGAAACTACAGGTAATCCTTTCGCCAGGTACTCTTTCACCTTCAGTGTGCTGCTTATTGTTATACCTGCCTTGTAAAACGCAAATGCACCCATTGCAATATCCGCTTTATCATAGATGGCATCAAGCTCCCTGCCAGTCTTTTTTCCATAAAAGATAACATACGCTTCCAAATGATTCTTTTGCACCAGACTCTTATACAGTTCAAGTTCCCCGCCTTCCCCTACCAAATGAAACTTCACAATCTTTCGCCCGGATCCAGATTTATTGTAATAGTCTGCCAATCCCCGGATGCATCTCTCATATCCATGAACAGGAAGACAGGCAGATACTGCAATCAGATTGATTTCCTCTGTATCTTTATGCAGTTCAGCAGGAACAATCGTGTCTACCAAAATTCCGTTTTGGATCTTTAGTGTCGGAACCCCAAATATAAAATTATCATCTGTAAGAATCGCTATTCTGTCGACGATTTTTTTCAGGCGATTTCTCCGAAATGCATCCTTAAAGTAAAACGGCCACATCGTCCTGCTTGCCAACAGCTCTCCCTTGTACGGATACGTTGGGATTTCCAGTATGATTTTTACTTGCGGATACCTATTTCTTATTTTTGTCAAAAAAAGATAATATCGACGATCCAACGCTCTGTGACGAATGTATACAAAATCTGGATTATCTATCTGTGCAAAAGCAGAATCATAATCCATTGCATAAGAACCAAACGGCAGTCTGCTCAGTATCCCCTGAAAGGCATTGATTGTTTCTTTCTTTACATCAATCTCCGAAACATCAAAATATTGTTTGAACACAACCAACTGACCATCTATTTTCCGCCTTACGCCAGCTTGATTTTTATGCAATTCTAAGTGAATATAATACCCTTTTTTCATCATAATTTATTTGTCAGTCTTTGTCAATATTCCCGAGCCAACCGGATCGTTACATTGCAAAACGTCTTTGATTACCTCCTGAAATCTCTTTTTACACCTGTCCATACTATAATATTCCGCCCGCTCTCTTGATGCCTGGATATACTTCTCCCTCAGCTCATCGGACGACATCAATTGTATCCATGCATCTGCAAATTCCTTCTGCATTGTCTTTTTAGAAACCTGCTTTCTTGTATAGGAAGGTATCAGAATTCCGTATGGCGCATACAATGCTCTTCTTATATTTCTCTCTTTTAATGGAACTGTAAGTATCTCTCGCGGCCCCGTTTTGCAATCTGTGTGAATTACCGGCAGACCGCATGCCATAGCTTCCACCAGAGAATTGGGAAATCCTTCATGTCGTGTACAGGAAACATATAACTGACACTTACTCATATAAGCAAACGGATTCTCACGCAATCCAAGTAATAAAACCTGCCCACTCAAATGCCGTTTCTTAATCATTTCTTCCAGCTCTTCTTTTATTTCTCCCTCTCCCAATATAATCAGTGCACTATCTTTATTTTTCTGATACACCTGTGTAAATGTGTCGATCAACTCTTCATATCCTTTTTCACGCCCTAATCTTCCAACCGCAACCGCTGTCTTATGATTTTGAATAAATTTGCTGATTTCCTCTTCAATTTTTTCACTGGATAATCTGCCGATCTCCATAATATCATACGGGTTTTCGATCACACTGGTTCTATCCGCATCCAGATGATAGTATTCTATAATTTCTCCATTTAACTCCTGTGAAGCAGGAATAACCCGGTCTGCCCTTTTTAAGCAATTTTTCAGGAGTACAAATTTTGTTTTTTCTCTCCATGTTTTGCATAATTCCATACCGTAGTATGCTCTTATACTTGCCATTTTTTTTGAATTTCGATTCCAGACGCAATTAATAATATTAGGAACATCCAAGAAACTTATCACACAATCTATGTGATATTTTCTAATCGTCTTATTAATATGTGCAAAAGCATGCATTGCATTTACTATATACCGATCACTGCCGCACCCCAAATCGATGATTGTGCCAGCACATTCATAAAATATTTTTTTTCCTTCAACAAGAAAAATGTATAAATCATACTCCTTGTCCAGTTCCCTGGAAATTCTTGACACTACCCGCTCTGCACCGCCACCACACAACGAGTTAATAAATAATGCAATTCTCCTCTTATTTGCCATATTAAACCATTAGCCTCTCCTCATCACCGCAAACTCCCACATACTTTTAATATTATGGGCAGAATATTGAATGCTTCCTTATTCCTCTTCTATTACCCGAATCCAATCCCTGACAACCGCCTGGATTCCCAACATTTCTCTTCTTTTCCTGCTTTGTTCCCTGTAATATTGCATTTTCTCCTCGTCACGCAAAAGAATCAGAATCGCCTCCGCCAATTTCCGCTCTTCTACCTCAAGCGGCTCTGTTCCCTTGTACATCGTACCGCTGCACAAAGGAGTCAGCAGTCCATATGCAGCCTCTGTAATCTCCGTGATCTGTGCTCCCATAATATCCATATCCGGAGCCAGGATCTCCCGCGCACCTGAGTGAAAATCTGTTGCAATGCAAGGAACGCCGCAGCAGACAGCCTCTGCCAGAGAATTTGGAAATCCTTCATACATGGATGGCAAAACAAATATCTCTGCCTGTGCATCATACCAGAAAGGATTTTTGCTATATCCAAGTAAAAATACCTGCTTCTCAAGATTATTGAGGCGAATCAGCTTTTTCAGATAGGACTCGCAATCACCAGATCCAATCACACATAATACGGCATCCGGTTCCTTTTCTGCCACCTCCGCAAATGCCCTGATCAAGTGCCACTGCCCCTTCTGACTGTCCAGTCTGCCAACTGTCACTATCAATCGTTTTCCATCAAAAGTTATCGCATTCTCCGGCTTTTTTTGCGCCTGTGCCATAATCTTCGTCACGTCATACCCGTTTACAATCGTTGTAATCTGTTTATCCGGAATATGGAAACGCACTTTCGCAACCTGCTCGATTTCTTTCGATACCGCAACGATCTTATTCGCATGATTATAAACCAATTTCATCAGAGGTACTGCGCTGATGCGGTATAATAAGCCCGACTTCTCCGACGTCATACTCAGCCGCATCGATATGATGGTCTTACAATATTTATTCCCAGATAATACATTAGATATGTTTGAGCTATCCAAAAAACTGATGCATGCGTCATACTGGTTTTCCCGTTTCAACCGCCTTAAATACCATATCCTCTTTATAATTGCCCATATCTGGTGAACGACTGATTTCCTGCTTCCCGGTTCCGGAATATCCAGCGAAAGAAGGTTTCCTCTATACGGAAACTCAATAAAGTCCCTGTTGTTCATCAGTAAGTCAATCTCCCAATCGTCAGGGAAATTCATAGTGATATTGGAAAGTGCCCTCTCTGCGCCGCCGCCAGCCAGTTCCCGGATAACAAATAAAATCTTTTTCTTCATGAACACTCCTGTCTCCGCAGACGATGTCAAAACAATCTTCAATCGACGGACTGTGAACAAATAACTCTACCATACTATTGCGACAGTTCCTACAGGTCTGGCACAAATTTAATATAATCAAATTTCTGATCTGTCTTCACTGTCAGCAGATAACAATCCTTATCCATAACAAATTCCGCATGACCATCTATGAAATCAAAAGTAGATACCACTACTCCGTCAGCATTCTCTATAAAAACCTGTCCGTTTTCTATTCCTTCGCCGGATACCTCGACCTTCAATGTCCCTTGCGGTATCTTATCAATCCTTCCCCAGTACAGATCAGCTTCCGAATCATAATCTATATATTCGCATTTTTCATATGCCGGAATCATGCTGATGTCATAAATAACAATGTCATCACGCCCAAACGACATATTCTTCTGCAAAATCCCAATACATTTATTCATGCAGAACAAAATGCGGCTGGGTTCCAATATTTTATACGGAACATAGCCAAAATCCCCGAATCCATTGTCATTAAATACGCAATCCGCCCTAAAATACGCCGCTTCAATACCTCCGCCCTGCTCTATCAGAAGCTTTGTATTTTCATCAGGATGCGCGACAGCATACGATCTGCCAATACGATTTACAACGATATCGCCATCTATGTTTTCCACTGTCGCACCAATCGATATTTCGTCCCTCGCCCTATATGGATACCTGATTACAATTCCTCCCGGTTCCCAGCAGGTATAAGAATCATACACACAGTCAAACTGTGCTATCCCTCTGTCCAAACACCATTTTTCTGACACTATTCTTGTATCAAGCTGCGAATTCGAATACATAACATCCAGCAATACTGTACCTGCCAGCAAATTAAGAACTGTCAACGTAATACAGCATACAAAGACTGTTCTGGAAACAGTCTTTAGGACACGCTTATTCTGGATATATATCCTCTCATAAGCATACACCACTCCTGCCCCAACCATAATGATCAAACAAACGTAAAAAGGGTAGCCCCAACGTATGAAATGCCTGTCCTGCAGACAGATTCCGATTATCTCTATCATGCCAATCAATAGCAGCATATACTCAATGCGTTTTTCTTTTATGCCACAAATAAATCCCGCTATAACAAAAATAGAGGATATGATTCCCATGTGCGAGAAAAACCACAAAACATAAGTGTACAGATTCTCACCAAACGTAGCACTGTTCTCAGTCGCATAATCATTCGTCAGATGTGTCAGGGTTTTAGCGATATCCTGAATATTTGTGACCAGATTAGGCGCTGTCAATGCTGCAACGCCAATAATAACTGCGACAGCAAAAGCCCCCTGCTTTATTATATTCGCATATCTTTTATGCTTAATCTGCTTTATGCATACCGCTATCGCTATGATCGCGCAGGCCACAATCCCATGCCATTTGTCATACAGCGCCAATAACGTTATGACGGACATTGCCGCCAGCCACTTATAATCCCTGTTTTCTTCCAGATAATGAAATGCACACAATATACAGGCACAAATGCACAAGCCAACAAATGTGTCGTTCACAGCGCAATGTGCTGCGTGGATAAACGGTGGAAAAAAGGCAGTTAAAACCGCAGCAACTGTTCCCGCATGCTTTTTTAGGTAATTGCCTATCAGGAAAACACAGGCAACAACTCCGGCACTCAATACCGCCATATAGGCTCGCGTGATAATTACATAGGTCAGATTTCCAATCTCACTGCCCGAGATCCCGCTGACAATCATCACCAGTTTAAAAATGACCGACAAAACCCTGCTGGTAATCTGAGAAGGCGCTTCCAGCTCATCAGACATAAACGTACAGTTCTCAGCCATGGATATGGGCGGTCTCACTACTTTTCCTTCATCCGGATGAAATGTCTGCCCTGCTCCCCAGTTTACTCCTATTATTCGAACCAAAAAGGCCATCAACACAATCAGCCAGAATAACTTCCTCTCCAATGCGTCTATATGATAATCGATCCTGACTGCGTCTGTCTCTTTCTTGTGCCTGCTATAAAATTTTACAGCACACATAACCCCTGCCGCTATTACAGACATAACAGAACAATATACAGCATTGGGCGAAACTCTGAGGAATGCTGCTTTCAAAACATTTGCCGTATACCCTAAATAATACGAATATATAATCGTAGTCAGCAATAGATTAATAAGAAATGTTTTAATAAATGAATTTTTCTTATTGTCCACAAATATCCATATTAAAACACTGCATAACACACAAACTACAATTGGCATAAGTTTATACCTGCCCTCTCTTCTATTCGCTTTATCCAGTCAATTTCGCCATAATGCACTGCTTTTTACCGACAGTTCCTAAAGAGTAAATCCTCTGTCTGACGCATACCGCAATATCCTGTCCAGCCTCCACAGGAAATATTGCTGCATCCATCTATTCCTTACATATGGCGTTTTATTGATCATGATCTCCATACTATGAAACATCATAACCCCTTCGTCCAATCCGTCCCCGATCATCTGCCGTACAATTCGCTTCAGTTCGTAATATGTCATATGCGTCGGTCTCAACCACCGATAAAACAGCCAGTTATCCGGCAGGATGCGGCCAATAAATCCCCAGCGCTTTCCGCAAATTGTGACCGGCTTCTCTATGATTCCACTAAAATCTTCCGCTCCATGTGCTCTTTTTTGAAGACATTCCCGCGATATCTTATACCGCCTTGCTGGTGCCTTGCTATGGTTTGGCCCCCCCTTAGACGTCCAGTCTATCCCCGGAGTAACGGAACTGTCATAACGATACCCCATCTCATGCAAAGCCTGTATTGTACTCTCATCTGCCCCGAAACGTGCTGCCCGGTACCAGACAGGCGTCACACCTAACTTGTCCCGAATCAGTTCTGTGAGGTTTTTCAGCTTTTCCTTCTCGATATCATCTGTATAATCTGAACACGGATATTTTGCCGTCTCCTTCTCGATTTCTTTTCCCCAGATACTGTCGGGCTGGATATATTCAGGGTGCAGATGCGCCCCAACCACTGCGCCTTTATGCACTTCATCTTTTAAAACCTCAACACAGCGTGCATCATACAGTACCTCCGGTGAGACAAAATAGATCGGGTGCACATGATAGCGATTCCAGATCGGCCTGAGTAACTTAGGAATTCCTTCTATTATAGAGGAGTACTCTGGCGGATAATGTTTCCCCCAATGTATGTCATTATCCATCTCTGTGTCCAGCGTCACATAAATTCTTTTCATTTCAGTATCCCTTTTTGGTTGAGCCAATTGGTAAACCCATTCACATCACCCTTGAAAAACAATTGTACAAATTTGCTGAAAATATAATAAAATATTCTGTAAAATCCTTTTATTCTGAAATAGGTATAGCTGTCTATCAATTCCCCGCCAAATTTCTTTTTGAAATGATAATGTCTGTAATAATATGAATCTTTATCTTCTGTCGGTACACAGCCACCAAAATCAAAATACTGGAATCCCCTCTCCCGGTAAGCCTTGATTGCCTCCCACAAGATAATCTCGTTTGCATTCAGCTTGTGCTTTGTAGCTCCATATTTGTATCTTACAGTCTTCCCATCGCTCGACTCGATAAATGCACATGCTCCCAAATATTCGCCCTCTGCCGATAATGCGTAATACCCTGCAAGGCTCTCCAACTCGTCCTCATGCAAAAGGGGAATACCCTTCTGCTCACAAAACTCCTGCTGAAACGCCATGTACTGTTTTTTTTCTGCGTCTGTGCAAAGCTCGTGAACAGTAACACCATCCCGAACCGCTTTGTTGATCGCATATTTTGCCGATTTATACTCAAATTTCGAAAAGATTATCTCCTCGTCCTGTGCGATATCTAACAAAAATGTTTTCGTTTCCTGACGGAAATCAAATTGACTTTCTTCCAAAACATCGTTTGTATGCAGAGCAGCTACTGCATATTTACTTTTTTCAAAGCACTCTGTGTCGAACCATATATCGTGAATGGTTAGAAAAGCCACTTTTTTTTCTCTCTCCATTCCCATCCCCCTGTCGCCAAACATACATACCTTCCAGATTTTTCCATCTGAAACACGCAAAAGCAGCTTAACATTTGAACTGTTTAATATTATATAGCCATACATACCGCAGACAACAACATATCTCCAGTACTATTCATCTTATATAGTATATAATATATCATCATTTTATTCAAGCATTTCACCAGAGCGTCTAAAGAAAAAGCAAGCAAACGTTACTTTTCACACCCACTCCTTTGACGTGAGTATGAAAAGTAACAATAAGCAGACATACGCACTACGCTATAAAATCAGCTTAGGTATTTTATACCATACTAAATATCTGTATCTGAGCCATTGTTTAAAACCCAGACTTTGGGTGAGTCTCATGTATCCGACGTGCTTTTTCATATATTCCCAGTATGGTCTCAGCTGCGATACAGCCATATCAGATTCTTTCATACGATTATAACACCAAAATATGGTCTGCGTATATTCTGCAAAAGTTATCTCCACATAACGCTGTCTCTTTCCTTTATAAAAGTACTCTATCTGCTCTTTGTATGCATCCAATGCTTCAAAATGTGTTGTGTCAAATTTAGATCTGCCAAATGAATTGGGATCGTTCCGCCAATAATGCAGCACAATTGGCATAAACACAGTTTTTCCCGCTTTCTCATACAGTTTCCATGTCGTCCATGTATCATCATGCCTGCTTTTTTGAGGATAGCGAATCCCCTCGTACAATTCTCTTTTGCATATTTTGCTCCATGGCACTGTCAGGATCATAGAATGTTTTTGTATAAAACTATCATCCAACAGATGCCTGTCGGTCAATATTTCCGCATTATTTAGGAAATCTGCCCTGATATCCTCATCATGCGGCAGTTCGTCTATTTCAAATGGTCTGTACCACCCCACGGCAATATCCGCATTCTTCTCAACTGCTGCCGCAAGCAATACTTCGATCTGCCTTTTGTGCAATATATCATCATTGTCAGACATCACAACCCACTGTCCCTTTGCCTGATCCAGCCCGGCATTCCTAGCGTCGCCATTGCCACCATTTCGCTTATGAAAAACATGCACTCTGCTGTCATTTCGGGCATATTCATCGCATATAGCCCCACTTGAATCTGTCGAACCATCGTCCACCAATATAATATCCAGTTTTTGATATGTCTGATTCACTATACTGTCCACACAATTTCTCAGATACTTCTCTGAGTTATATACTGGTACAATCACGCTCACCAAATCTCCCATTTAGTGCTTCTCCTCTGCTTTTTGTATCTTTCTGCCGATTGCCTGTTCTGTCAGAATAATGCTTTCCATCTTTGCCCATATTACCATACCACAAGAATAAACACAATACGCTACCCCTACATTCTTTTATGATTGCCACTTTCACTCCGCCGGATTCACATGCACCATAATATGTTTCACCCTTGCAAAATTTCCTTCGATCGAGTCGTGGACGCGCTCCGCGATGCTGTGGGCTTCTCTGAGCGATTCATTGCCGTCAGCGCGAATCTCGATGTCCACATAGATCTTGTTCCCGAACACTCTCGTGCGGAGCAGGTCTACGCCGAGCACGCCCTCCTGCGCCAGCGCACAGTTTTTCAACTCGTCTTCTGTCGCTTCATCACATGCCTTGTCGACCATCTTGTCGACTGCGTCCCTGAAGATATCATACGCTGCCTTCGCGATAAAAAAGCAGATGCATAAGCTCGCGATTGCGTCGCAGATCGGAAAGCCAAGTCTTGCCCCCGCAATTCCGACAAGCGCGCCCACTGATGACAGCGCGTCGGAGCGGTGGTGCCATGCGTCAGCCATCAGAGCACTGGAATCAATCTTCTTCGCATTGCGTCTGGTATACCAGTACATGGCTTCCTTCACCGCAATCGAGGCAAGCGCTGCCACAAGCGCCATAAATCCCGGAACAACAAGCGCTGTATAGTTTCCGGACAGGATTTTGCCTGCCGCGCTGTAGCCGATTCCCAGCCCTGTGACAGCCAGTATCGTCGCGAGCACAATCGCCGCCACACATTCCATGCGCTCATGCCCGTATGGATGTTCTTTGTCAGACTTCTTGCTGGATATCCTGATTCCAATGATGACCACAATGGTGCTGAACACATCGGATGCAGAGTGAACCGCATCGCTGATCATCGCACCCGAATGGGCAAATATGCCCGCAAACAGCTTAAATACTGACAATATTATGTTTGCCGCAATGCTCACAAATGAAACTCTCATCGCAACTTTTTCAAACTCATTTTTCATCGAATATTCCGCCTTTCCCAAAGAATCAGTTCCCCGCCAAAACTGATGTGATGGTCTGCTGCACAGTTGACCATATGTGGTATAGGCTAATTCAGCAGACCATCACCTCCATGGCAACTGCAGCCAGTACAGCTTTGCAAAAATAGCATTCCCGCAATTTCTGCAGGCTACACGCAAATATACTGATACATAATAAAATCATACAATGGTGGGATTTTTTGAGATAAGATAAATAAAGAAAAACACCCACGTATCAGTATTAGCAGCTACTGTCCCGCGGATGTGATCAGGAAGTATTCCTAGGAATACTTCCTTATCCACTGTCGCATTGCGACCCGGCTCCAGGAGTTTGCACCCCGGCCTGCTCAGTTTGTACTGTAGATTTGTATGCAGTGCAAAGAGTGTGTTAAAATATTATATGCATCCGTCATCACCTGGTGCACAGATATATTTTTATTACTATACCACATATCTCTGCCCGTTTCAAGCCATTGCAGGACTACTTTTCATCAGACTGCGGTACATATTCGAGCAGGAAATGACCTTCTTCCCTGCTCGCGCGCCGGTCGCCCGTCCGCTTATACTGACATATTTCCTCCGGGTGCCTCTGCACTACAAAAATGCACCAGACTCCCGCCTGATGCATTTTTGTCTATCTTTTTACTTCTTTTTCTGTATAATATTATGATCCTCCAGCAGTTTCTCGATCACCGTCCCTTTAATCGCTTTCAGCAATGGCAGCTTCAGCGCATTGAGAGGGCCTGGGAGCTCGATGTCGAGCGGCGATTTGCCGTCCATCAGCTTGACTGTGCTGTCGAGGAGCTCGCGGATATCATACACGCTGCCCCACACTTCCGGCACGCCGCGGTCTACCTTGAGGAGCCCGTAAACTGCCTCCATGGCGGTTCTCACTGAGTACTCTGTCGTGAAGATGGTGTCTCTCGGCGTCTCCGCAAACTGTCCGAGGAATGCAAAGTTGACGCATCCGTCGGGTATGACATCCGGTCTGTCGCCTTTTCTTCTGGGCATGAAGAACGCTGTGATGTACGGCATCATGGTGGGAACGGTCACGACTTCATCCTTTGCGAGCGCAGGGATATCTTCCACGGGGATTCCCAGGTGGTAGAGCCACTCCTGTGTAATCTCCTCACCAGTACACTCTTTCATCGGCTTCTTCACATAGTCGCCCTCCACATCGGTAAACAGGCTGTATACCCAGATGCAGACCTCGTCCTTCTTCTGCTCTCTGAATTGTCCCTGTCTGTTGATGGTCCAGCTTAACAGCCACCTGGAATCCATACAGCTCACGATGCCGCCGGTGACAACGTTGCCTGTGCGCGGGTCGCGCTTGCAGATTTTCTGAATCTGGTCGATAATCTGCTGGTTGGATGTCGTGACTGTCGCGGACTCCCAGTTTGTCTTCTCGATATCGGAACAGAATTTCTCCGGATGGCCGAAGGATTCGTCCTGTGCCGCGATATTTTTCCACAGGCTCCAGCAGCCGCTCGTCCTGACTTCCGCATCGCCTACCGGTGCATGGGTGTGATCGCCGTAGATCGTTCCCTCGGTACAGCTTCCGTTTGTGACAAACACAAGGTCATTCTCGGTGAGCGGAATGGTTGTCTCTTTGCCGTCGACCCTGCACTCGATCGTCTTTGCAATCTTTTTGCCGTCGTCTGTCTTCTCGAATATGACATTGGTCACTTCTGTCTTGTACTGGAATGTGACGCCTGCTGCCTCCAGATACTTGATCATCGGCAGGATCAGGGACTCGTACTGATTGTATTTCGTGAACTTCAGCGCGCTGAAATCAGGAAGTCCGCCGATGTGATGGATAAATCTCTGGAAATAGAGCTTCATCTCAAGTGCGCTGTGCCAGTTCTCGAACGCGAACATCGTCCTCCAGTATAACCAGAAATTGGAGTTGAACACTTCGTCGTCAAATACATCCTCGATGGTCTTGTCGTACAAGTCCTCATCCTTTGTCATGAAGAGCTTCATGATCTCCATGCAGCCCTTCTGGCTCAGATTGAACTTGCCGTCTGTGTGTGCATCCTCGCCCCGTTTTACTGTGGCGCGGCAGAGGGAATAATTCGGATCTTTCTTGTTCAGCCAATAGTATTCATCCAAAACTGATACGCCCGGCGTCTCTATGGAAGGAATACTCCGGAACAGATCCCACAGGCACTCGAAATGGTTCTCCATCTCGCGCCCGCCGCGCATCACATAGCCTCTCGACGGATCAAAAATGCCGTCACATGCGCCGCCTGGCAGATCCATCGCCTCCAGCACATGGATGTGCTCACCCTTCATCTGTCCGTCACGCACCAGGAAACACGCCGCCGCGAGCGCTCCGAGTCCGCTGCCCACAATGTATGCGGATTTGTTGTCGACTCCCTCCGGCTTTAAAGGGCGGGCAAAGGCTTCATAGTTACCATTACTGTAGTATATTCCCTTGCTGTTTCTCTCGAACCGTCCGCGCTCCGTGTTGCGAAAATTGTTTACCTTCTCGGCAACCTCCTTTTTGTGCGCCTCTTTCTTATTCTTTGCCACGACTGCCGTTGCGCCTGCTGCGACTGCCGCCGCCGCTGCAACTCCTAATTTTACACGATTTTTGTTAGCCATTTGTTTTTCTCCTTTCCAGATGAAACTTACCGTTTTTTTGATTGATAAGCCTAGTATATCACAAAATGACTAACGGTCAATTATTTTTTCGCTAATTAATTCTTTTTTCAGAAACGTTATAGTTTGGTAAGATTTAATCTATTTTTGCCGCATCCTCCATATACACGATATCCTGTATCATTTCCAGATCCACTGTGCCAAGCGGCTCCGTCTCTTCTGTCCCTGTACCGCCCAGCCAGACGGTTTCCCGCGGCGTCCCATCCCCGGCTCCGGCGCGGTCGTTTTGCTGGACATTTGCTTCGTCTGATACATCCATTGACACCTCCATTCCTGATTGCCTGATTTCTTCTGTCGGATATCGTCTCAGTTTTTCTGTCACTGCTTTCCTTGCAGGAACTGTCCGCTCTGCTTTCTGCCGCTTTTTCCCGGCTGCACAGTGCTTTCCGGACACCATCCGCCAGCATTTTGTGATATCTAATACGAAAAACAATACTGCCGCTGCCACTGCAAATACTCCCGATATCCCAAACATCACATATGACACACTGGTCATCTGCTCAATACTCATATTCACGTCTGCCCTCCATTAGAAACGGAAAATCCCTTAACGCTGTAGGTTGACCGCACCATCTTGCGCGCGCCCCCGATGATCCAGCGGATTGCCTCGATCTCCTGTTGTGTGGCGCTTGTGGCCCCCTGCTCCATCTGCTCCATATCTTCCTCCAGTTCACCCAGCATCGACAGAATCTCATCACCCGGAACGCCATCCTCCATAAAATATTTCGAGTACTCGACAATCCGCGTCGCAATCTCCCGATAGATGCGCAGCGTGATGAGCTCCCTGTCGGGCTCAGCGTCATTCAGCGCTTTCAGTTCCGTCAGACTCTGCCAGTAGTCCCCATACATCCCGGCATCTGTGCCTTCAATCTGGGACGCAATCACATTTTTGTAAAAAGCGCCAAGCTCCACGTACAGCTTACACCGCTTATACTCCACCTCTTTCGCGCTGTCGTTCCCATAGTACCCCATCGCTGTCTGAAACCAGCTGACTGCCCTCGACTGGCGGTTTTCCTCGTGTTCATAATAATACCAGTAGGCATTTCCCATCTCATAGCAAAAGTCTGCGTATCCGCCCGGATTCTTTTTCTGAAAATTCTGCAGATACCGGTGTGTGCTGATGCCCAGCTTTAGGAACAGCGCTTCCTCCTCATCGCTGAACACGCCATCCTCGACTGCCGTCCTGTAAAATCCGTGGTAGGCTTCCGGCCTGCCGTCATCGATGGCTGCCGCGTCCAGATAAATTCTGCACGCCTCTATCGGATCAGCTGAAATCTCCGCCATGTGCACCATCTGCTGGTACTCATCGCCCTGCTTTCTGCCTGCTGCCGCCAAAAATCCCATCCCGCCGGCTGCACAGACCAGGGATATGCCCGCTGCCGCGCCAAATAAGCGCAGCCTGCTGCGGTATTTCTGCTGCGCCTGTACATCCAAATCCGCATAATGCCCGAGATCATACCGGAGTTCCCTGACTGTCTGATACCGATCCTGTGGGTTTTTCTGCGTGCACTTTTGTATAATGCGTTCCAGGCCAGTGGACAATCCCGGATTCCACTCTGTAATTGGATAAATCTCATAAGGCGGCTCTGACGGATTATGTCCGGTCACTAAATGGTACATTGTTGCTCCCAGACAGTAGATATCCGTGCGGGCATCCGTCTGTCCCATGCCGCCAAACTGCTCCGGAGCCGCATAACCATTTGTCCCCAGACAGCAGGTGTCTGCCACGTTTTTCTCCTTGAACTCCCGCGCCGTGCCAAAATCAATCAGGACAACGCTTCCGTCCGACTTGAGCATGATATTGGAAGGCTTCATATCCCGATAGATAATCGGTGCCGGCCTTGTGTGGAGGTAATCCAGCACATCACAAAGCTGCAGAGCCCAGTCCGCCACTTTTTCCTGCGATTGTGCGCCCTCCTCTGTCAGAAGCCGCTCGAGCGTGTTCCCCTCTATATAATCCATGACAATTAGGAAATTTTCATCGGAATCGATGACATCTATGATACTTGGAAGATTTGGATGTCTGAGTTTTTTCAGCAGGTCTGTCTCCATGATGAGACTCTGCCGCAGCAGGTTGAAATCCCTATTCAGGGATTTCCGCACCTCCTTGACCGCCCACGGCTTATTTGCCCTCTCATTGATGGCAAGATATACATTGCTCATGCCGCCATGACCGATTTCGTTCAATATTTTGTATTTTCCGTCAATGACGGAACCGATCTTTAACATATTTCGTTTCCTATTATTTCTTATATTTCCTCATAATCACTCTACTGCATTCGTCGCCTTAATCAATATCGCAGAGATATTGTCGCGCTCGCCGCGCGCCTTGATATTTTCCATTATATACCGGAGCCGGCCGTTCATGAAGTGCGAGTTGTTCAGGCGGTTTTCCACGAACCACTCCATCCCCTCCAGTGAAGTATGACAGTAGTCGTAGATTTCCACCTCTGTCAGCTTATGCCGAAACCCGTCCGAACACAGCAGAAAAGTGTCATCATTGTAGAAATCTCCCATCAGAAAATCAGGTTTCACGTTTTTCACAGTGCCAATGCACTGCAGTAAAACATTTCTGCGGGCATCCGTCAGCGCCTGCTCCGGCGTCATGTGCCCCAGCGCCACCTCCCGCGCCACATAGGTCTGGTCGGCGGTCAGCTGTTCCATGCCGTTTCCCATCACGTAGATGCGGCAGTCCCCCACATGAGTGATGTAATAGCGCCCCCCCAGCAAAAGCATTGCCGTGAGCGTTGTCCCCATCGGCGATTTCTGCTCGCTGCTGTACTGCGCAATTCTGACATTGCAGTCATTTGCCAGCTGATACCATACCTTTTCCAATTTTTCATCCGAAAAACCTCTCGCCAAAGCCTGAGGCAATTCCTTTAAAAACCACTGTTCATACGCGCGCACTACCGCAGAGCTCGCCACTTCGCCCTGCTCTAAACCTCCCATGCCATCGCAGATCACTGCAAAGGCCGCCTCGCCGCAGATTGTGTTTGCGACCTTTACCGTCAGACTGTCCTGGTTTACGGATTTCGTCGTTCCCACATCTGTCTGCGCTGCCACTGTATAATGCCATCTCATATTCCCCCGCTCCTATTTTGACCTAAATTCAAATACTTCGTCAGCAAGCTGCATCAGGCAGCCATTCTCGAGCTTCCTGTACTCGCCGTCAGCAAGCTTTTTACCATTTACAAAAGTATGGTTCAGAGACCCCTTGTCAACGAGATAGAAACCATCTGCTTTTCGCACAATATCCGCGTGATTTCTGCTCACAGCCGGGTTATCCTTAATGCAGTAATCCACATAGGAGGCATCTTTTCCGAGCTTAAAGAGATTGCGGTTGATGACAATCTTTTCCTTGGTGCGCTTTCTCACAATAAACGGTGTCACGCCCTTTTTGAGCGTCTTGGTCTTCTCCTTGAGTTTCAGGCTGTCCTTCGCGTTTTTCTGAAGCTCGTCAAACTCCTCCGTGCTTCCATATGTATCCGCAGGCTGCTCCGCTGCCGCGTCCGGGACGCGGGACGCCTCCTCGGATATCCCGTCGATCAATACACTGCACAGGTCTCTGATCTTCTCCAGATACTGCCTGCTGTCCTGGGGTTCCCCGTCCTTTACCGGAATATACGGTATCAGCACGCTGTCCTCCGCCCCATTCACATAGATCTCCCTCGGGTCTGACATCAACCTGTCTGCGGAGAGCATATACTCCTCAAGGCTGCATGCCGCTGCCAGCATATCTGCCAGATATTTTAACAGCTGTGCTTTTCCCTTGGGTGAATTATTCTTTTGCGCGTACTCATACAGACTTTCCATCCCGGTAATACGTATCCGCATACCGCCGTTCTGATACTCTGTCTGAAACAATCCTTTGATGCGATTTCCAGCCAACATCCGAATGGCAACTCTGTCGATCTGGTCTTCCTCGATCTGATAGATTCTGTAAGTCTCTCCGTTGGCTGTCACCGTCCTTGCTTTCCAGTCTTGCTGTCCTGCCGCCGGCTGGGCTTCCTGTTTTTCTGGCTCTGCAGCGTCGGAATTCTTCTCCATCTCGCAGAGCTTCATCATCCGCCTGTATATCTGCTCCATACTCTGGTACTTGCTGATATGCTGTTCACTGTCTTCATCTTTTTCCGTGAGATATCCGATTGCGATATCCTCCGGGAAAAGAGCGGCATCCACCGCCACATCATCGCCAAAAAACAGCGCATTGCATTGGGTCACATCCGTGTCAAGTTCATCCAGACTGTCCGCCGCACCCATCTCAAAGCTTTCGCTGTGATGCTCTTTCAGAAAAGTTACCAACCGCTCAAGATATGCCTTGTCTTTGTCCAGTATTGCTATTTTGTACATGCTACCAACACCCTTCTTTTGTTGTATTCGTCGTGTTAATAAAAAATGTGCCCGCCGATTCTGATCCCCTCAAGTCCTGGTATCGGCGTCCTGAAATACACGCACTGCCCCACGTTCGTCACACCGCTCATCGCCTCATCTGCCGCCTGATAACAGCTTGCTGTCGCCGAGTCGTTTGCCAGGGCAAGCGCCAGCCGCCCGCTTGCAACCGGTGAGAATTGTTTGTTCTGATAGATCACGCCCACCACGGTATCCGGATAGACGGAACTGAGCACCCTGTTGATGACGACAGCTCCCACTGCGACCTGTCCGGAATACGGTTCTGCTCCTGCCTCACAGTATATAATGTTTGCCATCAGTTTGCGGTCGCCCTCCTCGAACGTAATCTCCGATATATCGCGCCACTTCGACTTCGAAGCCAGACGCGATTTTGCAAGCTCCTCCTCGTACTGTTTCTGGAGTGCGGCAATATCCTGCTCCTGCTCATCAATCATGGATTCCAGCGCATCTATCGTGGCCTCCGCATCTGCGATCTGATTTTTATAGCTTGTCACATTTGCTGAGGTCTGGTTGACGAGACCGGCAACCCTGTTCTTCTCTTCCTCCGCCCTGGCTTTCAAGTCATTCAACTCCACAAGCTCCTCGTTCAGCCGCACCTTTGTCTCCTCCACATACTTGCGCGTATCTTGAAACTGTTGCAGCATCCTGCGGTCGTATGCATGGACGCGGTCGATATAATCGCTTTTATTCAGGAGCTCCGAAAAGCTGGCAGACGAAAACAGGATGCCGAGGTAGCCATCCGTTCCGCCCTGCTCGTACATCGCCTTGATGCGGAGCTTCATATTCTCGTACTGCTCATCCTGCACGCGGATTGCCTCCTCAAGCTCCGCCTCCGTCTGCTCGATCTCCGTCTCCTTTGTGGTGATGTCAGCCTCGATCCCCTCCAGGTTCGTGCTGATCTGTGCAAGCTCGTCATTGAGCGTGCTCAGCTGCCCCAGGAGTGAATTTTTTGTAATTTCCAGGGACTCCTTCCTGTCCTCGGTATCCTCCTTGGCATCCTCTGTTTTTTCTTTCTCCGCCTTTGCCTTTTGCAGTCGTTCCAGTGTCGTCTCTGCATACACAGGCCTTGACACGCTTCCGGCGGCCACCACCGCCATCACTGCCGCAAGCAGCACTGCCACCGACCGTCTACATGACACTTTCATGAATTCCTCTTTCCCTTCACACTATTTTGTTCCAAAAATGCGATCCCCCGCATCGCCTAATCCCGGAACGATATATCCATGTTCATTCAGCCCCTCGTCCATAGCCCCGATATAGATATCCACATCGGGGTGATCTCTCTTCATGCGTTCTAATCCCTCGGGCGCTGCGATGATGCACATGAAATGTATGCTCTTACATCCTCTGTCCTTGAGCATCTGAATCGCCGCCGAGGAGGAGCCGCCTGTCGCAAGCATCGGATCGACCACAAACACTTCCCGCTGGCTGCAGTCCTCCGGAAGCTTACAGTAATACTCGACCGGCTCAAAGGTCTGGGGATCGCGGTACAGCCCGATATGTCCCACCTTCGCAGCAGGGATCAGCTGCAGCATACCGTCCACCATGCCAAGACCGGCCCGCAGAATCGGCACGACCGCAAGCTTCTTGCCGGCAAGCTCCTTGACAGTCGTCCTGCAGATTGGCGTCTCAATCTCCACATCCGCAAGCCTCAAATCCCTTGTGGCCTCATAACAGATCAGATTGGCAATCTCACCAATCGTCTGCCTAAAATCCTTTGTCCCTGTCTCAGTCCGTCTGATCATACCGATCTTGTGCTGTATCAGCGGGTGGTCCATCACTACTACCTTCGCCATGACGCTCATCCCCTTTCCTGTGTCTCATCTCATCGTTATCTAATTCATCGTCTCTTCTTCCAGCGCCTGAATCTTTGCTATTCGCCTGCAATGCTTTTCCTCTCCCGGAAATTCCGTGTTCAGAAACGTCTCTACAATGCTGAGCGCAAGGTTGGTTCCCACGATGCCTGCGCCGAGTGCGAGCACATTTGCATTGTTGTGCTCCCTTGTCAGCCTCGCCGACACAGTGTCCGAGCACAGTGCACAGCGGATGCCTTTTACCTTATTTGCCGTGATCGAGATCCCGATTCCTGTCGTGCAGATCACGATTCCCCTGTCAAATTCCCCGGACGCCACCGCCTTTGCAACAGCCTGTCCAAACTCAGGATAGTCGCAGGACCCTTTTCCGTAGCACCCAAAATCCTTGTACTCGATACCGTTATCGACAAAATAGTTGATAACCTCCTGCTTTAATTCATATCCGCCATGATCGCATCCAATTGCTATCATATCCTTTTCATCCTCCTCCAAATATTCCAAAAACCTCATGTTTGGGCATCTTTTTACCATCCTAATATATTTCTCCATCCATGTCAATGATGGCATCATACACGGACTATCTTATGCCCTGCTGCTTTTAACAGACGGTTCATGACTGCCTGTCCAAATCCTTTGTCCTCGAAAGCCTCCGAAAAGGACTCTGCGTAGATGTAGGCAACGTCCTCATCGTCAAACTCGCGCAGAAATGTGTAGAGCTGCCTTGCAACTGCGTCAGCATCACTCCTGCTGCCCGCATTTTTGACAATGGAAGCATGATACTCCAGCAGCAGCTCCTGCGTCCCTATAATTCCAGTGCGCTTTCCTTCCGCCTCGTGCAGCGCTGTCTGTTCATTGATGTACCGGACGACCTTCTGCGGTTCCCCCTCCACGATCACGAGCTCCCCTTTCGGCGCGTAATGGCGGTATTTCATACCGGGTGCCCTGGGTGTCTGCGGGGAACTGCTGTCATAGATCGTGACATCCATGTCTGTCTCGCCGACCACACCTGACAGCATCTGCTGCGTAATGTATCCCGGCCGCAATATCATGGGAACCTCGCCTGTCACGTCCACAATCGTGGATTCCAGCCCGATCTCCGCGCCATCCGCATCGATGATCATATCGATTCTGCCGTCCATATCCTGCACTACGTACTTTGCAAGGGTGGGGCTCGGTTTCCCTGAAAGGTTTGCACTCGGAGCTGCCACATACCCCCCTGCTTTCCGGATAAAAAGGCGTGCAAGCGGGTGGACCGGCATCCGCACTGCCACGGTGTCGAGTCCGCCTGTTGTCTGGTATGGCACAATCGCCGCTTTCCTGAAAATCATCGTAAGCGGTCCCGGCCAGAAAGCTTCCGCAAGCTTCCGCGCATTCCCGGGTATCTCAGACACGATCCGGTCCAGATGCGCCATATCCGCGATGTGTATGATCAGAGGATTGTCTCCCGGCCTGCCCTTCGCCGCATATATTTTTCGGGAGGATTCCGGGTTGAGCGCATCTCCCCCGAGACCATACACAGTTTCCGTAGGAAACGCAACCAACCCCCCCTGCCTGATGATGATGCCCGCACATGCGAGCTTCTCCTCAACACTCTCCGGGGAATCGGACGCTCCTATGGTAACAATCTTTGTTTTCATGCTTATTTTCCTTATTATTACTCGAGTTTCGTTCGTTTATTATACTAAGTCTCATTTATTTTAGCACACTTATGTCATTTTATAAAGCCATTAATTAAAAAAATTGTAACATATTGTAACATATTGTTACTTTTCATACCCACACCAAAGTAGTGGGTATCATGCGCCAAATTGATAAAAGCGTCAGCTTTTTTCCCTTTATCAATTTGTGTGCAAAATCTGTTATAATACACACCTCAATAACGTATAAGCTGATAAAAACTGGCGAGGGTGTGAATTATAACAACATATTGGTTATGTTCACAGCGACAACAAATTATCCGTTGATTACCTGCATAATACCCATATAGATGGCCCACGCCACCTTTTCCTGATAGTAATTCTGCGTCAGGAGCTGTGCCTCTGTGGGATTGCTCATGAAAGCGCACTCAACGATCACAATCGGAACAGATGTCTTCTTGAGCAAATAGTAGCTGCCATTGTCCTTTGCCACGCGTTCCTTCTTGGGCTGGAGTGTCTTGATCAGCTGTGTCTGCATAATCTCAGCCGCGTCCCTGCTCCTGGCGGAATCTTTGTAATAAAACACCTGCACCCCACTGACAGAGGAATCCGGATAACTGTTCTGATGAATGCTGACTGCAAGCGCCGGCTTTGCCTCCTCGATGATGGCGAGACGATTTTTCATATCGACAACTTTTTTGTTGGAATCCGTTTCTTTGTACAATCCGTTGTCATCCGTCCTGGTCATGACGACATTGATGCCGTTTTCTTTAAGATTGCGCTCGAGCTTTAGGGCGATGGCGAGGTTGATATCCTTTTCCAGTGCATTGTTGATACCGATTTTTCCCGGATCAATCCCACCGTGCCCGGCATCCACTACAATTGTAATCTCATCGCCGTTTTTCTGAAATGACTTTCTTGTGTCCTCCTCTATCGTACTCACAAACTGTACGGACTCTCTCGCCACCAGAATCATCGCCAGCACCAACAGCACCGTCAATATTTTTGTCGTAATATTTCCACATTTTGTATCCATACATTCTACCCGCATATATGTACTCTGTAAATAATATGTCAAAAGAGATTTTTCCATGACTTCAATATACACGCAAATGTATCCACGACGGCACCAAACCGCCTTATGATATCAAATATCGAAAGCGCGGAATGTTGTAATTGCGCTGAATATATGGTAAAATTATGTCGAACAATGACAGATTGGAGGTGTAGGGAAATGTACGAAACCGTAGAACTGATAGTCACCATTGCTTTCATTGTAGTAGCCGGAATTGCAATCTATCAGGCGATCAAGAAAAAGAAAAAATAAATCAAAAAAGCGCCGCAGGAATACCGTTCATCCAATCGCTTCTTTCCTGCGGCGCTTTTTTATTTCTTTCCTATATATTAATCAGCAATCACACTGATCCTCAAATCCTGAACAGCCGTTGTCTCCTCGGAGAGGTTGGCAATGTACGGAAAATACTCTCCGCTCTCTGTTATCTCTATTTCACCGTTAAAAATGTACTGTTCTCCCTCTGCAGCGTACTGGCATTCGTCCGGCTCTGATATCTTCTTATCCTTTGCGTACCCTACGCATACCCTGTCCGCGTCACTGTCTGCCATCACAAACTCAAAGCGAAGCTTATCTCCGGCCTTCAGCTGCAGCCCCTCTTCATTGGCAAAAAACAAAGCCATCGTATTTGCATAGGAATATAAGCTCTCTGTATAAAAATCATCTGCTGCCGTTCCCGGAACATCATACAGAACGGATATGTCATATTTATTCCTGATCTGCTGCTCTGTGAACCAGCTCAGCACTTTGCTCTCATACTTCTCCGGAATATACTGCGGCGGAATCTCCCCCGCTTCCAGCACAAAGCCCTGATGCAGGTTGGTCGGAAGCGATGTACTCTTAACATACACAACCGAGACAACACTGACAAACAGCAGCAATGCCGCCATTACAATAAAAGTATATTTTTTTGTTTTCATTCTTTCCATTATCATACCGTTTACCTCTAAAACTCCTTTCTTTTCAAAATAAATTAATACTGTATTTCTTTTACAGTATCATTATATTTCAAATGTATCATTATGTCAACAATATATTCATTTTTATCATATTGTAATATTATTTTCAATATTAGCTTATTCTTGACAAGCACTACAATGTATATTATGCTAAAAATGAAAAATCACTGGAACGTGTTTGATAGATGTTTTCTTCCAGATATGCCAGACACGCTCTAAATCCGTTTTCAAGAAAAGGTAATCTTCACCATGAAAAAAGACATAAAAAAAAGACGTCTATTTGAAACACAAAATATAACAAATCGGGATTTCGATATTCTAAACATATTGTGGGAGTCACCAGGTCCACTGACTGCATCTGAGATTTTTAGAAAAAACAATGAACTTACGATGAATACCATTCAGGCTGTCCTTAGAAAGTTATTGCGGAATGGTTTTATTGAAGTAGCTGATGTCGTATATAGCGGAACTGTTCTATGCAGAAGTTACTGTCCAGTAATATCCTCTGATGAGTTTGCACTGTCCAAAATAACAGCCGACTACAAAACCTATGGAAAAAATCTCTGCAAAACGTCTCTGGTTGCCTCTTTATTGGACGTTGAAGAGAACCCCCAACAAATAAAAGCAGACATACAGGATTTGGAAGACATGCTCGCAGAATACAAAAAAAATATTCAGCAATAGCACAATATACATGGAGGTAATTTATGAAATTTTCTTTTCAAACTGTGTACACTACAATATTAGTTACAAACATTTTGATCCTTTTTGTTGCTTCCGTTCTCAACAACCTGAAGATTATAACACAGTCAGGATATAAGATTGCATTATCAGGTATCATTTTAATTATCCTGCGCTTTGCCTTTCCTCTTGAATTTTTTTTCACCCGAAACCTGCCCTTGCCCAAATTTTTTTCCTTTTTTATTGCTAAAATCCTGCATCCCTATTGGGGGACCGTTTGTATCTGGCATATTTTAATGGTCATCTGGGGAATTGGCATCGCTTACAATCTTCTTCGCTACGTCAGAGGATATATCAATCTGATGCACTTTATACATACCCAGTCTGACAATGTAACAGATACAGAAAAATATCAAAAAGCTATCAAGCAGATTGGTGCATACAAAAAAGGCCAGAAATTTTCTGTGTATGAATCAGCAGATATTTATAGTCCTATGATCTGTGGGATTTTTCACCCCAGGATATTATTGCCAAAATATTTATCCCTTTCTGACACCGACTTAGAACTGATACTCCGCCATGAAATATCACACTATTATCACAAAGACTTATTGTTGAAGATGATCATGGAACTCATATGTATCGCATATTGGTGGAATCCCATATGTAAGATTCTAAAACGGCAGATCAATATCATATTAGAACTCAGAATTGACCACGAGCTTTCTATTGCTTCCGCTGAACAGAAACTTGCCTATTACAACTGCCTGCTTGACACCGCCAGGTATTCAGTCAACGAGACCTCATACTCCCCACACATCATCTATTTCTGCAGGAATAGCCGTTCTATATTATATCACCGCATTGAAATCGGCTTGCATGCATCCCAGCGCCAATACAAAACATTAAAAATATTGGTTACTGTTTTATTAATCGCTACATATATTATCTCTTATTTATTTGTTTTAGAACCTATATATGTATCACCGGAAAATGAAAAAATAACTGTTGGCACTATGTCCCCCGAATTTTACTATATCGTAAATGACAGTGGAACTTACGATATTTACTATCAGGGGAAACATATTGAAACTGCCGATTCATTAAAATACTATTATGGTATTCGTCAATTTGAGGAAGGAGATTAACATGCGAAAAAACAATCTTAAATTTCTTTATATTATCCTAATTTTCATAAGCTCAGCAACTATATTTTCAGAAAAAATGCTAACTGAAAATATAGTTATCACGCACCAGTATTCACAATCATCTCACAGAAACAACACTATAAGCTGGCGTTATAAATTAATTGGCGACACACTATACAAACGTCTGTATGACTACTCCAATGAATGCTGGATCGGGGAATGGATTCCTGTATAACATACTCCTGCTGAATCCCTTCTCATCTCCTCACTATCCTCCCAGCCAGGCAGCTGATCAAAAACATCACGATATCCGCCGCTACGATCGTCGATCCGACCGGCGTTGAAAAGAGAATAGACAGTATGATTCCCGCGAGCGCGCAGACTACCGATATCACTGCGGCACAGATCACCACACCTTTAAAGTTCTGCACCACACGCATCGCGGACAACGCCGGAAAGATCACAAGCGCAGATATCAGAAGCGAACCCACAAGATTCATCGCGAGCACGATGATCACTGCCGTAAT
This sequence comes from uncultured Lachnospiraceae bacterium, assembly GCA_947177165.1. Taxonomy (GTDB): domain Bacteria; phylum Bacillota; class Clostridia; order Lachnospirales; family Lachnospiraceae; genus COE1. The sequence continues at coordinate 59,438 of CAMWTP010000030.1, forward strand.
AATCGCGATGAGATTGTTGTATGCCCCTGCTTTCAGCCCTGTCGCCCTGGCAAAATTCTCATCAAACGTGACTGCAAAGATGCGGTTATACAAAAAGATAAATACTACTACCACGATGACCGACATGGCCACGCACAGCCACACCTCGGCTTTCGTGAGCGTCAGTATCGAGGTCGAACCAAAGAGCGTACTGCACACGTCCCCTGAGATGTTTGCCGATGTGGAAAAAAGATTCATCACAAGATACCCCACCGCAAGCGAACCGACCGATAGCATGGCAATCGCGGCATCGCCATGAATCTTAGGATTCTGCCCGGTTCTGAGTATCAATATCGCCGCGATGACTGTCACGGGCATGACCACAACCGATGTATTGCCAAGGTCAAAAAGTGTCGCGACTGCCAGCGCCCCAAATGCCACATGGGACAGACCGTCGCCGATGTAAGAAAAGCGCTTCAACACCAGCGTCACACCGAGCAGGGACGAGCAGAGCGCAATCAGTGTCCCGACAACCAGCGCATAGCGCACAAAAGGATACGATAAATAAAACTGTAATGTCTGCAGCATGTTTCACACCTCCACTGTTTCAAGCGCTTTCCAGAAATCGCTTCTGATATATTCACCCGCCGTCCCGATAAACGACTGCTCCTTTTCCACATGAAGAATATGGCTTGCATACTTTGCCGCAGCATGTATATCATGGGACACCATAATGATCGTCAGTCCATCCTGGTTCAATTCCCTGATCAACTGGTAAAATTCTACTGTCACCTTCGGGTCCAACCCTGTCACCGGTTCATCGAGCACCAGAAGCTTTGACGACGCGCACAGCGCCCTCGCGAGAAGCACGCGCTGCTGCTGCCCTCCCGAGAGATTGCGGTAGCACTCCTTTTTCAGATTCCAGATATCCATGCGTCTCATATTTTCCTCAGCGAGCAGCTTTTGCTCCTTATGAAAAAACGGTCTTCTGCCGCACTTGGACAGCGCCCCCGACAGCACAATCTCCCACACGGACGCCGGAAAGTCCTTCTGGACAAATGTCTGCTGCGGCAGATAGCCAATCTCATGCGCTTCCAGCCCGTCACCGTACCGAATACTTCCGCCCATCAGCGGCGTGAGTCCGAGCAGCGTCTTCATGAGCGTGCTCTTTCCCGCGCCGTTTTCCCCCACGATGCACAGATAATCTCCTTTTTCAACCGAGAAGCTGATGTGCTCCGCCACCGGTGTTCCCTCGTAGCCCAATATCAGATTTTCACATACAATATAAGACATTCTTCTGACCTCCCGTCACAGATCGTGTATCCGTGCAGACAATTAATCATTTAATGCCTGCCTCAGCACTTTCAGGTTTGCTTCCATCACATTCAGATAGCTGAGTCCTGCCCTGATATCCTTCTGCGAAACAGACTGCATCGAATCCAGCACCAGTATCTGCTGATTTCCCAGTTTTGTGTTCTCAATGACGACCCGGGCCAGCCTGTCATCGGAGCCGTCAATCACAAGGACCGTCCCCAGCCCCAGCTCATCCAGCTTATTGACCAGAAATGCCACCGTCCCAAAGCTTGCCTCCGTCTCCGCGCTGCACCCGTTAAAAGCCGCATAGTAATCCAGTCCATAGTCCTCCACAAAATACCGGAACGGAAACCGGTCTGCAAAGAGGAGCGTACTGCGGCTGCTGTCTCTGACTGTTTCTGCATACTGTATATCCAGTGCATTCAGCGCGGCGATATATCTGTCGCTGTTCTTTCTATACAAATCTATATTTTCACTGTCCATAGCGGCAAGTTCCACAGCAATGTGCTCCACAATGCGCTCTGCATTTCGGATCGAAAGCCAGACGTGCTCATCATACTCCTGTTCGTCATGCTCCCCATGGTCATGCCCGTCGTGTCCGCCGCTCCTTTCCACATGCTCCTCCTCGACAAGTCTCTCGCTGACCGCTTCCATCATGTTGATGACACGCATATCGGGATTGACCGCCTCCTCCAGCGCATCGTCAACCCAGCCGTCGGACTCGCCGCCCACGTAGATAAACAGATCACACTCTGAAACCCTCGCAATGTCCAATGCTGACGGCTGAAAATTGTGCAGATCGCCGCCCTTGTCCATGAGCAGTGTCACCGAGACCTGTTCCTCATTGCCCTGAATCAGGTTTACAACCCAGTCGTACTGCGGAAATGTCGTGCAGACAATGTGAAAACGCTTATCATCCGCCAGAGCCGCACCGTCCCGGGCACAGCCTGTCAACAGACAGAGATACAGTACAGCCAGTGCAGCGCTGCGCAAATGACAGCGGGAAACAGTGCCGTGTATTTTTGTCAGGACAAGGCGGAGGAAGGCGTGAAAGCGGTAAAAATTTTCTCTTCTCATCAGCGCATAAAGCCTTTCCTAAAATTTGCAACTCATTTGCATTTTTCAATTATATACATCTGCCGCTGTGATGTCAAGAAAATTTTAACACACACTTTTCACACACCTCCGCGCATAACAAGAGCCTGCAACTGCTTTTTCCCACAGTCACAGGCCCCTGCTTCCTTCTATGCACTTAAATTCTAGGCTGTCGTCTCATGACGCCCCCACTATATTCTGATACCACTCTTGTTTCAACAGCTCTGTATCGCTCATGCCGCTTCCATTTATCCGACATAGTCTTTATAACGATGAATGCAGCTGTTTAACCTCTATATCCCTATTCACATAGCAGTAAAACACTTAAGCTCACTGCGCCATATACTCCGCGATCACGTCCCACACCGCCGGAACCTCGAGCCCCAGCTTCCAGCTCGCGACCCCCTTGATGCCCTGGCTCTGCATCACCTGGAGTTTTACCCTGATCGAGTCCGCATCCTCCAGCCAGCACTGATATATGGTATCATTCACCTGATACTCCGCATAGTTCTGACAGAATTCATCTGCCCACACCGGCGTTACCCCGTTTCTGGAAATCCAGTCCGCCTCAGCCGCCATCGTGAGCGTCGACGCCTTCAAGCCGTCCGGCCCCGATTCCCACACGCGTGTGTAGAACGGAATCGCATTGATAATCTTCTCTGCCGGCACAACATTCTTTGTGTTGACGATGCCGTCTTCCACGAAACCGATCGATGCATTGGAGCCTGCCGCCCCGCCACCGACATAGTGCTCGTCATAACCCATGATGATGATATAATCCGCCACAATCCCCTGCTCTCTACGGTTGTAATGCGCTGTATATTCAGACGGGACATAGTTGTCCACTGAGAGGACAACCCCGCGCCTTCTGGTCTCAATTGAGAGCTCGCGCACAAACTGCACAAAATGAATGCCCGAGTCGCTTCGCACCTTCTCAAAATCAATGTTGATGCCGTCAAGTCCGTAGCTGTCGACCTGAGCCATAAGCCCTTCGATCAAATGCCGACGGTTCTCTGACGATGACAGCAGCTCCACAAAATCAATCTCCACACCATACAGATCGGTACTGTCCACATCCGTCACCAATGCCCACACATCAACGCCGAGCTCATGCGCCTTCGCCACATAGGACGCATTGGCAAGGCTTGTGAAATCGCCGCTGCTGTTGGTCAGGCGAAACCAGGTCGGTGCCACGACATTGACCGTCTTGGTCTGTGCAAGTGCGTTTGCAAGATAATCGCCGCCGACTTCCTCAAACACCTGATGAAACGTCAGATTGATCTTCCCGTCTTTTTTGACATTATTGTATACAAATTCCTGAAATCCGGTATTGCACAGCCGCTCCGCCTGCGTCTCATCCGTCAGGAATTTATTTTCCACATATCCGATATAGGACTCCTCTGTCTTGACCTTCGACCAGTTCTCAAGCTTCTCAAGCACTGTCACCGTATCACCGGCCGCAAGCTCCACCAGGATATCACTCTTGATCCCGCCCTGATAGCGCACTGCCGTCTTTTTCTTGAGCTTCGCTGTCATGTAACTATCCCACTGTGTGTACACCTGCACATGCAGCGGTCCGTCATACAGTTGATATTCAAAATTTGCATACCGCTTCACATATTCCGCCGCAATGTACAGTACATCTCCCTCATAAAAGGCCGCCTTGTAGCCGAGCTCCTGCCCTGCACCGGACACATACATCACATTGCTGCCATCACCGATATTGATCTGTATCACATCGGTATCTGTCGTAAACAGCAGTACCTGCTCTAAACTGTTGACATAGAATCGGTCTGTAAAATAGGTCTCGACCGTTGAGAGCGCAAAGTATACTGCATTATCGCAAAATTTCGCCTTGTCATCGACGATTGTGTCCTGAACCACCATCGCCACCTCGTCCGCCTGCGTGATATTAAAATATTCGTTTAAATCTGCCTTATTCTTAGAATAAGAATACCGTTCCACTATCTGGCTTCCAAGTGCCACCGCTATCACAACGAAAATGAGAACAACCGGCACGAGGACCGTAACTACACGTTTTTTCATACGGATACCTCCCAATCGTTCTCATTATAGCAAAAGTTTGATATGAAGTACACAAAAATCTTTCTATATTTCATATAAATTACGTATTTTTTGTGTCACTTCCATTCAACCTTCCGTTGACGTTTACTGACTTCTGTTTTTTGTTTTTGAATTTTATTAATTATAGAAGGCTCTCTTCAAATATTTACCTGAAAAAAGTCCCTATCATTTTTTGTCTGCATATGATAAAATATAGATGTCTTGTTAGCGCTGCCATTTTTGCCCAAATGCGCAGGTGCTGGAAATATCTGTAAATTGATGTGCAGCATAATGCATAGAGGGGTTCTATCATAATTAGTTGCCACAGATATTGTCATCATAATATTATTCAGATGCGGACCAAAGACCAAAAGTTTATATTGTGATATATAATCTTTGATAAAGCAGCCGGAACAGATACCTTTTCTTCAAATATGTTACTGGATATGTAAACATGAAAAGTCTTTATGCAAAGACAAAGTCTTTATGCAAAGACTTGGAAAAATATTTTTGACCAATCAGCACAAGCTAATAAGACAATGAGAAAAATTTTTACAGTGCCTCCCTCCTGTATGAATTTGTTCCCGACATGCTTTATACAAGCATTATTAACACATTCCGAAAAATTATGCAAATCGAAATGTAAAAATTCGCCCGAAATGTAAAAATTAATACAACTTTTTTGCAAAAACATCTGTTATTTTGACATTTCAGACGATATATAGACTAAACATGCACCTGGCAAATTTACCGTTATATGGCATTAAAATAAATTTTTTAAAAACTGTGCTTTTGTCCTATTGACTAAAACATCTCTACATTATAATATATGTGAGAAGGTCAGTCGCTTGATGTCCATTCCGAGGGCCGGCTTTAGAAAATACGCGGACACTATGGATGCGCAGTGATTTGGAATCCGAATCCCGCGCCAAAACCCACCGAAGCGGGTTTTGAGAACAAGGTAATATTAAATAGTGAGGATGTGAATAATATGAAAATCGAAAAAGTAAATGACCATCAAATTCGCTGCACGCTTACGAAGGCGGATCTGGCAGACCGGGAGCTCAAGATCAGCGAGCTTGCCTACGGCACCGAGAAAGCAAAGAATCTTTTCCGCGATATGATGCAGCAGGCCTCTTATGAATTTGGATTTGATGCTGATGATATTCCACTGATGATAGAAGCGATACCGCTCAACTCCGAGTGCATCGTCCTGGTAATCACCAAAGTTGAAGATCCCGAGGAGCTCGACACCCGCTTCTCGAAGTTTGCCCCTTCTGTTCACGATGAATATGAGGAGGACGATCTCGGAAGCACGCTCGACAGTATGCTTCAGAGTCTCTCTGAGGGCGCTGATGATGTGCTTGATCTGTTCAAAAAGATTCATGACAGCCATCTCGCTGAAACCGCCGACACATTGAACGGTGTGGAGAAATCAAAGCGCAGGTCCGCCAACACTGCAAATCAGTCTGTCGGCATCGACCTGACACGCATCTACGGCTTTGAGTCCCTGAATCAGGTCACACGACTTGCCCATATTCTGGTACAGCATTATAACGGAAAAAATTCCCTCTACAAAAATGAGAAGAATTCCGGCTATCTGTTGGTTGTGGGGCAGTCCGACCACACACCCGAAGAATTCAACAAGATCTGTAATATGCTCTCAGAATACGGAAATCCAGAAAAGATCGCTTCCGCGAGCGAGGCCTATATGGAAGAGCATTTTGAGCCCATCATCAAGGATAAGGCGATTCAGGCATTGTCCCTCGTGTAAGCATCCTGACACAAATTTTTACGAATAGGGCAATAAAAAATCCGCGACAAACATCGCGGACTTTTTTGCATCTGATTCATTCTGCTGCAACAATTATGCGAGCGCTGCAATCTTGTCCATCAGCGCATCAATGTCCATGCCATGAACCATCGCTGCTTCCTCCAAGGTCTCTCCCTGCGCGGAAGGACAGCCCAAGCAGTGCATCCCTGCATCCATGAGCACAGGCGCCACCTCCGGCTTTGTCCTCAGAATCTCACCGATTGTCATGTCCTTGGTTATCTCTGCCATTCTCTTTTCCTCCTCTTATGTCATTTGCTATTCGTGACACTTTTGTATTATTATGTCTGAAATACAGTATATTATTCACTATAATATATTTCTGCCTTTTAATCAAGTCTTAGCGGCATATTTCGTCCGCACGGGGCTGTACTGTATCATTTTTAGTATATCATAGCCGAAATGCAAAGTCTATCGATTTTATTATCCAGCAGCGTTGACGCTTAAATTTTTATTTATACTATCATCATTACGATAATTAATATTTTTTT
>CAMWTP010000031.1 GCA_947177165.1 uncultured Lachnospiraceae bacterium
AATATCTACATATACGACTTGAAATTTCAATCCACACTCCCGCACAGGGAGTGACCAAGGCTGACTATGGGATCAGGGGAGATTACAAATGATTTCAATCCGCACTCCCGCACAGGGAGTGACAGGACACATGAAATATCTACATATACGACTTGAAATTTCAATCCACACTCCCGCACAGGGAGTGACAAGATAATATCGCAAAGGTGCAGGGAATGATCATATTTCAATCCACACTCCCGCACAGGGAGTGACTTACAACGGCACGGTGCTGTTAACGGGAAGTATATTTCAATCCACACTCCCGCACAGGGAGTGACCCATGACTATGTCCGCGGTGAACTTTCCTCCCCTATTTCAATCCACACTCCCGCACAGGGAGTGACGCAGTCCATGTACCATTCTGCGTAATGTCAAGGCTATTTCAATCCACACTCCCGCACAGGGAGTGACGAGCAGTTTTCATGTTCTTGACACACGGCGTATCATTTCAATCCACACTCCCGCACAGGGAGTGACCGGACGATGTGCGGGAGGACGATGACACGTACAAATTTCAATCCACACTCCCGCACAGGGAGTGACCCATGACTATGTCCGCGGTGAACTTTCCTCCCCTATTTCAATCCACACTCCCGCACAGGGAGTGACGCAGTCCATGTACCATTCTGCGTAATGTCAAGGCTATTTCAATCCACACTCCCGCACAGGGAGTGACTGAGACGGCTTCTGACGGTAGCAATCAGGATCTGATTTCAATCCACACTCCCGCACAGGGAGTGACGCCAGATGACCGCATGATCATAGATCCGGAAGGTATTTCAATCCACACTCCCGCACAGGGAGTGACACCGGTTCCTGCTAATCTCTGTTACTCTATATCTATTTCAATCCACACTCCCGCACAGGGAGTGACATATTTCTGATAATAAATATACTGGATGATTATGTATTTCAATCCACACTCCCGCACAGGGAGTGACGTCCGGATGATGTAAATGAAAAGTATAAAAAATGATTTCAATCCACACTCCCGCACAGGGAGTGACGTATGTGTGTCAATATATTTTGTTGGTATTTTTAAATTTCAATCCACACTCCCGCACAGGGAGTGACCATGGTTTGGTCGGGCTTTGGGAAACAAACAAGAATTTCAATCCACACTCCCGCACAGGGAGTGACAGGTCTAAAAACTTTGCAACTATTGTCTATCCTATTTCAATCCACACTCCCGCACAGGGAGTGACTGTTTTGACGCTGCCTGCTGGCTCTTGCCCTCACCATTTCAATCCACACTCCCGCACAGGGAGTGACGGAGCAGAGGAAGAGTCCGGGACAGGAAAAAACAATTTCAATCCACACTCCCGCACAGGGAGTGACGCTTTTCTTAACCGTTCTTTTGCTTTCTTAATCATTTCAATCCACACTCCCGCACAGGGAGTGACTCGGGGGAAACCTCGGAGGTAAAGCTTGGAAAGAATTTCAATCCACACTCCCGCACAGGGAGTGACCCTGCACGTTGGTTCCGGCTCCCATCTTCTGTGTGATTTCAATCCACACTCCCGCACAGGGAGTGACCACTGTCGCTTTCATTCTTGTCCCCATCCTCTCTTATTTCAATCCACACTCCCGCACAGGGAGTGACGCACTGGTACGGTGAAAGTATCCCGTTCAGTTCAAATTTCAATCCACACTCCCGCACAGGGAGTGACACTTTGTTTACCTTCGTTTCAAAACGGATATTATTATTTCAATCCACACTCCCGCACAGGGAGTGACTCAGAAAGCGCAATAAACCTAACCCCGCGTTCCGATTTCAATCCACACTCCCGCACAGGGAGTGACGGCAAAAATCACATATTTTCATAAAATACGGACTTTTATATAAGCAATACTAACAATTCCCAGCATCACTTATTCTCTTTTTACATGACATCCACTATATTTTGTCACTTATTTCTGGTGCGAACCTTCTTGGTAATTTATGTGAGCTTACCGTTCGCACCGCGCTATATCATTAAAGTCCCTTCAGCATCATAGGAAGTTTTTGTTCCAAAGTGCTCAACCTTCGTCTGGTATTTGTTGCCTAGATAATAAAATCTAAGGCTGTCCTCCTTCTCGTTAATCAGTGACACCAGACGATCTTTTAGCAACAATAACTGGGAAGCATCCAGAATACACTCAAATACAGAGTTTTGGACACGCTGTCCATAATTCACACATTCTTTTGCGACTTTTCGCAGGCGAGATTTTCCAGCCGCATCCTGAGTCGCTACATCATATGTAATCAACACTAACAATTCAACACCTACTTTCATAAAAATGGCGGATACTCGTCAATATCCCTAACTGTCTGTGATGACAATGGTATGGTTAGCACCTACTTCCATAAAAACGGCGGATACTCGTCAATATCGCCACGAATTGTCCGGGCAAGCAGTAACGCCTGTACATAAGGAACCAGTCCCCACTCAATTTTTTCTTTTAAATAGGGGTGTGTAATTGTTTCTTTTTTATGATTCTGCCATGCATTGAAAAATACTTTTTGGCCATCATCGTTTAAGAGTACCGCGCTGTCTTTCTGTTTTTCGAAATGAGACGCCTGAACTGCTTTTGTATTGATCAGCGTCAATATGAAACGATCTGCCAATACAGGACGCAGCTCTTCCATCAAATCTAACGCCAGCGAGGTCCGCCCTGGCCTGTCACCATGCATAAAGCCAACATAGGGATCTAATCCGACACTTGACAAAGCATTCGCACAATCTCCCGCAAGAACTGTATATGCAAAGGATAAAATTGCATTGATGTTGTCAAGCGGCGGTCTGCGGTTTCTTTTGGTAAATGCAAAATCCTCTTTCTGGTTTAATATCATATCATTCAATATGGAAAAATATTGTTCTGCTGCCTTTCCCTCGATTCCCCGCAGTTCATCAAGCCCAACGGCGCTGTCAATCTTAGGCAGTGTCTCATACAAGATACCGGATACCTGCTTAAGTTTCTCAGCATCCACGCGGTGTGCATGGTCACGCAGCGTCCGCTCTATACTCCACCTGCTGTTATAAACTTTCCCGACAATCATATTTTTCGCATAAGCAACACTTCGATTATCATCATCCGAAATGCGATACTGCTCCTTTCGCAGCAACACATTTCCATACTCTTTTCCGACAACCCTGGCCAGAAATGTGCCCCGCGGGGAAAAGAAACTCATTCCGATTTTCCGCTCTGCACAGGCACCCATCAATGCCGGCGTTGCACCCTTGTATGTAAAGCATATAATGTTTTCCAATGTGTGGAGCGGAAATCTTCCAAGTGTCTTTTCGCCATTCTGGATCACAATATTTTCGCCCTCAAGCGTCAAATAACAACTATCTGTCATAACATATAACGTGTTCAGTAGTTTTCGCACATTGATCCTCCTCGCATCACATCATCACAAATCCTTTGTTTTGATACCCTGCTCAATATATTCCCTCACGTTCATTGCCTTTTGCAGTCTGGGAACACACAGATTTTCCAGTGAGCACGCCTTGCACTGTTTCGTGGGCTTCACATTGGGCGTATGTCCTCTTTTCATTAGTTCATGCATTTCCTGAGCCATCTTTTTCACCTCTGCCCGCAAGGCATCTGTAAACGCTACATGACTCCGCCTTCTTTTTTCTCCATAATACAGATATCCCTCAGGTATGCCTGTCTGGAACATTTCTTCCAGACAGACTGCCTGCGCGCAAAGCTGCAGCTCATCCGCGTTGTGCTCTTTGGGTGCCCCATGCTTGTACTCGATCGGCACCGGATTCCATTTTCCATCATATCCAAACAGCACAATGCCATTTTCGTTTTCGTGGAACTCAACAACATCACACTGTCCGCTCAATCCGAGCTCATGGGAGGAAATGCGTAGTCCCCTGACAATCAGAAGATTTCCCCTTTTCTCAAAAGAACCCTCATCATGTGCTTTCTTATGCATGAGCTCACCCGCCGTTGTGCGATAATTCTCTGCCCATTGCTGCTCAATATGTATCATTGCCCACTGACGCCTGCAGAATGCAAAGTGCTGAATACCTGAGAGCATCAGGTAATCTTCTTCAGCGTACATGATCAAATCCCCTCTATCTCTTCTACCTCTAATCCCGGCAATGAATTCAATGTTATCTCATAATCCTCAAATTCTTTCGGGTCATCGATTTTTGCCGATATCTCCAAAAGCTTGTGAACTTTTGCCGATGAATACTGCCCCATTGGACAATTGTGTCTCCACCAAAACAGCCTGCACACTTCCATGCTGCCGTCTGGCCTTGCAGAGGAGGTGTCATTTACGAACAGAGTGCGCAGTGCCTCCTTGATCTTCTCTGCATCCGCATCACTAAAGCCTGTCTTTTGGGCAAGCTGATGATTCATACTGCCTTTTATAACATATAAAGCCGAATATACCTTATGTTTCATTCCCATTGTATCTGAAGACTTCTTGCCATCCTTCGCTGTTTCGCTGTTAACACTTTTGGTTATCTGCATACTGTCTATCGATATCGGCAGTACGCTAAATGCAGAATGAATGGATACGGGTCCCCTGACACCGACGGAAACGCTGTCATCCTTAAACGCAAATACCTGCCCAAAGCTGCGGACATCCATCCATGTCTCACACGCCGCTTTCGCGTATGCATCTTTGTCTTTATCTTTTAATGCCTTTTGCATAACTGCATTCTTTTTAGCCCTTTCCGCAAGACTTTTCGCTTCATCATCTGAACGGTCATCGCTCTGCACGAAAATATTTTCGCCCATATCCTGCAGTCTGTTCCTGATTTTGCGCTTAATGCACACATCTGATATCTCTCCATAGCCATCATACGTCTCACGCGGTCTGTTGCCGTTTAATGGATCGCCGTTTGGATTCGCATTTTTTACCATCACCAATACTTCAAAATCAATTTTGTTTGTAAATTCACTCATACTTCTTATCTCCTTTACTGTTCTTTTTTCTGAAAGGCCTGTTTCATAGTTTCCATCTGCAGATAGTATCCTGGCAGATACATCTCTGACAATGCCGCATTGCTATACCCTTCACCTGCCAGATGAAGCATTATTTCACCAGTCCACTCCTCAAATTTCTTCAACTCATAATCAGATAATTTTTTCTCATAGGGCACCAAATTCTGCTTGATTGTCTTTAGCGTCTTGGCTGGTCTGCTGCTGTACGCATTCCAATAGCGTTTTGCATTCGTGGTACGCCTCTCTTTCACCTTTCCATTCTCATCGTACTCAAACATAGCCCGCTGTTCCATATAATCATACACGGCCAGCAGCCTTCCAAATAATACATTCCGGTCATCCATATTATCATTTAGAAAATTATCCATTGCTTTCCCCCTCATTTCATATTTATATCGAATCATTGCGCAGGCAACGCACAGTACATCGTTATGCCACACAAAGTCACTCATTGACAGTGGCATAGACGCACGCCTCACAGATGCCCTGATGATATCTTCCGGGATTTCTATCCCCTTTTTCGTTATACAGGGCAATAGCCGTTTTACTGTACTTCTGAGCAGCTTGCTGTCCGCTTCCATCCATTCCGACCGCTGCGTGCCAAACGCTGCAAGCGCCATATCCCTGGGCGACGGCGTGCATTCGCAGGTAACGCGCTTCTTATCTTCGCCTGCCTTTCCCACATTCACGGTCCGGCGCCATTTACAGTGCTGCTGCCAGTTCAGTATCGCATCCATGTATTGTCTGGCTCCCATCTCATCATAATATACTACCGAAAGCCGTCCCGTTGTGGCCGCCTCGAGTGCAATTACAGCTGCCCTGTCATCTTCTCTAAACTTTCCAGCATATCCATTTACTGCATTGTTAAATTGTTCTGCAAAATATTTTCCAGTGTCACTTTTATTGATATTGCTTGTGTCAAGAGAATCCCAAATATCAAAATCATCGATGTCACAGCAGGCATTGATCGAATCTTTCATGATATCCGGCACCTGCACATCCCTGTTTACAATCCATGTGACAATTGCGCAGTCATCCCTTGTATACCCCTGTTTCTGAATCAGCCATCTGAGCGCGTTATGTGCCTTTTGTGACGTGTCATATCCGACTGAGACTGCCTGTTCTTTTGAAATAAACCTTCCGCGATATGTAAAGCCCGATTCATCATTTCCTGAAATCAGCTTTGCCTTATCACCGCTGTTGCGTATCTTGGAGGGGTGCTTGTCAGAACATGACTCTGTTTTTCCCGATACATAACACAATTTTTTCCCGCCCTCTCTTTGTTGATAGTACTCGCCATACCGGTTATACAGCTCTTGATTCTTCCACACTTCTGGAATGTCTGTTCCATAAACAACAAACCTCACAGCAGCTCCCGTCTGACCTAAGCCCTGTAGTTTCGTACGATCTGTAAGCTTACCATTGTCATCCAGCTCCAATGTTTTACCTGATAGCAAATCCTGTATCAGTGATTTCTTAGCCAGGTATTTATAGATCGCCTGCACTGCCAAATGTGTATACTCAGACTCTGCCCAGTCCCGCAGCTGCTCCATATAAGCTTCATAATAACTCTCTTTATTGTCACCTGTATATGTTGTGTAATCTCCTGCGATATAACAGAGCTTGTCACATAATGGATGCGGAAAATTCCCATTCCCTCTGGCGGCTGAGTCTTCCGTCACCGGAATGATCGTGACTGCATCATTGCCCTTTTCAAGCTTTTTCGAATCAATGAAATTCCCATTCCCGTCAATAATAACTTCGATCTGGGCATTAAACGTAGAGTGGGAAATCGGCAGCAATACCGCCTGGTCATTCTTAACTACTCCTGCCAATTTAGCATGGACATCATATGTGTCAGCCAATGTCTTTAACCATGCCAAACATGTCACCTCCCTCAAACTCCTCTAACCCGGTAAAATTCTTTTCAAATAGAAACTGTTTCTGCTTTGCATCCTGTAATACACGCCTAATCTCACACTGCTCAGGGCGCGGAAAATGAATGACTCCATTTTCCATCTGTGCATTCCAGAGCCGTACTGTCAGATGACCCTTTTCTTCCTCTCTGACAGCCTCATCCGGATAAGTAATCCCATGTACCATGATGCCAAATGACAGATTTGTCTTATCATATGCCCCCTCGCCCTCTTCAAAGGAACACGGCTCTACGTATCCCTGACACTCTCTTGTACCCAGGAAAATGTCCCTTCTTCCTCCTCTCTCAACCATTCTCCTCGCAATGTCGTAATGTTTGTGTTCATTTCTGTCATGCGCTAAATCCTCTCGGTTTTCATTCCATTCGAAGTGCGCCCTAACCCGATATTCCACATTGCGCAGATAGGTGTAGTACGATAAATCGTTTCCGCCACTGTATCTGATTGGTCTGATGCCCTTCGATTCCGTCTGTATCAGATTCATGATGCGGCACTCGTCAATCACCCACATGATTGTAGGCTTCCAATAGATCGATTCCGTTATCCCTTTCAAAGCCTGATACGTGGGTATCTGATACGTGCACTTCTCGCCGCCAGTCTTCGACAGCGGGTCTGTAAATAATGCATACCTGCCAAATACACTGTACTCAATCACATTTGGTTTTTCCATGTTTCACCCTCTCCTTTCTGTGTATTGAACTGTTTTGAGCATCTGCCGCATTTGCCTATATTTATAGGCAAATGTCCGGCAGATGATCTTAACCGTCTCTCTGTCAAAAAATCAAAGTTTCCCACTCTGGAGCGATACCATAATCCATGCTGTATGCCCCTGGCGCCGATACCATATAAAGACCTGCTATCCTGTCACTGACAGGCTGTATCAGTCCGTCATAACTTTTTAACAGATTCTCCCGCACGTTAACTGTATATCTCTGCGCCTGCCGAATACAGGTTTTGATGGCGGACAAATCTGACGTCCTCTGTATATCCTCTATGATTTCCACACCGTTCCCATATGGCACGATCACACCAAATGAATGGTCATCAATCACTCTGTACTCCTGTCCCGCAGTCTTGTACGCCGGATTCATTAAATTCTTCTTTTTTTCCACACCAAACCCTTTTGACAAAAGTTCTGTGATATTGGTATCTGTTTTCGCAATTGGAAAATTCATTTTGTCTGATGCATACTCATATATCTTCTTATAATAAGCTTCCATCCACCGCGGCATCAGAAGGCTGTCTGCCCTGTCACTCTGATCATATTCATGTATAATCCACTCTGTCACTCTCCTGCTCTGCTGCAGTTCCTCCATATTTCCAGTGTTTTCACCGTCCAGCATGATCAAATAGATGACACCGTATTCCAACTCGCCGTTCCGGTTGCACCGCCCCGCACTCTGCGCTAAACTGTCCAGACCTGTCATCGACCGGTAGACACACTCAAATGAGATATCCACGCCCGCCTCGATCAGATTCGTGCTGACCACAACAATATTCTCCTTTGAACTAAGCACTGTTTGTATTTCCTCAATCCTGTCGCTCCTGTGCTGGGCGCACAGATTTGTCGTGAGATATCTCACATTGATATTCTGTGACTTTAAAATCTCATACAATTTTTTCACTGCAGATTTTGTATTCAAAACGACAAGAATGGAGCGGAACTTTCCTGCTTGTTCTGCTATTTCATCACCAAGACTTTCAAATGTATATTTCTGCCTTTGCCCAGGCAACGCTTTCGGCGTATGGATCTTTACCCGGTCAAATACGCGAAACCATCTGTCTACATCACGAATCATATATTTAGGTTCGCTGTAACAAACAGGAAATTCTGTCTCCTCCAAAGCCGGCTGGGTCGCTGTACACAAAATGATATTTGTATTGCAGACAGTGTTTAAAAAATTAATCATGTAATTAAATGTATGCACACACTTTAGGGGCATCGACTGGACTTCATCGATAATCACAACGGAATTGACAAGCCTGTGCATCCGGCGTATCGACTCGCTCTTATCCGAAAAAAGAGTATTCATAAACTGTACAAATGTCGTACAGATAAAAGGTTCTTCCCAATTGATATCGTATCTTGACACTTGATCTGTCTGATAATCCTCACTCTCTTTATCTTCCTTTCTAACCACGGAAGAATGGTGTTCCAATATCCACTTTTCTTCGCCAATTGCATCGCGAAACACCTTCGCGTTCTGTTCCGTGATTGAGATGTAAGGTGAAACATAAATAATTCGCTCTGTCTCAATATGCTGCCTGCAGTACTCCAACGCATACGCAAGCCCGCTCAATGTTTTTCCTCCACCAGTTGGCAGCGGCAGACAGAATATCCCTGCAGGGTGCTTGGCAAATTCCCTGCACTCCTTCTGCAGCGCATTTCTCGCATCCAATATTTCTTTTTCTTTATCTGACAATAGCGAAGTATTGACAGACTGTCGCTTCTTTTGCATATATTGGGTAAAGTTTTCTTCGGCTTTTCCAAAGATTTCTTTGCCGTTTTTATCAGCCTGTTTTGTGAATGTATCAACATGAGCCATAAAGTCTGAGGTAGCTTCCCAATCAGAATCGATTAATATTGATAAAATCAGACGCTGCAGACATGAGAACAGAAAAAGCCAGCAGTTAGACATCGTTTCTTTCGCATTTTGAGTATTTTTAGACTGCTGTAAGGATTTCAGCCTTGTATATAATCCTTTGATTTTATCCTGTGTTCGGTGAAATTCTTCTGATGCACCTGCAAATATCTGATCGAGTTCTGTTTCATCCAGATAATCTTTTCCCGCATTGCTGCAAGCTTCATCATAATCCGCTATCTCGCCCACCTTTTTTGAAAAGAGATCTGTATGCCCGATATCCACACAGTCAAACAGTCCATGATGGGCAGCAACTGCATAGGAAATCAGTTCCGTCAAAATTTTTACATTGTTTGAATTGTCAGTATGGTACCTATCATATAGATACTTCGCCCCTGTAGATGCATGAGCGACCGTTCCCCGCATCTTTTGTCTGGTATTCTTATCAGCATGGATATAGTTATCAAACGCTTGTTTGTTTTTGCCCATATCATGTAGTATTCCGCATACTGTCATAACCTGCGGCAATCCGCACCGCTTTCCTTTTTCAGCACAAAGATAGGCAGTTTTTTTCGTATGTTCCGCTACAGATTCCTCTCTGTCAAGTCCGTCAGCTGATATATGTGCTGTCAAATTGATCACGCTCCTTTCTATATTTCAATAATAGCAGAGCCTTTATAAAATGTCAACCAGAATTTGGTCCGATGTTATATATAAGCTTATCGATTTATAATTGTAAATAATTAAATGTCCAAAAATGTGTTTGCATTCAATCATCCTCACAATTTGTGGCAAACAAACAAAAATAAAAATCGGTCATATCCATACACTTTTATCTATAATCACTAATATCTTTTTATTAAAAAAACTTCAGGGAAAACACGCTCTAGCCAAAAACAATTGCTTCAACTACACTTTTACAGCAAATTTATTCATTCTTGACGAATAGAAATTTTGTATTTACAATAAAATATAATGTCAGACCAATAATATACAATGTTTATTGTTATCATTATGGTGTCTGTGGATTGAAATGATGTAATATACAAGCAAGGGGTTGTAATATCTAAAAGCAACTCCCTTTCTTTTTGTAAAATTATACTATTATATACCCGTTTCGTTCGATTTCCTGGCAAGATTATACACATATCCCAAGGAGTCCTTGGACAAGAGCAGTTCATTAAATTTATCCATCAGTTCCTTATTCGGAATCGATACTGCGCCATCTTCGTACGTCAGGAGACCGTATACCACCATCGCTGAATAAATCTGATCCCTGGAATTTATTTCCATGGAGGCCGCTGCAAACTGCCCTATGGCAGCCGTAACCCGTTCTCCAGACACCATGAGAACCAGATCGTCCCTTACCGCTTCAACATTGTTCCTGATGTAGTAAAACAACTCATCATACGGTCCCGAACTGGTCCAATAATTTCTAAGCTGATTATCCGTCAGCGCCAGAACAATGGAGCGCGGAATGTCCTATTCCACAAACATATTTAATTCTGAACCACTGGAATATTTTGCAATGGGAAGAACGCCCGTCATATATGCGAACTCTACATAAGGCTGGTCTTTCAGCAAATTTTTTAAAAATAACAGATACTCCTGTTGATTCCCCCGGAAACAAAGGGCATGTGAAAGACTGCGTCCCACTCATCCAATACAAACAAAAATTTCTCTTCCGTCCGTTCATAAATTTTCTGCAAAACATCCCATACCGCTTCTGTCCTGCTGATGCCCAAATCAGGATATGCGGCTATTAAATCCTCCATAATTCCATCCTGAATACGGGCTGCATATCTTTCATAATCCCTACAGTCTTTCGGCATCCTGCTGAGGTCAATATATATCACTTCATGATGATGCAAATGTACTTTATAATCTTTGTTCCCGGATATTGCCAGCTTCTCAAATATCCCATCCTTTTCACCCGCTTTCCCGAAAAACGCCCCACCATGTCTGCCATGACTGTTTTCCCAAAACGACGGGGTCTTGTGATGCAGCAATAACGGTTTCTCTTGCCAAAATATGGTATTAATTCCTTTAGAAGCAACGTTTTGTCAACAAAATAAGTATCCCGCAGAACTTCCTTGTAACCCTCATATGGCACGCTGCTGTTTAAAAACATTCCCATTGCCCGCCCCTCCTTTCCTCCTATTCTAACAGATGTAATAAAGAATGCAAGCAATTGAACCTTTCCCAAACCTCCGCTATCCTGCTTATGAACGAAATCAGCACACCCTTCAGAAATCGCGCCGTATCCTCAAAAAAATGCTTTTCAACTTGTCATCTTTATGATAGAATGGGCGTTAGTGCGGTATATGTCCGCGCGTTTGCAGCTCAGTGCTCCCTCTGGCCAGAAATTGGATTTGTGGAACAAATGGAATACTGGGATTGACGGCTCCACAAACAGGTGAAAGGATAACAAACAGATGACTGCGTTTCAGGAATGGTTCTCTAATTTTTCCAATTTATTTTACAAGTGTTTTATCCGGGATGACCGATACAAGCTTCTGCTCGACGGTATCGGCGTGACGATCAAGGTCTCGCTTCTTGCCGTCTTAATCGGTATTCTGATCGGAATGCTGATTGCGCTGTGCAATCTCTCCAGGAGAAAACTGATTAAATTTTTCGGAAGTGTCTATACGGATGTGATACGCGGAACGCCGTCCGTCACACAGCTGATGATTATATATTTTGTCATTTTTGCTACTGTGAATCTGGACAAGTGGATTATCGCGGCGATTGCCTTTGGAATCAATTCCGGTGCCTATGTGTCAGAGATTATCAGGGCCGGTATTCTGTCGGTTGATCACGGGCAGACGGAGGCAGGCAGATCCCTGGGCTTGAACGCTTTTCAGACCATGACAAGGATTGTGATCCCGCAGGCGGTCAAAAATATTTTTCCCGCGCTCTGCAATGAGTTTATCGTTCTGATCAAGGAGACGGCTATCGTCGGTTATGTGGGACTGATGGATATCCAGAAGGCGGGTGATTTTATCAAGAGTGCCACGTTTAACGCGTTTATGCCGCTGTTTGGAACAGCAGTTATCTACTATGTCCTGATCAAGATACTGACGCTGCTGCTCCACAGGATTGAAGTGATACTGCGCAAATCGGATATCCGGTAGGAAGGAATTCTTGTATGATAAAGGTAAAAAACTTACATAAACAATTTGGTAAATTAAACGTTTTAAACGGCATCGACGAACATATTTCCCCTGGGGAAGTCGTCGTCGTGATCGGCCCCTCCGGTTCTGGAAAAAGTACTTTTTTGAGATGCCTGAATCTGCTTGAGGACGTGACGGAGGGCGAAATCTATGTGGATGACCAGCTGATCAACACCCCCAAAGTCGACATCAACAAAGTGCGCCAGAAGATGGGCATGGTGTTCCAGCAGTTTAACCTGTTCCCGCACCTGACCATCATGGACAATATCACCTTAGCGCCGGTTCTGTTAAAAAAGATGACAAAAGACCAGGCTGTCAAAAAGGGGAATGAGCTCTTAAAACGTGTCAATCTCGCTGACAAGGCACAGGCTTACCCGGCGCAGTTATCCGGCGGACAGAAACAGCGTGTCGCCATCGCGAGAGCGCTTGCCATGAATCCTGAGATTATGCTGTTTGACGAGCCAACCTCCGCGCTTGACCCGGAGATGGTCGGTGAGGTTCTCGATGTCATGAAAGATCTCGCCAGATCCGGCATGACGATGGTGATTGTCACCCATGAGATGGGCTTTGCACGGGAGGTTGCATCGAGGGTTCTTTTCGTTGACCAGGGTGTGATCATGGAAAGCGGTACGCCGGAGGAGGTATTCAACAATCCGAAAAACGAGCGGACAAAGCTTTTTCTGAGCAAGGTTCTATAGAGCGTGTTTAAGATGCTTTAGCGCCTAATGATATTACGCCTTAAGGCTTAATATATACTCATTCATAGTAATTGTAATAAGGAGGAGAAACATTATGAAAAAAGCAACAAAGACAGCAGCGCTCATGCTTGTCCTGGCGATGATGACAACTGCCCTGACAGCATGCGGAAACAGTGCGGACACATCAGGCAGCACTGCAGTGGACACAACAGTCTCTACCGCACAGACACAGGAGAGCACCGCGGCGGACGCAGGTCAGGCAGAAGCTGGCACGCAGGAGGCAGCTCCCGAGGCAGGCGGCACACTCACATTCGGCACAAATGCAGAATTTCCGCCGTTTGAGTTCGTGACAAGCAATGGCGTAATCGACCAGTATGACGGTATTGATATGGCGATCGCCAAGCAGATTGCAGAGAAGAACGGTATGACAGCAGCGATTGAAAATATGGAATTTGACTCTCTGCTGGTGGCATTGCAAAATGGTCAGATTGACGCGGCTATCGCAGGCATGACCGTGACAGAGGAGAGAAAGGAAGAAGCTGATTTCTCCATACCATACTACACAGCTACACAGGTTATGATTGTGAGAGAGGATTCCGACATCACTTCCGCTGCCGATCTGGCAGACAAGAAAATCTGTGTCATTCAGGGCTATACTGGTGAGATCTGTGTGAAGGACATGGGTTATCCATATGAAGCATTCAAAAAGGGTACAGATGCCATAATGGAGCTGGTGAATGGAAAGTGCGACGTTGTCGTGCTTGACTCCGCGACATCTCAGAAATATGTGAATGACAATGAAGGTCTTAAGATTGTGGAAGACCCTTCTGCTTTTGAGTCAGAAGAGTATGCTATTGCCGTGAAAAAAGGCAATACAGAGCTTCTCGACAAAATCAACACAGCCATTGATGCCATGCTCACTGACGGCACAGTCGCAGAATTGGGCGCACAGTATACAGAGGAACTTTCGGCAGAATAACCGAGCGCCGGCACACCCGGTTTCATGCTTTTATGCCAATGTACTTTGGCATACATATAGCAGAGGGATATGACTTGATTGAGTCGTATCCCTCTGTTAATGAAGTTCATGCAATCTGCAGACGCCAATATTTCACATGTCCTATTTATCCTATTTGCGAATCCCTTCCAACACCTCCGCCGGTATCTCAAACTCCACAGTCCCCATATACATCGGTGCCACATCGCCCTCATTGAATCCGATGACCACGTTGTCTTTTTCATTCAGATAGAAAGAAGTTTCGTCTGTAATCGCCTTAAAATTCCACTCCTCAATCTCGTCATTTAACCAATAGTACACGTTCTCGTCAGCGTCCATCTGCTCCTGCATCTGCTGCTTGATATTCTCGCTAATCGGCGTGATATAATCTGCCCCTTCTTTGAAAATGTCCTTTAACTGCAGTCTCTCCCCAGTATTCAAATCAATCGTATAGTAATAATTCCACTGATACCCGCTGCCTGCGCCCTGATAGCAGATCAGTTTCAGGGTAAAATAATCGGGCGTTGTCGCGAGCACCTCGCTTGTCACCACAACATCCTGATATCCCATCTCTTCGTCCAGATTCCGCTCAAACTCTGCAATCAGATTATCCGTGATTGACTGGATTTCCGCGTTGATCTCCGCCGTTGTGCGGTCTATATTTTCCTGTAATGCGCTGTCCTCAATCTGCTCCTCCGGTTTCATCTCAGGAACCTCAATGTCTGCCATGTTGCGCTCGCCCTCATACTCATAATCGCGGAATGTGACCACCTTCACAAGCTGGCCGAGAATCGGTATCTGCTCCATCGCGTGTGCGATTGTGCCCGATGTGTTGGGCAATATGATAAAGACTCCAACCACCACAGCGGCTGCAGCTGCGGCAAATTTTATTACACCTGTCTGTTTTTCTTTGTTTTGATTCATTTTCTTTGCCTCCCTTACTTTTTGATGCAATTGTTCTACCTGTTCTTCTGTCATCTGCTGTTTTTCATACTCAGACCGCAGTGCCTGCAGTTCTTTCTCCAGCAGCGAATTTGTTCTTTCCGTCCCATACATTTTATTTGCCATGATCAATCCTCCCTGCTGCCTGACAGCCCGCATACCCAGGCGTCGGCACAAAATTCCCTACGCATCGTCTCCAAGAACACTGCGGAGCTTCTTCATGCTGCGGTACAGCCTGCTCTTGACTGTACTGACATTTTCCTCCAGAATGTCCGCAATCTCCTCCAGCTTCCTGTCCTCAAAAAAACGCAGTATCACGACAGCCTTATCCTGTTCCGGCAGGGAATCAAGCGCCCTTCCGAGGTCAATCCTGTCACAGTTGTCTTCCGTGTAGGACAATTCCGCCCCCGTTTCACTCTGCATCGCTTCATAGGAATAATTCCGGGGCTGTTTCAGATGCCGGAAGCACTCATTGAGCATAATGCGGTACACCCATGTCTCGGCGTAGGCGGGATTTTTCAGTGTATGGCTTCCCCGCAGAGCCTTGTACGCCCCGTTCTGTACGATGTCAAAGGCATCTGTCTCGTTGTGCACGTAGCTGTAAGCCAGACGATAATATTGGTTATACTTTTCCAGAATAATCTGTTCAATTAAGTCTTTATTGCTATCTTTCTTCTCTCCCTTTTTATAGGAAAAAATATGCACTTTTTTCACCTCCTCGACGCTTTATAAAATATTAGACATCTCATCTGCCGCAATAGTTTCATGAAAAATAATTTTTTTAATTTTTATATTCCTGCACACAAAATAAGGCTCAACATCTGTTGAGCCTATTCATAGTATTCTATTATAATAGCAAAAATAATCATACGATATTTTGTCCCTACACAATCTCCTCGATATAAAACTCGTCCATCGCGCACCGCCCGCTTGTATACACCAGCAGGAGAAACTCGCTGTAGTAGCCCATTCCCGCCTCCCGCAGTATCATTCCGATATTCTGGCGGTCAGGCGGCACGACCCGCTCTTTTACAAAACGCCGCGCCCACTTATCCTCGATTTCCCGGATTCCCTTTCGCGCAAGAGCTCCCGGAATCGCTGGCAAATCGTCTGGATTGACTGATGCCGGAATCGAGATATGGTACGCATCCTGATCTTCATCGTAGAAAAGACATGCATACTCGTTTGTCGCGGAAACAACATTATCGTCCTTAATCAAAAATTTTCTCAATATTATCCCTTCTTTCCCGAATCATTTTTCCGGCACAATCCCAATATTGGTGTGGGACTGCGCTGGCTGAGGACCGCTTTACGTTCTCCAACCCTTGAAAAAGTACATTGTCACCGAAATCTACTGTCCTCACAAAATCTATCATTTCCTCCGGAACCTGTTTCAAATTCTCTGCCAGGGACAGAATCTTGTCAATACGATTATACTACATATCCCCCCAAACCTCAACATTTCGATTTTTCTCTTGACACGCACTGTCTACTGTTGTAAACTATAATTGTCTACAGAAGTAGTCAACTTGAGACGTCTTAACAGATCATTTGAACGATTGAATTCACAGATTGGAGGATTCCTATGGAACAAAAAATTACGGTATCAGACGCAGAGCTGGAGATACTGGAGGTCCTGTGGGCAGCAAAAACCGCCCTGAATGCAGGCGAAATCCGCAGTGCCTTAAACGATCACAAAAGCTGGGAGCGCACGACTGTCCTGACACTGATTCAAAGACTTGTGAAAAAGGGAGCCGTCACGCAGGAAAAACGTGCGCAGAATAACCGTGAAGTCTACTATTACACCCCCTGCATTGCGCGCGAAGAGTATGTCCGCACAGAGACCAGAAATTTTATCGAGAAATTTTTTAAGGGAAGTTCCAAAAATCTTGCCGCTGCCCTGGTTGACAGCGATGCGCTGACCAGGAAGGATATCGAGGAACTTCGCGACTATTTTAACCAGAACCTTTGATCACCATTTTCATCCTATTTTCGAATGGAGGGATTATCATGCAGGAATTTATCACGAGACAGCTTTTTCCGGCTGTGCTGTCCCTGTCCTTATCGGGGGCTTTCATTGGAATTTTTATTGCTGCCATACACCCTTTTACAGGAAAATATTTTTCAAAAAAGTGGAATTACTATATCTGGCTGCTTGTCGCCGTGCGTCTGCTGCTTCCGTTTCACTTTGAATCGGGTTTCCTGAAACCGCTGGATTTTCATGCTGTAATCGGTCAGAATAATGACATGGCACAATCTGACAGCACAATTCGCAATGATGACCAGAAACAGATTAACGCCCCGGCGCAGTCTGATGACACGCAGCAGCCTGAACTGGCTGACGCTGACCGTTTCGCAGCAATGCCGGATACATCTGCAGACGCCGCAGCAGCCTCTGCAAGTGCATCGTCCGCTGGTGATGCACCTGTGCCTTCCAGCGGCATCACATCTGCGGCACAGCATCATGAAACCCAGACGCAGTCAGACACACTTTCGTCTGCTGCAGAACCGAAAGGAGCAAAACCAGGTCTTTGGGCTGCGGCAGCGCATATATGGTTTGTCGGCGCCGTTTTTACCCTTTTTATCAAGCTGCTAAATTACCAGCACTTTAAAAATGCGATTCGAAAAAACTGTACCCGCATCGCTGAACCCCGCATTCTCACCATGGAAAGTAATTTTTGTGCAAGACTTCATATACAGAAAATACCTGCCATTTATGAGAGTGCTGCCGTCGCCAGCCCCATGACAATCGGACTCCGAAATCCTATGATCGTCATTCCAAAAAGATCGTCTGATGGCAATGTCCCTGTGTACCTGAGCGGCGATCGGAATCTGGCACACTTTCAGCTGGTGCTCCACCACGAGCTGATTCATGTCGCCAGAAAGGATCTGCTGTACAAATGGATTTATCAGTTATTGCTCTGCGCCCACTGGTTCAATCCAGTCCTGCACCTTATCGGCAGGCAGATTAACCGCGACTGTGAGCTCTCCTGTGACGAGGCAATTCTCCCGGAACTGACAGAGACCGGAAAGCAGATGTACGGCAACATTCTGCTGGATACTGCTGAGCAGAATATTGCCCGCAGACAAAACGCTTTCTCCACCACGCTTTTGGAAAACAAAAAGGACTTGAAAAGGCGTCTCGACGGCATTCTGAACTACAAAAAAACGACGCGCCGCCGGTTTGCAATCTCTGTCTGCGTCTTTGTGATGATACTGGCTTTATCCGCATGCAGCACTGTGTGGATTTCCTCTGATGCTGCATCTGCCTCAGAATCG
Source organism: uncultured Lachnospiraceae bacterium (assembly GCA_947177165.1). Lineage (GTDB taxonomy): Bacteria > Bacillota > Clostridia > Lachnospirales > Lachnospiraceae > COE1. Next base: position 18,598 of record CAMWTP010000031.1, read on the forward strand.
GGACATGACAGTTCCGTCAGCAGCTCCACAGACTCCGGTGACACGGCTTTTGATGCCGATGCCAATGACAATCTTTTCGGCTCCACAGATACTGATACTCAGGGTTCCAATGATGCATCTTCGGATTCAGAATCATTCCATTATGATGATTCCGACGATACGGGCGTGTTTATGCAGATATTTTCCTCCCTCGTCTCTGCGGATTCCTTTGTGGATAATTTTGCCAGCCCTGACCGCTCCAGCGATGCGTGGAAGGTCTATGACGATGACAGACTGCTGGCTGGGGAAGACATCCAGGATAATTGGGGAGCCTATAACTATATGGGCAATGCCCGCAAAGTGCTGGCTTACGGTTACGTGCTCTACGGTTCAGACTCCTTTGTGATTGCCTATGCGGATCAGGATGTCGATGTGAACATAAAATCCGCCTTTGACATCAGAGAAGGAAAGTTCAAACTCATATGGGTCGCACCGGACAAAAGTATTGTGACTCTGAATGATACTGGCGCAGAGGCAACAACGACCATCACCCTGAAAAAGGGCAGAAATGTCCTCAAAATGGTGGGACAAGGGGCAAAAGTAACGCATCTTGAAATTGATTTCTCTGACCTGGACGAATCAAATTTTGAAAATGTTTTTTATTCCGAGGATGCGGAGTACGTCCATCTGTTAAAAAATGCGGCAGTGCCCGCCGATAAGGGCAGAGTCCTCAATTCCCTGGGTTATCTGGAGCAACAAGACGCCAGTGAATTGTTCAGCGCTCTGCTGGCTGCCGGAACCACTTTCACCGCCGATGAACTCTGCGGATTCCTGGTTTACTCTGACTCCACACTGTCCAGCCAGTATTTATTGGAAGCGCTCAGAAGCAAAGCCATCGCCCCCCTCAGCGCTGATACAGCCTCGGCAGTCATACCCTATCTGGACGAAGACTGTCAGACAGAAGTGATAAAAACCCTTCCCACGGAAGATTTCTACGATGTATTTGCAGAAAGCATCTACTATCTAAACAGCAGCCAGATTGACGAATGTCTGGCGGATTATATCGGCAGAGGCGGCACTCTGACCTACTCCATGTATGACGAGATTTCTTTCTATCTGGATGAAAGCAACAAGCAGAACCTTACACGGCTGATGCAGGAGTAACATCAAATTACTGTTCGCATGTCAATTGAAGCAGAATTGTGCAAAATCAGAAAAGACAATAAACTATGGAGACAACTTCGAGCAGAAAAAGACAAGAATGCCGCATCCGGATATGATATCCTCTCATTATGAGGCGAAAAAAAATAATCTGGTTTGGCAGTGTTGGGAGGAACGATGGACTGGTTTACAAGTTTCAGGAAAGCAATTGATTACATGGAGGAGCATCTGCTTGCGGATATCGGAGCGGAGGAAGTGGCTGACGCAGTGCATATCTCTGCCTTTTATTTTCAGAGAAGCTTTAAGATTGTGACTGGTTACTCGATCGGGGAATATATGCGAAACCGCAGGCTGTATCTGGCTGGACTGGATGTAATAAAGGGCTCTGACAATTCAAGCAGACAGCAGATGGAAACGAAAATAATTGACCTTGCTTATAAATACAGGTATGAAACCCCCGAAAGCTTTACCAAGGCATTTTCCCGTTTTCACGGCCTGTCTCCCATGCAGCTTCGCACGCAGCCACACCGGATTAAAGTCTTTCTGCCTCTTATTGTAGAAATTTCAATTAAAGGAGGTAATAAGATGGAATTTACAGTTGAGAAAAGGGAATCGATGAAAATGATAGGATTTGACAGAATGATTTCCTATGATACCTCATACAAGGAAGCCCCAAAGTTTTGGCAGGAGTTCCGTGAACGGTACTGCGAGAGTACGGGGGACTCTGTGCAGGGAGATGCGGAAATCCGGCAGACCATCGCGGAGTGCGTTGTTGGAGAGTACGGGATCAGTGTCGAGGATACCTCGTATGGAAATCAATTCCAATATTTCATTGCAGGTGCATATCAGGGAGGCACGGTGCCGGAGGGGATGAAAATTCTTGAGATCCCCGCCTGTGAATGGGCAAAATTCAAGTGCAGAGGAGCCATGCCGGAAAGCCTGCAGACTGTCAACACACGAATTTTCAGCGAATGGCTTCCGGGAAATCCAACGTTTGAGATGGCGTTTCCTATGAATATCGAATGGTATTCTGGCGGAGATATCAAAAGCGAAGATTACGAAAGCGCCATATGGATACCTGTAAAAAGGCTATAGATGCGAAACTGCGCCGCTTCAATGACACAGTTAATCGATATCAGCAGCAGGCGGAGGAAAAACTCCGCCTGCAATTCTGTATACATCATTTTGCATTCGCCGGCTCGATGTTGATCGTCTTGCCTTTGATCTTGACATTTTTCATCGCAGCGAGCACGTCCGCCGCATTTTCCTTCGGAACCTCAACGAACGTATATTTGTCATACAGGTCGATTGCCCCCACAAGCTTTCCGGGGATATTCGCCTCGCCCGCTATGGCACCTAGGATATCCTTTGCCTTGACCTTCTGTGCCTTTCCGATATTGATGAACAGACGCGCCATTCCTTCCTCTTCCGCGCCGGTGTTGTCAAACGTGTACTCCACATTGGACTCATTTCCCTCATTGAGCTGTCCCATGTACATCTTTAAGAATGCCGCCGCGATATCCATGGCGGTATAGTCGGATTCATTAATCTGCTTTTCGATGGTGTTAATCATCGATGTCAGATCTTCCTCCTCGATCACATTCCCGATTCTGTCCATCACCTTCTCGATCTTGATCTGGTTCACATCGTTGAGAGACGGCACTGGCATCGCATAGATCTTCGTCTTGCAGTAGCGCATGATATCCTTTAACTTATACACTTCCTTGCCCTTTACAAAGGTAAAAGAGCGCCCTGTGCGGCCTGCACGCCCTGTACGCCCGATGCGGTGTACATAGTACTCATCGTCCTGCGGAATGTCGTAGTTAAACACGGCCTCCACATCGTCCACATCGATACCGCGGGCAGCGACATCTGTCGCGATCAGGATATCGGTCTTGCCGCTCCGGAAACTCTTCATGACGCGGTCGCGCTGTGCCTGGCTCATATCCCCGTGCAGCCCCTCTGCAAAATAACCTCTTCCTTTTAACACTTCTGTCAGATCGTCAACCATCTTCTTCGTGTTGCAAAATACGAGCGAAAGCTTAGGTTCATAATAGTCCAGCAGACGGCAGAGCACCTCGACCTTATCTTTGCGCTTTACATCCAGATAATACTGCTCAATCTTCGGAACAGTCAATTCCTTCTTGACTACCCTGATCATCTTAGCATCCGGCTTCTGGTAATTCTTTGTGATATCCAGTATCGGCTGCGGCATGGTTGCCGAGAAGAGAATCGTCTGCCGGTCCTCGTTCGGGATATACTGCAAAACCGTTTCGATGTCCTCGCGAAATCCCATGTTGAGCATCTCGTCCGCCTCGTCAAGCACAATCGTGTCAACATAGTCACATCGAATCGTCTTGCGGCGCAGGTGATCCATCACGCGCCCCGGCGTGCCGATGATAATCTGCGTTCCCTTGAGCGCCCTGATCTGCTTTGTGATGTCCTGTCCTCCATAGATGGGCAGCACTTTCACCCCATGCATGTACTTGGCAAGCTGACGGATTTCCTCTGCCGCCTGCACTGCCAGCTCCCTGGTCGGACACAGCACCAATGTCTGCGGATGCTTGATCTCCTTTTTCACCTTCTCGAGTACCGGAATCCCAAATGCCGCCGTTTTGCCAGTGCCTGTCTGCGCCTGACCGATCACGTCCGCACCTGTCATGGCGACGGGAATCGCCTTGCTCTGTATGGGTGTTGCCTCCTCAAAGCCCATCTCCTTCACTCCCCGGAGTATCTCAGGGCTCAGATTCAGTTCATTAAACTTTAAAGTTTCCATATAATATAATTTCCTTTCGTGCCTGTGCACTTTCCTTTATGAATTGTATCAAATAACGTATAACCATAGTTTTTCGTACAACAGTTCCCTACGTGCGTGCAAAAGCGCATGCGTAAAAGCATGCGCTTTCTTATCAACTTATTTATTATATTTTCAAATAGTATCAAAGTCAATAGTTTTCGTAATATATTTATTCCGTAACCTTCTGTCCTGCGATAATGCGCTTGATTTCCGCCTTCACATAGACCGGTTTGTAAGGACGTACAATATACCCTGCCGCCCCCGCCCTCCGACAGCGCGCGACAAGTCCTTTGTCGTAGCTGTCTATGACAAAGAGGAGCGGAACTCCGTCTCCTGTGATCTCCCTTATCTTCGCAGCCGCATCAATACCGTTCATCTCTGGCATATCCATATCCAGGATAATCAGATCCGGTTCCGCCTGCCGTTTCAGATGCAGCAATGCCTGTCCGACTGAGGTCTGCAGGCTGAGGTCATACATATTCTGCAGAAATCCCCGAAAAGCATGGAGATTGATCAGCATATCATCGATAATCATAATGTGATACTTCTTTGACGGGGATAGCATTTTGCGGCGTTCTGCCTCCTCCACAAAAGGATCGACGACATCCTCATTTGTGCCGTGCAGAATCGTGAGATTATAATTTTTCTGCTCCGACAGATCAAGCATCGAGCCGTCAAGCAGGCGCAGCACCGGTCTTAAGTTCCTGCTGCCCGCATTCTCGACGATAATCCCCTCCCTGCTGTCTGAGAGTTCTACCTGCGTTCCTTTCGGATAAAATGGAACACACATCAGAAGCGCTTCAACCACCTTCGGATCAAACATAATACCGCCTGCCCCCATCAAATACTCACATGCCTCATAGGGGGAATACGGGCTTTTGTACGGCCGTCTCGACACAAGCGCATCATACACATCCGCCACGTGAAGTATTTTGGTAATCAACGTCATGCCGTCGCCGTCAATTCCGTTGGGATAACCGCTGCCGTCCACATTCTCATGGTGATACAGCACTGCCGCCTTCACCTGCGACGAGATATCCCAGCGCTCCTTGATCATCTCGTAAGACAACGCAGAATGTGTCTTCATGATCTCATACTCTTCGTTCGTCAACCGGGTTGACTTATTGAGAATCTCTGGCGGGATCATCAACTTCCCGAGATCGTGAAGCAGCCCCGCCATCACCAGCTGTTCCAGCGACTGCTCGTTCATTTTCATTCCAAATCCGATAATGCAGGAGAGAACTGCCACATTGACAGAATGCGCATAAGTGTATCCGTCAAAACAACGAAGATCTGTCAAATCGAGCGATAATACATCTTTTGACAACACCTGGTCGACAATTTTCTTCGCCACATCCTTACAGCCGTCTATATTGCTGCTCCGCACGTTGACAATCCCCTCCGTGCGGAGATCCGGACTAATCACCGAGTCAATCTTGATATCCTGTGACAGCTCATCATTGATATACACCCCGTCAAATCCATATTCGTTCAGTTTTTTAATATAAAATTGCGACAACGTGCTGCCGCTGCAGATCAGCGTGTGCCCGTCCGCATCATACATATTGTAGGCAAGACTCATCCCCGGTCTCGCATCACTCATCTTAATGTAACGCATATCTAACCTCTAACCGCGCGACAATCCAGTATCTTCGCCTCCACCATGCACTCTGCCCTGAATAGCCGCTGTTTCGTCCTGTAAATTCACAGTGCTTCAATTATGATTGTTCTCACTAAAAGTATACCGAAAAATACACACAAAATCAACATATACCAAGTGCGATAAAAGAAAAACTGACACAAAAAACTTGCGCATTCCGTCCTGCTCCTTTAAAATATTACCTATAATTTACGCATACAACGTTTTTAAGAGGTGTCAAATCAATGCTGATCAAACGGATTTCTATTTTAAATGAATTTCAATGCACCGGAGCCGACTGTTCCTTCAACTGCTGCCGCGGCTGGAAAGTCCCCATAGATCACGATATGTACATGAAATATCTGAATGAAAAAGGACTCTTCGGAACCCTGCTCCGCTGTTCCATCGAGAAGACAGATGATCTCGTCGCATTCCGCAGCACGCCCCACGGCTGCCCCTTCTGGGGCTTTGACCGCCTCTGCACTATGCAGAAAAAGCATGGAACAGACTATATGCCCGCCGTGTGCATCCAGTTTCCGCGCCAGCTATACAATCTGGAATTTTTCTGTGAGGAGACACTTTACCTTGCCTGTCCCGAGTCCGCAAGGCTTTTTCTGATGTCTGCAGCCGGGAACAAGCCTTTTGACTTCACTGTGACTGAGGGAAATGTCAGCTACGATGTCAACACGACAAACGACGATAAGGACTTTCTGGACTACCTGCTAAAGTCGAGGGACGAGCTGGCCTCCCTGCTGAAAAACGGCACCCGCTTTGACAGTATGGCAATCATGGAATATGGGCGCGATGCACAAAATGCCTGTCTCGCACAGTCCCCGCTCCCCAGTCCGCTGGATTATGCGTCGGAAGAACAGTATCTAATCGGTTTTGAAAAGATGAACACCTTATTTTTTAATGGATTCTATCACCCAAGCCTCCGGACAATATCACCATTTTTATACAAATTGTGCAGAAAATATATCCGCAGATTCGGTTCGTACAGACATACCAATCCCGCCGCCGGCGACAAAAAGCTCACAGCACTGAAAAAGAGTCTCTATCAAAAAATACCGGATTGGGACAATCTACTGAACCGCTATTACGAGTATCATCTGTACACGGATTTCCTTGACACGTTTGAGGACTACAGCTTTTCCAAACATCTGCTCTACGGCATCGCCAAGGCGCATATGCTGTGGCTCTTTCTCGCGCTCTATGCGGAGAACCGCAAGCAGCCCAGCATTGATGAAATCGCAAAAATTATCGCTGTGTACGAGAGAAGGGCACCCCAGATCGAAGATGCCCTGAAAGAGTTATAATTGATATCAAAGCCTATGCTGACCCTTGATTTGACGCAGCGTATCGTCTGTCATTTGTTGTTTCTTTGCTGTATGTATCGATATGGATAAAATATGAATTGTATCCATCTTATTTTTGCAGATACTTTTATAATCATAAAGGCCAACAATAACTGCACTATAAGCAGCAGGCTTAGCAGAAGCGCAGATGTTTGGATATGAAATATTTGAGCCAAAATATGGTATACACGATACTGCACTAATCCATGAACCATATAGAGCACCATACTTTCTCTTCCACAAAAAATAATAAACTTCAGGTCGGGAACACATTGCACAAATAGCATATAAATCATAAAAACTGCCACACCAACCAATAATTTCACAACCATGTCCAGACCACAATCCAGATATCGCACGATTCCTATTGCCATAACATTGATACACATAATGAACATCAGCAATCTTTGATTTTCATTAACATGATATTTATGAACAAGATACCCTATCGTAAAGTAAATTCCCCAAGACAGATAATTAAACGCCTGATTTTGAGGAAATATATACGCCAGCCAGAATATGATAGAAAAACAGGCGAAGGCAACCCGCTCCGAAGCATATGTATCCAATAAATTAAATACAATCTTTACAAGCAACAAGCTCAGCAAAAACCACGCCCACGCCAAATCCTTTGTATTCCAACAACGCTGCACGATTTCCATTAGAGAAGTTTCTGGCACTCCCTGCAGCAGCTGTATTCCAAACAGTTTCCAGGCCACCAGCCTCGCAATCCAATATGCATAGCTCAAAATCAAATAAGGAACGTAATAAGTTATGATATTTTTTATGATTATGCTTTTAACACGTTCCTTATTACTTTTAGAAACATATCCAGATATCATAAAAAACAACGGCATATGAAACATATAGATCGCGTCATATATTTTCTCACCAACATCCCTGGCTATAAAGCCCTTTTGAAGCAGCAATTCAATCCCATGTCCAAAAATAACCAGCAAGATTGCAATTCCCCTCAGCATATCCAGCTTTGTATTTCTCAATGTCTGGCCATTCATCACGGTTGTCCCAGCCGAAAGATCAACTTCGTTTTCACATCTTTCCTTATTCTTCCCATGATAGAACGTATCAAGATATCCCATTTTCTGCTGTGTTCCTTTCCAAAATTCCTTACAGTATCACCCTTTATGCCTTTGCCTCATAGACATGCGCCTGAAACTGCTTTCGGATTTTCTGATTACCTATAGATATTATGCGTTTAATATCAGCATGACCAAATTTATATGAATATCTCACCGCTATATCCAAAATTGCTATGACAGGCAATAATCTTTCCTTAGGAATAATCATGCGTCCTACAAAAATAACAGCATCAGCATACTGATGCTGTTATTTTGAAATGAAACGGTTTCCTACTTCACTTGTAACTCTTTCACAAATCCAGCAATAACTCCGTATAATCCGCATCTGGGCTGTCTCTTCAATCACCTGTGCAGATGTCATTCAATCCTCCCTACAGCATCAGCTGCCCCTCAATTCCGTCGAAGTCAATCGTCTTGTTCGTTCCATCCTTGTGCATGATTGTCACAGGTCCGTAGCCGCCTCTTGACTGCGGATCGGTATAACAAATCTTCTGAATTGGGAACAATTCGTCATCCGTAAAGTCTGTCAGATCTTCCTTCGTGATCACCTGTGAGACAAGTACCACCTGCTCATAATGGTTGTGATTGTTCCTTGCGGTCTCGGCATACACGACAATCGAATGCTCCGAGTCAGGATTGGTACCAGTGCTGTTCACTATTTTCAGACTGTCCCAGCCGTCGTAGATGGTCATAGCCAGCTGTTTCTCCCGCCCTGTAAAATCTTTTCCTTTCAGAATGACCGCATGTGCCTTTCCGCCCTCATAATCCTGCTCTTTCGTGATGATTTCCGTGCCGTTGTCAGGAAAACCGTATGCGCCGAGTGTCAGTCCGATCGGTTTCTTGAACAACCGAATCTTGTCCGCGCGCATCACCCCATAGGGCACTGTGTAATCGGCAAGATTCATGGCCTGCATCCAGTGGCACTCTGTCTCCAGCTCATATCCAAAGAACTGTCTGCGGTAGAGCACGCCGTCCTTTTCTCCATGCCAGAATGTCACATTCGCCTTGTCATACGTGTCTGTCGTCACATCGTGGAGAACATACTGCTGTGACTCCACATGCTCGGAGGGCGCCGATTCCCACGGATATTTTGTGTTAAAGCAGAGCTTGGAATAATTCCACATGCCATGCTCGTCCTTCTTATTTTTCACAACCTTTCCGCTGCGCAATATAGTCTCACCGTTTGCCTTGTGATTGCTAAAACACAGCGCCGGACCATTCAAAGTCGTTGTTTTTACTTCTTTTTCACCCAGTTTTTCCCATGTTCCGTTGTTCTCCTTCGCCGTCCAGAATGGGTGGTCAGCTGGTAAATGCAGACACAAAAATGCCTTACCGAGCCAGAAAGGCGACTCCGCACACGAATAGCCCTGCACAAGCGGCGTGAACTGTCCGTAAAATCCAAGTGTTGGTACTCCCTTGTACAAAAAGTCCTCACGCCCCATAAACTGCATCAGGGAGCCCGATGAGATGCGCCTTGCAAGTCCGGGATCTGCCGTATGATTGCGGAGCATCATATTGCCGTCAAAAGCGCTGGTCGCGGCATTGCGGTAAATATTGCTTCTGCCCCACATATTCGTAAAGCCGTCCTCGTCAAAAAAGTCTGCATACGTCTTCATCAGCACATTTGAATTTTCCTCAAATCTCTTTGCCAGATACGGCTCATGTTCATAGCCGTACCACTGGTTCCAGAGCGGCGCATACACATTGAACGCCCAGCAGGAGTAATAGTCAAACAAATGCCCGTCGCGGTACCATCCATCCCCCGCATAGTAGGCAAGAACCGCCTGCGCGTGCTCCCGCATGACATCATGGTCAATCTCATAGCCCTCCATGTTCAGAAATGCCATGTCGAGCATGTTGAAAAGCCGCCAGTTCTGCGGCACTGTGTTTCCATACGCATACTCGAGCAAAAAGTCCGCGATAATGTCCTTTTCCTCTTTTGTGTAAGTATCCCATATCTCTGCCCTGCTCATCCACAGGCAGATGACAAGGGCACAAGTCTCAACCGTCTGCTGGAACGTGCAAAACGGGTCTGTATTTTGCGAAAGCTTTTTGCACTCTGCATAACTTCCCACATATACACTGTCGCCCGGAGTACACGATCTTAGAATATGGCTCTTGTAATAATTTCTGACACTGATGTCATTTATTACCAACTCCGGCTTCATATGAATGAGCGGTGCGGCAATAAAAAGCGAGCGCGCAAGCCCCTCAAAATACTCCGCCTTGAGCTCCCACACGGCGTCGGCGCTGTGCGGATATGTAATCTTTGTCTCTTTGCGCGGCATCACAACAGGGTCCTGAAAATCCTTGATATTCTGGAAAACGCCGTTTAGCAAATACTCTGCCGCCTCAATCCAGCTCTCCCGCGTCAGCCCGGTATATGGGCTTAACTCATAATCTAAATGTTTCGGTTTAAATCTATTATTCACACTGATTACCTCATTCTCTTTTAATCGTTTATTTCATATTTAAAAATCAACCGGAAAAATCACCTGGCAGTTCTCCTTCAATGCATTCTCATAAAATGGCAGAACATCCTCTCACCACCCCAGCGGCAGTCGCGCCCGGTTCCGCACATTTTTTCCTCAAACCCGTTCAGCATATAGTCATACCGCTCTTCTGTCGGCTCTCCTTTATTTTATATACCCGATCTCATTTATCGCTTTCATACTGTTTACTTTACCTTGATCGAAAACCCTTCATAAATCCCAACAGGCACATCGTCACCAAAAGAATATTGCTCCATTTCTTCTTTTTCAAATCTATATACCATTACCAATTCTTTTGCCGGATCGACAATCCAATATTCTCTGACTTTTGCAGCCTGATATAGAAACAGTTTTTTGAAATAATCCATCGATTTATTCTCTGGCGAGATAATTTCTATTATCCAATCAGGCGCGCCATGACAGCCTTTCTCATCCAGCTTTGATTGATCACACACAATCAAAATATCAGGTTCAACATAATTTTTGTCATCATTATTTAAAAATACAGAAAATGGGGCAATATTTACTTCACAATCCCCACCTTCGGAATCAATGTAGTCCGCAATCATCCTGCTTAATGAAAGTAAAATTCTCTGATGTGTTCTTGTAGGCGCTGCCATATAATAAATCTGTCCGTCAATCAGCTCTGCCCGCACCCCGTCTGGCAACGCATAGATATCTTCGATTGTATAAGATTCTAACTTTTTTGCTGTCTCCATCTTATCATCCTCCTTCCATATAAAGAGCTCTTTTCCAATCAGCTTCAAGACTGCTTCGATCAAATAATAATCTCCATAGCTAAATAATTCCCTGACAGTCTTTGAGGTACAGCTGCCAAAACATACCATTACCACATGAAGAGCTCTTTGCCCATCAGCTTCCAGACCGCCTCGATAAAATAGTAGTCGCCATAGATAATAGAGAACTCATGCTCCGCATCGTGATATGCCGCCGTGCACTTTTCCACCAGATTGTCCACGTTCTCATCCCAGCTGCAGCGCTTGTCCGCGAGTGCCTTGAGCATCTCCAGCGCAGCGTCCTCATACTTTGTTTTTTCCTTTTCAGGCACATATTTTGCAAGCTCTATAAGACCGCAGGACACGATAGCCGCCGCTGTAGAGTCCTCATAGGCCGGGGTCTCAGGCTGTCTGAAATCAACTGGTATCAGCTTTGATTCCGGAATGTTGTCAATAAAATAGTCCGCTACTTTCTTAGAGGTTTCAAGATAACGCTCTTCCTTTGTGTGGATATAACTCAGGATAAAGCCATACACCGCCCACGCCTGCCCTCTTGTCCAGGAAGAGCCATGCCCATAGCCCTGTCCTCCGACAGAATGCAGATACTCGCCCGTCCCGGCATCAAACTCGATAATGTGCTTCGCAGAGCCGTCCTCGCGGATAAAGTGTTTTATCGCCGTGTCCGCGTGCATCTTTGCGATGTGGTAAAACTTCGGGTCGTGCAGCTCGTCCCCCGCCCAGTACAAGAGCGGCAGGTTCATCATGCAGTCGATGATGGCACGCCCCGCAAACGAACCGTCCTCATTTCCGTCCCAGTTGTTCCACGCGCGGATAAATCTGCCGACCGGATTAAAGCGGCTTGCGAGATTGTCCGCTGCAAGAAGCGCCCTGTTTCTCGACGCCATGTCCCCTGTCAGGTGATAGTGTGCAACGGATGTCGGCATCCATTTGAAACCGCTGTCGTGATCCATTCCCTGACGATTCATGAGATTTTCGTCGAGCCTGATCTCTGTCCGCAATGCATTTTCGAGATAGACTGGTTCCTTCGTCGCGTGATAGAGCTGCCACATCATGCCGCCCCAGAAACCGTTTGTCCACCAGCAGATTTCCGTCTTACCCCTGTCGTCAAACACGCCGTCCTTCGTCGTGTACGGAATTTTGTTCCTGCTCCGCTCCGCCACCTTCTTTTCCTTTGCGAGAATCCTGTTGTAGACCTCGGTGATCCATTCTCTTTCCATAACAAAGTCCTTTCCTTTGACTATATTTTTTCTTTCCCTATATGTACCCTGAAATTTTGATTCCGAATCATCTTTTCGTAATTCTGATAACTCCGCCCATGTGTTCCTTCGTCCGACTCACCAATCACCTCCTCGTAAAAGCATGACAGGCTGTATTCAGCCAGCCAGCATTGCCGCTTTGGAATACAGCATTTGAATCACTCCTAATACTCTTTCAGATGATAAGATTTCTTTAACAGCTGATTCAAACGAATCCTTATCATTGCACACGTATTTCGGATTAAATAATTCACAGTCCTCTTCAAAACTGCTTCCCAGCGTAATCGCTACCGGATACTCCGTTTCAGGATTTGAGTACATAATCAGAATTGTTTTTTCGTAATTATCCAACGCCTGTACTACCACATTAAATATTGTAGCAACCTTATATTCAATTTCCCGGGAATTTACCTTAATAAAAACAGGTTTTCCGTATACTGTAAAATTAGTCTTTTTTCCCAACAGTGCTATCTGCTCTTTCAGTATCGTATCTGGCATATCTTTTGTGCTTTTCTCCAGATCCCTCGCATCCTTAACCCCCCATAAATCTCGTGTCATGTCATTCCCTCCTTATATCATTTAGGGAATTAAGGACTCCTTGAACATCCAGTGCTTCTGTCTCGACCAGGGCTGCAATATCTATCTCATTTTCAATAATCACCTGCAAAAGCGGCCCTATTAAATTCTTTTTAGATAAATTCCAAAATAAATACTTTATACCAACACCACCAAACCCTTCTGATTATTGCAGTCCAAAACTGCTCGTTTTTCGTACATAGCTTTCTTTCCCCAAGACACTTTAAAATTCCCCGCACTTTCTGACAGTCTCCTCCTGCTTCTGTCCTGCTGCCAGCCTGCGTAGTATCCTGCTTTCTCCAAGTCAGTCTCCACGCCAATCCCCTCCTCGTAAATCTATTAAAGATTTTTACGAACAAGCCCACTGTGCCAAAACTTTAGAAAAATCCTGTTTCTTCAAATCTTCTGTCCGAATGAGGAAATTCAGTGTGCCTCCATTCAGGGAAATGAATGCTTTCGCTCCAATATCCCCGCAAGGATAAGTAAAATCGTCACCGTCCAGCTGAAAGAGAAGCGTATCCCATGCAGACAGTGCATCATCATACAGACGTGGATCGTCCTGTTCATACCGGGGATAGCCGCCCATTTTGCAGCCGCCGCATTTCATCTGCTCTATGATCTGTTCCAGTGCCTTTCGATTTGGATGTTCCCGGTTCTCTGGTGTTTCGTCATCTATTTCATATGGCATATAGTTTTCCGGCTCTTCCCCGGGCAGGCGCTTTTTCAAAGCCTCTGCAAAAAGATTTTCAAACTGGAAGTCATCGTAATTCACGCCTTCCTGCCCGACTGGCTGGAACGCTATTTTCAACGGTTCATCAGGAACACGCCATAATCTTTCTTCCGTATTCCAGGGGACAGGCATTTTCGCGGCGCACTCTTCCTCAGTGACAGTGCTGTCCACTTCGGGATACCAGTATATCTTCCATTGGTCCTGCACCGTTCCATCCTCCCCGCTGTACAGCCCAAATCCGCCGTCATAGTCAAAATCCGACAGAAACAGCTGCAGGATACCTTCTTTGGGAAAATCTTCCACCGCCGGCATCTGTGCGAAATTAATCTGTGCACACAGCCATAACATTTGCCCGTCATCTCCCATGGGGTATTTCCCATCGTGCGGAAGATAGGGAACACCGCCCAAATGACTGTCTGCGATACCGTATGTCTCCTGACTTAACTGCAAATGACACACAGGCCGCCTGCTCTGCGCCTGAATCTCATCCACAATCTCCTGGCAGAGACGGATTTTTTCCATGTTCGCCTTCTCATCCTCAAAATTCATCATTGGCACCTCCACAATTCCGTTCTAATTTGTTTCATTTTATCACAAGCTGCGAGATACAATTTATTGTATCATGATTGAATTTGGGCTTCAAGACACTTTGGAGAAGCATTTTTTCTCTCCTGCACTTCCCGACAGCCTCTTCCTGATTTTGCTCTGCTGCCAGCTGACACCAGTATCTGGCTTTCTCCAGGTCGGTCTCCACACCGATGCCTTCCTCGTAAAAACACGCCAGGTTGTATTGTCCGTCCCTGTCGCCGTGTCTGGCGGCACGCTCTGTCCAATATACTGCTTTCTCGATATCTTTTGCAACACCGATGCTTTCATAATAAAAATATCCGACCTGACATTCCGCCAGCGGATATCCCTGCTCCGCGAGCTCCAAATGCCCGGCGAAACATTGCTCATACTGTCCATTGTTCCAGTATTTTTCGATTAACGCATTACACCTGTCCAGCTCTGGACACCGTTCATAGTAGCCACTCTGCATGCCGTTTCCTCCGTCAGACACTTCCTGCTCAAAGTCTCAAAACTTTTTCCACTGATAAGAGCACTTTGAGCATCATCTATGTATTCTATTATACGCCTTTTATACACATTGTAAAGCGCTATTTGGACAGCCTCCAAGCCCCGGCAGGTCTCCCTGATACTATGGTTTCTGACAGCTTTTTCTCCTGTGTTTTTTCAGCAGGCGGCATGTTTGGAAAACAGATAATGCTCATTTTTTGTGATACACGGACAGTCCTTATACGAAGGGATTATACATTTCGTAACTTTTCATAGAAATACTTCCACTATTATGCTATAATCAGCCATGAGAGGGCATACCACTTTCCGGGTACATTCATAAAATAGAATCATTACAGGAACTGTCGCGAATCAAACAATCCAGTACAGCATTGCACAAATACCAGACACTGTTTTCACTGTTACTTACGCAGCACTGGGGCGTGGCAATTCCCTATGAAAGGAGTTGTAATTCTTATGGAAACAATCAATGACACGCTGACCATACCAATAAACGATGCGCGCTTTCATCTGGGTGACGCCCCCGATGCATGGCAGGCATGGTTTCAGGACGATGCCTGGGAATCCGTATCGCTTCCCCACGACTGGTCCGTACATATGCCCTTTTCAAAGGACTACTCGAGCGGAACGGGCTATCTCGCAGGCGGCATAGGCTGGTACCGCATCCACATTACCCCCGATGAAGCGTGGAAAGGAAAACATATCCGCATCCACTTTGACAGCATCTACAAAAACAGCCGCGTCTGGTGCAATTCCACCTACCTCGGTGAACGGCCAAACGGCTATATCTCTTTTGGTTATGATGTGTCTGACTGTTTCCGTTTTGATGCCGACAATATCATCAGCGTGTATGTCGACAGGCGCGAGCTGTCCGACTCGCGCTGGTTTACAGGCTCCGGCATCACAGGACGGGTTACACTGACTGTCTCGGAGAATATTTATCCTGTCGACAACGGTATCTTTTTTCACACGCCGAAAGTCAATGAAAACAGCTCGGACTTCGAGATTGTCAACGAGATTGTCAACGCAACGGACAAGAGCAGTCTGATCACCGTCACCAATGTCATCTTTGACGATGAGGGAAAACTTGTGGGGGAAGCTGTGTCGCAGACAACCATCATGAAACATGCCGCCATGCAGGTTATCAACACGGGAACAATACAGGACCCCAAACTCTGGTCGCCTGAAAATCCGAACCTGTACACAGTCAGGACGTATATCTCCTATCAGAAAGCCTATCAGGTTCACGAAATGAAGGTCGGAATCCGCAGTTTCCGCTTTCACCCTGACAGGGGCTTTTTCCTCAACGGGAGACCCTACAAGTTCAAGGGCGTCTGTCTGCACCACGACGCAGGGTGCCTCGGCGCTGCTGTTCCCTACGAGGTGTGGTGCCGCAGACTTATCACGCTCAAGAAAATGGGTTGCAACGCAATCCGCATGAGCCACAATCCACATATGCCTGAACTGTATACCCTGTGTGATATCCTTGGCTTTTTCGTGATGGACGAGGCGTTTGACGAGTGGGAAGGGCCGAAAAACAAATGGTGGCAGGGACACAATGTCTACCCTCCCAGACATCAGGGCTACTACACCGACTTTCCTGTATGGCACGAGCGCGATCTCACAGATATGATTCTGCGCGACCGCAATCATCCGAGTGTTATCTTGTGGAGCATTGGCAATGAGATTGACTACCCCAACGATCCCTACTGCCATCCAGGCTTTGTATCCATGTCAGGCAGCTGTGTTACGGGCAACAATGATGCCAACAAACCGGAGGCGGAGCGCATGTACAATCCCGCACGTCCAAACGCTGAACGGCTTGCGGTGCTTGCAGAACGGCTGTGTAATATCGTAAAGAAAGCAGACGCCACACATCCTGTGACACTCGCCGCCGCTTTTCCAGAACTCTCCGCAAAGCTAGGCTTTATCGACGCAGTCGACGTCGCCGGCTACAATTACAGGGAAAATCTGTATGCCGAACACCATACTGCCTTTCCCGATAAACCATTTCTCGGAAGTGAAAACGGACATTGTCTCAAGGACTGGCGCGCTGTGACAGACAATGAATACATCTCTGGCCAGTTTTTGTGGACGGGCATTGACTATCTCGGCGAAGCGCACGGCTGGCCTATCCATGGTTCCGGTGCAGGATTGATCACACTGGCAGGATTTGAAAAACCGGGATACTACCGCAGACAGAGTTTCTGGTCAGACGAACCCATGATACATCTGACCTCCATACGAAAAAGTGACAACTGTGTCACTTCCTGGGGGGAAACCGCAGAAGACGCCTACGCATGTGAATTTGCTGCGTCCGGCGAAAGCTGGAACTACTGCACAGGGGAAATGATAACCGTCAAATGCTACACAAACTTAAAGTCCGTCGAGCTGTTCCTGAACAACAAAAGTCTTGGCATTTACGAGAAGGACCATGACAAGGACTGCATTATCACAGCGGTCAGATTTGAGCCGGGAACATTGACGGCAATAGGCTCTGAAAATGACATCCGTGTCAGTCACAGCCTGTACACAGCTTCTGCCCCATGTCAGATGACTATACAGGAATACAGGCTGAATAAAGAAGCGCATGATATCATCACCAGCGCAGTTGGTTACGGCAATCCTGTACATCAGCTTGAAGTTACTATGCTGGACGGAAACGGCCGGCGCGTATATCATGACTCTACTCTGCTCACCGTGACTGTCGAGAACGGAACACTGCTCGGTATCGAGAATGGCGACCTCGCTGACGTGACAGAATACACAGCCAATTACCGCAGGGCGTACAGGGGACAGCTCATGGTCTATGTGGCCGACAACGGGAATACTTCCGACACCACACCCCTGACAGTGACTGTGCGCGGGGATTTGGTGCGGACGGAAGTTATCACCCTAAGATAAAAAACATAAAATAACATTACCATCCTGCATATTTTTGCAGTCTGGTAATGTTATTTTGTTCTTCTCATCAACGAACACCTAAAAGCGACTTGATAACTTTTATCACGATATCCGGGCGTGATGCCAATGTCGTTAACAATTTATCCATTCCGTTCACCTCCTTTCGCATTCTCTGGTATCAAATCAACTATCTCTTTTTCTAAATTCAATACAACAAATCAGACACGAAAGATTTTTTGAGCAGCATAGGAAAGTTTGGTTGCAGTTGCCTCATTGATATATTCTTTTTTCTGTGAACTATTGTCAATGCCTATGTACTCATCTGCTGCATTCTTAATTTTTTCCGGGAGTTTACTCTGTTGATATATACCAATCCCGGATGTAACTGCCAGAGGCCAAAGGACAAACATGGAAACTGCCATAACTGCACCTTTATCTACCCACTTTGATTCTCCAATCTCCATGCGGATTTCGTTTGACGCTTTGCTGACAAACCGAACCATAATTGCCTTATCCATCCCGATAAACTGTTTCAATTTTCCACCCTTTGCCCTTGCCTGTAACACCTTATATCCGGCTTCATCCGTTATAAGCTGTGTTTCCATATTTTCAGTAGAAGATAGATAGTTCTCCACTGCTGCGATAAGACCTTCTCTTGTTTTTCCGTATTGAAGTGCGTATGTGTAACTTGTATTTGCCATAATCTCTTCTCCTTTCTGACAAACTGTTTTTTGATTACGTATAGAGCTTATCACATGAATTTCAAGTTTTTTGAAAATTGTCTCCGCTCTGTTTTATATTTGTCAGAAACTACATCAGCCAGCATCCCCATATAGGAATCATTGTCCACTAGCTTCCCTCTGAAAACAACTGATGATACAGAAAAAATTTCCTCATCTTCCAGTTCAATCACTTTATGCAAAAAATACGACACAGTTCTAAATTGACAGTACTTTTCAAAAAACTATGCGCCGAGAGTGGCCGTTCTTCCTATCAGCTGGACAAAATAGCTGGAATCTCTACTCTACTGCAGTTTATGTAAATTTTCTGATAATACGCACTGCCTCTGCTCCTCCTAATATTATTGTGAACATGTTACTGATTGCAAGAATAATTGGAGAAGAACCCTTGGATATGATAATAAAAACTACTCCTGCAGCTGTTCCTAAAACCAGACCAATGTCTTTATAATCTACACTTATTTTATTCTCTCGGCTTTGTCTATTGCTATTCGCAGTCTGCGACTCCATCATTTCACTTATTTTGACGGCATCCGATTTCTTTTTGCCATACACAGGCTTATTTTCCATTCCTGTAAATTCTTCCTGTCGCCGGGTCTGTTGAGATTCCGCCCGTTTCTGAATCGTACTTATGATTCCATGTGCATTTCTAGATGTAACTATTTGAAATTGACTTTCTATAACGCTGGTTGCATTCGGCATATCTGAGCAGAAGGAAAGATTGCACTCATCCTTCATAATGAGCATCAGACGCGCTAATATACTTTCCAGAGAATCTACCCCTAAATCCAATACTGTCTTTTTCTGCTGGTCATATAACCTCAGTACATTGCTGACGCCTTCTGCTGTCGGGAAATATACAGACTGATATTTTGCCCTAGTAGCCAATAACGAATTTGAGGTATCATCAATGCTATCATCCCACCTTAGCTCCATATATTTTTCATATTGCTCCAACAGCATAGAGTAAGGAACGTCGAAAGCCTCCGTAATATCAGATTTTTGAATGACAAAACCAATAAAGGCATAATTTTTGCGTCTTCCATCCACCTGTGCATAACAGGGTCGCCTATTGCATTTCTTATATAAGTTTTCAATATAAATACTTACTCCGGTAACCACCACATCCTTATTACAAAATGCAGTCCAACGGCCATCCTCCCCAGCAAGTTCAAAGTATCTGGTACTGTCCAAAATATATTTCCGTGCCCATTGAACATCAGAGTCCTTGAAATTTTCTGGTATCGTCAGTAATCCCGAACGAAAGTCGACATCCTTTGTTCGCGCATGTATAATAGGTGCCACAAATGCTTTCATTTCAACTATCCTTCCTTTCTATTGTAAATTTAATTTCCCACCTCGCGGTGGCAGAAGGTTCTCCTATTTTGACAGTTTCCGGTGGGTTATAAGCTTCCAACATTTCTTCTATCGCTGTTTTGCCCTGCTCACTGCTTTTCATATCTTTTTTATCAGGTTTCGCTTCTTTCTTTTTAATACTCTTGGAAGAATATTTAAACCGCTTTTTTTCCTTTTCTTCTTCCTGTTTTTCTTCGGGTACTTCTAATTCTTTCACTTCTTCCAATTCGCGCTTCCGAATCACTTGCAAAACTCTATCTGCATTTTGGGAGGTAACTAATGTAAATTTGCTGCCGATAATGCTACTGGCATTCGGCATATTGGAACAAAACGCAATGCAGTTCGACCGCCGCATCTCAAATGTTACTCTGGCCAATATGCTCTCAAGAGACCCTTCATTAACGTCCAAAACATGTTTTGTCTGCCATATCACTGAAATCGGAATATTGCACAAGTCATCTGTCTCAGGAAAATCTATATCGGAATATTTTTCCCGCAGCGGTTCCAGGTAACCTCTGCTACTCTCCTCCTCCCAACGCAGATTCATATACTTTTCGTACTCTTCAAGGAGAAAGGAAAGCGGCACATCAAATGCCTTTTTAATCATTCCCTTGGGAATCACAAAACCAATAAATGCATAGTTGTCTCTATTACCATCCACTTTGGCATATTTTGTTGTTTTCCCACAAGTGCTATATAAATGCCCAATAAAAACACTGATACCTGTGACAACCACTTTATCATTACAGAAAACAGCGCGACGCCCTTCTTGTCCCGACAATTCCATACACGCTGTACTATCCAGTATGTAACTGCGTGCCCATTGTATATCAGAATCCGAGAAATCATCAGGAATCACTAACAGTCTGGAGGGGAAATCATGTTTTTCGTTCCTCGCATGAATGATTGGCGCTGCTAACATATTCATCTTAATCACCTCATTTCCTGACAGATTATTTACTTGATGCATAAATAATCCTGAAAATATTTACGCAAAGGCTTTTTAACTCCATTTACATACAGGCATTTATCTTCTTCAAAGAGTTCCAGCAACCGGATTGCATCTCTTGAAAACTTAGATATTACTTTATCCATAGCATCAATATTGTTCCGTAATTCTTCCAGTTTTTTAGGATTAATTATCCTGCCCCAGATGTTATCTTTTTTTTCCAATAACTGGTTATTGTTGCTTTTTATCAAACGAGCCTGTTCAACATATTTACAAAGCATGGACAAAACCGCATACGCTATGGGCTGTTCAATATTTTCCGGATCTGCGTCCCCGCCATTTTCGATATCCACACCCAATGTCACGGCTGTTACCATTACGATGCGTCTGTCTTCTCCGTTTTCACCATATACCGCCTCAAAATTATCTCTGATGATTTCTCCGATATAATCTATCCACTTGTCTTTAATCAAATCACTTTTGGACACAATAATGGCAATCGGCGGAAGTGTTACATTCTCTCTCCCGATCTGGCTAAGCTTTTGTATTGCTACCAAATCACCATTTCTTTTTAGATTCTGCTTGACTTTCTTTTTATATTCAGAAACATTATCCGCCTCAACAGCGAAAGATTGCCCATTGACAAGAAGCAACAGGCAGGAAGACTGTGCCAACTGATTCTTAATTTCGTCAATTAACCCATATCCCGGATCTATCAGTGCACCACCGGGATAATCCAGCCATTCAAACTCAATAATTTTATCAAAACTATGGCACAACGCAAAGGAATAACTCCTCTTTTCATCAGTTGGTACCGGCCAGTTCCTCTTATTCCCATCGCTGATATTTTCCCATAAAGTCTGTAAATAATAATCCTGATCCGAATCCGATTCTATCAGGGAAAAATTCTTAATCCCATAACTCATAGTGTCATACATTCCCGCAAGATAACATGTTTTTCCTGATGCCTTAAATCCGATTACTGTTACTTTGTCCATATCTGCCATATCGCAATTCCTCCTTATCCCATGACAATAAAGTTTTATACATTCTTATAATGAACCAAAGCGGGAACGACGACTTTCCTGCTTTTTGCACTCTCCAGTTGTCAAAGATGGTATAACCACCTGATATTCCTGCCTGTACTGATTCAATTTTTCAAAGGGTGTTTCCAGTTGTTTATAGATTTCCAGTTGTTTCTGCATTTCTTTTAGTGTGGCGTCTGCAATCTCCCCGTTCGTCTGAAGACCAAAAAGCCTGCTTATTGTCCAGTCTATGATTCCTCGTTTATTGTTGTATTCCTGGAATTTCTCTTGTTGTGCCTGAATCCCATACACCAAACTCAGGCATTGGATATACAATCCGCTGTGCAGGATATCAATTAATGGCAGATCAACATTCACGAATCCTTGGAACGTACATGATACTGGCACTATCCTGAAATAAATATTCCCTTTTTCGGAGACGCTTCCTCTAAACTGCTCTAGTGGTCTGCACACTTCGTCATAAGGAGCCGAATCGCCAACAAGATCATACTTTGTAAGCACGATAATTACATTAAAAAATCGTTCCTCATTCATTAGTTTATTTGAGATGAGATACAGGATGCGCCTAAACTGGGTAATTGATTTCTGATTATGCAATAACGCAGGCGCTTCTATGAACAACATAATTGCATCCGCATCGTCCATATCATTTTGAAGCTGCTCTGACTTCGACTCATTGATAACACCGCCATAGTAATCCAGCCATTCAAAGGACAGTACCTGTTGCTGGTAATAGTATAAATCAAAGTTAAACGAACCTCTTTTGTCCGTTGGTGCCGGGTAACCTCCCCGTTGAATGGATGTATACAATTGATTAAGCTGCATATCCGTATCTTCGTCCGCATGAACATAAAAACCAAACTTTCCTCCTTTCAATAATCCGTACGAACTGGCCATATATGTTGTTTTCCCGGAATCTTTATTTCCTATCATAAGTATTTTGGTCTTGGCACTCATACGCTTTCCTCCTATAAGCCACTTAACCGCTTTTTCCTTTTTTTGTGCAAATTCTTCTAACCCCTTATCTGTAAGCCCAGACATGAATTCATGCCATGTATCCTCCTCCACAAGTTCCCATTCCCGGTTTACTCCTCGTATGTAAAATGCTGATTTTTCTCCATATGACAGCTGGATATCATATGGAGACCCAACAATTCCCTGCAAAAATGCGCCAACTCCAAACATTTTTCCTGCAAGTTGTATCGGAGCCATCATCATTCCCGTTATTCCGATCTGGCATTGAGCGCTGTCATCTGACACATCACATTCAAGCCCATACGCCTTGCAGAGTTTCTTTTTTTCAATTGATTCCATAGCATTCTCCTTTCATAAATATGTCCACTACCCTCATCTGCATTGGCGCAGATATCTTTTCAGCCGCTCTCGAACCTGTCGGTCATCTGTTTTCAGATAATCAGCCAGCATCCCCATATAGGATGCATTGTCCACTGGTACATTTCCCTCCGAAAACAACTGATGATACAGAAAAAAGCTCTCCTCATCCTCAAGTTCAATCGCCTTACGCAAAAAGATGCGACACAGTTCTAAGTTGACAGTACTTTTTTCTTCTGTCAGAAGCAGGGCCAGCTGCCGCCACGCAGCAGCTTCTCCGCCAAATGCCTGAATTAGTAATTTTTTTTCTCGTTTTTCCATAACCACACGCCCTCCTGCAGCAGCGCAGCCTAACCGGCACACTCACATATCGATTTCAGAAAATCTGTCCGCACGGCTGCATCTTCCAAACCATATTCAAAATATGCTCTTTGCATCTTATCTCCTCTGTAATCAATATTTGCCAAGGTAATGTATTTCCGACATATTTACTACGATTATCAACCACTTCTAAGATTCGTATTTATTGGATATAATAATACGTAAATACGTTATGGAGGATATGACAATATGACAGACAGAAATCCTATTCTACACATCAAAGAACTATGCGCCGAGAGAGGCTGGTCTTACTATCAGCTGGCCAAATCCGCCGGAATTCCCTACTCTACGCTGAGCACTCTTTTAAACAGTACCAATCTGCCCTCTTTGACTACACTGGAAAAAATCTGCTCCGGCTTTGGAATCTCCCTTGCAGACTTCTTTGACCCTGGGCGAGACCTGCGTTTCATGTCCGATGATCAGATCGAATGCATTTCCATTTTTAATGCACTCCCTGATGAAAAGAAGCAGCTGGCCATCGCCTACATGAAAGGCCTGAAAGGGGAAACCTGACTCCGTCTTGCTTTGCACATCATCACTATAACAAAAAGGCCTTCCAGTTCTTGAAATATGTTTCCGCGGGAATCTTTGTTTTGAACGATGCCCTTTTCCGCTTTCTGCTGCTATTTCTCATTATATCGAATTTTCGTTATACTCGCAACGTTTTTATGCATTTTCTTTAAAAAACATGCCCTACAGCGCACCAGCTGTAGGGCATGTACAATCTTCTCTTATTCTTCATAAAAACTCTTCAAAAATATTCTGCGCTAATTACATGCGTTATTCCTTATCGGTACTACTGCCAGATATACCAAACCGGTGCAAAAGTTACATCCTCTCCACTAAAAAATATGGCTGCAGTATCATCCTCACAATCAATCTTCACATTGTAATCCGGCATACGAATATACCACGAACCGCTGTCTTCCGACTTCCACGCATCAAGCGCATAATTTTTTGCGATGTCTATGTAATCTGCAATCTCCTCATCTGTCACATTCTCAACCTTCATATACATCCCATAGCTGGCATCCTCCAAAACGTCTCCTGATTCGGGATAAGCGACGCTGCCATCCTCGCCAGTGATAACACTTAAATATCCTGCTGTATGCGGGCTGTACCATGTGGGAAAGGGCAGCAGTTCCGGCACATTGACCATTGTGTGGACAGACGCTGACAGCGCTTCCAGATCCTCGTTTTCGATCATTTGTGTCATTTGGTACAGCGCCGCTTCCGCCCTGGAAACCAACTCTGACTGCCGCAAAACCGTGCTTTCATACACGTCCATACATGCACTCGCCGCAGCTTCCAGTTCCGTTTCTGACGCGAGCCATTCCGTGCATTCGGACGTCAGCACCGGATAGTTTTCTTTCATAGAAGACCAGTAAGTTTGTGAATCCGCATAATCTCCCAGCGTAAGCAATAGATAGTTTGTCTCGATGCAGGCATACTTACTCATAATGAAGACAGACTCCCTCTCTGTCGATACCTGCTCCCTCAGATCTTCTATCAGGTTTTCAAAATACACGTCATATTCCAGCCCTTCCAGCAGTTGATTGCGGATGATATTGTGCGCCTGGTCCAGATAAACTGGCACAGACATAAATTCTACTGTCTGATAGCTCGTGTCAACTCCGGCCTCTGCCAAAATGAGGTACTCCTCTTGTGTCAAATCATCCTCTGTCATAGAAAATTCTGTCATAGAAAGTTCTGTCATAGAAAGTTCTGTCAAATAACGGGCAGACGCAATACACGCAGTTCTTGCTTTGACAAGGTCATTCCAATCGCCGCTCTCCAGATAACCCTCCACATAGTCCAGCGCCCAAAGCTCGCTGGCATACATCTTCTCTAAAACATCCATATAGTCAGACCACACTGTCAGCAAATGCTGCGCTGCCTGTTCAATTTCCGCGCTGTCTGCCGGAGCATGATCCGCCTCATCCTGCTGCTCTATGCTCTCCACAACCTGGTCCGCAGCCTGATCCTGGTGGGAACTGCTCTGCGATGCTCCACACCCGGCAATCTGTGTGGATAGCAGCCCTACTGTCATCAGCGCAAGTACGCCAATGTTATCTTTTCTTATCATGTTTATTCCTCCAAACCAGTAAATACTGTCATTAGTCCATTCTGTCTGCACTCCATCAAAGCCGCCTTTTGACTGGCTTTATAGATTTCAATATCCTCCACGGACTCTCTCGTCACTTCATTTTGCCTGGGAGCCAGGGCATACGTTTTCATATAGCGCACATACGCCTGCTGTTCCTCCGCGGAATCACTCTGTTCCATCGCTGCCAGTTCCGGGGCAGCCACCATGTTATAGTATTTTCCGAGTACCCTGGCATCTGCATCCAGAAGCGCTTTCAACTTTTCCACATATGCCTCTCCGTCAAAAAATTCCCACGCACTGCTATCCTCCCGCGCCTGGAGCAGAATGTTCAAATAATTCGTATATTCCTTCGCCCGCTCTTCGGGCAGGGCTGTCAGCGCCAGATAGGCTTCCTCTGCAAGAGGCTGCTCCGACCACGGCATCACCTCGCCGGATTGATACAGCAGCTCCAGATATCCCGCAGCCAGTCCCGGCCTGACAGAACTTGTGGTCTCCAGCGCATTTTTACAGTTGTATACCGCCCTGTCGTAGGCGTCGCTGCTGTCCGGCCTCTCCTGCATGCAGACAAGAAGTTCCGAGAAATGTTCGTACTGGTTCGCACAGCTGATATACGCCGCAAATGCCGCATTCAGCACGTTCTCCGAAGCAGCTTCCTCA
Source organism: uncultured Lachnospiraceae bacterium (assembly GCA_947177165.1). Taxonomy (GTDB): domain Bacteria; phylum Bacillota; class Clostridia; order Lachnospirales; family Lachnospiraceae; genus COE1. The sequence continues at coordinate 44,990 of CAMWTP010000031.1, forward strand.
TAGTGCACTTTCACCGCTTCCTCCACGGGCGCGAAATAGGGAAGATAAACCAACTGATACAGGCCGGCGAAGCAGACTGTACAGAGTACCGCTGCCAGAAACGCCTTGACACGCACATAGCAGACAAATTTCCTGTCAAATGCCCCCTGTATCCCGACCAGATAATCCTCAATCAGCTGATGGGATATCCGGTATCTCCCCTGCTCGTCGCGCACAAGCATCCCAAGCTTACGCCAGAGAATGCCGTGTACCATCAGCCCATACCACGCCTCCGCATCCGCCGTCTCACCGCGAATATCGGCCATATGCCCAATCCACTGGGGAAATATCCTTGTCATCTCCCGCGTTCTCATGCGCCGATAGCATTTTTCCAGAACTGGCAGCATATCTCTGGCAGACACTGCGCAGCTTTTTGTCTGCATCAGCTTTGCAAGCTCCGGCAGCACATAAAAGAGCGCAGCCTCGATCTGCCAGCGTTCTTTTTCCTCCTCCGGAAGCGCTCTGGCTTCCTTGGCACACATGGCCGTAAAATATTTATCCAGCAGCTGTTCCTGTGACTGAATCGTATCCTGTCTGTCCTGATTCAGCACGGTTGTGATATATATGGAAAGCATCATCGGCGAGCGCAAAAGCTCCCACAATGCGCCCTGCTCCGGTGCCAGAACACCACTTTCCCCGAGAATCTTCGCGACTTCGGGCTGCCCGAGCGGTCTCAGCCGGATTCTCTGAAACGGAATCTCATCCACATCACTCCGCCCAGCCAGAAGGATACGGACGCCCGGCATCCTGGACAGCTCCAATATTTCCCGCAGAAGTTCACCCGCATCACCATGAATCTCATTCAGACCATCCAGAAGGAGGAGCAGTTTCGGCCGTTCTCCTTTTCTTGTGTGCATGGGTGTAGCCAGCAGCTGAATCAGCTCATGTCTTGCCATTTCAATACTTTCTGTGCCTGGCTTAAACCGCAATCCTTCCAGAATCAAATCCTTTATGTAGGATTCCTTTCCCCTGGGATATCCGTAGAGCGACAGATAGGTAACTGCCGGCTCCGTACCATTGTATTTTGCCGGCTGCAGATATGCCGCTCTCATCAGGGCTGTCGTCTTTCCCGCACCGCCGCTTCCCAGAAGAAATGCAGAGACACCCCCGGGGGACACCATCTGCTGCACAAGTGCGTCAAGCGCAATCATTTCCCCGCAGTCCGTTTCTCCTAAAATGGGATACAGCTTTTCCTCCTGTCTGATATATTCCAAAGCGGGATTCAGGCGGACTGCCCGGGAAATGTTGGCGCGCCCCGTCTCCCATAGCGCGGGATGTGTGATTCCTTTTCCTTCAATGCGGTCCTGCAGTTCTTCCAGATCCGTCCGCATCTGTTCCGCTGTCTGATATCGCTTCGACACCAGAACCGCAAGGCCGCGTTTTAATATTTTCCGAACCATGCTGCGGACTGTTTCCGGCACTGTGGCAAGACAGGGCACATCCGCGATCTCTGGAACCTGTCCGCGGACAGTCTGCAGAACAGACAGATTTTGTCCGGACAGCATCCGGTAAAATACAGCAGTCAAGGCATACAGATCTGCCGGATACCCAATCGCGGAAATCTTTCCAGCACGGATTTCCGGAGCCGTAAACCCTTCCTTTTCACTGTAGTACACAGACTCTCCCTGCCTGATTTCCTGCAGCGTGTGCACACTGTTATAATCAATCAGAGAGATGCGCTCCTTCCTCCCATCACCAATCAGTAAAATATTGTCAGGACTGATATCCAGATGCAGAAACCCCGAACGGTGAAAGGTTTCCAGCACATCGAGTATGCCAAGCATCCGGTGTACATGGACGGACAGTGATACATCCGACAGCTTCGTCCTCTCCAATTCCCTGTCAAGACTTCTGCCGCCCGAAAATCCGAGGACGGAGTACAAAGTCTGGTGCAGCGGGAATGTGTTGATATTGGCGCCGATATCTTCTGGCGACTCCCCCAATAATTTCAGATGCACCTCATTTCCGCGGTTAAAACTCAAACGGTGCAGATCCATTGTCGCCGCGGCATCCGCCGTACAGCAGATATCGCCTTCCGAATCCCGATAAATATGTCCCTGCTGTTCACACGGAAACAATTCTTTAATCAAAACCTTGTGCCGCAGATTCCGCAGCTGTTCGTCCGGATATGTCCCCAGATATACAATGGCGTTGGAACCTTTTCCCACCAACGAATCAACCTGACATGCCATCCCAGGAAACAGAAGCTCTGTCCCCTGAGCTAATACGATTCTATTATCCATCCTCTGCACCTCATCTTCCAAATCCGGCCTGACCGCAAAAGCGTACTCCGCTTCTGCTGTTCCTCCAGCCCTATGCCTTTATTCAGACAATATCACACCGGATTTGGGGGACTTGCAATCTGTTTCCGCGAACCCATTCCGACACCCATATCACTTATTTTTGTCGTTCTCCTGCTCCTCCTTAGGCGGCCGTTCGCCAAACATTTCTTTAAAAACCGTTCTCATACGAATATTCATATCAAACATGTCCACCGCACAAATGCAGTACAATATCAGCCAGTCAAACGGCGAACGCGGGTCCAGCGGCATAAAACCGCATTGGAGCAGCAAATCATTCAGGCATTGATACAATGTCTCAAAAATCTCTTCCTTTGACAAGGCATAATCCTCGTCCTCATCCTCCGGTTCCTGCTCTGTCGCAAGAAACAACAAAATCAGCACTTTCCGTGTCACATCGGCCTTTCTGGATTTCATCTTTGAGATTGTCGTTTCATCCGGCCAGCTCCTGCTTACTTCTTCCTGAATCACAGTAAAGACAAGCCGCTCCTCCTCGGAACGCGGACTTTTCTTATCTTTCTTCTTGTCAGCCTGTATCAGCCCCTTGGCATACAGCACATTTTTCTCATATAGATACTCCCTCAATATGTCACGGATCGTCAGTTCTTCCCTCATCAGTTCTTCCTTCTCAAACAGCCCGGCGTTCTCCTCCCCCTCATCAGGCAGCGGATTTTCGAGCGCTTTCATCATCTCCATAAAGAGCCTGTACGCGTTGTTGTGATAACGCCCAAGTCTCGACACCGCCCCTGTCAGGTAATCGATAAGCTCTTCCCTTGTGCGAAGCGCTGTGACTTCCGAGCGGATAAGCGGCGTAAAACTGTTCTCCGCAGGCGTTCCTGACTCTGTCACGCCAGAGAGAATTCCTGCCATCTCATCGTTTAATTTCTGCGCTTCAGAATAATCCATTCCCTGCTTTAGGGCAAAGATATACACAATCTCATCCGGATTTCTCCAGTGCAGTCCCTCCTCGGAGATGAGTGCTACAAGCGCGTCTGCCTCCTCCACGGACAATTTCAATATAAAACAAAGCTCAATTGCATCCTTTTTCCGCAGTGTCTGATTTTTGGGATTATTCAGCCATCCGCGCACACGCCGTTCTACCGATTCTTTGTTCTGATTTGCGTGATTCTGCATCAATCCCTGCACCAGGGTGCTCTTTAGCTCCTGCCCATGAGAAAACCGCTCCAGCTTTTCCCGAAGGGTACGCATCTTTGCCTCTCTTTCCAAAAAGTCAATCGCCTCTGAAGCGGTCATTGCGCGCGATATTGCCTGATTATATAATTGTTGGGATACAACGGTCATTTTGTTGTCCATTTCCTGTCAACTCCTATCTGTCTGCTGCCTTTCTCCGGCCTCTCATCTATCCTTTTTATAGGCCCATTATATCCTTTTGCACTGGAATCCACAAGAACCAATCGCCTTTTTCGACGTATTTTTATTCATATAAAATTCCGGTATAAGTCTCAGCTATTGGCACCGCATACTTATACCGGAATCTATCGTAAATACCCTTTATCCTTTCTTTTTATTTATTTTGCATTTTCTTTCTACAGTGAAAGACAGCTTCAAAACTATTTTCTGAATAAAATGTATCAGAATTATGGTAATAACCGCGGCAGCACACAGCAATATCTGTTCGTTTTCGCCAGAAAGACCATACTGATGCCCATTATAGTAAAACGAACCGTTGTTTTTCTCGATATCAGAAACAATCGTATGAATGTCTTCCTGCATTCTGTCAATATCATTGTAAGCTTCTACTGGTACCTGCTCTCTTAAATATTCACTATAAGAATCATAATAATTGTCATTGTAATAAGTTACATAAACTCCGTCACAAGCCAAAAAATAAATCAAAAAACCCGCTGCTCCCCATGCAATACTTAATACGATAGCCGCAAAAATATTTGAATCCCTGCGCTTCTTTAGCCAAAAGGCAGCACATATTGATATAATCATTGAAGAAACTGGCATATACCTGATATCCATCTCGTCTGCAAGATAAAAAACAAGAAACGACGCACCCCATACCAGTATCCCAAAAATCACGAGCATTGCTATCGTCTTCAGCCTGCTCCCTCGATTTTCTTCCTGCTTCCTCCTATCTTCCTCATCAACATGGTTTATTTCCCATGTTATGGTCTCTAAATTTACACCCAGTGCCGCCACAAAGCACCGAATCGCAAACCCTGCAGCCTCATCTGCCATATGTGCTGTTTTTCTCAGCCTTTGTTCTGCCATTGCCACTGTATCTGCTGTGACGGGGCTGGCTGTGACAAGCGGCAGAAACGCATCAGCTTCTATGGCATTCCTAATCACGATCCTCTCATCCTTATATTCCTGCTCTGGAAGGAGATCCAAAACAGCTGCTTTGAAGTTGTTCTGTCTTTTGACGATTTCAATCCCGTATATGTCAAAGATCTGCATTAAAACCTGTGTGACTTTCTGACTGTCCATCTCAATATTCTCCTACTCTTTGCACATGACATTTATTTTGAGACTTTTTCAATCTTCCCTCTCAGTTTCTTTCCTTTTTCCTGGCTGAATTATCGTTTTACTTCATTCATTATAATATTCAACGCATTGTTTTTATCTGACTTATTTTTAAATCCAAATGAATAATATCCAGACTCTATGTATATAAATACGCATCTATGTTTAATCCTCAATCCTAAGATGTATGATACAACTCCAATGAAACAGGCTAAAACCCCTACCAGAATACCACCAAGGGCTATTACGATAGGCGCGCCAATAATATAAACTATGCCTGCAATCATAAAAAACCATGCTCCACAATTTTGATTAATATTGGATATCTCATCATAGCGAATCTCGATCTGCTGCCTTTTCATGTACTGGTTAAAAACGAGTCTGTCTTTATACAAACACAGCTTTCCTTCTTTTCCGCCCTTATTTCTGCACTCTGTCTCAAAGATACTATGATCTTCTTTGGGCTGCTCCTTCCCGCCCGTTTTTTGTGTCTGCACGATATTTTCCTGCTGCCCCGTACCTATATTCTCCTGTTGAAGCTTCTGTACATTTTTTTTCATTAGCAAGTCCGGATTCTGTCCCCGTGCTGCCATGATGCACTGCACCACAAACCATGCATCCTCCCTGGGTAGATGCCCCTCCTGTCCAATCCGTTCCACTGCCCTTAACGCCGCATCAACATCAGTCTCCATCCCGGTGAAAAATTTCCAGAAAAAGCCTGAATCCATAGCATGCCTTAAAACTATCTGTTCCTCCGGATAATGCAGGTCATCCAGCAAATCACAGACTGCATTCCGCATTCCCGCGCGATCCTGTATGCTCCCGTTCTGATAGCTGCCAAATATTTCCTCAAGCACCTGTGCAACCTTTCTTCTGTCCACGTTCCGCCATTTCTCCTTTCATCGTCTTATCGAAGCTGCGCTATCCGAAACAGCACCATCCGCCTGCTCCCTTGCGGCAGACTGCATCCCTGTTTCCCTGCATTCTGTTTCTTTTTGCTCTGTCTTTCTCTGCTCCGCTTCTCTTTGCTCTGTCTCCTTTCTCTCCGATTCTCTTTTTTCCGCCTCCCTTTTTTCTGCTTCTGCAATTCTTGCCTTCTCTTTCTCCGGATCAAAATCCTTGACGATACGCAGTTCCGCAACTGCATTCATGTCAAATATGGCGGCAATGGACACATCGTCGCCGCTCCCCTTTGCGGAAAGCCTCGGCAGATAGTCCTCCAGATCCTTCTTCGCCTCATCAAAATCAGTCGTCCCAAACGAATACACAATCGTCCTGTACAATCCATACAGCTGTTCGTCATTACTGAAACTGTCATCTGTTCCATCCGATCCCACAAATATGGCGGCTGGAAGCTTCTGGGAATAGCGGTGCCGGAAATTTGCCAGCGCATCGATGTCGCATATCGATGTCGTTGCATTCAGAAAGCATTTATCATTTCGGGGAATCGGTTTTCCAAACTGACTTTCCCTGGTGACGGCAACGCATTTGCCATCGCCGATCTGCAGCCCGAACCAATAGTCCTCTGTCATTGCAACGGCGATCAGCGTCGTCCCATAGGCACCCTCTATCTCGCCCTCCTCATATTTCTTCCGGGCCTTGCTGGAAACATCCTTCAATTCCTCGTCCGTAAATGGATGGTCATCAAAGTGCTGCCTCACCGACCTGCCCCATCCAGAAATAATGCTTGCCTCCAACCGCATCAGACGTTCGTCGGCATTTTCATTCAAAACCTCCGCTTTTGTATCCTTTATAAAGGTTATGATATTTTTTTTTGCCACCTCGCAAGCTATTTTTGACCCTATACCGCTTCTGACATAGTCATCCCCGCCATGTCCGTCACACACGATTGCGATTGCACATGTATCGTCGCAGTAACTGCCCGAATAATCCTGACATTCTTTGTTCTTCCTGATATGACTGGCACCTTGGGCTGAGGAATAAAACACTCTTAAGTCCAAGGCATCCACCCCCTTCCTCACCACACGATATTGTCATCGTTATCATCCCAATAAGCGCTTGGATTCTGTTTTGCATCCATTATTGCCGCTATCATGTCATCCTGCTTGCTTGGAATGTCATTGGTATTATCTCCTGTACCAATGAGGGCACTCTGGCTTCCGATTTCCGATGAACGAACGCTCACGAATTGAATCCACTGCTTCAGCTCCGTCGGATTATTGACTTTAATAACAGCTTCCATATTTCCTGTAAATTCAGCCAGGACATTCCTATTGGCATCATCCCCTATTGCCACCGCGACCTTGATCGCTTTCTTGAACCAGTTATTCTGTTTCAGACGTTCCAGACCATGCTGGTAATTGTCAGTCGGCTCCCCGTCTGACAGCAGGAAAATGGCAGGCGCAAATGATCCGGTGGCGTCACTCATATACGCTTTCTTTGACAGCTTCTCATTTAACTGCAGACATGCCTCCCCCAGCGATGTCACGCCAGATGCATCAAGATCATTCCATCTGAAATTTTCCGCTGCAACAGGCTCGCTTTCCATCCAGCACGTTCCTGTAGAAAAATTAAGCGTCGCTATTTTGATCTGCGCATCCGCATTACTATCGGATATATCCTTTAGTTCCGGGACAATTTCCCTGATCGCGTTATTGACGGTACCAATCTTATCCCCAGTCATACTGCCCGATGTATCTACTACGAAGAAGAGCACCATCGTCCTTCTTGGTATTTCTACCACATCATCATATAATCCCATACTTTTATTTCTCCTTTCAGATAATTTCCCCAATATTTCCATTGCCAAAGTTAATTTTCAGTCCGCGCCCCATCTTGACCGTGTGACCATTCTCACACGGCTTAGTCGAGCCATTGGGCAAAATGACATTCCAGACAATACCTGAATTGTTTTTCAGCCCTACCAGTGACGGATCGCTCACACTTGTGATAATTTCTCCTTTTACTTCCTTATAATCATCGCTGTCATGCACTACATGACAGGCATATACTTGTTTTCCCGGCGATACCGCGATCTGATATTTCTTGACCTTCAGTACGGGCAGTCTCTGCATGTCATTTCCACAATTGATGCACTTGCAGGACGGCTTTGTCAAATCCACAAACGTTTCGCTGTGACATTTACCGCACACGACTACCGCGTCGCGCAGTGCAATGAACGTACTCAGCCATTTTTTCTCCAGAACGCGCTGCTCCCTGTCCGCACCCGTCATAGACTCCCTGCTGAAAGCCTCCTCAAATACCTGATGGATAAAGGCGGGATACATCGGCCATAACCTGATCTCGTTGGTATGTACGCCCCGAATCGGTCTGTTGGAATCATCCCCAGGGTCCCATACAAAGACAGGGTCTTCACCATAGAACTTTCGTTCCAGCTCCTCCGTAAGACAGGGACACGCTGTCTTACGTCCCTCCAGCGGATGATTTCGGAACAACAACAGATACAGCACAACTGCCAGGGAAAACCTGTCTGTATGCGCATCCGGGCGTTTTTCCCTCGTGACAACCTCCGGCGCCATATACCTGCACTTGCCTGCAATCCCCAGATTCTCACGGTACGGCGCCACATTGTCATTATCACAGATCAACACATCCCCCGTCTCTGGATTCACGAAGAAATTGCCGTCATTCAGGTCCTGATAACTGTATCCCTTGTTGTGCAGCACACGGAATCCGTTTGTGATGCACAGTGCGGCGTTGAGCACTGCATCAATGCTCCCAAATTGCTCCTTTGCAAGCAGAAATCTTGAAAAATCCTTATACTCGGGCGGACGCAGTTCCATCAGATAGCCAAAGCTTCCCTCAAATTCCTCTGTAATTTCCTGTGGCCACAGAAATGCATTGGTCGGCGCGCCTTTTCTGATATTGTTCTGGATATTATCATAGAACTTTACAGAATCTTTCAGCTTGCTGCCAAAATACCATTTGAGCGCCAGCTGCTCTCCATTGTAATTCACCCTGTATACAATACCCTGTCCTCCTTCCCCCAGTTTTTCAACCACCTCGAGCTCCCCGCCTGATGCGGTCCTAATCTTCTGTCCTCTTTGAAATTCTTTCAATGGGTTCACCTCTTTCACATAAGTATATTGATTTAATAACATCCGCTCCATATGGCCAGCGGATTCGCCGATCTGCCAAATTCGTCCTTCATCTCCGCAATTCTGATATACACATTGGATGCCTCCTGATTTTCTCTCAATTTAATCCACATATTTAACCTTGTTCCCCAAAGTATTCTTTTTGGGTATAATTCAGTATAACGTATTTTCGTCTGTTTTGCAACGTAAAAACATATTAGCAAAAAATCCCGGTATCAGTCTCGGCTATTGGCATCCGATACTTATACCAGGATTCTTATCATTCATTATTTCATTTTTTCTGTACCTTTGCAGGTTCCCTCATAGCAGATGAATCTAATGTTTCTTGAGAACTGTTTCCGCTTGTACATTACCCGATATCCGGCTCACTTTTCAGCTCGATCACGCCTGTCGCTTTCCCCTCTGTCTCAAACACAACAATCTCATTTTTTCCCAGTTTCAAGAGCGGCGCCGGTATATACAGACGTTTCTGCGGCCCGATCTCCCAGTATCTGCCGAGATTAAATCCGTTCAGGAACACGCAGCCCTTTCCCCAGCCGTCAAGCTCCAGGAACGTATCGCCGGCCTCATCCACCTCAAACTCAAACCTGTAGAATGCGGGAAGCCCCTCCGTACAGCCCCTGTCAAAATCAAGCCTGTCGATGTTGTCGAGCGGCAGCGGATACATTGTCCAGTTGTAATGGATGTGACCGTTGATCTGGACACACTCTGCAATTCCTTTTCGCTGGCGTTCCATCATCGGGCCGAAATTCACGCGCCCCATATTTTCCATGAGGATATCGATCGGTGCATTCTCCGCAAAGGTAACCGGCTCATTCTGTCTCTCTTCCTCCCCGCCGGCAGCCGGCGCATTCGCATCCTGTGCCTTTTTCACCTTTCCAGCCATCACATCATACTCATAGGCAAGTTCTGTGTCGTACAGGTTTACCACGCGCCTGTTGTCCGCAAAGATATTCGCGCGGTCATTCGCCCCCCACAGGCGGATGCGCTCGATATTCTGCTCATGCTTTAACGTTGAATGGTAGAGAATATAGCCATAATTTTGTCCACATTTTTCCATGCAGACCGGAAACTTATCCACAATCGGTTCCGACAGATTCCCAAGATTCTGAAACAGTCCTGTTTGTGACACTGCTGTCAGTTTTCCGTATGCCTTTTTCCTGATATTGGTCGTGAACTCTACCTTCGGAATCGGGGCGTATTTGCCTATTACCTTCTGGAATTGGTAATACTTTTCGGTAAAGTCGCCTGCCTCCGTGAGCAGCGCATCATAGTCATACGAAGTCACATCCGGCGTCAGCTCATCATAATAGTTCGAACCGTTCATAAATCCGAAGTTCGTGCCGCCCTCAAACATATAGATGTTGACATGCCCCATATCCAGCATATCGTCCAAATCCTGCGGGCTATCCGGATTCCCGTGCATATGGCCGCCGTTTCCCCAGTGGTCAAACCAGCCCACCCAGAACTCCGCACACATCAGAGGACCGCTCTTGGCATAGGGCGCGAGCACTGCAAAACGCTCTTTGGTGCGCGATCCAAAGTTTCCAGTCGGGTGGATCCCATCAAGACAGCCGCATGAGAGCGCTTCCTCAAACGGCCCGTCCGAGGTGATAAGCGGCACTGTCACACCGTGCTCCAGCATCATGTCGCGCATCGTTTCCATATAATGGGTATCATCGCCATAATATCCATACTCATTCTCTACCTGCATCAGGATCACCGGACCGCCCTCGGTGATTTGAAGCGGTGTGATCAGCGGAAACAGTCTGTCATAGTACTCTCTGACATGCTTCAAAAACGATTCATGACACGCGCGAAGACGCATTCCATCCTCCTGCAGCAGCCATGCCGGAAGTCCTCCAAACTCCCACTCAGCGCAAATGTAGGGCGATGGTCTGAGGATCACATACAGTCCAAGCTCCTGCGCGGTTTTTACAAACTTTACAAGGTCGTTTCTGCCTCCAAAGTCATATACGCCCTTTCTGGGCTCATGGACATTCCATGCAATATAAGTCTCTACTGTATTGCAGCCCATCGCCTTCAATTTTTCCAGCCGGTCACGCCAGTATTCCGGCACTACGCGAAAATAATGGATACTTCCGGATATGACCTGAAACGGCTTCCCATCTAAATAAAAATTGTCTTTAATCTCAAATCGTCCCATATCTCTCCCCCACATTCAAGAATTGTTAAATTATTCTGCTCAATTTACCCAGTTGTTTCTGCAGTTTCATCTTTCCTTCTCAGACCCGCTTTCGTGGCTAAATCATATCACTTTCAAATACAATCGTCAACGCCAAAACAATCGCGTTTTCCTACGATCCATGACTGCCGGTTTTTGCCCTTTACCTTTATTGGTTCAAGCACAAATAATGAATTTACCTCTATCAGTGTAGCATACCTACATAATCGCCATATGGATCCTGTCAAAATCCGCATTTAAAATTTTCCTTTTCCAATAAGAATTCTCTCTTTCAACCGCCTGTTCCAAAACATCACACAAAAAATCACTTGGATTCATCCTGTCATGTCTCCTATATTGCCAAATTCCTTACACACACTCTCTATCCTCTGCACCAGCGCTCCTTCTCCCCCTACTCGCCGCGCGACCCGTGCGCCGCCTTAGCGGCATATTTCCTCTGCACGGGTCTGTGCAATCGAGTAGGAAAGAGCCATCTTTCCCTACTCGTGCGCCAGGCGTCCGTCAGCCTCTGCTGACATATTTCCTTTGGACATCCGTGTGCATAAAAAGGAGGATATGACAGTAGTCATACCCTCCTAAGCTGCGAAACCGTCACTGCAGATTTTTATTTATAAAGCTCATCAAACTGTCTCTGTAACTCTGCTGTAACCTCATCGATACCTGCTGCCTTCAATGCGGACTGATACTCTGCAACGATATCCTCTGCTGTTCCGGAATATTTGCCGAATGCGATCTGCTTCATGTAGTTCGTCGTAATCTCATTAATATTGTTGATCTGTGAACGGATATTGTCAACTTCTGCTACGAACTGGCCATACGGATACTCGATTTTAATCTTGTCATACTCATCATACAATGCGTTGATCTTATCCCAGTCGCGTGTCGCATCGAGAATCTCAAGGTCATCGTTACGTCCCCACCAGTAGTTCGTAGTTCCATTGATGTTATCTGTATCCTGGTTGTAGCCTTCCGGTGTTGTTCTCAGACCATCAGCTGTCACTTCATAAGAAACACCCTCAATACCATAGCAGAACAGCTTGTAGCAGTCCGGATCGTTTCTCAGCAAATCGTATACCATCAGTGCTCTCTCCGGATTCTTGCTGCCTGCAGAGATTGCCATTGCGCCATGTGTGATAGACAGTGCCGTCACATTGCCGGTCTCCTGACCAAAATAGAAGAATCCTGTCTCTGCATTCGGGTCATCGTCGTAAATTGTGTTGGCAGGTGTGTGGCTTACCAGATCTGTCCATGTCTGTGTATGATGCTGCTCTGCTGCAACCTTTCCGATTCTGTAGTCATCACGGTTTGTTGAGGAGGTATTGTTCAGAACGTCTGTCTGCCATACGCCGATCTCATCCCATTCCTTCATCATCTTCGCAAACTCTACAAGAGAATCTGTGTCTGTCACAAACGGAGAATATACTGTGTAGAGATCACTTCTTGTGCCGCCCCACATTGCTGCGGAGTTGATACCGTCGATAGGTACATAGTCAGAGTGGGAAGCGATCCAGCCGCCTGCCATCTGTGCATACTGCGTACCATCTGAATCCCAGGGAGTAATGTCAGGATATGTCTCCTTTACATATCTGAAGTAAGTCGTCAGATCTTCCCAGCTCTTTACACCGTCTGAAAGACCGGCAGCCTTTGCCCAGTCAAGTCGATAGATGAAACCATGGTTGGTCCACTGTGCGTAATTGTCCTCAGGAATCAGATAAATCTCACCGTCATACTTGCAAAGCTCCCAGTTCTCAGCCGGAACGCTTGCCCAGGTCTTCGGTGCATAAGTCTTTAACATATCCTCTGACAGCTCTAAGAATGCGCCGTTTTTGGAGTTTGGCCACGCGTCCAGCCAGTCGGAAGCTGTTCCGACAAGGTCTACAGTACCATCCATCTGCGCCAGTGTCAGGTTGTAGTTAGAGAGATAATCTGTCCAGCTGATGAAGTAAGTCTGCAGCTCTGCGTTGCACTTCTCTGTCAGAATCTTATTCAGCTCTGTCATCATCTCATCATATTTTTCCTTTGTTCCGGTCGGTGTCTCACCGGTTGTCATATATGTAATGACAACATGCTCTGATGTGTCCACATTTGCCCACGGATCATCGGATGAAGCCGCTGCATCACTGCCAGAAGCGTTATCCGATGACGCATTGTCTGCAGATGCGTTGTCATTGGATGAAGATGAATCTGCCGCTGTCGGTGTGTCACTTGCATTTGAGTTGGAATCTGAGTCCGAATTTCCGCCGCAGCCTGCTGTAAGCCCGGCAATCATAGTGGTTGTCAATAATAATGCCAATACTTTCTTTTTCATTTTTTGTCCTCCTGTTATCTTTTATTTGCTTATCTCCGCTCCCGCGGAGCTATCGCCTCAAATATATGTTATACCCGAAAGAACGCTGCCCTTTGCGTTCTTCTAAAAACTTAGCAGGTCTTAGGCGGCGTATTTTGACGCCTTAGAGCTGCTTAGTTATTTAGCCCTTCACAGCACCAACAGTGATGCCGCTGATAAAATACTTCTGTACAAACGGGTACAGCAGAACGATCGGCCCTGTTGCGAGCACAGCGTTCGCCATCTTAACGCTCTCCTGCGGGATATCCGCAAGGTTGATAAACTGACCTGCAACGGAATTCTTCAAGGCGTCTGTCTTGTTCACGATCTCATACAGTGTAAACTGCAAAGGCTTTACTGCTACTCTTGAGCTCAGGAACAGTGATGACTGATACCACTCGTTCCAGTAACCTAATGCCAGAAACAGTCCGATGGTCGCAAGCGCCGGCTTTAACATCGGCAGAATCAGGGACACGAAAATTCTCATATCGCCCGCGCCGTCAATTTTTCCAGACTCTGTAATCTCGTGCGGAATTGATTTGACGAAATTCTTCATCAGGATAATCAGCCATGGTGACATCAGCAGCGGCAGGAGCACTGCCAGATAGCTGTCTTTCAGATGATAGGTCTGTGTCATCAGCAGGTAATACGGCGCAAGTCCCGCCTGGAACAGACTTGTAAAGTATATGAAAAATGATATCGCGTTGCGGAACGGAAAATCCTTTCTCTGCAGTGCGTAACCTGTCATCGAGATGATGGATAATCCAACAGCTGTTCCAACGACTGTCAGAAGAATCGTCACCAGATAAGACAACCAGATTCCACCGCTCTTTGTGACCATGTTATACGCGGTCAGCGTGATTTCCTTTGGCAGGAACTGCACACCTTCCGCCCTGATCACGGACTCACTGGTGAAGGATGTGCTGACAATGATGATAAACGGTACGATACAGCAGACAGAATAGAGTGTCAGGAACACATATCCAAATCCCCTGATAATTTTATCCGAAGTGCCAAGCTTCACCTTGGCGCCTGATTCCATAAGGTCTTTGTCTTCTTTCTTTGCCATGTTGCTCCTCCTCTCTTAAAACAGTGAATAATCTGGTTCTATTTTCTTTACGATAAAGTTCACAGTCATAACGATGATAAATCCAATCACGGACTGGTACAGACCCACTGCGGATGCTGTAGAGAAGTTAAAGTCTGTCATCGTCGCACGATATACATAGGTCTCAATGATATCTGTCGTGTTATAGAGAATCGGATTCGTGCCTACGATATTGTAGAACAGTCCGAAGTTGCCTTTTACGATGCCGCCGAGCGCGAACAGAAGCAGGATAACAATCGTCGGCTTGAGGCTCGGAAGGATTATGTAGCGGATTCTCTGGAAACCGTTTGCACCGTCCACTTTTGCAGCTTCCATCATCTCACCGTCGATACCCATGATCGCCGCAAAGTACACGACGGAGTTGTAACCGGTCTGCTGCCACAGATACACGATAATCATAATCGGCGGCCAGACATTTGGATTGGAGTACGGCTGCCACCGCTCCAGACCAAGACTCGTCAGAATACCATTCACAAAACCTGTGTCGTAGTTGAGCAGGTTGAACACCAGAATACCTACCAGAACCTGTGAGATAAAGTACGGCAGGAACATGATCGTCTGGGAAATTTTCTTGAACCATTTGCTGCGCATCTCGTTCAGAAGAATTGCCACAAATACTGCCAGGAAATTGCCAAGTATGATAAAGGCCAGATTGTACAAAATTGTATTCTTGGTCAGACTTAACAGCTTTCCTGAGGTGGCAAGAAACTTGAAGTTATCCAGGCCGATAAACTTGCTTCCGAAAATCCCGTCCCTGTAGTTGTACTTTACAAATGCAACCCAGATACCGGGCATCGGCGCATAGCTGAATGCCAGAAAAAACAGAACAGCGGGAAGACACATCAGAAGCAGAACTCTGTATTTCTTTACTTTCTGGAAAAAGGTGAGGCTCGAATTATAATTGCTCTTCACCCTGGTTTTTGTTTTCCCCATTGTATTACCTCCCTCATTTTTAAATTGACTACTCGAAACCGATTTCATATTTAAATAATATTACTATTGTTGGCAAAAGTCAATATATTTTTGTTTTCAGGAAGAAACATTTCATTGTTTTCACATTATTTAATGCCTATTTTTGTGCATATTGCACATCACCCCTCTTGTTCATTCTATTCAAACACAAAAAAAAGAGCGGAAACAAGACTTTTTCGTCCTGTTTGCACTCTTTATCATGAAATCGCATTCATTTTGTCCCATTCCTGCGTTGACTCAAATCACCGGCACTGATCCGCTGCTCTCACGTATGACAAGCCCCGGCATCACCATGCGCAGCGCGTCCTTTTTTCTGCCCTCGATCATGGCTATCGAAGTATCGATCAGCGTTCTCCCATACTCCTCATAATTATAATCGATGCTCGTGAGTCTCGGCATGGCCATCTCAGCCATATATGTATTATCATAACTTACGATGGACATATCCTGCGGTATGCGGATTCCGTGTTCATTCAGACACTTCATGACCCCCATCGCCGTAAAATCATTGACAGCGATCACAGCTGTCATATCCGAGCGCTTAGCCAGAAGTTCGTTCATCTGTCTGTATCCTGTCTCAAAATCGTAGCTGCCCCCATCATCCATAACCAATTCCGGATCATATGGTATCTTGTTCTCCCTGAGAATCTGCTTGTACATCTGTGATTTTTCAAAAGTGGCAAGCACATCCTGCCTTCCGCCGACCATGGCGATTTTCCGGTGCCCCAGCCCCAACAGATGCTCCATCAGCAGCTCCATGGCTTTCATGCTGTCAATGCGGACTACATGGCACCTGGTTCCATCCAGCTTCCCCGTCACGACGACAGGAATTGTCGACATGATATCATTGATGAGCTCCACATACTCAATACTGGACACGAGATCGTCCACTCTGCCGCCGAGCTGTATGATTGCGTCAACTTTTTGCTCCTGAAGCTTCCCCAGCAGTTCCACTTCATTTTCCGTTTTTCCCAACGAATTGTAGAGCACGACTGTGTACCCTGCCTCCCTCGCGGCCTGCTCACAGGCGACAAAAAGGGACGCATAATACGGATTTCTGATATCCGCAGCCAGCACCCCGATTGTTTTCGTTCTGGTATCGGCAAGTCCTTTCGCCAACACGTTTGGCTTAAAATTGTACTTTGCGATCAACGCCTCCACTTTTTCCCGTTTTTCAGGGCGCACCTTCGCATTCCTGGTGAGTACCCTCGACACGGTCGCCGGAGATACGCCCGCCTCTTTCGCTATATCGTATATTGTTATCGCCTTGCCTTCACTGCCTTTCTGCATGGCACATAACACCTCCTTCGTAATTCTCTTCCCAATAACAATACTATATCCTGCATGATTATCAGCAATCCAGTTATGCCAGACGCAGCCTTAAATAGTTATTGATGATATCCTACATATGAGTATACACTTTATCTTTTTTCACTGTCAACCGATTTCACGGAAATACCTACCTGTGTCCGGGCATGAAAATTTCCCGTCCCAGTTCCACTAAAATCAGAAGTGTTATCGGCCCCAGGATGACGCCGCCGATGCCATAATAAATCACTCCTGCGTACACGGAAATCAATATTGCCACCGGCGAGAATTTCAGACCGTTTCCCAACAGTCTCGGCTCCAGAAACTCCCGGATAATCACGCACATGAAATACGTGAGAATGATAATCACTCCGCTGCCGATATTCCCTTTTAAAAAGCTCATCACCCCGATCGGAATGAGCACAATCCCTGTCCCGATAAAGGGAAGGAAATCCATAAAACCGGCGAGAATCCCATAGAACCAGCCTTCCGCCGTCCCCCCCAGATACAGACCGATTGCCGCCGTGATACTGATACATAAAAGTATGACCGTCTGCGTCTTTAGATATGTCTTGATCATACCTCCGAGCTTTTTCCCGATGCGCAGAATGATTGACAAAATATGATCAATTGCCGGCTCTATCGCAGCGAGGTTCAAAAGTCCCTGCTGCCAGCCTTCAATTTCCCTCGCAAACAAAACGACGCAGATGAAGCTTACCACGACAAACGTCCCTGCGCGCCCCGCCGCAGACAGATAACGCAGACTCCCGGTAAGCAGCCCATCGCCGGACCGTGCAAGACATTCCCCAAGCTCTGCAGTCCGGTTTGATATCCACAGTTCAACAGTTCCATGCTGCAGCTGAAAAAAATTCTCGACTTCCGCGCTGAGGCCTGCAATTAGCTGCGCGATGCTGTCTGTCCAGAAATCCGCGTTCTGCACAAATGTTCTCGCCTTGCTGGCTAAGAAAGTGCCAAGCCCAACGATAATCAATGCCACAATCAAAATAATGCCGAACAAAATCCCGCCGGCCATAAATCCTTTTTGCCCGGACCTGCTTCTGACTCTGTTATTTTCCCTCGTTCCAGCGCTTACTCCCTCCACATCATCTGTATAAAAAGTTCTCTCCCGCCGCTGGCAAAACCGCTGTAACGGTACCACAATCAAGAATGCCACCAGCAATGGAAGAAAATACGGTAAAAGATATTTTAATGCCAGTAAAACTGACACTGATGTCAGAATGTACAGCAAAACTCTCTGATAGTCACTTCTCGCTAAAAAGTCCATACCTCTCCCTGCCTTTTGACCGAGCCTCCCGGGAAGCACGAAGCCGCCAGGGCACTCTATGTATGGGACTATCATAAATACCGTCTGTCATTTCCTATTATCTTCACTTCATATTTTTTTATACAACACATACGAAGCCATATAAAAATTGCTGACACTGATTTTTATATGAAAGCAATTGCAAACAAATTTTCGCACTTTGTATTGACACGCGAACAAAAGTTTGCTAATATGCTATAAGAACATACATTCATTCTTTTATGAGCTATGGCAAAAAGATAGCAACTGTGTTACTATACTGTTAAGAGGAGTTTGATAAATGGGTGCAAAAGACATTACTGAGAAAATACTTGCCGATTACAACGATGTTTTTGCCGACATTATAAACGGGGTACTGTTCGACGGTGAGCAGGTCGTCTCCGAAAATGAGCTCGCGAACGTCAAGGACAAAAGCCAGTACAAATTCAGCAACAGGATTCACGAGCAGGAGCGGGATGTATCCAAACACTGGATTCCCCACAGAATATGCTTTGCCCTGTACGGGCTGGAACACGAGACCGGCATGGAGCCTTATATACCGATGCGCATCTTTGGATACGACGGTGCCTCCTACCCCGGTCAGCTGACCAGAGGGGAAAAAGACAAGCCGAATTACCCCGTTGTCACCATTGTTCTGTATTTCGGCCTGAAACACTGGAATAAACCAAAAAGCCTGTATGAGTGCATGGACATTCCTGAAAAATTAAGGCCTTATGTGAATGACTACAAAATCAACCTTGTGGAGGTCGCTTTTCTGGATGACAAACTTGACAACTTCCACAGCGATTTCCGCATCATCGCTGAGTATTTCGTCAACAGGCGCAAGAATGTGGACTATATACCAAGCCCACAGGAAATCAAACATGTCGATGAATTCTTAAAGTTACTGCAGGCTCTGACAGGCGATGACAGATACTATGAAGTATTGGATACACTGCAGAGGGAAGCGAAGAAGGAGGGCGTTAATATGTGTGAAGTATTAGACCGGGTGGAAAACAGAGGTATCACAATTGGCGAACAGCGCGGCATTGCCATCGGAGAAAAACGCGGCATCTCTATCGGCGAACAGCGCGGGGAAAAACGCGGACGTGAAAAAATGGCTGACGAAATCAACCAGCTTAATTCTATTTTACTAGAGCAGAACCGAATCGACGACTTAAAGCGCGCTGTATCTGATGCTGATTATCAGACACAGTTAATGGCTGAGTTTGGTATTGGAGATTCTCTTTAATAATTGATGTCAGTTATACTACTATACTGTTAAGAGGAGTTTGATAAATGGGTGCAAAAGACATTACTGAGAAAATACTTGCCGATTACAACGATGTTTTTGCCGACATTATAAACGGGGTACTGTTCGACGGTGAGCAGGTCGTCTCCGAAAATGAGCTCGCGAACGTCAAGGACAAAAGCCAGTACAAATTCAGCAACAGGATTCACGAGCAGGAGCGGGATGTATCCAAACACTGGATTCCCCACAGAATATGCTTTGCCCTGTACGGGCTGGAACACGAGACCGGCATGGAGCCTTATATACCGATGCGCATCTTTGGATACGACGGTGCCTCCTACCCCGGTCAGCTGACCAGAGGGGAAAAAGACAAGCCGAATTACCCCGTTGTCACCATTGTTCTGTATTTCGGCCTGAAACACTGGAATAAACCAAAAAGCCTGTATGAGTGCATGGACATTCCTGAAAAATTAAGGCCTTATGTGAATGACTACAAAATCAACCTTGTGGAGGTCGCTTTTCTGGATGACAAACTTGACAACTTCCACAGCGATTTCCGCATCATCGCTGAGTATTTCGTCAACAGGCGCAAGAATGTGGACTATATACCAAGCCCACAGGAAATCAAACATGTCGATGAATTCTTAAAGTTACTGCAGGCTCTGACAGGCGATGACAGATACTATGAAGTATTGGATACACTGCAGAAGGAGGAGAAGAAGGAGGGCGTTAATATGTGTGAAGTATTGGATCGGGTAGAAAACAGAGGTATCGCCATCGGAGAAAAACGCGGCATCTCGATTGGCGAACAGCGCGGCATTGCCATCGGAGAAAAACGCGGCATCTCTATCGGCG